>JAWOIJ010000043.1:0-51656 GCA_046484745.1 Desulfobacterales bacterium | reverse complement strand
CTCGATGAGGGAGGGCCTGAGGACTGTATTCAGGAAGCAATAGACAGTTGCCCGGTTGAATGTATCCATTGGAAACAGTGAAACAAGGAGACGACCATGAGCTTTACAATTAAGGAAGGTATCACCTGGGTTGGTAAAATTGATTGGGAATTAAGAAAATTCCATGGAGAAGAATATTCCACGCATCGGGGGTCAAGCTACAATTCCTATCTGGTCAGAGACGATAAGACTGTTTTGATTGATACGGTGTGGTCAAAATTTTCCGATGAATTTGTAGAAAATCTCAGAAAAGAAATCCCTTTGGATAAAATTGATTTTATCATCGTCAATCATGCGGAATCAGATCACAGCGGCACACTGCCGGGATTGATGAAACTCATCCCGGATAAGCCGATATATTGCACCGGAAACGGCGTCAACTCTTTAAAAGGACATTATCACCAGGATTGGAATTTTAAGGTTGTCAAAACGGGCGATAAACTTAATTTGGGCTCCAAGGATCTGGTTTTTATCGAAGCCCAGATGCTTCACTGGCCGGACAGCATGATGTGCTATTTGACCGGGGATAACATTTTATTCAGCAACGATGCATTCGGGCAGCATTATGCGTCTGAGCTGATGTATAATGATCTGGTCGATCAGGCAGAGTTGTTTCAGGAAGCGATTAAATATTACGCCAACATTTTAACGCCTTTTAGCAAGCTGGTGGATAAAAAGATCAAAGACGTATTGGCGTTAAATTTGCCTGTGGATATGATTTGCCCCAGCCACGGGGTGATATGGCGGGACAACCCGGTGCAAATCGCAAACAAATATCTTACATGGGCAAATGATTACGCTGAGAATCAGATCGCTATTCTTTATGACACTATGTGGAATGGGACACGAAAAATAGCAGAAGCTATTGCCTCGGGGATCACTGCTGTCGATAAAACAGTGTCGGTTAAATTATTCAATGTTGCACGTTCTGACAAGAATGATGTGATCACGGAAATATTCAAATCAAAGGCCATCTTGGTCGGATCGCCCACAATCAATAAAGGAATACTTTCGGCGGTTGCCGGTATTCTTGAAGAAATACGGGGGTTGGGCTTTAAAAACAAGAAAGCCGCTGCATTTGGATGTTATGGCTGGAGTGGGGAAGCCATAAAGGTCATATCCACAAGGTTGAAAGAAGGCGGTTTTGATCTCTTAAATGACGGCCTGCGGGAAAAATGGAATCCAGATGATGAAGCCTTTGAGCATGCCGTCAATTTCGGGAAAGATATCGGCTTGCAGCTTAAAGGATAATTTCATCACTATTTTGGGGCGTTAGGGAGTGCACAGACCGGCACAGACACAATGAGAACCGGCGCTCCTGAACATCGAAGTACTTTTGCAACACCGTCCGGTGAGACGCTGCTGACAGGCGAAGACATCATCAACGGGCAGAATTATTATTTCAGACGGGGCGGGCAGCATATCGGCACCATCTGGGGCCACGGCTCCTATCTGGCGCCGGACTGGTCAGCGGATTTTCTTCACCGCATGGGGATCTGCCTGGCAGCTCCTTCTCATCACGGGAATGATCATCTGGCTGATTCTGGTGTTCCGGGCCATCCGTCCGGCGGTTTCCGATGAGAAAGACGCAGGCGGCCTCACCCACATGCTTTTGTACAGTTCCATCTGCATCCCGCTTTTCTACATGGCCGGCCTTTTGTACGGAAAGGGAAGCCACTTGTCCGATGCGGAATACTGGCGCTGGTGGGTGGTGCATCTGTGGGTAGAAGGATTTTTTGAAGTGTTCGCCACGGTGATCATGGCGTTTCTGCTGTTCCATATCGGGGCTGTCAGCAAAAAATTCGCCCTGACGACCATTTATTTCACCGTGTTTCTCTATCTCGGATCCGGTGTCATCGGCACGTTTCATCATCTTTACTAGGCGGGAGCGCTGAGTGCTATTATCGCTCTGGGGGGCCGTGTTTTCGGCCCTGGAAGTGGTGCCCCTGTCCCTTCTGGGATTCGAAGCGGCGTATAATCTGCGGGTGATCCGGGACGGCGGCGAGAATTACGCCTATAAATGGTCGATCTACTTTTTTGTTTCCGTTGCGTTCTGGAACCTGGTGGGGGACGGTGTTTTCGGTTTTCTGATCAATTCCCCCATTGTTCTATATTGCGCCCAGGGCATCAACACCACGCCCATTCACTCTCACTATACCATACGGGGTAAGGCAGTCGCCTCGCGCACTGCTCTACGACCGTGCGCGGGGCGACTCCCGATTTTCAGCCGTGACAAGCGCAGCAGCTTGTATCCTGCGTATGCCCTACCGGTTGTGCGGACACGACACCGGGCGCGCATTCAAGCGCGGCCTCGTCGACTGTGGTTTCGGCTGCAAAAGGAACAAAATCAAATTTGCCGCCTTGGCTTGACATGTGTGTCTTGGCTGCCAAATTCTCATGGCAGGAAGAACAGGCCGCCGTCGCAGGCGTCAGATTTGTATCGTCGTCCGGCGTGCTCAGATCCGCGCCGGTTTTGATGGTTGTGGGCGCTACCGCGGCAGCCAGAGGCAATTGATAGGTGCTGGTGGCATGGCAGCCGGCGCAGTTCCGGTTATTGTCCGACCCGGCCGGCATTTCCACGTGACTGAAGTCGTGCTCCTGGTTGCCGAATCCGTAAACAACGATGCCGTCTTCGCGCATCTGGGCGCCGTGGATGGCATGAATCATATATTTGAAGTCAACGGTCTCTTCTGTTTTACCATCCGTCGTGGCTGCGATATTGGCCGGACGGCGGTTGATATCAGTCGCTTCCGGATTGTGACAAATGACACACAACTGGGTTTCATTGTTCCGGTTGGCGCCGTGCAGGCTCAACATTCCGTGACATTGCCGGCAATCGGCCGTGTCCACGACCGTTCGTCGCGGTTTCGGGGCCGCATCGGTTATGGCGAAATACTGGACGACACTTGTAACAGGAACGCGCAAGGTATATTCACCGGAATCGGATTCGGCGGCAGGATGCCCCTCCATTCCAACGACCCCGCTGCCGGTCACATCGGCGGGAATCGGTATCGGCGAAGTCACGCTGAAAGTGCCGTCACCGTTGGCGGTGGCCATGCCGGAGGCCAAAGGGTTGATGGATACGGGCTGTCCGGGCGTAAAGCTGCTACCGGTATTGTCATGTTCGGCGGCGTCCCAGCCGATCAGCACAGCCAGACGACTGACTCCACCGCCGGCGGTAAAGGCAGGATCACTCATGATATCATAAGCAGCGTCGCTGTTTGTCGGATCGGTGACCGAAAAAGTGATCATCGGATACGAACCGGGCGCCGTATTTGCAATGCTGATGATGTTGTATTTGAATTTGGCCGCGGCGACCTGCTCCGGAATCTCATGGGATCCGACCACACCCGCTGTGCCGTTGTCGGCAGGATGACAGGTTACACAACTGTTGTTGTCGGTCTGCGGCCCCCCGGAATGTGCCACGAACCCTTCCGGGACCGTCGCGGCAAAACTGACGCCGTCATGACAGGAACCACAGGACGACATCGTCGGTTTCTGTTTCCAATTGTCTCCGTCAGCGGTGGCATTTTCATCGCCGGCTGCACCGGTATGACATTTGGTACAATTGCGGATATCCTGCGGATAAACCACCTCGGAATAGTCGTGTTTGGAGTTCTGGTATCCCCATATGGCGTATTCACCGCCCGATTCTACCGCGTGCAGATTTACGCCGCGGTGAATTTTGTGAATCATGACGCCGAAATCGACGCTGTTGCCGCTGTTGGCGTCGCTGGTGCCCTGGTTGTGACACGTAACGCAATAATCAACCGCGATGCGATCTCCGCCATGAAACCCTAATTTAATATGGCACTCGTTGCACGAGGCATTCATAACGATGTTGCGGGTGTCCGTCACCGTAGAACCGTCAGGCACAAAATCCCGATACGGATTCGTTTTGTTGCCGCTGATCTGTATCGCGACACGGTGCGTCGCGGTGGGCTCATAGGTGACCGCCATCGGCGAACTCACAGTGGCCAGATTGAATGAAAACTGATAGGAATAGGTACCGTCACCGTTGTCGGTAAAAACCCCGCCGTCAGTTCTCCCTGTTTCGTAGGTCGCCTGCACCACGGTCGTACCGTCGGGCGCCGAACCCGGGTCTCCCGCGCTCTTTGTCTCGGTGGTATTGATGTAACTTTGCCATTCTCCGGTTGCCGGATTCAGCTTGACCAGGGCAAAACGGACACTGCCCGCGCTCATGCCGGTGATGGGGATCAACTGGTTTTTACTATCGTGTATCTGGAAATTGACGGTGGCAAGGCCGTCGGTTACAGTCACACCTGTTATCGATGCATCAATCGTGTCAGCAGTCGATTGGTGGACGGTCTCCACATCGACCGTGCGCCCTGGACCGTGACAGAAATTGCATTGCTCATCATATTGTTGTTTCGCCAGGGTCACCTTGTCCGCCTCGCCCTGCCCGCTCTGATTGGTGCAACTCAACAGAGCAAACGGCAGGCTTACCGCCAGGGCTAATACCATGCCCAACATTTTCAACCAATCGTTAGTCATAACGACCTCCCTGAATTGTCTTTAAATTAGTGGGCTTCTATTTATTCAGATAAATCACTTCATAAAGAGCAATCGCCTTCTTCACCGTAAATGTCGCCGCACGGGAAGAGATAGTGGCGCCGCTGATACCGATTATGTCCTTGCCGACTTGCAATTGATCCCGGCTGGATTTACCTCTGTATTGATTCAGGAAGCTGCTCTGGGCGATCGGACGGCCCCTTTGTTCCTGATAGCTCATCACTTTCACGTTGCGCACAACGCCTTTCAGATCCATGGCCACAATGAACTCCACAGGACCCCATTTTCCAGGTTGAACCTCAATGATGGCCACACCGTACTTTTTCCCGTTTTTAGTGGCGAAATAAAAATCGACTTCCCATTGCTCCTCGACCGGTTGAGACTCGGACCCCGTCTGCACGAAAACCATGGTTCCGCCCAGGCGCTCGGACACTTTGTCTATGATCTCATCGGTAAGTTCTTTTGTTTCGACGACAATTTCGCCGGATTTACCGAATATGGCATTCAACGCTTCCTCCTTGGTAAGGAGAGTGAAACCGAAACAAGTATGGGACAAAAAAGTGGTAATAAATAAAATTGAAATGAATAATAAATGTTTTCGCATTGTTGTTTCCTTTCAATCAGTAACATTCAGTTGCTTCAAACTGCCTTTCACGCCGGAGGACATAATTTTTTCCCCGGCGGAAGTGACCATTAGTGCTTCCATGTCGGGTATTCGCTCCACGGCTTCGAGTCCTTTTGCCGGTCCGAGTACAAAAACAGCTGTTGCCCATGCATCGGCGATCATCGGATCCGGGTGCAACAGGGTTACACCGCTCAATGTTTCAACGGGATACCCGGTTGCGGGATCGATGATATGATGATAGCGTCTGCCGTTTTCGATAAAATACCGTTCATAGTCTCCGGAACCGAGAATGGCGATATCTTCCGCTTCGATGTATCCCATCACCCCGGCCGAACGCGTATTGCGAATCCCGACCTTCCAGGGGGTGTTTCCCTTTCGGCCGAGCGCAAAGACATCCCCCCCGGCATCGATAAGGGCCGACGAGACATTGTTCTCTTTTAATACCAAAACCGCCTGGCCGACATTGTACCCCTTGGCGATTGCGCCCAGATCGATATGGATTTCCGGATGTCTTTTTTCCAGACGACCGTCCGAAACAACCAGGTATTCATATCCGATGCGATCGCGGCTTTCTCGTATCTCCTTTTCTGAAGGCAAATGGGGGCTGCCGCCGGTAAAGCCCCATATTTCGAGAAGAGGCCCGATGGTGATATCGAAGGCACCACCGGTCCGCCGGCTGATATCAAGAGCAGCGCTGACGACATCTATAATTTCGGGATCCGATATCGGAATGCCATCGTGATTGAACGCATAAACCGGGCTTTCCGGATTATGGGCATTGAATTTGGCATCGACCTCCCGCATCCGGTCAAACGCTTTCGCGATAGCAGGCGCGGTAATCTTTTGGGGACCGATCGCATAAATGGATACATATGAATCCATAATCAATGCCACATCTTTTTCCAGATGAAAACGATAGCGGTTGTATCCCCGCATGCCGACCAGCACAGCGGCGACCATCAGCACGACAACAGCCGTGATAACCGGTATTTTTTTCGTACCGCGATTGCTGTCGTTTTTATTGCCTCGATTTTTTATCGAATTGGTTGATCCATTCATAACTATTTGCTTCGCACGATGATGCATTATGATTTCATGCCGTCGTCAAGACGCCTCCGATCGTTTCAATGCGCTCTGAGTCAAAAGGTGGTCCGCCACCCCAGCGTATAACGGAAATAATCAAGCTCTTCGGAATTGTCCGAACGGCTTGAGTCCACATATTCGATCTGGGGGATTATCGTGGAGTTGTCCATCAGCCAATAGTTGACGGCGACGGCAACGCTTTTATAGTTGTCTTCCAGCATCCTGTCGGTACCGGGATAGAACAGGTCGACGTCGCTGTATTTTACCACTGCCCGCCAATCTGAGTTGAAGGTGTACATCAATCGGACATACCATCCGGTGTCATCGGCATTTTCCAGCGAGCCGTCAGCCAATTCCCAATCCTCCCGGATTTTGGCCATATACTCACCCATAAGGCTGAAGCCTTTGTATCCAAGATCCATTCCGCTGGCAAATTGCCAGGAGTTATTGTCGCCTTCATCATCCCACACACCCCATCCGAAGGAGCCGAACAAACGGATTTTTCCACCGAACCGATACATAACCGGCGCCACATGCAGTAGCAAATGTTTGTTGGCATTATTGTCCGTAAAACGGCTGTCGTTCGTACGGATCCGGTCCAGGCCATTCAAATAGGGATAAAAATAGATAGGTAGCGAGAAGGTTTCGAAATTGAAATTCCTGTACAACTCGATGCCGGTCGACTGCCAGTTTTCGAGGGTTACCAGTCCGTTGTTGGCATGATACAATTCGTGCCACCAGACCCGGCTGGCATAGTCCTCGCTGAAGTAGGGATAAATAGCGCCTGCCTTCGCTTCGATTCGATACGGCAGCCGCAGGGTCATGTAGGCTTCATCCAGATCGAGGTCTATCGACACAGTGGAAGGCCTGACGATGTCCGAACCCAGCGACGGCGTAGCTCCTGCGGAGACGCGAAGCGTCGGCGCTACATCCAGACTCAGCCAATCGGTAAGCTGCTTGTTAAAATACAGCCACAACTCGTCGACACCGGCCGTCAGATTGTTGTTCTGGTCAACACCATTGCGTTCTCCATGAGCGAAATCAGCTAGAAAAAACTTGAAATGCCCACCGATGGTAACCCGTTTTCCCAAAGCTTCCGACACCACCTTCGCGGGGGATGGTTTCTTTCTCATCCGCTTGATCGACTGTTCCTGGCGGCTCTGTTTTTTCTCCAGGTCTTTGAGTTCCTTCTCCTGCTGGGTGGTTTTCTCCTCAAGCTTATCGACCTTCTCCTGAAGATCCGCCAACTCGTCCGAACCGGCTGTTCCCACCATCAAAATCAAGAGCACGCACGTAACGGCGAAAATTGCACGCCTTTTCATTTTGCAGCCTCCTTTGATAAAAGATCAAAACGCGTTGTTCAACAGTTCGTTTGACAAGCCTGCTTTGCTTATTCCTCTCGAGCTTGGTTTGATGCTGGCATCGTTGTTTCGACATGAATCAAGCGATAGACAGCGTTTTCGATATCATCCCGGACGGAACAATGATCCGAGTCCGCTTTTGACTCGTCTCCCGCTTCCGGTTTATGTGAACGCCCGGCCAACTCGCCGGAACAATCCCCGGCAACGGTGTTTCGCGGGCCGCCTTCCGTTTCGGTTTGATTGTAAAGTGTTGCGATCAGCTCCACCAACATGGGCAACAGATTGCGTATATTTTTAACGTTTGTGAATTTGCCCTTGCGGATCCTGTCGCGCGCTATGTCCCAGATTGAAGGTATAAAGGTCCATGACATGGCAAGGATCTCCGCCATCCGTTTGTCGGAAATGCCGAAAAACTTCACAGGACGCATCAGATTGCCCAAAGCAGCGGTTAATTCGGTCGGTGAAGTCGTGCGCATTACCAAAGCGCTGACCATGATCAGGAACATGATCCGCAGACTGGCTGCGGCGCCCGCGTAAATTCCCTCCCCGGTGATTGCAAGACCGCTTATGCGGAAAAAAATGTCCGTCCCATCGTTAAATAAAACCGGCAACAGAAAGGCTACCAACAGCAACGATGTGAAACGCAATACTTTGGATAGTAAATACGCCGCGGATATTCTCGAAATAGCCGCGATCAGTCCCAAAAACCCGAACAGACAAGCCATCAGTCGGATATCGCCGATTATCAGCACCGTCGTCGCCAGCACGAAAACGGCACCGATCTTGATTTCCGCCGGCAGCTTGTAAAGAAGCGCATTCCCTGCCTGGAATTGATCGATCCGCAGCGGCTCGCTTTCCCGGACATCACCATCCATACCGACCCTTGAGCACGGCTCGTTCGTCAGCCTTCTGCAGACTGCGCCCGCAACGACACCGTTAATCCATCCCATGATCAAAGCGCCGGCGCACAGCCATGGAAAAAAGACGAAGACACCGCCGTGTCTGACAAGCAGAAAATAAGCAAGATACAGTTGAACCATGTTATGGATCAATGCACCGATGATGCTGATACCGATAATGCTCGGCGCTGTTCGGGATCGCCGCCTCGCCACCCACATAAGTCCGCCCATTCCGAGCGTGCTCGCCACTGCTCCGGAAATACTGAGCAGAAAAGTGGGCGACATGAATGTGCCGATAATGATGGCGCTCAACAATGTCCTGAGTACCGCGATTTCCATAGCGCATCGGAATCCCAGCCTGACCAGGGCCACAAGGGTGATCATATTGGCCAGTCCCAGCCGCAGCCCTGGAACAGGGTGCGGAATCATCGATTCGGATATCTGCAGCACGCAGGCAAAGGCTGTCAACAATGCCATTTTTTGTATATCCGTTTTACGCGTCCGTGTTGCTGAAACCGTCATTTCGATAGTCGCCTCCCTATTCCACCACGGCGTCCAAAAGTGGCGCCCGGCCTGTATCAACCTGAATTATGATTTTATTCGGGACACATGCGATGATTTGACCTGGAGATTCTATCCAACCTGAATTGACACAAATTTTGTTCGGACAACTCGACCGGACGACATGGATGCGTCCGTCCTTTGTTTCAATACGCATCCTTCCGTCCGCCAGATCGTAAGTTCTATTTTTATGCAAATCCATTTGCATCGTGCGAACCCCGTCCGAAAAAACGGCGCCTTTTGCCTGCGATCCGACGAGCGCCGTTGAATCGAAACCCGTTTCCGAATAGAGAAAAACACCGACAAAGACGCACACGACGGCGACGATCAAGATCACGTCCACTCCATTGATTGCATAAAATGAATCGGGCATTCGGGTCTCATGCGATGCATGGACTTCGGTCGATTCACAGGCATACCTTTTTCCGATTGCGTTCATACGAAAGTCTACCCGATTATTTTGGTGAAAAAAACGGCAGCGCCGATCAGCAAGGGCAAACCGGTCTCCAGTCCGTGGAACCCGGTCACATCATAATTCTTCCATTTACCGAGTCCAGCCGCTTCAACTGTTTTAACTACCGAATTATCATTTTTTTTAATCACGCCCCCCATATCGAAAAATGGTTTCAATGGAGCCGTATATGAGAGTTGAAATATATTCCGTTGACCAAAAGGTAAACGCCCAAGCCCACGGCAGCAAATCCATAAATCAGATAGACCGCTCTGAACCAGCTTGACGGCTGTCTTGCCGACAAATGCGTCAAGCGCCCTTCACGTGAAAGACGATCAACCCATTCGGGCTTTTCAAGTTCCACCTCTTCTATTTCGACATTTCCGGAAAACATGGCCTCGTTCATCGGGAAAGTCATTGGTCTCAAATGACCGATGAAGAAGTGAACGATAAAAATATAACTGACCGCAAGAACCGCCTCCGCACGATGCAGATACCCTGCGATATTCAAAGTCCAGCCCGGCAATACGCGGCTGACATGCAAAGGAAATATCAGCATAAAGCCGGTTATCACCAAGAGCGGCATCCCCCAGAATACGGCCCAATAATCGAATTTTTCCCAATATGTCCATCGTTCGAATCTGGGAGCCGGCGCTTTACCAAACAGATGTAGCAGATTCTGCCGCATATCACGGGCATCCTTCATATTCGGTACAATCGAGTCCGGCCCGGTCAGTATTTCGCGTATGATTCCCGGTTTTATTTTGGCAAGCAGAAATCCGACATGCAAAAGAAAACCGGCGGTCATAAGTATGCCGGCCGCTTGATGAAGCAAAGCGGTCGTTTCGAAACCGCCGAACAGTTTGATCACCGCGCTCCCGAAGGGGGTCAAACCATACAATCTTCCGAAACCGGTAACGGTCTGGAACAGAAAAGTGAGCATCAAAAAAAGATGAAAGAGCCGTTCCGTCTTGCTGAATCGCTGGATATAGCGTATCGTTCTCATTCCGTTGGCCTCCCTTTCCGGCCGAACAGCTCCCGCAATCCGACAAGAAACGTATGCGGTATGAAGAATGCCAGGGTCCCTATCAGCAGAGCGAGCATGAACCAGGACACATAGTATAATTCAGGAAATTCGACCAGCGTTTCAGGCGCTCCGGCGGCCGGTTCGTGGATGACATAAGTCGCGAACGAGGCGCCTGCACCTTCATGACATTTTGCGCAGACATATGCATGCCGCCGAATCGGATTCAATGGTCCGTAATAATAGTTGATGCCGGCAATCGGCTCCGGTCCGTGGCATTGCCGGCAAGTGATGTTCCCCATCACTGTATGGTTATTTTTTGCTTCCTCGATATGACAATCCCAGCACTGGCGGCGCTCGTAGAAACGCAAACCGCGATGCGCATCCGGCAGGCGCGTCCGGATACGGGTTTCGGCGGCGGTGGGGCTGTAAGGAAATATATCCCGTCTGACCCCTGGAAGCGGAACTTTCGGCCGCTGATGACGGGGTCGCACTTCATATTGTTCGTAGTAGCCGGTGCTGATATGATCCCGGGTGCGACGCAGGCCGGCAGTCACTTCTTCCTGTGCAAGGACGCTCTGCGACATACAAAAAAGAACCGCCGACAACAAAATCGGAAAGTGAATATACGCGATTCTTTCAATGCGGTTGACCATACGATGCGCCTCTTTATTATCCATTATTCAGGAGCGCCGAATTCACCAAATTCACCGTAATCACCGCCGCTGTCTCCGCCGTCATCGTCACCCAGTATGCTGGGGGTGGGTTGATAGGCGGTTTGCAGTTTCTGCAGACTGTGATTCTTATGTTTATGACAACTCTGGCATGAATTGGGTATCATAGGGTTTTTCATGGTGTCTTTCGGCAAAAGCGTAATGAAAACATGGCTGTGAATATCCCCGGATTCTGCACTGGTGGCGATTCTCGGCATGTGGCAGCCAATGCAGTTGGCAAACGAATGAATGTTGTGCGCCGACAGTTTGTTGACCATCACATGGCATTCAAAGCACTGCTTGGATCCCGCGAACATTGTTTGCGAACGCGTGGGCGGCAGTCCGATCTGGTGAACATAATGGCACGACGTGCAAGTCACTCCTTCCTTCGCATGCTGGGAAAGGGACCAGTCGATGTACTGCTGATGATGGCCTTTTGAAAATTCATTTGCATAGACGTTCTTGATATCGCCGGAAGCGAAGGAAGTGGATTTATAGTATCGTTCAAGCGCTTCCCCGGGTTCATACCCGACCGGCCACGCCGCTTCCGGATTCATGGTCGCCTCGCCGCGGTTATGGCAGGAGCCGCAGATTTGAACCGCCACCCCCATGGTCAGTTTGGCAGGATTGACGATTGTCTGGCGTTTCTCGAACAAGGCGGTCTTGGGCAGGGCCGCATGCCAGGAGCCTTTGCCATGACAAGCTTCGCAGGATACGCCCAATTCCTGGAATGTTCTTTTTTCCAAATCGACACCCGTTGTATGACAACCAGCGCATTTTTCCAGCCATGGCCGCCGATCCCAGTCTTTTTCATGATAAGCGACCCATTCGTGAGAGTCCACATTGTACTGAACCGGGGCTACATACAAGATATCGTCCTTTTCGACGATATAGTTTTGTTTCCATTGACTGCCTTGCGTGTATTTGATGTTTTCCTTCTCCGGCACCATGATCTCATTGGGCGGAACTTCCAGTTTGTCCGCTATTTTTTCGAGATCCGCGCGAATGGCCTTTTCATTCAAGACAGCCAGAATGGCATCTTTGTTTTTGACGGCATCCTGACTCATCCTGCTGTGCAATGTCATTTTCCATGAGTCATAATGCTCGAGATGACACATTTTGCAGGTGTCCGAGCCAACGTACATTTTTGGCTGGGAGGTCATTTTCTTGGTGTCCACCGGCGAGTCGACGCCGCATGCCGCCACCAAGAAGAAAAGTAATAAAAATGCGCAGCCGGTTGACCGACCTTTTCCCGTCATGTCCCCTCCTCGATTTGATTCACATCTTAAAAACACATCAGTATTTAGTGATTCATGTAAAAAGCTGTGGTTATTTGCAGGCGTAAAACACGACAACGCCATGAAAAACATTCGATCTGTTTTTATTGCGAGGCGTAAAGGTTATTTTGAGATCAATCGGCCTCTATATGTTAGATGTTGGGTACTATCGATACTCCGGTCAATGAACTGGCCCCCCAAAAAAAATATGAACAGCAACGGCAGGGCGTGTTCCGCTATAGGGGGATGCAGTCTCCATGCATAAGTCAAGGCGCTTGGCCACTATGTATAATCAAAAAAACAATTCATTGCCATAATGTGACAGAGGATTAATATATACAATTTTGATATTAATTAAATATTTTTTGATACCACGTCCAAAGGAAGTGTGTCAAGGATAAGACTTTGCTTTGACTATATGCCTAAGTTGATTGTGCGTCAACAGTATTTTGTATGCGATATGTAGTGTGATGTTTGGGAGATTGGATATGCCGATCTCATGGAATATATTTCAGAAACTTCCAGATCTCTTATTAAAAACGCTGAACGGTTGAATTCACCGGACCTGCGTGGCTTTTCGAGCAGGTCCGGTGGAATGATGGATTTGGGGTTTTATGAGTGAGAAACGGTTTTGGAAAACAGGTTGAGAACGACCACGCCCGCAACAATGAGCAGTAGACCGATGATTGCCGGAATATCCAGGGATTGCCCGAACACGAGCCATGCGATTAAAGCAATAAGAGCGACCCCCGCTCCCGACCAAATAGCATAAGCCACTCCAACCGGAACTGTTTTGAGGGTAAGCGACAGAAAGTAAAATGCTGCTGCATACCCAACGACGACGACAAGCGATGGCCACAAGCGAGAAAAACCCTCAGATGCTTTCAGCGCCGAGGTTGCAACTACCTCGCTGACGATCGCTACCGAAAGGAAAATCCATTGCTTCATTCGTGTGCTCCTTCGTATTGTGGGTTTCCTTACCTTTTTCTTGTTCTTTTCTTGTTGTCAAATCGCATAATGTTTCTGATTCCGCTGACTTTAATCCTTGTGGCGATGATTATAGCTTTGTTGCGCAAATTATTTGAGATATTGTGCATTTTTGAATTTCTTCCATATGAAAGCCAATATCCGTCAATATCTGATTCCAGTCATATTCCAAAAATCTACGGACATGCTCCGGATAAGAGAGCTTCAAATATATAGAATAAATTTGTTTTAGAATAAATCGGTCTTCAGTTGCATAATCAAGAATAAACAGTTTGCCGCCCCTCCTCAATGTCCTGTGCATCTCCTTTAGAACGACTGTCATTAATTCATATTCCATTTCATGCAGGCCAAAAGATACCATCTCGATATCAAATTTATCAGAGGGGAAATCCATTTTTCTAACATCCATTTCCATAAAAGAAATATTTTCAATTTTTAATTTATATTTTTTTTTGTTCGCAAGAGCGAGCATGTGAGGAGAGATGTCTATTCCAATAATCTTATTATTCGTATCAGCAATGGAAATAGATCCTTTGCCCGTTCCTGAGCAGACATCCAATATATCGAATCCTTCACCTTCTTCCTGAATTTTTTTAGATAGCAATAATCTAGGGTTTTTATCTTTCTCCACAAAGACAATTTTCTCAAGAATATCAAAAATATTGTCATAGATAATCGAAAACATTTTATATTTTTTTAGCATCCATTCTGCATTTGTATCCATAGTTTAATTTACTCCTTTAGTTGTTGCGCAGCCATTATGATACAGTGAATTCAAATGAGCAATTTTTTGTCCGCAGCCGTCCCCCATTCACGATATCCGCAGTGCGCCCTATCGCACGGTATGAGCCGCAATCGATAGAAAGGCTACTGTTTCCCTTTTGTATCGGCAACAACCGACCGGATGCCCAGATAATAGTTCAGTCCCATGAAAAACCACATGACGAGCATCCCGATCAGGCTTTCCATGTTCTGCCTGGGGTATTGTGAAAACGCTTCAGGCCAGAAAAAATAGGTAAGAATCCATGTTGGAATAAAAAATGTGATCAACGGCATAAAGTATTTCAGTTTCATGTTCAGTCTCCGAATTCATGGCGGAAGCAGGTCGCCTTGTTAAGGTAAACACACATCATCCTGTGTCCATATATCCTGATAACGGCTTTCCGACAACTGTTTCAACTTTTTTTTTGATCAGCAGGGCATTTTGAAATCGTTTCTCAATCTTCTTTTTGATTTCCGGATCATGACCGTATGTTTGAAGCGCATCCTGAAACCGCCTTTTAAGAGAAACAATCGCGGTTCCGCTTACCAGCTTGTCCGCCAGGTACAGCACTTCGGAAGGATTGATCGGCTCATCTGGAGAACATGCGATATCGGTATGGGCGGCTACAATCGGCGCGATCCCGGCATAACCCATTTCCGTCAGCATTTCGGCTGCTTTCTGATCGTGGCGCGGATTTCTCTTGGCCAGATCGTGAAGAAGGCCGGCTGCAACCACCTGATTGCAATCCAGCAATCCGCCTGAACGAACCAGGGCATTGCATATCTTTTCCGCCACCCTGGATACGGCAAGGCCATGGGCGTAAATCCTCTCCTCCACGCAAACCACATCCTTGAGGATCGCCTCGCACTCCTCCCGGGTCGGGACCGCATTGTTCAACCATCGTTTTTTTAAGGCTTCATAGTCATGAGGCGTGTCCACATCGAAAAGGATGTTGGCGTCCGCCACCGGAACGGAGGTCGTTTTATCGGCAAGTCGGCTGAGGGCGCCCCGGAGGCCGTCTTTTCCGGTCCACTGTTTGATGACGCTGAAGTGTTTCGCGGGGATGATAACCGGGTGGCCCCGTTTACCCTGAAAGCAGGGTATCAGGATTCGATCCCGGTCCAGGTGGTGCTTTTGCAATAAATATCGGATGGTCCAGCTCCGAACCAGGGGGATATCGACAGGCAGCAGCATGATCGACCGGACCACGGGCTCCAGCTCATGGAGCGCGGCAAGCACGGAGGAAAACATCTCCCGGCTGTTGGCTGCGTTGACGATGGTTTGTATTCCGGCTTTTTCAAGAATCGGTTCAATGCGTTCCCTGCGATCTCCGACAACGACACGGATGTCAGATATCCCCGTGTCTCTGAACAGGGAAACCGCTTTTTCGAGGAAGGTCTGCTCCCCGATTTTCAACAGGGGCTTGAAGCACCCCATCCGGCTGGAATAGCCTGCCGCCAGGATGACTGCCGTTATGTCAGGCCGGCCCATCATCTTTTCTGCGATCGAAGGTGTATCAGCTGCCCCACAATGCTCACCGCGATCTCCTCCGGCGTTTCCGTGTCAATTGGAAGACCGATGGGGCAGTGCACCCTTTTAAGATCCCCGTCGGTGAAGCCTTCTTTCAGGAGGGCGTTGTATATGGCATCCCGTTTTTTTCTGCTCCCGATCATTCCGATGTAGCCTGCATCTGTTTTTAAGGCCTGGGCCAATACGATTTTATCATGAGCGTGTCCCCGCGTTACGATTACGATATAGCTGCGTTTGCCGCTGTCAAGGTTCTGGAAGCATTCCTCAAACGAATCCAGCACGAAAACCTCGGCAGGCGCGGGAAAGCGCTTTTCATTGGCGAACTCCTCCCGGTCGTCGAGGACGATGATGCGGAAACCGACATTCGCGGCAAGGGCGGCGACTTCTTTCGCGACATGCCCGGCACCGAAGATAACCAGGGATTCCCTGCCTTCAAGAACGTCGATGCAGTATTTTCGGCCGTCCATGACAACGAAAGCGGACCCGGCGATGGTCTTGGCCATTTCCCGGAGCGTGTTTTGAAAATCCGGTGACAGGAAAAATGGTTTATGGAGATCTCCGTCTGTCAACAGAAACCGGCGGACAGTCCTGGGGCATTCTTCATTGTTGTCGAATTCCGTGCATAACAGATGGTACCGGTTCGATCGCTGCGTCGCGCTGAGAGATTCAAAAAAACGGATGGTCTGATCATCCGAAGGAATATACTCGCACAGGAACGCGAGCCTGCCGCCGCAGATCATATCGGCCCCGGCAGCATCTTCGGCAGACATATCGATTGTCGAGACAGCCGAACAGGTGGTTTCAAATGTTTCCTCGGCCTTTTGGATTGCGGTGGCATCGACTATCCCGCCGCCGATCGTGCCGACGATCTGCCCGCTTCGGCCGATCGCCATCCTGGCTCCTGCTGAACGGGGTGTCGAGCCTTGATCGCTGACAACCCTTACGAGCACTGCCTCTTCGCCTGTTTTCAGAAAATTGAATACCGCTGTAAAAATATCATCCATCGCTATATCATATGCGTTGCTGTTCCATATGCCCGAAAACCATCACCCGCCCGTGACGATCGATACAATCGTAACATGATCATTGTTTTTCAATTTTGTGGATTTCCAGGCCGCGTCATGGTTGATGAAGGATTGCATACCCCCATGATTTTCCTTAACACCCAGCCGGAGGTATAAATCGGAAAGGGTGCTGTCTTCCGGCATCTCGACCACGGGATTCCTTTCAATCTCCCGTGCATTGAGAAATCCCGCGTATTCAACATGTATTTTCAATTTTTTCTCCTGCATGGGCGGTTATTTTTTTTTAAAATTGCCGGTGGCATACCCCAGGAAAATGTTGAACGGGATACTCAGTGTCCGGTCGCCCCTTATCTCCAGATCCCGGTTGGCTTCCGCCTTGAACAGACCGGTGGGATCCGGATTCGTGAGAACTTTAAAGGCTGTATTCCCATCCTTCCATACATAGGCCAGTTCATACTCGGTCAGGACATTATCCGCGGAAAAGGTCCCATCCTGGAAAATAAACCGCTTCCCCTTTTTTTTGTCCTTTGTCATCATGACAAACCGGTAATTTTGGGTGCTGAGCATATCACGGACATATTTTTTTGTTTTGATGTTCAGCTTTATGATCAGGGGCAGGATACCCATCAGGATCGAAAATTTCATCTTTGATCAGCCTCCATTGATATTACCACACGCCAGGATCGTTTTTGTGACAAGGGTTCTGGTGATCGGCACCATGTAGGCATTTCTCTCCATGGGTTTTGCGTCGGCTACAGCGGCCATCCCGGCTTGTTCCGCGATTTTTTCATCCATGGCGCTGCCGAGTAAAACCCGTTCCACTTCCACTGCCTTGCGGGGCACGACACTCACGGCATTCAGACAGATCCGGGCATGTGTCACGATTTCCTTTTCGAATGTGATTGCAGCCGCGCAGTTGACAATGGGGAAATCGATCGATTTTCTCAGGGCGAATTTAATGAAGGCACTTTGGGTGCTCTGAACCGGTTCCGGCAGATGGATTGCCGTAACGATCTCATCGTTTTCCAAAATCGTTGTGTGATGTATGCCCACATTAAAAAAGTCCGAAACGTTGATGCTTCGTTTTGACGTCAGGATTTCGGCATTCAGGGCGATCAGCGCCGGTGCCGTATCGCTGGGATGCACCGCAAAACATCCACCCCGGACGCTGCCGCCGAAAATGGAATGATACCGGTTGTCCCCCTTGATGGCGTAACACCTGCCGCCGCCTTTTCGAAGGCACGAGAACCGGTTTTGAGGCGCCCTGTAATACCAGCACCGGATATCCTGGCAGAGGTTGCCGCCAATCGTGCCCATGTTGCGGAGATGAGGGGATGCGGTCCGGCCTGCGGCTTCAGCCAGTGCAGCGTATTTTGACCGGATGATCGGATGTTCCGCCACCCGGGCCAGCGTCGCCAGTGAGCCGATGGAGAGCATCCCGTCTTTCTCTTCGATAGCGTTAAGGCCGGGTATGGTCTTGATATTGATGAGGGCCTCCGGATAGGTCTGTAATATCCGGTCCTTCATTTTGCCGAGTAGATCAGTGCCCCCCGCGATAACACCGGCGTTTCCGCCGTAACGGCCCAGAAGGGAAACAGCTTCGTCAACTGAATGGGCATTGAAATGCGTAAAGTCTCTCATGGGATCTGCCTCTCTACTTTTTTTGGGATCTCAAATTTTCAGCGGCTTCCATAACAGCGATCGTATGCTGGGGATAGGTTCCGCAGCGGCATAGGTTTCCGGAAAGCGCGGTTCGGATCTCCTTTTCGGTCGGCTCGGGATTTTTGTCCAGAAGCGCCTTGGATGTCGTGACAAAACCCGGTGTGCAGTAGCCGCATTGCATTGCATGATGCGTGACATAGGAATTGATCAACGGATGCCCGCTCTCCGCGATTCCCTCCACGGTTTCGATGGTTTTGCCGTCGCATTCGATGGCCAGAATCATGCAGGAGAGAACCGGCTTCCCCTCCATGATGACCGTACAGGAGCCGCATGCGCCCCGGTCGCAAAACTGCTTGGCACCGGTCAACCCGAGTTGATCATGAATCAGCTGATATAAGGTCCAGGCGGGTTTAACCTCCAGGGCATAATTTTTTCCATTGATGCTCAGTCGGATCTGTCCTTCCCGGGACGGCAAATTGCTGCCCCGGTGATCGGTGAGGATGTGATTTTTCATCCCTTCCGGTGAATCAAACGTTTTGCTGCAATAGGGGCATATGAAGTCTTTCATCTCATGCTCCTTCATATTCTTTCCTCCGCGTTATAGTTTCCCGAGCGCTTTAAGAACCTTGTCCGGTGTGATCGGGTGATCGTCGATCCACACACCGATCGCATTGTGCACGGCAGGCCCGATCAGGCCGGTCATGACCGTTCCCACATCTTCACCAATGCCGACGGATCCGTATGGCCCGTATCCCATGCCGCTTTCGATCAGGATCGTTTCGATCGGTGCTTCCACATCCAGCGTGGTCGCTATTTTATAGTCCAGCAGGTTGCCGTTGAGCATGACACCGGTGGCAGGATCATAGATCATCTCCTCGAATTTCCCCCGGCTCAAACCCATGATGGAGCCGCCGTATTGCTGGCCCTCACAGCTCATGGGGTTTATGGCCTTGCCCACATCATTGACGTTGACGACTCTGGTAATGAAAATTTCACCGGTATCGGTATCCACTTCAACTTCGAGGAAGTGCGCCTGCCGGGTAAAGTGCGGTCTTGGATTTTCCGGGTTGTAACTTCCCACCTGCACGTGGTAGCTGAAGGCAAACAGGGGTTCTGTAAACGCCCACCGGAAGCCGGCGTTTTCCGTGGAGGTGATGGGGCCGGACTGGCCGGCCTCCCGGATAAAATCCGCCAGTCTCATCTGTTCCGACGGATCTGATTTTTTCACGATAACACTGTCGATGATGTCCAGGTCCTCCGGCGTGCAATCCGGGAATGCAGGACGGAAACTTCCTCTCTGGGTTTTAGCCGTCGGTCCGACAGCCGCTTCCAGAATTCGCTGCTTCAGAATCCTGGCGGCATGCCGCACGGCCCATCCGTTGACTGACAGGTTCGTGGAGGAATCCGGGGACATGCGAAAAAATCCCGGATCCACCTGGGGGTTGTAATGGACATCTTCCAGGCGCAGCCCCAGTTCGTCTGCCGCGATACGGCAGTACGTGTTTTCCGCGTCAACGCCGTTGTCGCAGCCCATGGAAAGGATTGTAGCGGTTCCATCGTTTCGTTCGATGCGGATGGCCATCTCGCTGGAGCCCAGGGAATCATCCCACTCATTGGTCCAGGTAAATCCCAGGCCATGCATCCGTCCGTTCGGCAGCCGTTTCGCGCGGGGCAGGTGCCATTTCTCATCCCAGTTTATGGCGGCCTTTCCCTTTTCCACGCATGCCTTCAGGCTGTCGATGACGGGAAATCCCAGCTTTTTTTTCTCTTCGTCCAGGTGGATCTTGCCATGCCCCTCGACACCGTCATTCTTTAGGGCCACTTCCACCGGATCGAGCCCGCACTCGGCCGCGACGCGGCTGAAAATCGCCGTCAGACTCAGGGTCGTGGGAAGCTGTTCGCATCTCGTGGGGACGGTCGGTCCCTTGTTGACCCATACACTTTCGATTTTTCCCCACAGATGGGGGATTCTGGTATTTTCCCGCAGATGATTGATGGGATTGAATATAGGCCAGATCTGGTTCTCGCAGGTGGATGTCCCTTCCACGGCGACAATGGTGCCGTCTGTGTTGAATCCCACCTTGAAACGGTATGCCCCGCCGTCCATGGATCCGCCATAAAAATCCTCGCGGCGGCTGAACACATACTTTACCGGACGGCCGGTTTTTCGGGCCACAAAGCCGGCGCAGTACAACGGACCCATATTCCACGGCACCTGAACCCACCCTCCGAAGCTGGCGCCTTGGTATAGACAGTGCAATTGGATCTTATTCATCGGTACGCCGCCATACCAGGTGGACAGATTTTTTTTGACCAGGTGGGGGCGCTGCTGCTTTACCCAGACTTCAGGACAGTCGCCTTTCCATCGGAAAACCCCGCAGGGACGTTCCGGACCGATCCAGGTATGCCCGCGCCGCGTAAACTGAAATTCGATTACCCGCTCCGATTCCGCGAATCCCTTTTTCACATCACCCTGGGTCATGACATCAAACAGCCCGTTATTCCAGTAATTCGAATCCGGATACATTTCCGGATACGACAGGTGAACTTCCTTTTCTTTGGCCTTGTGGATATCCAGGTGAAACAGCCGTTCATCCCACTCGGTCCTGACGAGCGAGAGCGCTTCTTCGGCGATGGCTTCGGTTTCCGCGGCGATTGCAACACCCATCGGTTCCCCTTCAAAATGGGCGATTCCCGAAAGCGGCGCAGGATCGCCATACAGGCCCGCCACCTTTCCCAGGCTGGCGCGTTTCGGCAATTCAGGATTATCATAACGCAGGACATATCGGACACCCGGCAGCAGCTCGGCTTCGCTTGTATCCATTTTTTTTATTCCGGCATGGGGAAACGGTGAGTTGAGAAATTTCATGTGCAGCATTCCCGGAAGCTGGACGTCAATGGTATAGTCCGCTTTTCCACCGGCCTTCAGATACCCGTCCAGCCTGCGCGGGCCACGTTTTCCAATATGGGTGTAGGCGTTGAGCGGAGAAGGATCTGCCTGCAGGTTGTCCTGCATCTCGCGCATCGTTTGTTTTTCTTTATCCGAAAAGACTCCCATCTGAACCTCCTACAGGATACGTGATAACCCTTTTGCGGTAACGTTACGAATATAGGCTGACTGTTGAATCAGCGTTGTATATTCTTCCTTGAAATATTTCAGCGAATCCACTACCGGAACGGGCGCAGCCTGGCCCAGCCCGCACAATGAACCCAGGGACATCACCTGTGACAGTTCTTCCAGAACACGGATATCCTCCTTTACACCCTCGCCACTGACGAGCCTGTCGTAAATCTCGATCATGGCTTCCAGGCCATCCCTGCACGGGGTGCATTTTCCACAGGATTCCTCGTGCAGAAAAACGATGTCATTGTGAACCACCTCGATGATGCTTCGGGTGCTGTTCAAAACAACCACCGCCCCGGAGCCGAGAACGGTTTCATGGGACAGGGGCGTGTCGATCCTGTCCTGGGGAAGGATATTGCCGGTAGCGCCGCCGATCTGAACCGCCTTGACATCCCGGGCGCCTGCCAGGTCGATGACCAGTTCTTGCAGGGTGGTGCCCATCTCCAGTTCATAAACCCCTGGATGCCGGACATCACCGCTGACGCTGAACACTTTGGTTCCCCGGCTCTTTGATGTTCCAATGGAGCGGAATGTGCCGGAGCCGTTCTGGATGATGAACGGAACATTCATCAGGGTTTCAACATTATTGATGATGGTGGGCTGTTTCCAGAGACCCTGGTTGGGGGGGTAGGGCGGTTTGAAGCGCGATTCTCCCCGACGGCCTTCAATGGAGTTCATCAATGCCGATTCTTCTCCGCAGATGTATGCTCCGGCCCCCTCAAAAATCGTGATGTCCATATGCTTCAGGAAGCCTTTGCGCCGTGTCTGCTCTATCGCGTTTGACAGCAGGTCCAGCAGGGCATGATATTCCGCCCGCAGGTAAATGTAACCCTTGGAGGCACCGATAGCGAGGCCGGCAATACACATTCCTTCAATCAGCCCGAAAGGGTCATGGGTTAAAATATATCTGTCCTTGAATGCCCCGACCTCGCCTTCGTCGGCATTGCAGATCAGATATTTTCGTCTGGATCGGGTGTTTCCGGCAAGTTCCCATTTCAAACCGCAGCTGAATCCGGCACCGCCCCTTCCGGTCAGGCCTGATTGCTTGATTTCGTCGATGATCCGGTCCGGATTCATGGTGTCGCGGGCCTTCATGAAAGCCTTAAAACCGCCCTTTTCCAGGTATGACGATATGTCCCGGGGGTCGACAATGCCGCAATTTTTCAATACAACGCGTTTCTCAGGCACTGCATGCCTCCTGTATTCCAAATGGTTTAATACGCCTTTAGAATCTCCACGGTCTTGTCCGGAGTCAGGTGTCCGAACAGCTTGTCATTGATCAGCATTGCCGGTGCCTGATCACACGCGCCGATACAGCCTGCCAGTTCAAGCGAGAACTTTTTGTCCGGCGTGATTTCACCCGGGCCGATACCCAGCGTCTCCTGCAGGGTCGTGATCACAGACCGCCCTTCTTTCAGCATACAAGGCACACACCGGCAGATTCGTATTCTGTTTGTTCCGTTTCCTTCCCTTGGAAGAAACGAATAAAAACTGGAAACACCGTAGGTTTCATTCAGGGGAAGATCTGTTTTTTGCGCTACCCGCTTCATGGCTTCCGGTGAAAGGCATCCGCATTCACCCAGTTCTTTCTTGAGCAGGGGCAGCAGTTCTACACGACCGGATTTTAGTGTTGATCTCTTTTTTGGAGAGCTTCCTTTTGCGGCCCGGCCGGTTTGATCGGATTGAAACCCTTTTGATCTGCTCAGCGCCCCGGTGGGGCAGTAATCGATGCAGATACCGCAGTCCCGGCATTCATTCGTGGTCAGGGCAGTGTCATATCCCGCGATCACTTTGGATTCAAATCCCCGGTAGGCAATGCTCAAGACGTTTTTCCCGGCTATTTCCCGGCACGCGGTGATGCATTTCCGGCAGAGAATGCATTTTGACAGATCCCTCCGGATATAGGGATTCTCATCCTCAGCCGGATAGAATCGCGGCTGGGTGATGGTAAACCGTGGCGCGCCGACTTCGTGGTCCGAAGCAAGGTTGTGCAGTCTGCAATCCTCGGCATGGGGATCGTTGACGCAGTTGCCGGTATGGGCGGAGAGCATCAGCTCCACAACCCCTCTTCGCACCGCCCGTACTTTTGGAGAGTTTGTCCGGATCACCATCCCTTCGGAGACGGGTGTATGGCACGCTCCCACCAGCGTCCGGGAACCTTCAACCTCCACCACACATACTCGGCATATGCCGGTGGGCGAATGGTTTTCCACATGGCACAGCGTGGGGATCTCAATGCCGGCCTGACGCGCTGCCTCAAGGATGGTCATTCCTTTTCTGAATTTAACCGTTTTCCCATCGATCACTGCATTTTTTGTGAATATCGAGAACATCATACCCATTTTTTATCCCTGTGTTTGAAGCCCGGATTGTTTTGCCGTTTCTGTAACCCTACCATACATCCTATCATCGAAACCATAAGATTTTCAGAATAATTTTATTTTTTACGGGAGACCGGTTTTTTACCGGTTATCAGGAGCCGCCTGTCTGGTTTCATTCCTTCCGTGAAAAATGTCTATAAAACAAGTTCGGCTGCAGGGAATGACGAACTAATCTTTCAGTGTTTTTTAAGACGTTCCAGATCTTCGAATATCAACAGGGCTCTTTTGTAGGTAGCGAGCCGGCGGGCAAAACCGAGTGTAAGAATAGAGGGCTCCAGAAAAGCGCCACCGGTAAGCAGGATGGAGGCTCCGGCATTCCCTTTGGCCCAGCGTTGCCGCACACGCTCCCGGATCGCATCGATCAGTTTTACCTTGAGCCAGTAATGGGTTTGCCACAGCTCGGTTTCGGGAATGTCGCCGAGAGGTCGCCAGACAGCCGGATCGTCATACTTATTCAGCCAATCCGTCACTACGGCATCCCCATCTTTTTCAAAAGCTGGTTCGCCGCGGTGAGCAGGGGGTCCCACACCGGCCCAAAGGGCGGTGCGTAGGCCAGGTCGGTCTGGCTGAACTGATCCACGCTCATTTGGTTGTGCAGCGCGACCGCCACAGCGTTAATGCGGTGCGCCGCTCCTTCTTTTCCCACCATTTGAGCGCCCAGCAGGCGGCCTGTCTTTTGATCACCGGTCAGATGAACCCATATGGTCGAGGCTCCGGGATGCGCATGGGCGCGTGATCTGGATTTTATGGTTTCCGATACCGGCGCAAAACCGGATTTTAACGCTTCTCTTTCCGTAATGCCCGTCCGGGCCACTTCCAGGTCAAACACCTTGAACACAGCGGTTCCGGCTATTCCCGGGAGTTCAACATTTTTTCCGCAGACATTGTCCGCCGCGGCCCAGCCCGCCCGATTTGCCCTGAGTGCAAGAGGTATCCAGACGTTTTTGCCGGTGACGACATGACAGGCGTCCGCGCAGTCTCCAGCGGCATATATGTTTTCATCGGATGTCCGAAGCATTTTGTCTACGCCGATCGCATTTGCGGCTCCGCTCTGAATACCGGCGTCAAGAGCCAGCTTGCTGTTCGGCCGGATTCCCATGGCAACCAGCACGAGGTCCGCCTCGATGGTCAGGTCTTTGCACACCACATTCAACCGGTTGTTTTTGGATTCAATTTTTTCCACCTCGTGCCCGGTATGCAGCGTCACCTCATGCGACTCGACCTCCTCTTTGACCGTGTTTGAAAGCCGGCTTTCCATCCATGGAATAAAAACCGGTCCGGGTTTAACCATATCCACCTGAATGGAAAGCGCGCGGAGCGCCTCGCACATTTCAAGGCCGATATATCCCATGCCGATGATTACGGCTTTCCGGACATGGTTTTGCTGGATAAAGGCTTTTATTTTTCTGCCGTCATCGAGACTTTTCAGCACCTTGACGGCAGGCAGATCAAATCCCGGAAGATCGGGGGTGATCGGAGATCCACCGGTTGCGATCAGGAGCTTGTCATAGGAAAATTCAAAAGAAGTCCCCTGGTCGGACACCCCGGAAACCTTCCGCGCTTTTGGATCAACAGACCGGACAAGGTGGCCGGTGTGAAGGTTGATATTCTGTTTTTCCCGGAATACCCGGGCATGCCGGACAACAAGGTCTTCTATCTCCCTTTTCGTGTCCGCGATATTATACGGCATGCCGCATGCGCTGTAAGAAACATCCGATGTCTTTTCAAGAACCGTAACTTCCATCTCCGGACAGTTTCTTTTGGCTTTGCTGGCAGCGCTCATTCCAGCTGCGTCACCTCCGATAATCAGGAATTTCAAGGGGAACCTCCTTTTTTTCGGCCTTCTGCTTTTTCAAGAAGCTCCTGCGCGAATTTACCCTCTCTTCTCCAGACCCAGCAGGTATCGATGAGGTACTGGTTCATGAGGTCCGTCGAAAATTCATCCGGCAGGGGTTTTCTCGCATAATGGGCCCAGTAACCCTGCACCGCGGCCGGCGCCATGGCCAGGAGGAGTGCCGCAAGGTGAGAACACCCGGTTGGACCGCCTAAAACGGTTTTCACTCTCACCGTGAATCCGGGCGAGATGTTCATGCCCTTGACGATATTTAGGCTGTTAATGGTTTCCCGGCATTCATCACGCGGGACCTCCGGCATTTCAGCCTCGATATCTTTTATCGCAAGGCCCGCGCCCATAACGTGCATCCGGATGATCATATGGTGAACCACTCCTGGAAGAGCCTTTTCCCCACTAATTTTATGGTATGATTTGAGACGATTGTCCTTGAGTTCGCCCTCTACGATGATGCCGCCTTTTTTGCAGTCGAAGGTCGAAATGTTAATGTTTCTGTTGTGGATCTGTTCGCCCTTTACCTGATTGAGAGAGTTCATCGTATCTCCTGGGTTTTTTGGGGTGAAATGTTTTGGAAGCCGTTCGACTTTCAAGGCCTGGAATGTACTTTTACGAAGCCATCAGAGTTCCGGAGGCCCGGCCGGTATTATGCAGATAAATCTGAACGGCTTGTCCCCTGTATTTTTTATCTGGTGCTCTTCGTTTCCCGGTATGAAGACGGCACAGCCCGGTTCCAGTGGAACCCAGTCTCCGTTCCTGAAAACCGCGCCCTGACCGGAATAGATGAAAATTTCATGTTCCCAGTCATGGGTGTGCCGGGGTGAGAATCCATCCTTGGACAGTTCAAACAGCCTCATGCAGAAGTTTTCCGCTCCATCTTTTTTGCCGATCAGCACACGTCCGGTAACCTCTTTTACCGCATCGCCGTTGAAACGGGTCGGCTCGATATCCGTAAATTTTTTGATTTCCATGGTTTTCTCCTGTCAGGCAAACCGGTCTTGAACTTGTTCTACAACGCTTTCATCGCAGAATACCAGTATATTCTTACGCATTATTTCAGGATGAGGCAAGATGAATATCCTGAAAACAGTCAGATGGTTTTTTCAAGTCGGCCAGTTCTAAAATGAGATTCATAAGCCTGCGGATATCGTTTCTGGGCCATACGGGCCGGTCTGTTTTGATGGGGTCATCTGTGATAACGGCTTCAATGTTGTCCCGATCAAAGACAAGGGGCGACGTACCGGCTTCTTTTCTCCAGACTTCAACCTTTTTCCCCGGGCCGCTGCCATATCCTTCCACCAGGACCAGATCGGTGTTGTTGAAAAGCGGCGCTATTTTTTCAAAGGGGTTTTCATGGGGATCCCTTGGCAGAAAAACCGCTATCTGATCCTTTGTCGCGACTGCCGAGGGAATGGAGCCTGCCTTTCTGTGGAGGAAAGAGTCTTTTCCGGGTTTGTCCAGCTCGTGAGCATGGCTGCTGTGTTTCAGGGTCCCGACACGAATACCGTGTTTTTTCATTTCTGCAATCAGGTCGACGATTAAGGTGGTTTTTCCGTTTTTCTGCCGACCGACAATATGTATGATTTTCATGCGGAGTAAACTTTTTCCATACGGAAGTTGCGATTTTAAATATATCGTATATACTCAACTGGTTAAATTTTCCATGTCCCATGAGCTCATGCGGGAGTCCGGACGTTGGAAACGATCCCTTTGAAGCGATGGTACTGAATGCGGGCAGATTTAACACACAATCTATCGAATTACAAGGTATGAGCCATGGGGAAGTTACCGAGGAACCCTGCCGGATGGATTTGACGCAGTCTGTTTTGTAACACCGGGAAAGAATGGAATTTTGTTGATCCGCTTGACTTTTTTATGGAAGGTTAGTTTTATACGGAAACCTGATTCGGGTGATCCATGGACAGCAGATTGAATAAGCGCTGGTTATGAATGCGGAATTGAAATGAACGGTTATCATCGGGCCTGGCGCGGCCCGGTATAAAACGTTTCATCGAAAGGAAGCATTTCAATAACAACAACGATAGATCTTTATTAGAACAGTTGAATGCCACAAAGAAGAATAAAATCAATCGGTCATAACCCGTGTACTGTTGTACATGGAATGCCGCGCCGTATGCGATCCGGTGGCATTATTTTCATGCTGATGGTTATTGGGCTGCTGATTGCTTCCGGTACGGATGGATTTGCCCGAAGCACCCTGCAGGAAAACGATACCGGGGAATCATGGCATATCGCGGCGGACAAGATTGAATATGACCATAATCTCATCGAGTATATTGCAACCGGTGATGTGGTCATAACCGGGAAAGACCGGAAGGTGACGGCGGATGTTATCCGGTATGATAAAAAAAATCACCGGGCTTACGCATCCGGCCACGTTGTCATGAAGGCGGGTGAGGACATGATGTTCGGTGAACGCATGGAACTGGATCTGGATCATAAAACCGGGGTTATCTACCAGGGGACGGTATTCATTCGTGAGGGTCACTTCCGTATAACCGGGGACAGAATCGAAAAAACCGGAGAAGATACCTATGTCGCAGAAAATACAACCGTCACGACCTGTGACGGAAACAATCCGGACTGGAAAGTTACCGGGGCCAGCGCCAGGGTGACGATAGAAGGATACGGTGTTGTGACTCATGCCGCCTTGTGGGCAAAAACCGTTCCGGTAGCGTACTCCCCTTATCTGATATTTCCGGCAAAGAGAAAACGGCAGACCGGATTCCTTGCTCCCAGACTCGCTTATTCCAGCCGGCTTGGATTCGAATATGAGCAGCCTTTTTACTGGGCAATCAATGAGAACAGCGATTCAACCTTTTATTGGGATCGGATGAAGGAAAGAGGGGATAAGGGCGCCGTGGAATATCGCTACGTCATTGACGGCGCATCAAAAGGCACCGTCATGTTTGATTTTTTAAATGACTACAAGGTGGATGACGGCACCGGTTATAATAGCCGGAACTGGGGTTATGATGAGGACAATGTGCTTCGACCCAATTCAGACCGATACTGGTTTCGGATGAAACACAACCACGCCCTGCCATCGGATTTTTCCGTCAGGCTGGACCTGGATGTTGTGAGTGATCAAGATTATTTAACCGAGTTTAAAAGGGGGTATACGGGATTTGAAGAAACGGATGCCTATTTTCACGAAGAATTCGGGAGAGATCTCAATGATTACTCGGAAACAGTCCGGAATAACACCCTCACCCTGAGCAAAAGCTGGGATCAGTATAGCTTTAATGCAGGAGCCAGGTGGAATGACAATGTTGTGAACCGCCGTTTTAGAGACACGGACAACACCTTGCAGAGGCTGCCTTCAATTGAATTCAGCAGCACAAAACAGCGGGTCTGGGATGGCTCATGGCTTTACTGGGGGATGGATACAGGATACAATTATTTTTATCGAATCGATGGCCAGCAGGGGCACAGGACGGATCTTTATCCAAGATTGTATGTCCCCATGAGATTTCGGAACTATTTTTCATTTGAGCCCTCGGTCGGGGTGCGTGAGACCGCATGGTATCTGACAGATCATGAGAATGGAGAAGAAACTCCGGATGATATGCATCATCGTGAGATTTATGATGTGAAACTGGATCTGTCCACGGAGGTTTACAGGATCTTTAACACCGGCTGGATAAATGTCGACAGGATAAGGCACGCGATAAAGCCTCAGGTGATTTATACCTACGTACCCTACATGGATCAGGGCGAATATCCCCTTTTTGATGAGGTCGATCGACTGGAAAGGGATAACCGGATTACCTATTCCATTACCAACACGTTTACATCAAGGACCACGAGACAGCGAAGATCCCGGTCCGGAAACGGCGAGGATGAAGAGGAGCGGATTTACCGGAAATTTTGCCGCTTTAAGTTGGAGCAGAGTTATGATATCGACAGAGGAACCGAGGATCATCCAGAGCCTTTTTCAACCGTATTCGGCGAACTGGAACTGTACCCCTACCGTTATTTCACGTTAGAGTCTGAAGGAAACTGGAATCCGTATACGAACCGGTTTACACGGCATATCGTATCCACGGGAATATCCGATGATCGCGGTGACCGGTTTTTAGCCGAGCACATCCGTGAAGAAGACGAAACAGAATCGATACGGTTCAGCCTGCTTGTAACGCTTACAGAGCAATTTTCAATTTATACCGAACTGGAAAGAGATTTAGAGGATAAAAAAGACATTGAAACCGGAATCAGTCTGCTTTATAAGTCCGGATGCTGGTCCGCTGATTTCAGCAGAACGGAAACCCGGGATGACATCAGTTATTCGTTACTGATCAGCCTGTACGGCCTCGGCGGTTTCGGGAGTTCGGTGAGGCCGGATTGACAGGATGGATTTTACTCGTAAAAACACAGATTGGAGACAATGATCTCAGAACAGTTGAAGCAGGCATGGTATGTCCTGCATACCAAAAGCAGGTTTGAAAATGTGGTGAGTGAAGGCCTGCACAAGAAATCCTTCGAGGCTTTTTTGCCGAAGATCAAAGTAAAAAGCAAAAGAAAGGACAGAAAGATGATGATACAGATTCCTCTTTTCCCGGGGTATCTTTTTGTCCGATCGAATCTGAACCCCCCCGAGCATCTTGAAATTCTCAAAACAGTAGGGGTGGTCCGGTTGGTGGGGAATCAAAGCGGTCCGCTTTCGGTTTTCGATGAGACCATTGAGTCTTTAAGGATTATGGTGACAGGTGGCGAGGAGATCATTACCGGCACCCGTTTTAAAAAAGGGGATAAAATCATGGTTGTTGAAGGACCTTTTGCCGGGGTTACAGGGCATTTTATCCAATACCGGGGCCAGGGACGTGTTGTGGTGAACATTGAGGCGCTTGGCCAGTTCGCAGCCGTCAATGTAAATGAAGAGGATGTTGAACCGGTTCCGGAAATATTGTCATAACTGCTTGACATGTTATCAGGTTCTGGTTTAATAGTATAAGCTGATTTTTCCTGTTTTTCGATTCCCACTAAAGGAGGATGTATGAACAAATTAGAGTTAATTTCCGCTTTGAAAAATGAAGCGAATATTTCAAAATCAGATGCTGCAAAAGTAATTCAGATTTTTTTTGATTCCATGGCAGATGCAATGGCAAAAGGGGAAAGAGTGGAAATCCGGGGGTTGTGCAGCTTTTTTGTAAAGAATTACAAAAGTTATACCGGAAGGAATCCGAAAACAGGAGAAAAAGTCACGATACAACCGAAAAAACTTCCTTTCTTTAAGTGCGGAAAAGAACTAAAAGATCGGGTTGACTATTAAAACGAAACCTGTTGCCTTGCCGGATTTTAAACTGTCTTCAGAATATAACTACCTGAAAAGACAGATTAAATTTTTGAACTATCTGGCGTTTTTCCTTGTAAAGGATGCCATCCCGCATGCGTTTCTTTTTACAGGGATCAAAGGGGTGGGAAAACAGTCGGCGGCACAGCTGTTTTCCATGGTTTGTAACTGTGCTGACGTTGCTTCCCAAGTTTCGACCATAAGGAAATCTTCAGATCAAGCTGCTGCTCGTGGAGAAATCATCGGTCCATGTGGACAATGCAGGCCATGCCGAAAAATTTTGAAAAGCATTCATCCGGATGTTATCCTTACCAGACCGACCGGTTCTTTTATCAAAATTGATCAGATTCGCGACCTTTGCCGGAAGCTTGCCCTGAAGCCCTATGAGTCCAGGTTTCGGTTTGCAATTATTGCCGAAGCTGATTCGCTGAATCCCGAGGCGGGCAATGCATTGCTGAAGATGCTGGAAGAGCCGCCGGACCGGACAATACTGATACTTACAGCAGAACAGGTTTCCGACCTTCTTCCGACCATTGGCTCACGCTGCCTGCACATCCGGCTGAACCCGATACCGGAACAGGACCTTGCTGTTCTTTTAAAAGAAGCCCATGGAATCGATAACGGCGAAGCAATCGCGATTGCAAGAATATCAGGCGGGAGCTTTTCGAAAGCGCTTTCCCTTCACAAGCAGGACTGGATCGGCAGGCGGGATCGACTGATCCGGGAGTTTGAGTCTCTCAGTTCAAAATCCACGGGCGTGGCGATTTCGTTCGCGGAAAAGTTATCGGACAAGAAAGAACTGCTTCCGGACTGCCTTGATATTTTTATGACATGGTTGAGGGATCTGCTTGTCTACAGATATGCACCCAACAGAATTATTTATTACGATTTAAAGAATAAAATCCAGAGAGAACACTCGAAATTTAATGCCGAAACATTGATCAAGTGGATTGGGGCTGTTCAGGAAGCCTTGAAACGAATTGAATCCAATGCAAATGTAAGGCTGACTTTGGAAATAATGATCCTGCAAATGACAGGAAAATAGGTTATGAAAAAAGTTGTTGGTATCCGGTTTAAACCCGCAGGGAAAATATATGATTTTGAGAGCGGCGCATTTGTTCTTAAAAGCGGCGATCACGTTATTGTCGAAACCGAACAGGGACTGGGATTGGGTGTTGTGGTTAATCCCCCCATGCCGGTTGAAGAGAGCGGCTCGGGCAAACCGCTGAAAAAAGTGTACAGGATGGCAAGTGAACAAGACTTTCAGCGGCTCACGAAAAATGCTGAAATTGAAAAGCAGGCCTATGATTTCTGCAATGAGCAGGTTAAGATCCTTGGGCTTGAGATGAACCTCTTTTCAGTTGAGAGCACGTTTGATTCAGGCAAGCTGACTTTTTTTTTCACGGCAGACGGGCGCGTTGATTTCAGAGAGCTTGTCAAGATCCTGGTCAAGCAGTTCTGCACCCGGATAGAGATGCGCCAGGTTGGAATACGGAATCAGGCGAAAATGTGCGGCGGAACAGGTCGTTGTGGACGCATAATCTGCTGCTCGGCATTCATGAGTAAATTTGAGCCGGTTTCCATTCGCATGGCAAAGGAGCAGGGGCTGTCCTTGAATCCAACCAAGATATCCGGACAATGCGGAAGATTGATGTGCTGTCTTACTTTTGAAAATGAAACCTATAAAGCATTAAAAGAACATGCACCCCGTATCGGGAAAACGGTCACGGTTGACGGGCAGCAGGGAAAAGTTGTCCGGCACCATGTAATCAACCGCAAGGTGACTGTAAAACTGGAAGACGGTATGGAGGTTGATGTGAATATGGACAGCGTCTGAAGGTTCGGAATGCAAAGATGAATATGATAGCGTTTCAGGTGGACCTTTAGATGGATTCGACAGGGGATACGAAACGCTTTAGATGAGAAGAGGGGAAAACCAATGTCTAGCTCCTGTTATATAACAACTCCTATTTATTATGTGAATGCAAGACCACATCTTGGCCATGCATATACAACGATTGTCGCTGATGTGGTGAATCGCTTTAATAAAATGTGCAAGATCGATACGTTTTTTCTGACCGGCACCGATGAGCATGGCGACAAAATTGTTGAGGCGGCAGAGAAGGAAAACACCTCTCCGAGAGTCTACGTGGATAAAATCAGCCGACTTTTCCGTGACCTGTGGCCGGAACTGGGAATTGAACATGACTATTTTATCCGGACAACCGACAAAAGCCATATCGCGGTAGTCGAAAAATTGCTTCAGACAATCTATGATTCCGGGGATATTTATTTTGATGAATATCAGGGACTGTATTGTTTCGGATGTGAACGGTTTTATACAGAGCGTGAGCTGGTCGATGGCAAGTGTCCGGACCATGAAACCGAACCGGAACAGATCAAGGAATCCAATTATTTTTTCAGGATGAGCCGTTACCAGGACTGGCTGGTAAACCATATCAATTCAAATCCCGATTTTATTCAGCCGGAAAGATACAAAAATGAAGTGTTGTCATTTTTGAAAGAGCCGCTTGAAGATCTTTGCATATCAAGGCCGAAATCAAGACTGCAATGGGGCATAACCCTTCCTTTTGACACAAATTATGTTACGTATGTCTGGTTTGATGCCCTGGTCAATTATATCTCTGCTCTCGGGTATCCTTCGGGAGAGAAGTTTTCGAAATTCTGGCCGTCCGCACAGCATATCGTGGCAAAAGACATTCTCAAGCCCCACGGAATATACTGGCCGACGATGCTCAAGGCAGCCGGTATCGAAACTTACAAAAATCTTCATGTTCATGGGTATTGGAATATAGAAGAAAGCAAAATGTCCAAAAGCCTTGGCAATGTTGTTGAACCGCTTACCCTGAAAAATAAATACGGGCGGGATGCCTTTCGTTATTTTTTAATGAGAGAGATGGTCTTCGGCCTTGATTCCGGTTTTTCCGAGGAAGCGCTTGTCAACAGAATCAATTCAGACCTGGCCAATGATCTGGGGAATCTTTTTTCCAGGGTACTGGCGATGGTTCATAAATATTTTCAAGGCCAGGTACCTCAAGTCGATGTTGAAATCGCTCAGGAATTTTCATTTACGCTTGAAAAAAATGCAGCCGAGGCAGTCACTGAGTTCGAAGTCAATATGAGTCAATTTAATTTTCACAAGGCTCTTGGGGCTGTCTGGGAATTGATTGGACAGATGAACAAGTATATCGACGTGACCGCACCCTGGGAGCTGGCCAAGAAAAAATCAAGCACAAAGCAGCTTGAAGCCGTAATCTACAATCTGCTGGAGGGCCTGCGGGTCGTTTCCGGCCTGGTATATCCGGTAATGCCGGATACGGCTAAAACAATGCAGAGCCACCTTGGATTTGATTCTGAAAGTTTGTTTTATGAATTGGATTGTTTGCGGAAATGGAGGATTACCATGCCCGGGACGACTCTTCCGAAATCGATCACTCTTTTTCCCCGAATTGATGTCAAAAAGAAAGAAAAACAAGAAATGGAACAGATTGAGATGTCTGAAGATGCACCGGGTTTAAAACCGGAGATTTCAATTGAAGATTTTTCAAAGATCGATCTCCGGATAGCAATGATAACCGCAGCGGAAGCGATTCCAAGGGCAAAAAAACTGTTAAAGCTCGAGATCGACATCGGAGAAAAAAGAACGGTCGTCGCCGGTATTGCAAACAGTTATTCACCGGAAGATTTAATCGGGAAACAAGTTGTTGTTGTCGCGAATTTAAAACCTACGAAATTGATGGGAGTACTTTCGAACGGGATGGTGCTGGCGGCAGTTGAGAACACGAAATGCACGATTGCAATTGTGGACAGGAAGGTTAAGCCGGGAACGATGCTTACCTAGCATTTTAAAGCTTTTTTACCTGGTATGCGCTTTTCAATTTTCAATCCGGCATGCCTGTCGATTAAAAAAATACCGGTACAGGCGGGAAAAGAAAATGAAAAGCGACAGGAAAACCTTATTAAATACGGTTTTTGGTTGATATATTTTAAATTTTTGTTTATGGGATAGTAGCTTGTGACGAAAAGAAAAATAGGAGTAGCCGGAACAGGTTGATTGAACAAGTTTAGCGTGGATTTTGACAATAGTGGTTTCATGCAGAATCCAAAATGGAAATTCAAGATTAATGAAAATATGCCGGATAGAATGAATAGATCGATTCCAAGGAATTCGAGCTGGCAGGTATATCAGGCAAGCTTGCAGCGGGCACGTACTCACAGGAAACTGCGAAAAGTCCTTTTTAAATGTTCCTTTTTACTCATTCTGTTGACGCTTTTAGTTTACGGAATAGCCGCCAGCTTCAGCGGAACAGGATATCGGAATATTTTCCCCGGTTCTAAAGCGGAATCAGATATTGCCGCACTCCTGCCGGATAAAAAAAATCCTCTTTACAGCAAAAATGACGTTCAGGCCCTTTTGGCGGGAGTCGATTTTTTGGGCCTGGATCGTGAAAGTTTTGCAATTGATGTCGACGGGCGGATATTACAGGTGGAGACAAGTCTTCACATGCCGCTTCAACAGTATCTGATGGAAAGGCTTGACAAGGCAACATCAAGGGATATCGGTATCGTGGTAATGGATCCCGGAACCGGAAGAATTCATGCGCTGGCCGGATTTGATAAAACCGGCAGGAATGGGAATCCCTGCTTCGATAGCCGGTTTCCTGCAGCAAGTATTTTTAAGATTGTGACGGCGGTGGCCGGTATTGAACAGTGCGGTTTTCGAACCGGTTCAAATTTCACGTTCAACGGCGGTAAGTACACCCTGTATAAATCACAGCTTACCGATCGAACAAATCGTTACACCAACCGGATAAGCCTTCAAAACTCTTTTGCACAGTCGGTTAATCCGGTTTTTGGAAAAATCGGTGCCAATTATCTTGGGAAGGAAAACCTTGAAGAATACGCGGAAGGGTTCGGTTTTAATCGAACGATCGACTTCGAAGCCCCTCTTGCATCGAGTCACCTGAATGTGACAGACAAGTCATACCAATGGGCTGAAATCGCGTGCGGGTTTAACCGGGACACCGTAATGTCTCCGCTTCATGGAGCGCTTTTAAGCGCGGCCATTGTAAACGAGGGGGGGCTTGTTGAACCGACGATGGTCAACCGGATAACGGATGCTTCCGGAAACGTTTTATACCGCAGTGAACCCAAAATGATCGGGTATGCCGCCACCCCAAAAGCCTCACAAGCGGTGAACCACATGATGCTTGCAACCGTCCGCTCCGGAACAAGCAGGAAAGAATTTCGAGGAGCAAAGCGGGATAAAATTCTGTCACGGCTTGATATCGGAGGAAAAACAGGATCAATCGGAAGCAGGAAGATCGCGCACGTTCGATATGACTGGTTTGTGGGATTTGCGAAGGAGAAAAACGGCAAGGAAAAGCTTGTTGTTTCCGTAGTTGTGGCTCATGAAAAATTTATCGGCAAAAAGGCAGCCTATTATGCTCGAACTGCGATTAAACAGTATTTTCGTTATTATTTCGATCAGAATAAAGTTGAGATGCACACGCATAATCAGATTGGAAAAAAGAAAGACAAGCCGGCTTGATTTTTTCCAGAGTCCCTAACCTCGAATACCGCAATCATGAATACAGGGCATCTGTTACAGGCAGAAAAGAAAGCTCTGTCTCTTAAAAAAAGAATCATTTTTTACTACTCAGAAAGGAGCAGCATCATGCCGGGGTTTGAAATATTTGGAGAAGATGAGCGCAGAGAAGTTCAGGAGGTGCTCGAAACGGGCGTTCTTTTCCGGTATGGATTTGAACAGGCGCGCAAAGGACGATTCAAGGCGTTGACTTTTGAAAAGAATCTTGGGAAAATTATCGGAGCGGAATACTGTCATCTCTGTTCAAGCGGTACTGCCGCTCTTTCCATCGCTCTCGCCGCGTGCGGTATCGGCGCGGGAGATGAAGTCATTGTTCCGCCTTTCACGTTTATCGCCACAATCGAAGCGGTATTGAATGCCGGAGCCGTTCCTGTGTTCACTGAAATTGATGAAACACTCTGCATCGATCCGAACGGGCTTGAAAGCGTACTTTCCCCGCGTACAAAAGCGATTTTGCCGGTTCATATGTGCGGAGCAATGGCAAGGATTGATGAAATAAGATCCTTCTGCGATCAAAAAGGCCTTGTTCTGATCGAAGATGCCTGTCAATCCGTCGGTGCCACCTTCAATGGGAAAGGATTGGGAACCTTCGGCAGGATGGGCTGTTTTTCATTTGACTATGTGAAAACCATTACCTGTGGAGAAGGCGGCGCGGTTGTCACGGATGACAAAGAATTATACCGGCTCGCGGATCAGTATTCGGATCACGGGCATGATCATATCGGGAGCGACAGGGGGCTTGAAGGCCACCCGATTCTGGGCGCGAACTACCGGATCAGTGAGCTGAACGCAGCAATCGGAGTTGCCCAGCTTGGAAAACTTGATTATATCCTTGCCACCCAGAGAAGGAATAAAACCATTTTAAAGGAAGCCATGTCCGGATTTTCGGACATCTCCTTTCGAACGGTTCCGGATGAGAGCGGTGATTCCGCTACTTTCTTGAGTTTTTTTCTGCCCAAAGAAGAAAAAGCAAGGGACGTGATGGATGGGCTCGGCAGAGCCGGTGTTGACGGATGTTTTTACTATTATGCCAACAACTGGCATTATTACCGTCAGTGGGAACATCTGAAAAAAATGAAGGCTGCCGCAAGGCTTCCGGCGGAGATTCTGGATACCTTTGCCGGTTATGATAAACTGGAGCTTCCCCGTTCCGACGAAATCATAAAAAGATCCATTTCCATGCAGATCAAGCTTTCATGGAGCGACGAACAGATTCAGGAACGGATTGATAAAATACAGCATGTGCTGAAAGGATAAACGAAAAATGTTTCGAAATTTTAAACTTGTTTCCAATATGGTTTTTGGACGCGGCTGTTTTGACCAGCTGGATGACATACTGGCTCCAAAACGATCAAACCGGGACTCCTTCATGGTTTTTGTCGTGGATGATGTTTTTCAGGATAACCCTCTGAAAGAGAGAATACCCGTAAGAGAAAAGGATCTTATCCTCTGGGTGAATGTGGACGATGAACCGAAAACCGTGTATGTGGATAAGCTGACCGGGAAGGTGAAGGCGTATATGGGCGGGCTGCCGGACGGTGTAATCGGAATCGGCGGCGGAAGCACCCTGGATCTGGCAAAAGCCATCTCTTTGATGCTGACGAATCCCGGCTCTTCAGCAGAGTATCAGGGATGGGATCTTATAAAAAATCCGGCTGTGTATCATGTTGGAATTCCCACGCTTTCCGGGACCGGGGCAGAGGTTTCCCGTACAACCGTTCTGACAGGGCCGGTGAAGAAATTGGGACTGAATTCCGATTATACGGTGTATGATCAGATCGTTCTTGATCCTGAACTGACAAAAGGCGTTCCGGCTGATCAGCGGTTTTATACCGGAATGGATTGTTATATTCATTGTGTGGAATCTCTGACCGGCACCTATTTGAACGCTTTCAGCCGTGCCTATGGCGAAAAGGCAAATGATCTCTGCCTGGAGGTTTTTCTGGAAGAAGGGCCGGAAAGTTCCGACAAGCTTATGATGGCATCCTATTTTGGAGGGATGAGCATTGCCTATTCCCAGGTCGGCATCTGTCATGCCCTTTCCTATGGCCTCTCTTTTGTGCTTGGAATTCATCACGGGATCGGAAATTCCATTGTGTTTGACTACCTGGGGGAATTTTATCCCGATGGCGTCAAGCAGTTCAGGCAGATGCTCGAGAAGCAGAATCTGGAGCTTCCCCGGAATATTGTTTCCGGAATCGAAAAGGAAAAACTTGAAAAAATGGTGGATGTCGCCCTGGTGCTGGATCCGCTGTGGGAGAACGCCCTTGGACCTGAATGGAAAAAAAAGATGACGCGGGAGCGGATCAAGGATCTTTATCTGCAGATGTGACGCAAACAATATCTCAGGGGGAATCGGCCAGGCTATCCGCTTTCCGGACAGACAAAAAACAGTTGGGTGAAAACCGAAATGACAGTAAACCGAATAATGAGATCTTTTTTAAATTCTATCGCGCGGCAGGCATCCGGCTTCCTTCTGATGAAAATCTATATCGGAAAAAACATGGCCGGGGTCCCGGAAAAATCGATCGTTTTGTTTCCATGCCATGCGACGCTTCTCCCCTGCGGCCTTGCCGGGATCATCGCTTTTAAAAAGGGTAAAGAAGGTCCTGATTTGCCCGATTTTTCCAGGATCACCGGAATGGTCCAAAAAATCAAGGGCAGCACGTTTGAACGTTTCGAAAATATGCCGGATGCCCTTAACGAAACTTATCTGGGCGGTGAGTCGCTGATTGACTCCTTCTGGAAAATTTCACGGGAACTGAAAACAGACAGAAGTTTTGCAGAGATTTTTTTTCAAAAAGAGATTCAGGAGAACCTGTCCGCAATTTCTCATGATATCAATGGAATCCTTCAATCCGAAACAAACTTTTTTTCTAAAAAAATCGGTTATCTGGATACGGCTGAAGCGGAATCCATATCCATAAGAATTGAGAAATTGAAAGATATCGCCTGGTGCCTTGATGTGGAGGTATTGGAAAACATAAAGAAAGTACGGAAACTTTTGGAAAAATTTAATGAAGAGATCTCGCCTGAAACCGTGATGATATTCCGGAAGATCAATGCGGTGTTGAACAGCATTGATCGCCTTGAAGTAAGAGGGCGCGATTCCGCGGGCATATCCCTCATGTTTATTATTTCAGAAGATGAATATCTTAAATTCAATCGTGCTGTTGATGACGGCAAGCTGGGGGAGTTGATCGACAATCGCGTAAATCAGGATGCGCTGGTCAATCTGGGAATCAGCATACACGAGTTGGCGAATGAAAAAGGCAAAAAACAGATCGCCATGACACTTGCCTATAAGATAGCCGCAGAAATCGGCAAGCTTGGAGACAATGTAAGATTTCTTCGCACCCAGATCAAAGAGGATTCCATTCTTAAAATTGTTGCCGGCTTAAGCCACCTGAACCACACGGTAACCGCCCATACACGCTGGGCATCGGTCGGCGCGATTACCGGGCCCAATTGTCATCCGGTTGATAACAAAACACTTGACAACGGTCTTGAGAAAAAAGGGATTATTCATGTCTGCCTGAACGGGGATATCGACAATCACAGGGAATTGAAGCAAGCCTATGAAGACGAGGGGGGGCGCTTTAACGAAGAGATCACGACAGATACCAAGATCATTCCCATCCAGATTGAACGATATCTAAAATCCGGAAACAGCATCGAGGAAGCTTTTCGACTGGCGGTGAATGACTTTCAGGGTTCGCACGCCATTTCCATGCACACGAATCTGGCTCCGGGGAAAATTTTTCTCGCGCAGCGAGGCAGCGGCCAGGCTGTTTTTGTCGGCATCGCGACAGAGCATTATATGCCCACCTCGGAGGTTTATGGGTTTGTGGAGGAAACATCGGATTTCATCAAAATGGATGGTGAAAAAATCGTTGAAGGAACAAACGGCCGGACCCAGGGGCAGATTTTTATTCTGGATCAGTCATCGGCAGGCGGCCTTGAAGGCATTCATGCCGCTTACTACGACGGCACGCCGATAGAACTGAAAGCGGAAGATATCAAGCATACGGAAATCACTTCAAGAGATATCGATCGCCAGGGGTTTCCGCACTACTTTTTAAAAGAGATATCAGAGGCTCCGGAATCCGTAAGAAAAACCCTGCAGAATCGCTGGAAGATCAAAGATGAACAGAAATATGTGATACGTCTTGATGAAAAGGCGGTTCCCGGCACTGTCAGGGATGCCCTGGCGAACAATCGCATTCGCAGGGTTTTCTTTGTGGGCCAGGGAACAGCAGGGGTTGCCGCGCAGGTGTGTGCGAATATTTTAGAGTACTACATGAATGATCCCTTGCTGTATATTACGGCACTAAAAGCTTCGGAGCTTTCAGGCTTCAAGCTGGGTGAATTTGACGGCAACCGCAGCCTGGAAGATACCCTGATTATTGCCATCAGTCAGTCCGGAACGACTACGGATACGAATCGTGCGGTCGATATGGTAAAAGAACGCGGAGGGCTCACGCTCGCCATTGTCAATCGGCGGGATTCAGACATCACGTTCAAGGTTGACGGGGTGATCTATACGAGCAGCGGGCGTGATATCGAGATGTCGGTCGCCTCGACCAAAGCTTTCTATTCTCAGATCGTCGCGGGAGCAGTTATGGGGCTCTTTTTCGCGGGGTTGAAGGGAAATCGCAGTCAGCAGTTTATTACGGATGAAATCAAACAGCTTCTGGAACTTCCTGAAAAAATGAGAGCGGTCCTTTCCATGAAGGAAGCAATTGGGGAGTCGGCAAAAAGGCTGGCGACAACCAGGACTTACTGGGCTGCTGTCGGAAGCGGGCCAAACAAAGCTTCCGCGGATGAAATCAGAATAAAACTCAGCGAACTCTGCTATAAAACCATTTCATCCGATTTTGTTGAGGACAAAAAGCACATAGACCTTTCATCAGAACCGCTTATCATTGTCTGTGCAGCCGGAACAAGGGCGAATGTAATCGGAGATATTATCAAGGATACGGCAATTTTTCAGGCTCATAAAGCACTTCCTGTCGTGATCGCGGATGAAGGAGAGAATCGATTTGATTCTTATGCAGCGGATGTGTTCCATGTGCCGGTTGTCGATGAACATCTTGCACCGATTCTGAACACGCTGGCAGGGCACATCTGGGGGTATTATGCGGCCTTGTCAATCAATGAAGGGTCAAGTTTTCTCCACCTGGCCAGAGAGGAGATCCGAGAAAGCATCAATGAATATGCGGAAAGAGGAATGGATGTCTATGAAGTCTTACTGGAAAAAGGCTTCAAAGAAAAGGTCGCGGATTTTTATAACCGGTTCAGAAAAAAAAGGTCTGAAAACCGGCTGCCGAGCATTATGGAAAACGATTCAGCTTCGGACCTGACACTGTTGCTCAAATATCTTACCGGCCGACTGCCGGTATCTGATTTTGAACTTGATTTCGGCAAAAAGGGAACGGCCCTCAATATGCTGAATGCTCTTTTTGAGTGCCTCGGAGAAGCAATAAACTGCATGGCACGGCCGGTTGACGCCATAAAACATCAGGCTAAAACCGTTACGGTCGGAACCAGCAGGATAAGCGAGAAGGTGGAAGGCATCCTTTTTGATGCGCTTGAAACCTATAATATCAAAGTTTCTCAACTGATTAACCGGAACGTGATCGTGCTGAAAAACCTCCAGGGTGTGGTTTCAAAGATTAAGGGCGCCATTCTTTACCAGATAGACAACCTCAGCCTTCTGGGTGAGCCTACGGAAGAAACATCCATCCGGGTGCTTCGAAAAGATGGTGTGCTGAAGCCCATTCCTTCAAGGGTCGAAACCGATACGCTGCTGAAGGGGACCAAACGAATTATCGCTCAGCAGGGCAATGTATATATCGGGAAAGGCCGAAAAGATGACCGGAGCATCATCGTAATCCCGATCATTTCCGATTTCCAGAGCGCTCCGAATCGGATTGAGAACCTGTTGCTTTTAAATATCGGTTTTAAGGACAATGTTGAGCTTCCCGTGAAGAAAAAGGCGCTTGGCGGCAAGTATGAGCATATCAAAAACATTGTCCAGGAAAACAGCATTGAGTGGGATGACCGGCTCCTTGAAAAGCTGGACATGAAAGAACTTTTCGGAAGTTCGGCCGAAAAGATTGGTGAATTTATTGTACATGATCAAAAGCTGAAAAGCGGTATATAAACCCGTATTGTGAGAAATCTCAAAAAATTGATGCAGGCTTAAGGCCTCTGCTCAATTATTTTTGGTTGAAGCCCACAATTGTATTTCGCGCTCAGCAAGCTTACGAAGCTGGCCAACTAATAAATCCCGATCTTCATATCCCATGCCGTCAGTTGAAATTTCACTAAAAATTTTTGCCGTGACTTTTCCTGGACGAATTTTCCATTCCCCATATGACAGACAATCATGTGAATCATGGTAGATAACGGGAATGATTCTAGCGTTAGCTTGGATTGCGAGAACAACTGCTCCCTTTTTATATGGACTCAATGATCCGTTCGTAGACCGCTTGCCTTCAATCGAAAGATAAACTAATCCACCTTTACGAAGATATGATACAGCTTTTTCAAGTTTACCCTTGGCTTGTTTTGGCCATTGCCGAATAATCACCCACCCAAAGAGCCATGATATCCAGCCTATGAAAGGGATTAGCGTATATTCAATGTTCCAAATTGACATAAAAATTCTGGGTGCTATTACTTGACCGATTATCGGATCTAACAGGCTTTGTTGTGTAAGCCCGATAACAACACCCCCCGAAGACAGATCAATATTTTGGTTTTCATATTCGACAGCCACTTCAACTCCAAACAATTTCAAGAAAAAATGACCCCAACTAACAATAATGCGCCATGCAGCAGCTCGATTGATAAGACCCACCAATAATGCAAGTGAATACATGAGAATTAATGATAGAACAGCTAGTAAATAGCGCAGTAAATAGCTGAATAGATTCATCCTTGCATCCCTTTCCAATAGGAGCTTTCTCAGTTTGATGCTACTATTTTATCCAGTTCATCCAGATCATATTGCAGGTCCATTTCTTGAAACATAGGTCTTTGCTTTAATGAGATATTCCTTTGCCGAAACGCCAATCCATTCTCTATATTTGCTCTTGGGGTCAAGAAGTGCTTTGCCGATTTCAAAATAGGTAAGTGATAAATCTGGTCGAGCACCTAACACTTCTCCTTTTTTTACTACTTTGTCCCACCATTTGAAGATTTTCTTTTGTTTTCCGGTGAGCCAGTAATAACCCCATCACCTGTAAACTGATGATAACGTATAAATTTTTTCGCACATTTAGATTGTGTGGCGGCATCAGTAAAGAACACTGTAACCAGTTTTCTCTCGCCTTCGATTGAACTTCGGGAGGTCAGAATTTTATCAGCCAGAAACCTGGGTGTATAATTGAGGCAGGTTTATTTTATAGTGCCGTCAATTCCTTTTCATATTTTTTACCCCAACCATCAGCACCGCACGCTTTGAAAATATCAATGGCTTTAACCATATTCTCTTTAGCTTTGACAATATTTCCGTTTTTCTTGAAAAAATCAGAATAAGCAGCATAATCCTTTGCCAACTGCCATCTTAACTCTCTTTTTTCATCGATGTCTATTGCTTTAGTAATCAAATCTTCCGCCAAAGATTGAGGTTGATCGTCAGTCCTCATTAAAATCGTGCCAATAAGCCTTGAAATCATTCCATCAAATATTTTCACTTTGTTTTCGTATGCGTAATTAAATAAATTATTCAAATTCATATCAACAATATTTTGAAAACATCTTGTCCTCATTATCTCTATTTGTGCTATTCCAATCCACGACGGCATAATTCTTCCCTGCTTCAGCAAAGAAATAACTTTTGTATAATAGCTGATAGCCTTATCGTATTTTCCTTTTTCAAAATAAACATTTCCCAGGTGAAGTGCAGACCATGCTCCAATTGAGATATGTGATGTCTTTTCACACAACTCTACGGCTTCTAAAAGAGCGTTTTCTGACTCATCAAACATTCCTTTATAGTAACAAATGCATCCATAGCCTCCACGTACAATTCCTCTAGTATATATGTCTCTATCATCTTCTAATAGAGACGATAATTCTTGACTTATTTTAAACGCGAGGTCTATTTTTCCATGTCCAGCTGTGAATAATGCTAAAGAGCCTTTTGAGATTGAAATGCCAAATTTATTATTGTCTGATAGACTTAAATTAAGTGCATTCGTAAAATGTTTGGCTCCGCTTTCGAATTCAGACTCACTACTCAAAGCGAGACCTAAAAAATGATTACCGACCCACAAAGACAACATGTCACCTATTTCCTTAGAAACTATAATTGCTTTTTTTAACTCTTCTATTCCTTTTGGTAAATTTTCCAAAGTCATTACTTGATAGCATCCAGATGCTGTGAGAATTATAGGTAGCCAATTGCGATAGTCTGTTTTTGTTGCTAAATCTATGATAGGCTCTATAGCTTCCATTGCATCGGCGTGATAATTTAAGTTAAGAAAGTATACTGACAAGGTAGTCCTGGCATCTACCAGTTGCTTTAATATTTTTTCATTTTTTGGAAGCATTTCAAGGCAGGATACATGCCTTTTAGAAAATGAGATAGCTTCCATATATGATCCTCGTATACGTGCTTTCCTGGCAGCAAGCTTTAAATATTTTGCGGAAATTTCAAAGCTATCGCTTTTATAATAATGATAAGCAAGCATTTCATAGAATTCTTCTATCCTATCAGCATATATTCTCTCTATTGCCCGACCAATTTGTTCATGAATCTCTTTCCGTCTGTTCTTTAAAAGACTGTTGTAAGCGACTTCCTGTGTTAGTGCATGCTTGAAGATATACTCAAGTTCTGGGAACAAACGCTTTTCGTATATGAACTCCAAACCCTGTAGATTGAGCAGATAGGATTTGAGATCTTCTCGCATCCCTGTAATGGTATTAAGGATACGAAACGCAAAATCCCTTCCGATAACAGATGCAACCTGCATGGTTCTCTTCAGATTGTCTTCCAGTCGATCCATACGGGCAGCGATAATCCCCTGTATGGTTTCTGGTATTTGAGTATTTTTGTTAGTAAATCTAAGGATATATTGGTTATTTTCTTGTTTGACAGATCCGTTTTCTATAAGTGAGTGAGTTAACTCTTCCATAAAAAGGGGGTTGCCCGCTGCACGGTTAAGGATTAGCTCTCTCAGTTCCGGGACCACGTCGCCTTTAAAGATGGCTTCTAAAAGTTGACTACTTGATTCCGTGCTAAGCTGATCCAAGCCAATTTTTGTATAATAAGATTTGCTGCCCCACTGATGAGTATATTCAGGTCGATAAAGAAGTATGAGCATAATCTGGCTGTTTGCCAACCACCCAATAAGATAGTTGATCACATCTTCTGAGGTTTTATCGATCCAGTGCGAATCTTCTATGATAAGTATTAAAGGTTTTTTATGGCTTTCAAAAAGAAAAATATCCCTAATTGCCTCAAATGTCCGTTCTCTTTTTGATTGCGGATCGAGCTTGCTATAGATTTCATCATCAATTTGAAGCGACAATAGATCATGAATGGCAGGGATTGCTTTTGTTAATGGTTGTTCAAAACCGAGCGCCTTGTCTCTTATCTTCTTTTTAATAATAAATTCTCGATCATCATCACTGATGTCAAAATAGGTTTTTATAATATTCAAAAATGGCAGGTAGATCATGGAACCACCAAAGTGGAGACAACGGCATTCGAGGAACCTATACTCTTCTGCTGGAAGCCTGTTTTGGAATTCAAGAATCAATCGTGATTTTCCAACTCCGGCCTCACCGACAATACCTATGACCTGCCCTGAACCTGATCGTACTTTCTCCAAGGCTGCTTGAAGCAGGGCCATGCTGTTTTTGCGTCCAACAAATTTTGTCAGCCCTTTAGCTGCAGATGCATCTAACCGTGTTTCTACTTTGCTGATTTTAATTATTTCATAAGCTTCCTGGGGAGTATCTTTTCCTTTCACCTCAATTTCACCCATAGACTTGAACTCAAAATATTCTTGAGCCATCTTGTAAGTGTTTTTTGAGATCAAGACTGTTCCTGGCGTTGCATGGCTTTCCAATCTTGCGGCTAAATTAGTTATATCGCCCACAGCTGTATAATCCATCCTCAGGTTATCACCTATTGAACCCACGATAACATGGCCCGAGTTTAGACCGATGCGCATGGCGAAATCGACCATGCAGTCTAATTTAATTTTTTCTCCATATGACTGCATGGCCTCCTGAACTGCAAGGGCGGCATGACAGGCCCGCTGCGCATGATCCTCATGGGAGATGGGTGCGCCGAACAAGGCCATAACCCCGTCACCGGTAAACTGGTTGATGGTTCCTTCATAGCGATGGATTTCATCCATCAAAATCTTGAAACACCCATCCATGATCTGGTGCACTTCCTCCGGGTCCAGCTTCTCGGATAAAGCTGTATAGTTGGCAACATCAGCAAATAATACTGTAACCAGTTTTCGTTCGCCTTCGATTGAACTTCGGGAAGTCAGGATTTTATCTGCCAGAAATTTGGGTGTATAAGATTGGGGCTCGGAGTAGTCAGGGGTTTTTTTGGGTTCCTGTAAGCTGTGGCCGCATTCCATACAGAACCTGCTTGCCACTTGATTTTTCGTGCCGCATGCCGGGCATGTTGTTTCCAGTTTATGACCGCATTGATTGCAGAATTTCGCATGTTCCGGCAGATTGCTGTTACAGTTCGGGCATTTCATTAAGCTAAACTCCCAAGGGCTTCATTGGCCTGTTTCAGGAACACTTCAGCTTCGCATTCCTCAAAAATTTTAATTGATTTGGTAAAACACTCCCGGGCTTTTTCTTTTCTGCCTTTCACTTTGTGGAGTCGGCCAAGGTCCAGAAGCGCCTGTCCCTCAACCCCTCTTGCCCCGATTTCCTTGGCAACCTCAATAGCCTTGTTGAAATGATCTTCCGCACTCTTTGCAGCAAACGGGACTTCCTTCACCACAAAGCCGATGTTTTTTGCCATGGTTAACAGACTGATTTTTTCCTCACCTGCCACGATCTGAAAATAGACTTTCCCAAGGAGATATTCTATTATAACATATTTATTTTTACTTTTATTGCTCAGACATAATTGACGAGTCTTCTGAAGTATTTCCAAACCTTTTGAAAAATGTCCGCTAACAATTTGAAGAACTCCGAGAAATGCATTGGGTACTGATCCTATCGACTCACAACCAAACTCTTCTGCGTATGATGACGTTTCCAGAAGCGCCTTCTCCGCTTTCTGGAACTGATTGTTTTGCGCATAGCTTACGCCAAGAAACAGTTTAGGCCATTGAATATAAAAGGGATCTGCTGACGTCTCAATTCCTCTTTGAAAAGATTCAATGGCGGATGAAAAATTTCCGGCATTTAAATAGCTCAGTCCCATGCAGACATGACCGACCACCAGGCTGCGAACGTTCGAATGCCTGTTGCCATACTCAAGAAGGATTTTGCCAAGTTCAAAATTTTTCTGGGTATCTCCCGTAAAATAGTAACTGTGCCCCATACCGCCCAGGGATTTGAAAAAAAGAAATTGATCCGACACGAGAGGTTCGGCTATTTTTTGGGCGCGTTTTCCATATGAAATTGCCTTTTCATAGAGGCCCATATCCCCAAAGGTAAAACAAAGCCACATGCAGGCATGGCCCGTGATCTGTTGATTATCAATTTTTTCGCCAAGCGCAAGCGCCTTCATAAAATATTGATGTGACTCCCTGAGCCTCTCCCGCATAAATAAGGGAATACCGAGCCATATATAGAAATTCCCAAGCCGTGTTTCATCTTCCAGGAGTTCAGCCATTGTTTCATGAGGTTTTAGAACGTTATTCATCTCTTTGAAATCTCCCCGGTAATAAAAGACTTTTGACCACTGATTGAGCAGGTCGATGAGGAGACATTTTTCTTCTTTTGATTTGTCGGCTTTGGGGGAAAGAAGCTCAAATCCTTGTTTGTAGTATTGATGTGACTCTTCAACCGCATATCTTTTGATGCTTTTTTCTCCTGATTTCATCAGATATTCGACTGCCTTATGAATAGACCGGCCCTGATTGAAATGAAAGGCCAGGGTCTCATAGAATTCGGGAAGTCGATCGTGAAACAATTGTTCCATGATGAGCGCGATACGCTCATGGATCGCCTGACGTTCTTTTTTGAGAAGACCGCTGTAAACCACGTCCTGGGTCAGGGCATGTTTGAACACATACTCCAGTTCCGGTTGAAAGGATTTTGTGCGGATCAGGTCGAACCGTTCCAGACTGCTGAGACATTTATCGATGTGACTATCGATGTTTGTGACTTGTTTGAGAATCTTATATAGAAAAGCCTTCCCGATGACGGATGCTTCCTGAAGAATGCGCTTTGTTTCCTTTTCCAGACGATCGAGCCGGGCAGAGATTACCCCGTGGATCGTCGAAGATATATCTGACTCACTGATTGGCCGGGTTAACAGCCAGGAGCCGTTGTCGCGGATCAGCGCCGCCGATTCAATCAGGGCATTGATCACTTCTTCCAGATAAAAGGGGTTGCCCTCCACCTTTTCTTGAATGAACCGACGCAATTCAATCGGAACAGTATCGGTCTTCAGCAGAGACTCAACCATGTCCTGGGATTCGGAAGTCGAAAGGTCCTGGAGTTGAATTTCACGGTATACTTTCCCCATGCCGCTGACCTGATGGGTGGTGAAAATACTGAAGTGGGGTCGGTATACACAAAGAAAAAGGGCGGGGTATCTGAACTCCATCAGGACAGTCCGAACAAGATCTATTGACGAGGGATCCGCCCAATGAAGGTCTTCCAGGCATATAACAGCCGGTGCCTTGCGGGCCAGCGCGGATAGTGTCGCCTGGATTGCTTTTTGAAGACGGGATTTCCAGAACTCAGGATCAAGGTTTTCGGTCTCGGGGTAGCGAAGGGCATAAAGACTTCCCACATAAGGGGCAACATTGTCTTTCTCCACCGCCAGATATTCCAGCCTGGATTCGATTTTCTCTCTGACTTTTTCCGGAGAATCGCTTTCTTGAATTTGAAATGCCCCGTTAAGCAGATCAATGAGGAGAAAATAAGGAATGTTCTGGGAATAGGCATAGGCGTGCCCTTCGAGCCACTGAACTTTTTTGAGGTCCAAGGTGGATTTGAATTCCTCCACAAGTCGGCTCTTTCCCATACCGGCATCACCACAGATGGAAAAAATCGCGCCCGCTCCCTCCCGGAGCCTGCCGACTGCTTCCTCCATCTGGGCCAGTTCCACCTTTCTGCCGACAAGGTTGGCCCGCATCCCTGAAAGACGGTGGATGGTAACGGGTTTATCCCTTTGGGTTAATACCTTATGAATTTGAACGGGATGGGACTTGCCTTTGACGGGTGTTGTATCTGTGTATTCGCATTCAAAATGCCCTTCTGCCTGGCGGCAGGTATCCATATCGATCAGGATTTCATCCGGTTTGGCCAGGCTGCTCAGGCGCGCGGCACAATTAATCGTATCTCCTGCCGAGCCGTGTGTGCCGATTTTCATGTTCACGTCACCGGTTACCACCAACCCGGTAGTGATGCCGGTATGCATGGAAACCGGCTGTCCGGTTCTGGCCTCTATTTCCGGGCTGAGCCGGTTGACCCGTTCATGAATTTCCCTGGCCGCTTTGACCGCCCGAACCGGATCATCTTCATGCGCCGTCGGAACTCCAAACATGGCCATCACCGCATCACCGGCATACTTTTCGATAAATCCGTCGTACTTGCTGACCACTTCTGAGACTTCGCCGAATATTCGGCTGGTGATCTCTTTTACATCTTCGGGGTCAAGCTTTTCGGACATGGCCGTATATCCGGTCAGATCCGAGAAGAGGACGGTCACATGTTTTCGCTCACCAATCATGGAGGCGTCATCGCCTGGGTGTCCATCTGCGGAAAGGGAAATAGGAGGGACTTCGTTTTCTAAAATGTTATCGGATGCTGTTTTGTCAGGCTGTAGATTACAACCGCATTCATCGCAAAAGGCGCTGCCATCCGGACACTCATGGCCACAGGAAGGGCATGTTCGTTCAAATTTAAATCCGCATTGCCTGCAAAATTTAGCCTCTTCTCGATTGTCAATCTGACACTTCGGGCACTTCATATTGTATGCCCTCCAATCGAACTGGTTAGAACGGTTTATTCAAGAATTAGGCGTTTTTGATTGTGAGTAAAAAATACTTGTGAGGTCTTTTTGCTCTCTAAAAAGCTAATATTGGAAAAACCACATAAAAACAAGATGTTTTCTAATAATTCCCTCCTGACTCATCCAAAAGGTGAATATTTCACAAAATTTACCGGAACCAGTTCACAGAACTTTTTTGGATGATCCGTTAATCTGAAATCAAAAAGAGACAAACAAGCAACCAACAAAAACATGGAGGGACCCAAATGAAAGCAACCATCAAAAATCAAATCAGACTGGCAATCGTAATCGTATGCGCTCTTCTTTTTATCGCTCCTGCAATTTCAGTTGCAGAAGAGACTTTGCTGCTGGCAAGCCTCACCCGGACCAGACAGGCGGATGAGTTCAAGGCTTTTGACTTTTTCCCGGAACATCATCGGGAAGCCCGCATGAAAGAAAATGCCCAGAAAGCCGAAAAAATGAACATGCTGAAAGCAATTGCTGTGGATGAAAAAATTGTCTCTGATGCCGAATGGGTGGGCAAGAATGCAATAATTCCTTACGAAATCATGACCGCTGATTATGTCGGGCTTATTGAACGAGTGGTTTCTAAAACCAAAGATTTGTTTTAAATGGCGATGACAGCTGAGGCACTATTCATG
>JAWOIJ010000081.1:0-74769 GCA_046484745.1 Desulfobacterales bacterium | reverse complement strand
AGATTAGGTTAATTTCTTCCAATGTCTTATCAAAGACAATGGTTTATTTCAAAGACAAAAAAGGAAAGCCGGAATATAGATCTGTCAGGTGCAGGTTGCAAGGGAAAATTGATGATGGTCTACGTTAAACCAAAAGCTCACGCAAAGCATGCGAACAATGCCCGGCTGAAGCCAAGCACCATGGCAAAAAGATAGACAAAGAAGCGGCTGCCCTAAGAGTCAAAATGGATGATATGGCCTTGACACCGAATCGGCATGTGTGGTTACGTTTCCATAAATACGGAGAAGAATCCCATGACCGCTGATGATAAATCCACATGGCCTGAAAGGATGAACGCAGGCGCCATCACACCCGAAACCTTTGTGAATAATCCTTTTATTGCCCTCGGCCTTCTGGACCGGCAACTTCGCTTTGTTTGGGCCAATTCGGAAATGGCAACCTATTCCGGACGACCCGTCGAAAAAATGATGGGCAAACAATTCAGTGTATTATTCCGGCAGTTTTCAAGCGAAATCGAGGACAAATTCGCCATCGTACTGGAAACCGGAAAACCGGTGATGCTGGAAATCTGCATCAGCCTGATAAAGGAATCGGACAAGCCCCTCCTGTTTCTGGTCAGTTACTACCCCGTCATCGATGCGGCAGGGGGAGTGAAACATGTTTTCTGTTTAATCCAGAATATTACCGACAAGTCCACCGCTCAGTTTCAATTCCTGCACGAACGGAGCCTGGCGGACAGTATCATTGAAAACCTTCCGGAACAGTTTTTTATCGTCGACCGGGAAGGAAGGTTTTTGCGCTGGAACAAGAAGTTTGAAAAATTCACCGGCTATTCCACCCAGGAAATTTCAGCAATAAACATTTTCGAATTATTTTCCCCGAACGAGGAAGGAAAATTCTGGGAACGGTTCGACCGGTTTTTCGAAACCGGCAGTGGTTATTATGAAAGCGATATGATCTTGAAAAACGGCAACCGAATCCCGATCCTCCTCTCCGGTGTCATTCAGGAGATAGACGGAAAACCGTGTTTGATCGGCCTGGGAGTTCAAACCCTGAACCGGAATATCGAAGAAAAGAAAATACTCCTGCTTTCCCTCAACAAACTCAAACAGACCAAGAACCGGTTGGAAATGGAAAACGAATATTTGCGGGAAGAATTGGCCCTGCGATATCACCATAATGAGATCATCGGCCAGAGCAATCCCATCAAGAAAGTCCTGCGCCAGATCGAACAGGTTGCCGGCACGGATTCCACCGTCCTGCTCCTGGGAGAAACCGGAACGGGCAAGGGGGTCCTGGCGCGCGCCATCCATCATTTGAGTAAAAGAAAAGCCCATCCCATGGTAGAAGTCAATTGCGCCGCTCTTCCGGCCGGTCTCATCGAAAACGAGTTGTTTGGTCATGAAAAAGGAGCGTTTACAGGCGCCGTCTCCCGACAGATCGGCCGCTTCGAGATCGCCGACGGGTCCACGATTTTCCTGGATGAAATCAGCGAACTGCCCCTGGAACTCCAGGCCAAATTGCTGCGGGTGCTTCAGGAAGGCAAATTTGAACGACTGGGGAGCTGGGATACCGTAGCCGTCAATGCCCGGGTCATTGCGGCCTCAAACAAGGATTTGAAGAAAGCCGTAAAAACCGGTTCATTCCGCGAGGATCTCTATTATCGGCTAAATGTTTTTCCCATATCCGTCCCTCCCCTGCGCCGCCGCAAGGAAGACATCCCTCTGCTGGTGCGCAGTTTCATTGACGAGTTCCAGGCTGCTATGGGCAAAACCATCAAGCATATACCCGATCAGGCCATGCAGCGTTTAAAGCGCTATCCATGGAACGGCAATGTCCGTGAACTCCGTAATATCATCGAAAGGGCCGTGATACTGACAAACGGGCCTGTCCTGGAGATCGATTTGCCCCGGGCGGATCGGAGCGAAACGGATGATCCCCTGACCCTGGAAGCCCTTGAACGCAACCATATCGAAAAGGTCCTCAAAAAAACCGGCGGAAAAATACGAGGAGAAAACGGAGCCGCTCAAATACTGGGATTGAAGCCGTCCACTCTGGAATCCCGTATGAAAAAGTTAGGCGTCAATCGGACAAACCTGCCATCATGAGCCCATCATATGATTATTAACTGGTTAATGAGTGAATTTCCCCCGCGCTCATCCCCCTTCTCCATGTTGCCCGATATGTCGCGTGCCCCCGATATTTCGGGGGATCCTCCGGTGTCCCAAAGCAGCCTCCATCCTGTCAACAAATGCTTTTTGAATTTAATTCAGAGTAGTTATTAAAACATTCCGAATTTTTCCATCTTGGCATGCCCGTTGCTCATTATAGGTTTCAAAACCGCTTGATCCAGAGGCGGTCATCACGATGATCAAGGAATATAAGATGCCATACGAAACATTAGTTGTCGACCGAAAGGACACCGTTCAAATCATCACCCTCCATCGACCTGAACGGCTGAACACCATCAACATGCAATTTATGGCGGACATACAGCACGCCGTGGCAGAAGCCGCTGAAAACGATGCCGTAAGAAGTGTCGTCATCACCGGCGCGGGCCGGGCATTTTGTGCCGGCGCCGATTTAAGTGAAATCGGAAACGCCGAGCTGTTGAAAAAGAATGCGCCGCGGTATACCTTTTTCAACCAAATAGAAGACTGTCCCAAGCCGGTAGTGGCTGCCGTTAACGGCCATTGCATCGGAGGCGGGCTGGAGTTGGCCTTGTGCTGCGACTTCATCATCGCCGCCGAAACGGCCAGGATGGGATTGACCGAAGCAAGACTGGGCATTATTCCACTGGCCGGCGGCACGGTTCGCCTGCCCAGATGGATCGGCCTGTCACGGGCAAAGGAATTGCTTTACACCGGCGACCGGATCGATGGCCGCACCGCTTATGCCATGGGACTGGCCAGCAGAGTGGTGGCTCCTGAAAAGCTGATGGATGAAGCCCTAGCCTTTTGCAGCCGCTTCGCTCACAGCGCCCCGCTGTCCATCAAGACCATCAAAACACTGATCCATCAGGGGCTCCAGATGGATATCATGAGTGCGCTGGATTTTGAAAGAAAAGCCGGCGAAGCGTTGATTCATACCGAAGATCATCGGGAAGGGATCACGGCTTTTTTTGAAAAGCGCGAACCCTTATTCCGGAATCGATAGTTAAACTGTTTTTTGTTATGACGACGTATTCAATTCCAATTTAAAAAAAGGAGCGATCAGGATGAATGCCGGTATCATTTTCAGGCGGGCGGCCAAGCGCTTTTCGAATCAGGTGGCGATAAAGGATGGTGAAATCAGGATGACCTATGCCGATCTTTACGAACGATCCATCAAGCTCGCCAATGGTCTGTCCCGTCTTGGCGTCAAAAAAGGAGACCGGGTGGCCTGCCTGATGCCCAACTGCCACGAGGCGGTGGAGTTTATCATGGCCTGCTACATTGCCGGATTTATCCGCGTTCAGCTTGGGTTTCGGCTCGCCATACCCGAAATTCTGCAGATGATCGACGATGCCGAAGCCACCACCCTCATCATGGACCCCTCCTATCTTGCACTGGTTGAAGACGTACTTCCCACCTTATCGTCCGTCAAGCATTTCATCCTTCTATCAGGTGAAAAAGAGGGCTACCTCGATTATGAAGACCTCATCGCCCATGGAAGCCCGGAAGAACACGACGTCACCATCATGCCGGAAGACATTGCCTCGCTGAACTATACGTCCGGCACATCGGGTGTTCTGAAAGCCGCCATGCTGACCCATCGCAATTTTCTTTCTGCCATGCGACAGTATATGCTGTGTGAAGGTTTCAACCACGTCGGCGACATCCGGGTATGTTATGTGGCCCCCATCACCCATGCCGCCGGGTTGGGTCTTTTGCCGACCCTTTATTTGGGCGGCCTCAATGTGCTTTTAAAACAATTTGATGTCAAACTGCTGCTGGACACCCTTGCCGCAGAGAAAATCACCAATATTATGCTGGTGCCCACCATCATTAATCTGATCATGGATCATCCGGATATCCGCAAATATGACCTAAGCAGTTTGAGAGGCCTGTATTACGGCGCCTCTCCCATGTCACCGACCAGAGTCAAACAGGCCCTTGATATTTTCGGACCGGTATTACTGCAGGGATTCGGCCAGACTGAATCCACCGGCGTCATCTCCCTTCTGGATCGGTACGATCATGTCACGGCCCAAAAACCCGCTCTTGAGCATCGCTTTGCTTCGGCCGGAATGCCGTCCATGGAATGTGAAGTGTGCATTGTCGATGAAAAAGGTAAGGCAGTCGAGCCGGAGGAGATCGGAGAGATCATCGTACGTGGCGACAATGTCATGAAAGGCTATTGGAAAAATCCGGAATTGACGGCCGAAACCATTAAAAACGGATGGCTTTACACTCGTGACATGGGCAAATTCGATAATCAAGGCTACTTGTATCTAATTGACAGGAAGTCGGACATGATTGTCAGCGGCGGGTTCAACATCTACCCGGCGGAAGTGGAAAAAGCTCTGGAGGCCCACTCTGCTGTTTTCGAATCGGCAGTTGTCGGCGTTCCGGACGAACAATGGGGAGAAGCTGTCAAGGCCCTGGTGGTTCTCCAGCCCGGAAGCTCGGCGACCGAACAGGAACTGATCGATCACTGCAAAAGGGCGCTGGCCAGCTTCAAGAAACCGAAGTCAATTGAATTCGTCAATGAATTGCCCAAAAGTTTTGTCGGCAAAATCCTGCGCCGGATCATCAAAGAAAAGTACTGGGAAAACCGGGAAAGAAAAATCAACTGATAATGGAATCTACCATAAGGAGACAGCATATGGATTTTCGTAATAAAACTGTCGTTATCACCGGTTCAGGATCCGGCATCGGCAAAAAGACAGCCCAGAAATTCCTGGAGCACGGCGCCCGGGTCATGATATCCGACATGAACCCGGACGTACTGAAAAAAGCGGAAGAAGATTTGAAAGCACTGGGCGAGATCGTATCCTTCCAGGTCGATGTCAGGGACTGTGAAGCGATCCGGAATATGGCTGAAGCCGCCGTAAATACCTTTGGTCAGGTGGATATCTGGATCAACAATGCCGGCACCAGCTTCGGCATGAAGCCTTTTATCGAAACATGTCTCGAAGACTGGAAATTCGATATCGACGTGAACCTGATGGGCGTGCTCAATGGCTGCAGAGCTATATTGCCCCATTTTATGCAGCGAAAAACAGGAAAAATCGTCAATACCGTATCCGATGCGGGCCGTGTGGGTGAATCCAAGCTTTCCATCTATTCCGCCGCGAAAGCGGGTGTCATCGGGTTTACCAAGGCCCTTGCCAAAGAAATCGGCAAATACAACATTCTCATCAATTGTGTCTCGTTAGGGACAACCAAAACGGAAACGATCCAATTGCTGCTCACAGCAGCCGGACAAGGCCTTGAAGAGAAAATGTGCAAGGCGTACGCCCTGGGACGATTGGGAGAAATGGACGACGCCGCCAATGCACTGTTGATGATGTCTTCGGATTACGTCACCTGGATTACCGGGCAGACCCTGAGCGCCTCAGGCGGCTATTCCTTTGTCGGCTGAACACCCTTTGGAGGAAAAATGATAATAGAAAACCAACTCACCATGGAAGAAAAACTGCTGCAGCAATCCATCCGGGATTTTATCCGGCATAAAATCGCCCCCATCGCTGACGATTATGATCGCAGAGGCCCCATGCAGAAAAACGAAGCGCATGGGTTTATCAAGCAATTGGTTCCCTTCGGTCTGGTGGGCGCCACCGTTGCTGAAGCACTGGGCGGTCCGGGTCTGACGCATAGGGAAAGCGCTGTCGCATATTACGAACTGACCAAAACGTGGATGTCGCTGAGCGGTATCGTGTTGATCACCTCAAGTATCGCCTGGGCCGTTGCGTCAAGCCAGAATCAATCATTAATCGACAACTATCTCAAAGGGCTCCTGAACGGCGATCTCATCGGTTGTTTCGCACTTACCGAGCCTGACGCCGGATCGGATCCTTCTTCGATCCAGACGACTGCCGTCGATGAGGGAGACCACTATCTGGTCAACGGCACCAAGCTGTGGATTTCCAACGGCGAAATTTCGGATCTGTGTTTGTGCATCTGCCGTGAATCGGATGCTGCGGGAGGAGCAAAAGGTATCCTGGCGCTGCTGGTGGATCGCCGCCAGTCGCCCTACACAACCCGGAACATACACAAACTGGGGTTCAAGGCCTTTCCAACCTCCGAACTTGTATTCACGGACTGCAAGGTGCCCAAAAATAACGTTCTTTATGCATCGACGGACGGTTTCGCCTTTGCGCAAAGGGCGCTCATATACGCCCGCATCAACGCAGCAATTGCATCCTGTGCCATCGCGGAAGCGTCCCTGGAAAAGGCCGTCGCTTATGCACGTGAACGGGTGCAATTCGGTGCGCCCATTGGCAAAAAGCAGATGATTCAACAATTGATCGCCGAAATGATGATCGAACTCGAAGCCGGCAAATTAATGTCGTTGCGGTCCATAGAGGACCTGGATCAGGGCATTTTATCTCAGCTGCATTCCTCCATAGCCAAAGCCTACGCAACGGAAATGGGCGTGCGGGTTACCTCGAAGGCCATACAGATTTTCGGGGCCTATGGCCTCGCCGAAGACTATCCTCTTGAACGCTATTTCCGGGATGCACGCATGCTTACCATTCCGGATGGATCAACGCAGATTCAGTATCTGATCATTGCACGCAAGGCCCTGAAGATCAATGCCCTTTAGAACCCCTCAACCCCATCATGTTGCAGAAGTGGTGAAATAAAATGAACGTCAATCTGTATAAAAAAAGTCTCGATTTCGTGGGCAGCCGTGTGGATGATCTCTTTCTGTCCATACCGAATGTCTTGAAAACCGTTAAACCGGCAAGGGCCATCACACCGGAAGCCTACGCGCGTCAAATCGACTATTACGTTGCGAATGGCTGGGTGAAAAATCCGGAACGCTTTTTTGCTTTGCCGGACCTCAGGCCGGAATACCGCGTGGAAAGCGAAGTTCCCTTTGTTGATGGCTTACGCCAAATCATCACCTTCGACAGCGCGTATGAATGCCGAAACCCGCTGATCAGGGATCGCTTTGCTTCCTTTGAAAACAACCGCCAGGGATATCTGGTGCGCTGGACCCATGGTGACCGGAACCGGAAGACGCTGTTGTGTCTGCACGGATATCTGTTAGGTGAACCCCGGCAGGCTGAAAGAATGTTCAGAATCCACAAACTCTTTGCCATGGGATTGGATATAGCTCTGTTCATCACCCCCTTTCACTGGCGACGGGCGCCAAAGGTAAGGGTTCAGCGCGGCATTTTTCTGCAACCCGACGACGTTGTGATGACCCTGGAAAGCTTCGGCCAGGCCATGCATGACTTGCAGCTTGCTACCCTGATACTCTCGGACTGCGGCGCCTCCGAGATCGGCCTGATCGGGGCGAGTCTGGGAGGTTACATTGCCGCGTTGTTCTCCTGTCTGTCCGATACACCTGTTTTTGCCGCCCTCGTTGTGCCTGCCCTGCAACTCGATAAACCGATGAGTCCCGACTCGGTTCGTCTCTCATTCAGACCGGACGCGGAATTGCAGCAAAAAATCAACACCATTTGGCGATTGCATTCGCCCTTGAATTTTTCTCCCAAGATTCCTGGAGAAAACATTCTGGTTATCGCTTCCAGGGGCGACCGGCTCTGCCCGTTTGCGCATGTGGAAATGCTTCGCGAAAAATGGGGGTTGCCGCGATTCCGATTCATGACTGGCGGACATTGGCTGGTTTTCAACGCCGCGGCCAGGGGGAAGGCGTGGTACGCGTTTTTAAATGAAATGGGATTTGCCACTGCTCGCTGAAAGGAGTGCCCGCATGTCGATCATATGCGAAATGTTAGGCTGTCGTTATCCGATCATTCAGGGGGCTATGGGCATGATCAGCAACCCGGAATTGGTGGCTGCGGTATCCAATGCGGGGGGATTCGGTTTGCTGGCATCCGGTTTCATCGAAGATCCGGAAGTCTTTCGTCTTCACATAAAAGCAACCCGTATGCTCACGGATAAACCCTTCGGCGCCAATCTTCAGGTCATGAACCCCATGAGTCGCCGGTTTGCCGACATACTTGTCGAGGAGGGTCTACAAGCCGCAACCGTTTCGGGCGGATCTCCCAAAGTCCTCGTCCCTTTTCTGAAAACACAGGGAATAACGTCAATGGTGGTGGTTCCCTCGGTCGACCTGGCCTGCAAAGCAGAGGCCCTTGGTGTGGATGCCATCATCGCCGAGGGGACGGAATCCGGGGGCGTGCAAGGACTGAAAGGCGCCTCTACCCTGGTTCTTGTTCCAGCGGTTGTGGACGCCGTCCATATCCCGGTCGTTGCCGCCGGCGGCATCGCCGATGCAAGAGGATACAAGGCCGCCATGGCGTTGGGAGCCAAAGGGGTGCAGGTGGGAACGCGGTTCATCGCCTCGACAGAATGTGTCGCCCATGCGACCTATAAAGACAGCATTGTCCGGTCAACGGAAACGGATACCCTTCTGATGGAACTGGGAACACTTCGCATCCGGGCACTCTGCACCGGTTGTTTTCAGAAAACGGTCTCGGATGATGAAGCGGCATGCAAAGCCTTATCATTGTCTGCTTTGCATGCCGCCTGGTTACAGGGAGATCCGGACGCGGGTATTCTTCCGGCAGGCCAGGCGGCCGGGCTTATCCGACAGATCAAACCGGTTCAGGAGATCATCGCCGAGATCGTGGGGATTGGTTCGGAAAAGTTTTGAGGGTGAGGTTCGTCTGGCCGGTCAGGCACTGAAGTATCCGATACAGCAACAAACCCCATCACGCATGACAGGCGCTACGGCTCAAGATCCTTAGCGGTCTCTTCCAGATCGGCTTTTACATTACGGATTTGCCAGGGTTAAATGTAAAAGCTGCGGCCATGAATATCTATTGGCTTTTTTGTGCAAACGCCGGCACTTCCGCCCCTCTTGCCACCAGAAACGTGTGGTTGAATTTGGTGAATGGTTATGCTCGGATGTGCTTAAGTCCGTTCCCCACCGTCAATGGGTGTTCAGCCTTCCCAAACGGCTGCGCATCTATTTTGTGTATGACCGAAAGATGCTCAAGACCGAAGGAAAAATCAACGAAGCTGTTATTGAAAACATGCTCTCCCGGCATCACAGTGGTTTCAATGAAAAAAATATTAAACCATCTCAATATTCGTGACGTCCGCAACCATGGGCCGCGACCAGTCAGTACCGAAACAACCGCTCAGCTTGTTTATGATGACGATTATTCGCAGGTCCCACCATACGATTACTGGACCCAGTAAAAAAACACTTGTCGCTTCATACCGGATGGCTGCGTCCAAAATCCGCACATTCCGATCAGTTTTGTTTTTATAATATCCTTGAGAGAACGGACGGCAAATAAGCTCTGTCAGAGAACACCGCCACAGAAGACATACAACAGGGTATATTCGTTTAGAAGCGGTTAATCCATTTATTGTTTCTTCTTTGCGCCGAAACGTTTCAACTCCGGACGATTCCATAAAAGCGCGGTGCGCAGTTCTGAAAAAAGTTTTCCAGTCGTGTTTCCCCATCCGTTCTTCCTCTGTCGATCAATCTGTGAATCGATCCTGAATTTTCATGGCGGCCAGAATCGCCTTGGAACTCAGGGTGCGTATCGGCTCGGGCGGCCAGGGCAGGGTCGTCCGGTTAACGAAAAAGACATCCGTCAGATCGGTCTTTTTCCCCAGCACAAGGTCGGCCAGGGCCTGACCGTTCAGATGGGTCAGGCTGACGCCGTGGCCCATGCAGCCCAGGCTGTAGACCACGTTTTTGTCGCCCACATAACCCATGGCCGGCGCCAGGTCCAGGGTGATGGACACGGGGCCGCCCCAGTGATGGGTGAATTTCACCTTTTCAAGCTGGGGGAAGGTGGCTTTGACGTCCTTTTCCAGGCCTTCAAAAACCGCGGGACTCTGGTCTTTGTCCATATCGTCGCCCCAGGCAAGCTCCGCGTCCCGGCCGCCCATGAGCAGGCGGTTGTCAGCGGTGAGCCGGTAATAGTGGACCAGGTTTCTGGCATCCTCGATCCCCTGACGATTCTTCCAGCCGATCTGGCCAATCAGATTGTCCGAGAGCGGTTCGGTGAGAACGATGTAGGTCCAGATGGGCACCTGTTTGCGCCGGATGGCGGGCAGAAAATGAGACCAGGCGTTGGTGGCCAAAACCACCTTTTCCGCCTTGATTGTTCCCCCGGGAGTTTTCAGGATGATCTTGCCGCCCTGGCGGGCCATGGAGTCGACCGGCGTATTTTCATAAACCGCCACGCCCTGTCCGGTGATGACATCCTTCCATCCCCAGGAGAGCTTGGCCGGATTGAGTATACCGCAGCGCGGTTCCCACCAGGCGCCCAAATACTGCGGGCTGTCGACTTCCTGCCGGATGGCGTCTTTTTCCAGCCATTCGATCCCTGTCATCCCCAGGGAGTGGGCCAGTTCGACTTCGTGCATTATCCGTTTTTTATAGGCGGGAGATGTGGCCACCCGGAAAAAGCCGTTATGTTCATAATCGCAATCGATTTTCAGCGCCGTTATCAGGTCCCGGGTGGTATCAACGGCCCGTTCCATGTAATGGTGGGTCTCACGCGCGCCGTCCCGGCCGAACCTGAGCCGGGTGATGCCCATGGTCAGGCCTTGAATTTTGAAGGCGATTCGATTTGGCACCCATTAAAGGGCGTGTCACACCAAGATAATCATCTAAAAATAAACAAGATACTGCCTAAAACAGCCTTATAGCGGGGCAATAACCTTTTTTTTGATACGAAAATGGAGCATACAGGAAAACTTGTATATTCCGCTCAATCCGGACAGTCAATCCGGAGGATTCCGGACACTTGTTCCGCTCCATTTCGGACACCTCATCGGAGCGAAGCGACGCTGGCTTTTTTCTAATTTTCAGATTTCGTTTTTTTCGTCAAGGAAGAACGTATTTTCCGCATGGATTCTCCTTTTAAATTTATTTTGTGCGAACTATGGATCAATCGATCCAATACCGCATCCGCGATTGTCGGATCGCCGATGGATTCAAACCAGTTTTTCATCGGTATCTGAGTTGATATGATTGTTGACGCCAGCCCATGCCTGTCTTCGATCACTTCCAGAAGATCCTTACGATCCTTGTCTTTCATCGGTGTGATCAAAAAATCATCAATGATCAGCACTTTTGTTTTGGATATCTTGTTCATCAATTTGGGATATGTACCGTCCACTCTGGATACGGTCAATTCCTGGAACAACCGGGAAGATCGTTTATAAAGCGAAGAATATCCCTTCCGGCAGGCCTGGTTGGCCAATGCACAGGACAGATATGTTTTACCCACACCGGTTGGCCCGGTGATAATCAAATTCTGGGCATTCCTGATCCAGTCACAGCCGGACAAACTTAAAAACACGGATTTATCGATACCGCGGGGTGTTTTAAAATCAATGTCCTCGATGCAGGCATTGTCTCTCAGCTTGGCATTTCTGAGCAAGGTCTGCATGCGCAGATTCTCTTTCCAGGTCCAGTGCTGGTCAACCAGAAACGCAAATCGTTCTTCAAATGACAGCTCATTCATATTCGGCTGCATCAATTGATCTTTGAAGGCATCCGCCATTCCGGTGAGTCGCATGGAATAAAGCTTTTCAAGTGTCTGTTCATTCAACATAGGTTCTCCTTTTCTCGCAGGCTAGCCGATAATCATTCTGCGCGAGAATGGGTAATTATTAACTCGTCGGAGCGCAGAATGATTATTGGCGGGTTTAAAACTCATGATAATAGTGTTTTCCTCTGATGTTCGGATGTTCAATCGGTTTTACAGCAACCTGGTCTGTGGGCAGGGGAAGCTTGTCCAACCCCTTCTTTAAAATCGAATCCACACTTTTATAGGAATAGGATCGGATGGATACGGCCCGGGCACAGGCATTTTCCAGACGCTCCGGCGAGTACCGCTTGCCAAGCCGCATGATACCCATACTGGCTCGGAACCCCTGCTCCGGATGGCTTTTACTGTTGATAATCCCGGCTACCAGTTGTGCAGTTTGTGGACCATTTTTGGCCGCCCATTTGATAATCCTTGACGGGGTCCATTCCAGATATTTCTGGTGGGATTTGGGCATATGTTCGGGGCGGGTTGTATATCGGTTTTTTTTATAGCTTCGCACATAGCTGGCAATCCGTTTATTCTTAAACAAGATCTCTATGGATGTATCGGTATGACGGATATCCACCTGCTCTTTGCGCAACTGGTAGGGAACGCTATAATAATGACCATCAAGCTCCACATGATAGTCGATATTCACCCGGGCTTTCTTCCATTCCGCATACACATATTTTTGAAGCGGCAACGGCTTTAAGGCTGGCCGGTCGATCTTTTCAAACAGCTCTTGCCTGGTGGTGTCTATTTTTTGAAATTTCGCATGGTTCAGCTCATCCAATTTCTGGGAGATGGCCTGGTTCAGTTCCGCCAGACTGAAAAACGTATGGTTCCGCAAAGCGGCCAAAATACGGTTTTCGGCAAACTTGACCGCACTTTCTACCTTGGCTTTGTCTTTGGGCTTGCTGGGTCTGGCAGGGATTACGGCAACCTCATAGTGGCTGGCCATATCATGGTAGGTGGGGTTGACATCCGGTTCATATCTTGAAGGGTGGGTAATGCCGGATTTTAGATTGTCCGGCACCAGTATCTGCGGCACACCGCCGAAAAACTCGAAGGCATGCACATGGGACTTTATCCAGTGTGGAAGGCTTTGGGATGGGGTGGCTTCGGCAAAGGTATAATTGCTGGCGCCGAACGTGGCGATAAAAATCTGAGCATTCCTGGTTTCGCCGGTCTCGGGATTCTGGATGGGAACCGTTTGCCCGGCATAATCGATAAACAACTTTTCTCCGGCTTTGTGGTTCTGCCGTAAGGAAATATCAATTTTGCGGGACCATTTCTTGTACAGCTCACAAAATTGGCTGTACTGGTATCCATCCGGATTGTCCTGTTTGTATTCGTACCACAGAAGTTGAAGCGTCACCCCCTTTTTCTTTAATTCCTTGTGAAGGTACTCCATGCCCGGCATTTGCCGATGATGGGCTCTCCTTTTATTTTCATTGTCAAACAGCAGGCTTTCAAGCTCTGCATCCGTCTTATTTTCTGGTAAGGGCCACTTCAGGTTAGCTTTTTCTGCTCTGTCCAGATAATCCGCAACCGTGCCCCTGCCGATAGAGCAACTGTCTGCAATTTTCCGGATGCTGAAATGGTATTCAAATTTAAGCCGTAAAATCTCTCTAATTTTTCGCATGGATAATCTTTCTCTCGCCATTATGTCCTCCTCATAAGTGATGAAAAGGACATAAAAATAAAAAGGTAAATTATCCAGCGTCGCTTCTAATAAATTGGAATTTTCAGGTGTCCGGATTGTTCCGGAATGAGTGTCCGGAATGAATCGGAATCACTGTCCGGAATGAATCGGAATCACTGTCCGGAATGGATCGGAATGGGTGTCCGGATTAAATCGGAATCGGTGTCCGGATTGAAGCGGAATATACAAAACTTGTTGGCAAGAGCAAATCATCATTATACTCCCGGGCATGTCCTGCATTTCTCAATATTACGGAGTGCGCGGAATTTTGAAGGAACTGGACGCGTGGGTGAAACAAAGGCTCCGCGTTATCTGTGGAAACAACTGAACCGCCGTGGTACGTGATCCGTATGCCCGGGCGGTGTGGGAGGAGAGGGGCTGCGAGGCCTTTCTCGATCCCGATTATGCATACTTTGTAACCAGCTTGACAACTATAATGGACCCCATTATAATATGGCCCATGATAAAAACTTTTAAGTCTGCTGGTACTGAGGATATTTTTGATGGTGTATCATCTCAGGCTGCTCGAAGGTGCTGTCCACAATCCATTTGGCCGGTTGCTCGTCGAAAGTTGGATCAAATAAATCGTGTTCGAGAACTCAATGAACTTAAAGTTCCTCCAGGCAATCGACTGGAGCTTCTTAAAGGTGACCGGGAGAATCAACACAGTATCCGTATAAATCAGCAATACCGAATTTGTTTTACATGGGAGGACGGCTATGCCTGCGAAATTGAAATTACAGATTACCACTAATGAGGCAGTTGGCCGGCGGCTGCCTTCGAATCGCCCCCCAACACATCCTGGGGAGATGCTTTTCGAGGAATTTGTTAAACCGCTTGACCTTACACAAGCAGAACTTTCTCGTCGTCTGGGCGTATCTTACCCTCGTCTGAACGAAATTATAAAAGGCAGGCGTTCAGTAACTCCGGATACTGCATTGCGGCTGTCCCGTGTTTTGGGTATGTCTGCAGATTTCTGGCTGGGTTTGCAACAGGATTGGGATCTTTGGCATGCCATGAATAGCCCTGAGGCGAAACAAATCAATCTTCTGAAACCAATTTCCAGGGATTAACATTCTTTTGCATAACTATACAGATCACGAAGCTGATCTGCAGGATCAGATGTAACCCGGTCATCCCTTGTCGGAACCGATTTTGATTTGCTCAAAGAAATGCTGCGGCATTTTTCTGCATGGCATGAAAATCTGTTTCGGTCAGGCCCGCGCCCAGAACCACGCGAAGCGCCTGGCTGCTGTTGATCATATCGCCTGGTGCATGGGTATCGGTGTTGATCACAAGCCCGGCTTCATGTTTTTTCGCGAGCGCCGCCACATGGCCGTTTGTCAGGGAGTGCCCTTTGCGGGCGGATATCTCAAGCAAAATTCCTTTTTTTTTTGCAGCAAGTACTTCCTCTTCTGAGATCAGGCCCGGGTGCGCGAGGATGTCGATGTCTGATTCAAGCGCGGCCCTGTTCGTTCCCGGAGCAACCGGCTCCACGATGGTTTCGCCATGAACGATGATAATTTTCGCCCCCAGCTTTCGCGCTGTTGCGGCAATGCCGGCGATAAACTGCGGCGGCACATGGGTAATTTCAATTCCGGGAATGACCGTTATCCCCATAACGCGGTTGAGTTCAGCCGCGACCTTGACAATCCTTGGAATGATGAAGTCGATATTGGATGAATCTCCGTGGTCTGTCAGGCCGATCGCTTTGAGCCCCGCGGCTTCCGCCCGTCTTGCCAGTTCAGAGGGGATAAGAACTCCGTCACTGAAAATTGAATGTGTATGAAGGTCGATCATTTTTTTATGGCTCGCTTTTTGGGGTTATACACCGTAAGTGCTGCCTTGCACGGCAGAATTTTTTTGAATCGTAAAAAAGTTTTTTTGAATCGGCAATTTTTTTACGCTATACCTTGTACTTTCCAAAATCTTCCGGTGAGAGCTTTTCCAGGTATTCGGCCCACTTCTTGCCTTCTTCGCTATCGTCAACGATTTCATGCTTCAGGTCTTCGGTCTTGAATTTACTGAGGACCTTATCATCGACAAAAATCGGTGCCTTGAAGCGAAGCCCAAGGGCAATCGCATCACTGGGTCTGGCATCCATGGAAAAGTTTTTTTCTCCGGACATAAAAAAGATTTTGGCATAGAAGGTGTTGTCTTTCAGGTCGCAAACTTCGACTTTTACCAGATCGACATTCATAAGGCCCATAAAATTCCGGAAAAGATCATGGGTCATGGGACGGTCGAAATTGATTTCCTGAAGCACTGATGCAATAGAGGTGGCCTCAAGCAGTCCGATCCAGATGGGAATCGAGTACTTGTCATCAGCAGACTTTAGAATCAGGATCGGTGTGTTGGATGCCTGGTCAAGCGTCAAACCTGCAACACGCACTTCATGCAGCATAGCTCTTGTCTCCTTTCAGGTCATGAGATGATTCTTTGTGTCCAACCGGTTTGCCCCACAAAGAATGGGCCAATGCGCGAATAATTTTAATGTTGATTGTTTTTCCGGGAACAGTTTCCGCTCCAGCGATATCTTTTTCATCTAACGAAAAGTTTACAATTTTGTTGGTTGAAGTCCGGCCTGTCCATCTGCTGTCTGTTCCGTTCTCCTCTGAATTCGTTTCAACCTGTTTTTTGCCCGGACCTTCCACGAGAACCGGTTCAACGGTCCCTACAAGCGCTTCATTTTTTTCTTTTGTATATCGTTCCTGAAGATTCAGCAACCGCTGCAGCCTTTCTTTTTTTTCAGGTTCACTGACTTTATCCGGGAATCTTACGGCAGGAGCGTTTGGACGGTCCGAATAAACAAACGCAAAAAGGCCATCGAATCGTACTGCTTTTACAAGATCCAGTGTATCTTCAAAGTCGGCTGCCGTTTCACCCGGAAATCCGACAATCATGTCCGATGTTATCGCGATATCCGGACAGGAGCGTCGAAGTTTTTCAATGATCGCAAGGTAATGATCCCTTGTATACTTGCGGTTCATTTTTTTCAATATCCGGTCTGAACCGGATTGAACCGGCAGATGGATATGATTGCACAGTTTATCAAGGTCTTTAAAGGAGCGGATAAGCTCCTCCGAGATATCCTTGGGGTGTGACGTGGTAAAACGGATACGCGACAGACCGTTGATTTCATTTGTCATGGAAAGAAGTTCGGAGAATGAGCACAGGCCTTCCTTTGTTCCATAGCTGTTGACATTCTGCCCGAGAAGGGTTACTTCACGCATGCCGGAAGAGACATATGTTTTGATTTCATTGAGGATCTCATCAGGCGGCCTGCTGATTTCCCTCCCCCGTACATACGGCACGATACAGTATGTACAGAAGTTGTCACATCCGCGCATGATGGTTACAAAACCGGAAACCGGAGCGCTCTCTTCAAAAATTTCAGAAGGCTGGACAGGTTCGATCGTATCTGTCAATGCGGCGTCAACAATCCGGCATCGTGTTTTTTCAATTTCCATTATCTGTTCAGGCAGTCTCCCGATGGCATGAGTTCCAAAAATAATATCCACAGACGGAACTCTTTTTAAAATCGCTTTTCCTTCCTGCTGCGCCAGACAGCCGCCAACGCCGATAATAAGATCCGGTTTTTTCTTTTTCAGGGCAGCGAGCCTTCCCAGAAAGCTGAATGCTTTCTGTTCCGCTTTTTCACGCACGGTACAGGTGTTTACAATGACAAGATCAGCTTGTTCAGCAGAGGATGATTCCTGGTATCCGATGGAGCGCAGACCGGATATGATTCGTCTGGAATCATAGACGTTCATCTGGCATCCTATCGTATTGACAAATAAATATTTGGTTTCCATAAGACTGTTTCATACCGGGCAGATCAAAAGAAATCAACCTCGATGGCTTCGCAAAAAGTCCGATTGCTTTATCGCGCTTCATCCCCCGCCAGTCGTCAAGTGAGTTAACTTATTATCATTACGAGGGATTTTTGCGTCTTGGACTTCTTTCTTTACCTTCAACAGGTTAACTTTTTACGAAACCGTCCATCTCTTCAATCATGATTTCATGCTTAAGCCCCTGGAGGATCTCTTCCGCGTCTTGAATACATCCCGGGGCAATGGTAATGGAGATGATCCCTTCAAGAGAATCAAGGGTGGTGACGACAGCCAGGCCGTCATACGCCTCCAAAATGAACTTCAAATAGGAGATCTCCTTGCGATCTATCCGATAATATCTTGTTATTGTTTCCAAATAACTTCATTCCTTTACGCAGAACAAGCAGATTTTGATGATTTTAATTCACCAGATGCATTTCCGCGGAGGCTTTTTAGAACGGGTTTCAAAACCTCCTCCCGGGTTGAATCTCTTTGTTGGCGCGAGGAGTTCGATTCTCAAAATATTACATATAATCCTGCGGTTAAACTCCTAACTCCGCCGCAACCTTAGATCCAATTGAAGGTTTTGAAATCCGTTCTCGTGGAACAGCAGCAAAAAAAGGGGAAAAGGAAATCTGTTTTAAAAGAGTAGCATTAAATTTTTAATTTTATCAATAAAAAAAGAGCGCATTTTTAGGTTGTCGGAAAACAGTGAATAAGGTAATCGATCTTTCATGGAAAAAAAGTGGAAAATATTACAACCGGATCTGCGGGAGGTAACCCGGATCAGCCGGAGGTTGAAATGCAGCCCGGTCATGGCGACTGTTCTGGCAAATCGCAATGTTGTGTCTCCGGAAGATACGGTTGCTTTCTTTGATTCATCATTTCAGAGAGTAAGCTCTCCTTTCTGTGTCAAGGATATTGAAATTGCAGTAGACAGAATCTGCACAGCCATCCAAAACAGAGAGAAAATATTGATTTTCGGTGATTATGATGTGGATGGCATCACCGCGACCGCGATTCTGTATAAATTTTTTATCGAGGCTGGTGCGGAGGTATCCTATTATATACCGCATCGCACCTCGGAAGGCTATGGAATGCGCCATCAGCATATTTCAGATGTCGCTGTTCCGGGGAATATCGGTCTTATTGTTACGGTTGACTGCGGCATTTCCAGTCATGACGCGATCGAGGCCGCAAATGCCGCCGGAATAGACGTGATTGTCACGGATCATCACAGAGTGACCGAAGAGCTTCCCAGCGCACTGGCCGTCATAAACCCCAATCGTTCTGATTGTGAATCCGGATTGTCCCATCTGGCAGGGGTGGGGGTTGCATTTTATCTCCTGATCGCGGTTCGAAAGAAACTGCGCGAAATGAAACACTGGAATGCCGGTCCGGAACCGAATTTGAAAGACCTGTGTGATCTTGTGGCATTGGGAACCATCGCCGATCTGGTCCCTCTGAAAGCGGAAAATCGAATACTGGTAAAAAACGGCCTGGAGGTTATGCGCCAGGGAAAACGGGCTGGAATCCAGGCCCTGATTGAACTGTGCAAGCTTGACAAAAAGCCGATCGAACCGGACGATATCGCGTTCAGGCTGGCTCCCCGGCTGAATGCCGCAGGCAGAATGCGCCATGCAAACCTTGCACTTGAACTGCTGCTTACCGACGATGTCGGCGCTGCCGTCAGGACGGCCAGGGATCTCGGGCAGTTGAATCTCAGCAGGCAGATTATTGAAAAAGAAATCCTTGACGATATTGAAAAGATTTTACATGACTCTCCCGCGATACTGGACAGGCAAACCATTGTGCTTTCGCACGGGACCTGGCACGCGGGGCTTCTTGGAATCGTTGCTTCAAGGATTGCCGGGCGTTTTTACCGTCCGGTTGTTCTGATCTCTGAAAAAGAAACTCCCTGCAAAGGCTCGGCCAGGGGAATACCGAACCTGGATCTGTATCGGCTGCTTGAATCATGCCAGGGCAGCCTTGAAGGGTTCGGAGGTCATAACATGGCTGCCGGATTGACGATCCGGCCGGAGAATATCGACCGCTTCCGGGAAGCGTTTGAGGAAACCACCCGAAAAACAGTTCAGGATGAGATTTTCGCGCCTACCCTTTTAATAGACAAGGAGCTTACGCTGAATGAGGTTTCAGACCGGTTAATGGACGAGCTTGAATCTCTCCAGCCGTTTGGTATCAGCAATTCGGAGCCACTGTTCATGGCAAGGGATGTACGGGTTTATTCCTCTTCCCTGGTGGGCAAAAACCATCGCCGCATGCAGCTTTGCCAGTTCCATGGAAAACCGGTAAACAGTATCCAGTTCAATGTCCGGCCTGAGTCCGCACATCTGGAACGGTTTGACAGAATGGCTTTTTATCTGCGCTGGAACCACTGGAACGGTCAAAAGACCGCACAGGTGGTTGTCGAGGATGTGGCCGGAGAATGAAACAGTTTCAGTTCCTGATCAATTTCGTCCATAAGCATCCCAGGATTACCTTACTGCTGATCATGATTGTCAGCCTGCCCCTTGCTTATTTTTTCAGCCGCCAGACCCACAACAACCATGTGGAGATCTTTTTTCAGCCGGATGACCCCCGTTATGCGGCTTATCGCGAATTTCAGGAAACGTATGGCAACGAAGAATTTGCGGTAATCGCCATACAGGGGGACATATTCCGGAATAAAACGCTTCACATTATCCGCAAGATGACCGCTCAAATCGAAAATATTTCCGGGGTGGAACGGGTGAACAGCATCACGAGCATGGAAGAGTTCACCGGTTCCGAGGATACGGTCTTTCTGGAAAAAATTATTCCCGAAGGAACGCTGACAGGGGAGCAGTTGAAGGCTGCACAGGATCGTGCATACAACAATAAAATTCTTCGAGACAGCCTGCTGTCCGGTGATGGACTGATGACCGCCCTGCACGTGGAACTGGAATCGATGAGCGAGCGGGAAAAACACGCGGCGGTCAGAGAGATCGTTCGCGTCTCAAAGTCCATTGCAGGAAATCATTTCAAACTATACTGTTCCGGCCTTACCCTGGTTGAGGTCGAGCTGAACCGGCTTTCCGAGTCTGATTTCATCATTTTCATCCCGGTCATTTTTGTCCTGATCTTTATTTTCATTGTCATCCTGCTTCGCCAGATGGTTCTGGCTGTCCTTTGCCAGTTGAATCTGTTTGTCATTCTGATATGGGGCATTGGTTTTTTTGTGTTATGCGGTGAAAAGTTCAACATGGTGACAACGGTGTTGGGGGCTGTTGCTCTGGCCATTGCCATTGCGGACTCCATCCATATCCTTTCCCATCTCCAGGACCGGTTTCAGCGTCATGGATCACAAGTGGTTCCGGCAACCGTAGATACCATCAAACAGGTTTGGTTCCCGTGCCTGTTAACCAGTTTGACCACCGGCGCCGGCTTTATGTCCTTCACGGCAAGCGATATCCGTCCGGTATCGATTCTGGGGCTTTTCACCGCCATCAGCGTGATGTTCGCGTTTCTCCTGTCCGTGACAGCCCTGCCGGCGCTGCTGATCGTCATGAAAGAGCGCGTTGCCCGGTCATTTGAAAAAAAATCGCGGAAACAGAAACCCTCGATCAACAATGAAAGGTTTACGCGGGCGCTTTCCCGGATCGGCGCGTTTACAATCCAACGAAAGACCGGTCTGTTTGTCCTCTTTTTGATTGCAATCGGTATCGCCGTCGCCGGCATGGCGCAGATTAAATTTGAAACCAACACCATGAAGTATCTTCCGGACGACAACCCCTTTAAATCCGACCTGACAATTATCGAAAAACACTTTGGCGGCACCATCCCGTTTGTTATTCTGATCCAATCAAAGTCAGGCAGGGAGTTCTCGGATCCTGCGGCAGTCCGGATGATTGATACCATCCAGACCGATCTTTTACGGGAAATTCCGCAATTTACCGGTGCCTTCTCCATTGCCGATTACATGAAGGAGTTCAATAAGGCTTTCAACAATAACGATCCGGCTTTTTACACGATTCCGGAAAATCAGACCGATATCGCAGACGCTTATGAGCTTGGTGATCCAGAGATTCTCGATCGGATTATCACTCCGGACCACAAAGAGGTCTGTATGGTTTTCCGCTCCATATGGGATTCCAATGAAGCAGCTTATACGATGAATGATCGTGTCGTGGCCTATCTGAAGTCCGCACTCGGGAACGATTACAGCTATGTGCATACCGGTCTTTCAGCCCTTTATCTGACAATGGACAAACATATACAGGAAAGCCAGATCAAAAGTTTCTTCCTGGCCTTCATCATCATCTTTTTCATGATGCTGTTTGTATGCCGGAGCTTTAAACTCGCCCTGATTTCCATGGTTCCCAATCTTTTCCCCATTGCCGTTACGCTGGGTATTATGGGGTGGTTCAACATTCCGCTCGATGTCGCTACCACCATGATTGCCAGTGTCACGATCGGCATCGCGGTAGATGATACGATCCATTTTGTAAGCTGGCTGCGCAAAAATTGCTCCCGCTGCCGGGATGTCAACACAGCCATTGTTCAAACCTTTATGGATGTCGGTAAGCCGATCTGCATGACCACACTGATTCTGTTTGCCGGCTTTTTTGTTCTGGTCCTGGGCAGTGTTCTGCCGACCAAAGCCTTTGGTGTATTGACCGCTTTTTCCATGTTCTTTGCGCTGCTCGGTGATTTTTTTGTCCTTCCCGTGCTGATCTTGATTTTCAAGCCGAAATTGCCTGTTCTTGAAGAGGGGTTTGGCCTGGAAGGCTAGGGCTAAAAAGCGTCGATGCCCGGCTTTTCCAGATAAAACCTCACTTTTGTTAAAACGACAACAACATCCGTAAAAGGCTTCACTCGGTTTCATCATCTTCGGCTTCAATCAGAATAGATTTATGACAATCACTATAAACCTGTTGAAAAATCAGACAGTGCTGTAGAAAAATGCAGCACTTTGGATAAGTGGTTGTAAAATAAAAATAAAAATCAATTCTTGCACTGATAAAACAGGATAGGTGCCTGTGCAATGATGGATTCTCCAACAGTTTCATCGAAAAGGGGCTTTTGTTCTGCTCAAGAGGGGGCAGATAGATAATTTTTTAAAATCAGATAGATATATTCAAAATCATCCTTTTCCGGAGGACTGGCACACCCCTTGCTCATATCAAGTACCAAACACCAGAAAAAAGAATGGACCGTATCTTATAACCGATGAATAAGGAGCAGGGAGATGACACAGGAAACCAATGGAAAACAGCGAAGCCACCTGGGATATGGATCAACTTACAGAAAGGGCGGCAAACAGGATCTTGCGGGCGGATTGGAAAACAGGGCGGTTCTTGGCGGCCAGGTCTGGATGGTATCACCGGATAAGGACGCAAAGGCGATGAATCCCTGTATCTGGATGCAGGCCGGAGTCGTGAAGTTTAAAAGCTGCAATAATTATTATGACTGCACAACCTGTAAATATGATTTCGGCATGCAGAGCAAGGTGCAGAGCGGCAAGCAGATGAGCTGGCAGGATGCCATGAGAAGAAGGCCGGCACTTGACCGGATCTGCCGCCACAGCCTTACGAACCGTATTGAAAAACGATCCTGTGCCTATGACTTCCAGTGCGGAACGTGCGATTTCGATCAGTTTTTTGAAGATGTCTGGACGTCAAAAATCGGAAGCGTCCCGTTTGAAACGAAGAAGGTCCGGGGAATAGATCTTCCTGCCGGGTATGGTTTTCACAAAGGGCATACATGGGCCAGAATCGAAAGCGGCGGGTTTATCCGGATCGGGCTGGATGATTTTGCCATGAAGCTGTTCGGAAAAGCAGATGCGTTTGATCTGCCTTTGATGGGCAAGGAGCTTGATCAGGGCGTTCCGGGCTGGGGCCTGAAGCGGAAAGAACATACGGCTGATGTGCTTTCCCCGGTAGGCGGCGTCATAACGGAAGTAAATGCCGGCGTAAGAGAGAATCCCGAGATAGCTGGAAGAGAACCCTTCGGAGATGGATGGCTTTTTGCAGTCCGAACGCCGGATGTAAAAAAGACCATGAAAGAGCTGATGGATGATTCGGAAAGCCTCAACTGGATCAATCAGGAGATCGATATCCTGGAAACGATGATCGAAGGTGTCGCGGGCCCGCTGGCAGCGGATGGCGGCTACCTGACAAATGATATCTATGGCGCGATGCCTGAACTGGGCTGGAATAATCTTGCCAAAACGTTTCTCAAGACCTGATGTTGAATAATCATGAGGTTGAGTTTGTCTGGAGGAAAAAAAATGGAATCCGCAGGATTACGAATTCGGGAGAGCAACAAACCAATGCAATGTGTATGGATGCAGGCCGGAGTGGTTCGCAAAAAATTGTGCAGCATGGATTTCGATTGTGCTGCCTGCCATTTTGACAAAGTCATGATGCGGGTTTCGGAAGAGAATCGGAGACTCAGGAAAAAAGGTCTGGCCCCGGAAGGTAAACGAGGCGGAATACTGTTCTGGAAAGAAAAGATGAAGGAGCAGCCTTTGGGGCAAAGGCCCTGCCTGCATTACATGAAAAGGCGGATCCAGTATAGAATGTGCACGAATGATTATAAGTGCGGGAATTGCGATTTTGATCAATATTTTCTGGATCAGCATACCGTGCATACGGTGGTGAAGCCGATCGATGTTCTGGATGTCCAGGGTTTTAAAATTCCGCAGGGATATTATCTTCATCGAGGTCACGCATGGGTGAAAATCGAAGAGAATGCGGAAGTACGGATTGGACTGGATGATTTTGCGCTGCGCATGCTCGGCCCTCTTGATGAAATCAGTGCTCCCCTTATCGGCAAGAAAATCTCCCGGGAACAGAAGAGCATTCTTTTAAAACGAAAAGGGCACAGCGCAATGGTGCTTTCCCCGGTAAGCGGCGTTGTCACGGCGCTGAACACGAGACTGATGTCTGAGGGTAAAAAAGCGAACAGCGACCCGTATACAGAAGGATGGGTTATCCGGGTCCATGCGGACAATCTTCGTGATGATCTGAAGAAGTTGATGATCGGGGGTGAAGCCAAGGATTATCTGGCAGGGCAGATCGATCAGCTTTATAAAGTAATCGAAGAGGAGGCCGGCCCGCTTGCGGCAGATGGAGGGCAGCTGGGATACGATATTTTCGGAAGCCTGCCGGACACCTCATGGGACCGTCTTGCAGTCGAGTTTCTGGAATAATAATACGGAGGGCTGTTCCTGCCGCGAATTCACTTTTTATCCTGTTGTTTTTTTCCCTTTGCGGCAAGCTTGTGATGCCAGCCCCAATTTTCGTAATATTCCCAGCCCGCGATGGCATTCAATTTCTTGACCTCTTCATCCTTTTTAAGGAGGTTCGCTCGAACAACATCGCCAATGGATAAAAGACCGAGAATTTTTTTGTCTCTGCTAATCAGTATGTGACGAATATACAGACCCAGGAACATCTCCTGAAGCGTTATCAAAGGGGTGTCAAACGCGACATCGATCACCGGAGAGATCATATACTCTTCCATTTTCGCTTTTCGTGGATCGAAATCCGGCTCAAGAAGGTTTCGCAGCAAGTCTCTTTCCGTCCAGATTCCGACGATTTTTTTCTTTCTGGTTACCAGGATCGCTCCGACTTTTTTTTCCACCATGATCTGTATCGCACTGAAAATGGTTTTATCCTGCGCGATGGAAACGGTTTTACGTTGTTTTACGTTGAGTATGTCCTGGGCGGTATGCATTTTAAATTCAGTCATTTAAAACCTCCTCATCGTGTCAAACGGTAACGGTCAGACAACCATAACATATCAAAGCTTGTATAATAATGCGACCAGTTTTATATCATATCCCGAAATTTTCAAAACAGAATGCTTTCGAGCCAGCGTGGTATTACGGTTTTCCGGAACAAGGGATATGGCAAAAAAACGAGATAGCGTTCAGCGATTCCTGATAGGCAGCGCTCTTGCGCCTGTCGTTGAGATTCCCTTCCTGGTCCCTATTGCCTTTTTTAAATTGATATACACCCAGAGCGGACGAGCGATAAGGTTCACCAGCTCTTCAGGAAATCCGGGATCGATCTTTTTTTTCAAGCGGCGGACTGTGAGCGCGCAACGAAACAGAAACAATTTTGGAGATCTCATTTCCTTTTTTAACAGGTAAAGCAATAGCGGCGTTGTAATTTTTTTCATGTTGAATTCGTCCGGCATGTCAATCTCCTGAGCTTCTATTTTTAATTTCAGCAAAGCGAGTTTAGAAACGATCAACATCCGTAAACCAGCAAATGAGGTTCATCATCTTCGGTGCATCGAAACGGAACGTTTTTCTGACAACCGCTCTAAAACCTCCATCAGGTTTTCTATCGGGAATGGAGAACCATGGGCTGGATAAATGATTTTTGCACCGTGATCTTTCATTTTTTGCCAGCTTTCAAACGTTTTGCTTTCATCGGTTATGAATATCGGGCGGTGTTCGCACATGCAGATATTCAGAAGATCCATGGCCGCATCCCCCACAAACGCTTTCCCATCCTTCAGAACAACGGTGATAGAGTCCTGGGTGTGGCCAGGGGTGTGAATGATTTTTCCGTCAATACCGATCTGCAGCAGCAGATCGGAATCATCGCCCGCAACAATATGATCCGCCTCTCTCAGCGTTACGGGAGGGTAGGTAAATTCATGGAACATCCCATATGCCCCGATGAAGAAACGGACGCAGCCGTTCAAAGGTTTTGCTTCCTGGTTGTGTGTGCCCTGTTCCAGAAACGCCGCTGCGTCTTGATGAACGATCAGGCGTGCATCTGTATTGCTGACCAGCCTGGCGGCAAAACCGGCATGATCATCATGATGGTGCGTAAGCAGGATATAGTGGATATCGCTCAGCTCCAGACCCAGGTTCCGCAGAGAATCCGTAAAGTTGTCATATTCGTTGCTGTAGCTTGTGTCGATCAAGAGGTAGCCTTCTTTTGCCTTGATTAAATAGGAGTTGGTAAAGCCGGTTTGTATCGAGCAGATCCCGGGGTCGGATGAGATGATATCCGGCTTGGCAGCACAGCCTGTATTCATCGCCGACAGCAGGATGGCAGCGCCGATCATGACGGCTGTTTTCGGTGTCAATTGGAATTTCCGGAGTTTTCTCATTTCTCATTTCCTTTCATCAAAGATAAGCCATTCATGTGAATGATCCTTTCGGTGTACCTGCGGCCATTTTAAAACCGTTTTTCAACCCATTCAAACAATTCCTCATGAAAAAGCGATAATGCGCCGATCTGGCAGTGCTCATGGCCTCCCTCTTCTTCGGTAAAAATACGAACGGTGACGCTTTTTGCATTCTTGAGGTGCTTTTTGAACTCATCCACCTGCTCGATCGGCACGAAGTGATCTTTTTCTCCGGCTGTAATGAGTACGTCGCACGTAATTTTTTCAGCATCACCATCAAGTTTGTATTCGCTGAAAATCCGGATTAAATCGGTTGGATCTTTTGCACCCATTGCCCATTGGCCGTTCCGAACTCCCCATCTCAATCCCGGCGAGGTCTTCATTTTCATTTTGATCAGTCCGTTAACCGTATCGTTATATCCATGCTCATATAGATACCGAATGAATCCCGGTGCCTGTTTCATCGCAGCTTCCTGAAAATCATAGCCTACGTTGTATGCAACCACACCATCAATTCGCTTGTCATACGCAGCAGCGCGGGGAGCAAGGTACCCTCCGAAGCTTATCCCGATCAGGATGATCTGTTCCGGTCTGGAATAGCGTTTCAGAAATTCGTTGATAACCGCACCGGTGGGCTTTTCCCACTCGTGCGTGAACCGCAGCCCCTGTTCCCGGAGCACGAAACCCTGGCCCGGCCCTTCATAGGTTAAACAGGCAAATCCCCGGTCCAGAGCGGCCTTGACAATAAAGAAGTACAGTTCCTCAAGGGTTGAATCATACCCTCCGTTGATGATCATCAGCGGTTTTCCGGCTGAACCGGAATCTCCGGGATAATAGATGGCTTTGAGTGTATGATTCCCATACGGGATTTGCAAAATTTGATATCGAACCTGCAGGGATTTCAGACCATATAGAAATGCATCCCGGCTTTTATGAAAGGTGGGCAAGCGTCTTTGATCTTCCGGGTGCAGGAAAAATTCCGCTGCGCGATAATAATTGCAGACTCGTAAAAATGCATTGCCTTGACTGACCGGATTTTCGAGGGATTCGGCACGTTTTTCGATCCGTTTTGCCATCCTGTTCCATGCCAGGTGCCAGGCTTCGTCATCACCCTCGGGGACCTGTTTGATAATGGTCAAGACTTCTCCGATTTCGGATCCTCCGGCATGCCCCTCTGACATCACCCGCAATGCCTGCAGGTGGTATGTCTGGTCTTCGTAAAGGCGCGTGTTTCCGCCAGGGGCGGTGCAACTGCTGAGCAGCAACGCGGGAATAATCCATAAAAGCCGGAGATGCGGGTTGATTTTCATTTGCTATTTCCTTCGGTTTGGTTTACGTGTTATGGATTAAAATAAAATATGAACAATGTTCTTGTTTGATAGAATCAGAAAAGGCGGCGCCTGTCAATATAAATATGAACAGCGTTCTTCTTTTTTTTATTATCATCGTGTTTGAAAAAGCGATGCCGATACAAATCAAAAAAATGCCGGCAGGTGGTCATATCCATGAAAGAGGCTGATAAAAAGATTCGGACGCCCGTCCAGAATCGATCCAAAGAGAAGAAAGATCGTATTATCCAGGCAGCGTATGATTTTTTTAACCAGGAAGGATACAACGCGGTAAGCATCCGGATGATCGCGAAGGCAGCCGGTGTATCGATCGGCACGATCTATTCCTATTTCCAGGACAAACGTGATATTTATATCGCGACGGCTGCATTGTATGGCCATGACATGTATGATAATTTTTCATCGATCATCCAGGACAAGAAGTTTTCGGCGGAAAATGTCGAGGAAATGGTCTATACCATAATCGTAAAATTCAAAGAGATCATTCAATCTCATTACAACTTCCACCTGGATTCAGTTGTGCTTTCACTTACAGATGAAAAGATCCGTGAAGTACTGGCTGTACAGGAGCATGAGATCGCCAATTCCATCAGCCAGTTATTTATCCAGTCGATGGGGGATAAAATTGAAGTCCAGGACGCTCAGGTTTCTACATTTATTGTTCATAAAGCGATCGAAGAGATCGTGCAGCACATGTTGTTTTATAAAGTGGATCTCCCGGAGGACCTTGTTTTCCGGGAACTGGCTTTAATGGTATCCCGGTATATCGAGAAAAAATCTCCTTCATAGAGAAACGCTGTCGATCAGATAAATTTTAACGGAGATGTGAAATGACCCTTTGGCTTTTTCTTATGGAGATGGTCATGCTTCTGGGTGGCGCATTCGTGCTGGGTGCCCTGGCCCAGCGCCTGCGCCAGAGTCCTATCATCGGGTATTTGCTGGCCGGCACGATAATCGGCCCATTATTGTTCAATCCTGCGGTGATCAATCAAACCGCCGAACTGGGTGTTTCACTGCTGCTCTTTTCCATCGGCCTGGATTTTATGAGGGAGACATCCGGAGAAATAATTGCCTGCCGCCTGGCCGGGCAAATGCTCAAAAACAAGGAGGATGAATGACCGACAGAAGTATAACCCGAAGGGAATTCGTCAAGAGTGTCGCTGCCGGCGGGGTTTCTCTTTCCGCGGGAGGGTTGATCTATGCCTGCTCAAAAAAAGATCCCCCGGGAACCTTGACGGATAAAAGGGGAACGATAGGCTTTGCCGAGGGGTATTCCGAGGACCCCCCGAATATCATCATTATCAATGCCGATGACCTGGGATATGGCGATCTGGGATGTTATGGAAGCAGGGCAATCCAAACCCCGAACATCGACAGTCTCGCCGATCAGGGAGTTCGGTTTACGGATTTTCATGCCTGTGATTCCGTATGCACGCCATCGAGAGCGGGATTGCTGACAGGAAGGTATCCCAAAAGAATGCAGCTGGATATGCCGCTGCTTTCGGAAAATATGCCTTTTGGCAAAAGCATGCTGGTGAAATTCGGGTTTTTGATGGGGAAACTGGGTATCACGGACATCGCAACCAGAGGCGGCATTACAGGCATTCCAGGACATGAGATAACCCTTGCCGAGGCACTGAAAGAACGAAATTACCGTACCGGCATGGTCGGCAAGTGGCATCTGGGTGACTATTCGGTCAATCCGGAGCACAATCCCGGAAATCACGGGTTTGATTATTATTTCGGTGTTCCGCACAGTAACGATATCCATCCGTTTCCGCTTTACCGGAATAAAACCGAACTGGAACCGGAAGTAGCCGACCAGTCCAAACTTACCGGCCTGTATACGGCCGAAGCCATAAACTTTATAAAAAAATCAAAGGAATCACCCTTCTTTCTGTATTTTGCCCACACCTTTCCCCACCGTCCCCTTTACGCGTCCAAAGAGTTTAAAAACAGATCGGAAGGAGGCCTTTATGGAGACACGGTAGAAGAGATCGACTGGAGCGTCGGCCAGATACTTTACACCCTCAAGGAAAATAATCTTGATCACAATACGCTGATCATGTTCACCAGCGACAATGGCCCGTGGTATCAGGGAAGTCCCGGAGAATTCAGGGGAAGAAAGGGGCAAAGCTATGAAGGAGGCCACAGGGTGCCGTTCGTAGCGCGCTGGGGAGGGCTTATCAAGCCCGGAAGTGTTTGCACCGAACCCGCGATGAACATCGATCTGTTTCCGACATGCCTGGCAGCGGCGGGTCTCACCCTGCCTGATGACCGGATTGTTGACGGCAGGGATATCCGGCCGCTCCTGATACAGGAAAACAGCAGAACACCTCATGACTATTTCTTTTTTTATCATCATGGCGAACTGGAAGGGATACGGACGGAGAACTGGAAGTATTTCCGTTCCATCAATCACTATAGCTGGCCGATGCCGGTAAACAAGAAGTTTGGGAGTTTAATCAGTTATACAAACGGCCCGCTGCCATTGCTGTTTAACCTGAGAATCGATCCGGGCGAATCTTATAATGTCATTGAAAAATATCCGGGTAAAGCCGAAGAGCTTGAGAAGGTGATGGCAAGGTGGGAAAAAGCGATGATGGATAATCCTGCCGGCTTGATCCATAAAAAATGAACGGGATCAAAGCAAAACCGCTTACGAATATTCTGGTCAAACCGGCCGGACCTGACTGCAACATGAGGTGCGGCTATTGTTTCTATAATTGCAAAACCGCCCTGTTCCCGGAATCCAGTCGCCATCGCATGAGCGATTCGGTGCTGGACGAAATGATAAAACAGTTGATGAGAAAGGGCTCTGACAGGATATCAATCAGTTGGCAGGGGGGTGAACCAGCTCTTGCCGGACTCCCTTTTTTTCAGCAGGCCATAAATTTGATTCAGCGCTACGGAAGCAATCAGGAAGTAAGTAACGGCTTTCAGACCAATGGGATATTACTGGACAGGGCGTGGGCGGGCTTTTTCAGGAAGTATGCATTTCTGGTTGGCCTGTCCATTGACGGTTCACGACATATTCATGACCGGTATAGAACTTTTTCCGGCGGCAGGGGAACCTTCTCTATTGTATCGGATACAGCCATGATGCTTCTGGATGAAGGCGTATCCGTAAACGCGCTCAGTGTTGTAAACGATTATTCCGTTCTGTATCCGGAAGAAACTTATACCTTTCTGAGGGATATCGGTTTGGTTTACATGCAGTTTATTCCATGCGTGGAAGCTGATGCTGAAAATCCTGAAAAAATGGCTCCGTACTCGGTTTCCCCGGAGCGATATGGCGCATTTCTCTGCACGATGTTTGATCTGTGGAGGTCGGATTTTATCGACGGCTGCCCAAAAACATCGATTCGGTTTTTTGATTCACTTCTATTCAGCTATGCCGGATTTGAAGCTCCGGAATGCACCCTTCAGCCGGAATGCGGCAACTATCTGGTCGTGGAACACAATGGCAATATTTATTCATGCGACTTCTTTGTAGAAGCAGGGAGGCTGCTGGGAAAGATTCCCGGAGGAGATCTTGCGTCGCTGCTGAATTCGGAAAAACAGATCGCTTTTGGAAGGGCCAAGAGCCGGCTTCCCCAGCCATGCAGCAGATGCAGGTGGCTCAACTGTTGCAACGCAGGGTGTCCCAAAGAGAGGGAAATGCCGGGGAGCATTGGAAAACCATATCTTTGTGAAGCGTATAAAATTTTTTTTCACCATGCGGATCAGGAAATGCGCAGGCTTGTCCGAATATGGAAGAGTCGTCCACCCGGAGAGGAGTTTTGCACCGACAGGAAGCCTTATAAGGCGGGACGTAACGAACCCTGCCCCTGCGGGAGCGGGCTCAAACACAAGAAGTGCTGCGCCGTCTGACTTGTATCCGAAGAGGGAATGGGAATCGTGGTACTTCTTGACAGAAAGTTGTTTCTTGAATATAAAAAGTTATTTCAAAGGCGATCCCCCACATGTAACCCGATGATCGCCGGATGACAGGCCACCGGAAAGGCCGTAAAAGGCCGGTGGAGTCGTTCCCATGGAACCCTAACCATTCAAATCATAAACAGGGTTAACGCCGTGCTGGAAAAGATCAAGCAAATCATTCCGCTTCTGTTCACGGTTTTATTGATGATTCTGCCGGTTGTCATTTTTATCCAAACCGATCGACCCATCGGGGCTGAGCCGGACAATCCTTACCAATTTGTCGAAAAAAAAGCTGCGACGCCGACACATGCATATCTTTTTTCTGTGGAAAAGTTCGCTGACGGGCCTGGCGTAACCAAAGCCTGTCTGGAGTGTCATCCCGATGCAGGCGCCGAAATGCTTCAGTCCGCTCACTTTACCTGGCTGGGTGAGGAGGTCAATGTCCCGGGCCGTTCCGGTAAAATTCGGATTGGCAAAAAAAATCTGATCAACAACTTCTGTATCAGCATAGAAAGCAACTGGCCCAGATGCACAACATGCCATGCCGGATACGGCTGGCAGGATGAAACCTTTGATTTTCAGAACCCAAACCTGGTGGATTGTCTGGTCTGTCATGATCAATCCGGAGGATACACCAAGGCAATAAGCGGAATTCCAGAGGAAGAGGTTGATCTCTTGGCATCAGCCAAAAGTGTGGGTCGTCCCACTAGGGACAATTGCGGTTGGTGCCATTTCAATGGCGGCGGCGGAAATGCGGTAAAACACGGCGATCTGGATGGATCGCTTGCCAAACCGGTGGAGCGGATCGATGTGCACATGGGCAGACTTGATTTTCAGTGCATTACCTGCCATCGAACGAAAAATCATCAAATCTCGGGGCGGATGATATCTGTCAGTGCCCGCGATACCATCGGGGTGAAATGCACCGATTGCCATGCTTCCGAACCTCATCGTTCGGAACGGTTGAATATGCACTATCAATCCGTTGCCTGTCAGACATGCCATATTCCGGTCGTGGCCACCAAGGAAGCTACAAAAATCGCCTGGGACTGGTCAACGGCCGGAAAGGATGTCTCGGTCCAGGATCCCCATCACTATCTGAAAATGAAGGGCAGTTTTTTATATGCCAAGAAGCTTGTTCCGGAGTATTACTGGTTTAACGGTGACGCAGCCCGTTATCTGAAAGGAGATGTCATCGATCCGGCAAAAGTCACCCATATCAATTTTCCTCAGGGAGGAATCGATGATCCCGGCGCCAGGATCTGGCCTTTTAAGGTCCATCGCGCCAAACAGCCCTATGATAAAATATACAAACATCTGCTGATTCCCCAAACCGTTGGAAAAGGCGGTTTCTGGTCTGATTTTGACTGGCACCAGGCCATTTTACTCGGCAGTCAGGTAAGCGGCCTGAAATTCAGCGGAGAATTCGGTTTTGCGGAAACCGACATGTTCTGGGTTCTCAGCCATATGGTTGCACCCCGGCAATATACGCTGCAGTGCACGGATTGCCATGGCGATTCCGGCAGGCTGAACTGGTCGCGGTTGGGGTACGCGGGCGATCCGGCGACAGTCGGCGGAAGGCAGCGCAACAGAATGGTTGTTTATCCCTTTCAGGGGAGGGGTTAAATGCATCTTTTACTCCGGCTTGTTCTGTTTTTTATGATTTTCGGTCTATGCGATCCGGCGGTGTTGAAGGCAGCCGCGGCAGGAGCTGAAACAGAATCGGTTTTTCCGCCCGTGACCTTGAAAGAATTAAAACCGGAGATTTCGCAGCCTTCGGAACGGATACATCCCCCGATTCGTCTGCTGGATCAAAATGGCTTACCCGTGGTGGAATCTCAGGAACCGGTCGCCTGCATGCAGACATGCGGCCATTGCCACGATACAACGTACATCGCTGAAAACAACTACCATGCTCAGGCAGGTTTGAATGAAATCGGGGCGGCTTCCCGAATAAACAGCGGACGAAGCTGGGACATCAGCCCCGGTCTGTTCGGAAGATGGAATCCGCTCACCTATCGGGTGTTGTCCAACGAAGAGAGCGAGAAGCTGGATATGGGGACCGCGGATTGGATCATGACGATGGGCCCGCGGCATGTTGGAGGCGGACCTGCTGAAAACAGCCGCTATCAGAACAAGCGGCTTGATGAACTGCTTCCCTCGGAGATTCAGCCTTTTGATTCCTTGATACTGGATTCCGGGGACGGCCGATCCAAACCGTGGGATTGGAAGCAGAGCGGTATTGTGGAATTGAACTGCTTTATCTGCCACATGGAAAAGCCCAATAACATCGAGCGTGTGGAAATGATCCGCAGCGGGAGGTTTCGCTGGGCATCATCAGCCACCCTCAAGGATACGGGACTTGTTTCGCTCGATAAAAATACTTTGAAATGGATGCCGGATAAATTCCAGAAAGACGGCACCGTGAAAGCGGACGTGTTGGGTATTTCCGACCCCAAAAGCGCCAACTGCCGGTTGTGCCATGCCAAATCCTGCCGTTGCACGGACCCGGTTGTTTTTCATAATTCTCTTGAAAACTGGGCTGCTGAAACAACCGGAGAAGTTTTTTCATCGGAAAAAATATTCGCGTCCGGCATGAATCAGAAGAATAAAAATCGTCTTTTCCGCCCCTGGGATATTCATGCTCAGCGGCTTTTTGAATGTGTTCACTGCCATCCTGCCATGAACAACCCCAGATATAGTGATACGGAAAAGCCCGGACATTTGAGGTTTGATGCAAGGAGACTGAATGAAAACGAATATCTGATCAAACCGGATCATAATTTTGCCAAGGGGCATACCGCTCAGGGAACCGTGGCGCGTCGCCTGGACGGAACCATGCGGGATTGCAGGGACTGTCACCAGGCCGAGGCGGTTCATGATTTTTTGCCTTACAAACGCCTTCATTTTGAAAAACTCAACTGCCAGGTCTGCCATATCCCGGAAGTGTTTGCACCAGCCCGCAGCGTTACGGACTGGACCGTCATCACCCTTTTAGGCAATCCCAGAGTCGAGCACAGAGGCGTGCAGGGAAAGGTCAATGATCCGGCTTCCGTCATCATTGGATACGAACCGGCCTTATTGTTCCACGAAACCTCGGACGGCCGGTACCGGTTGGCACCCAACAACCTCATCGTCTCCTGGTTCTGGACGGAGGGCAACCCAAGGCGGCCTGTTCGGCTGCTGGATTTAAAAACCGCGTATCTGACGGCGGAAGGCCATTATCATCCGGATATTGTGTCTGCGCTGGACTCAAACAAAGATGGGAGGCTTTCTCTTCAGGAACTAAGGCTGGATACGGAAGCAAAAGTCAGAACGGTAAGCGAGAGACTGAAAAAAACGGGCATCAACAATCCGCGGATTCAGGGTGAAATTCAACCCTACACCCACAGCCATGGCGTTGCCAGCCGAAATTTTGCGATGAAAGATTGCAGAACCTGTCACAGCCGGACCTCAAGAGTCAATCAGGCGATACCAATGGCTGAATTTGTTCCCGGATCGATTCTTCCCGAGTCGGTTGCAGATTCAAAAACAAAGATGATCGGGGTGATTCAGACAACCCAGGAGGGGGCGCTTGTTTTTAAGCCTGGTCTGGATCCCAGTGAATTATATCTGCATGGAACCCTTCGCCCCCAGTGGCTTGATATTATCGGAATGATCATTGTAATCCTTTCAATTATCGGCGTGGTGCTTCACGGCGGTTTAAGAATGCTGCGTATCGGACAGAAGAACAAAAGGTCAACATCATGATGAAAAAAACATACCTCTATTCCGTGTATGAGCGGATCTGGCACTGGGTGCAGGCCTTTGGTGTTCTCCTGCTGCTGGTTACCGGATTTATCATCAGCTTTTCCGGTCATCTGACCGTCATTGACTTCCACACTGCCGTATCGATCCATAATATCATTGGACTCGTTCTGGTATTGAATGCTTTCCTGGCTTTTTTCTACAACCTTGCCGGTGGTTTGCTGAAACGCTACATGCCGGGCCTGGATGATTTTTTTCCTCTGGGATTTACCCATGCGGGCTATTATTTATACGGCATTTTCAGGGGAGAATCCCACCCGTTTGACAAGACCCCTGAAAAGCGCCTGCTGCCCCTGCAAAAAATCGTTTATTTCAGTATCCTGAACGGCCTGTTGCCGCTGATGATCATTACCGGAATTTTGAAGTACAGCCTTAAATTTTCACCCGTATACGCAGAGCTGTTCGGAGGCTTGAGCATCCTGGGTCCGTTTCACCGTTTTGGAGCGTGGCTTTTTCTTTCTTTCGTGATCGTTCACGTTTACATGACTACCACCGGGCATACGCCCTTTTCCAGTATGATTGCAATGATCACTGGATATGAAAATACAATGGATGAAAAAAAGGAACACACTCCATGAAACAGAATCCCAAACCATATATGAACCCCTATCTTGCCGGGATTTTGCTCGGCGTTGTGCTGTACATATCATTTTTTATTTTTGGTCATGGTCTGGGAGCTTCCGGGGGAGTGGCCAAAATCGCCGGATCGGTAATCGACCTGTTTTTTCCGGAACATACCGAGCAGAATGCATATCTGATCGATCTGCTGCGCAGTTCCGATCACCCCCTGGATGACTGGCTGGTTTTTGAAATCATTGGGCTGATTCTGGGCGGGTTTTTATCCGGCCTGTTTTCCGGCCGTATCCGTCTTGAAACCTTCAAAGGCCCGAACATCAGTATCCACACCCGCTGGGTGACAGCCGTTATCGGAGGCATCATAGCCGGTTACGGTGTCCGTCTTGCCCGGGGCTGCACCTCCAGTCAGGCGCTTTCAGGCGGCGCCACCTTATCCGCCGGCAGCTGGGCCTTTATGATGGCAGTATTCGCGGGGGCTTACATGGTAGCCTATTTTGTCAGAAAATTATGGAATTGAGAGGATGGTTATGGGACCGCTGGATATTAATGCACTTTTAGGGCATGGCTGGTTGAACGTGTTTTATGTCATAACCGGCATGGGTTTTGGGTTCGCGCTGGAGCAGGCCGGTTTCGGCGATTCGCGAAACCTTGCGGCTCAATTCTACCTGCGCGACATGCGGGTGCTGAAAGTCATGTTTACCGCCATTGTCACGGCCATGCTGCTGATATTCTGGTCCGATGCGTTCAGAATACTGCATTACGACAGGCTTTTTATCAATCCAACGTACCTGTGGCCTGGAATCGTCGGTGGACTTATTTTTGGAATCGGTTTCGTTATCGGCGGGTATTGCCCGGGAACCGCGATTGTTTCCATGTCGACCCTGAAACTGGATGGCTTCTTTTTTGTGTTCGGGCTCTGTCTGGGGATGATCGGGTTTGGAGAAACCATCGGCTGGTACCGTGTTTTCTGGGAGACATCGGGGTTTTACGGTGAAGTGAATCTCCCGGACCTCCTGGGTGTCAAGAATGGCATCCTGGTTTTTGCTGTTGTTGTTATGGCTGTGGGTATGTTCTGGGTTGCGGAAAAGGTTGAGGCCTATTTTGCATCCAGACAGGCGGAAAGGGGATAGTGAATCGAAATGAAATCCATCGGCATCGGTCTTGCCTTACTGGCAGGCATTGGTTTGATTCTGTTCAGGCCGCCATCTATCGAGGAGAAACAGGCCAGGCTTGAACCTGAATTGCGGGAAATACTGGATGCCCGTAAAGTACAGGTGGATCCGGCCGAACTCCTGCATCAGATTTATGATTTCAACACACGTCTTAAAATTTTTGACGTGCGGTCCGAATCCGAATACAATCTTTTTCACATTGTGGATGCCGAGAATGTCAGTCTGGAACAGCTTCGAGATTCCGGCTGGGTAAAGCTTCTGCCCGAAGAGACGGTTTTTGTTCTGGTTTCCAATGATGAAAAAAAGGCGACCGATGCCTGGAAAATTCTAATGGCTCAGGGTATTTTGAATCTCTATATCCTGGAAGGCGGTGTAAACTTCTGGCTGGATCTGTATCTTCACCGATCACCGATTCAATCTTCCGGGATCTCCGGTCCGAATCCGAGCGGAGACGATACCCTCCGTCATGACTTTGAATTTGCCCTCGGTGCCGGCCACCCTGCCGCGGATATCGATCCGAGGGATTTTCCCGAACGAAACTATACCCGGAAAATCAAACAGGTCGGCCGCGTTGCTAAAAAAAGCGGAAGCTGCGGATGATTCCATGAATATGCTGCAACGTCTGTTCTCATTGCTGAAACGGCCGTCCGCATACCCCGGAAAAAAGGCGCTTGTGATTGAAGGCGGCGGAATGCGGGGAATTTTTCTGGTTGGTGTCCTCCAGGCTTTTACAGATCGAGGTTATTTCCCCTGGAAAGCGATCATCGGATCATCTGCCGGCGCCCTTACGGGTGTGGCATATGCGGCCCGCCAGATTCATATTGCCCGTGACGCCTTTTTTACGGAGCTGTTAACCGGCAAGCTCATTCGTCTTCGCAATGTCCTGAACCCGGAAAAACACATTCTTAATCTGGACTGGATGGTGGATACGATCATTAACGGAAATGACCCGCTGGATATCCTTCGGCTGAAAAAAGCGTGTCCGGTACTGATAACCGCCACAGACGTCAAACCCGGGATTCCCCTGAAGACCATTTATCTGAATTCAAAAAAGGATGATATCCCGACCGCCTTGAAAGCAACCGCTGCCATACCCTTTTTATATCGCAGTTTTGTCCCCTACAAAGAGCACAGGCTGCTCGATGGGGCGCTTCTCTCTCCGATACCATATTGCAAGGCGCTTTCAATGGGATTTAAAGAAACAGACATCCTTACAATTGTGACACGACAGAAGGGATACCGGAAAAAGGAAGAATCCTTCTGGATCAAAGCATTGGTTGAGTCCTATTACCGGGACGAGGAACATCAGCTTTTACTGGAAACGCTGGACAATCGGTACCTGCAATACAATCAGGTGCTGGATGACCTTGAAAACAAGCATGCGGGCATTGAGATCATTTACCCGCCGGAAGATTTCAAGGTCAACCGGCTGACTGTAAATGAAAAAAAAATCCTGATCGGGTTTGAGCAGGGAATTGCAGCCGGCAGGCAATTCCTTGTCGGAAAATCATGACATCTTTGAGATTCTAGTAGTTCCAGCCGAGAATACCCAGGGCGATTATATTCATGGCCGCCGCGAGCGAATAGACCGCGCAGACAGCAGCAATTTTCTGCATGTTCGTTTTTAAGCCGATCACCAGCATCGGGCTCAGGAAAAGAGGGAAATACCCTGCAAAAAAGATGGGCAGCACACCTGCCGCAGACAGTTTCCACCAGGGATATTCCCAGACCAGGTGCCCACCGATATTGAGCAGGCACTCAACAAACACGCAGAAAGCCGCGTAGGTGATGGACCAGAACAATCGGTTCGGGATTCCCAGGATTTTTGTGTTTCTGTTTCTGGACAGCGTATTGTAATAAATGATCCCGGCAATGGAAAACATGAACATGATTTCGATGTTCCAGCCCACAGTCGTACGAAGCGCTGTTTCTCCCGGGGTGGTCCAGAAAGCGGAATGCCCGGATAAATGAAATATCCAGCCGTTGATGGTTTCAAACAGAAAATCCACACCAAAAAGCGTCAAACCGGCAAAAACAGCGTCCCAGTTTCCGGATTCCCTTGCCTTCTGAATCTCGGAAGTGTAGATATAAAAAACAATTGCCAGAAGGGGGATAACATACCACTTGATCGTTGAAAGATCTCTGAGGCCTGCCAGCGCAAGCTCGGATGCAGATGTCATAAAAACCTCCTCATACGTGCAGGGCGAGAAAGCCGGCACCGGAAAAGCAGCTGAACCGGAATCGGCATGATGCATTTTTTCCTCTGTTCCCCATTACGGGTCGATACGATATTTTCATCTATTCAATTCACATTTTGAAATAAATGTCAAAGCAAGAGGGAATGCATAGCCCGTGGAGCTGGTGGTTGATCAATCAGAAGAGCCATGATAATTGTTTTAAATGAAAAACAGCGCATTTTTAATGTGGTGATTTGGCTGCGGCAATCTATTTGATTTCATCGTTATTTATGGTAAGCGTTCATTACGGGCTTTTAGAACGAATTGAATGCATATCAGAAGGCTTGAGAAAAATCTGACCGTTTGAAACATAAAAACATCAACGCATCCGGAGAAAATTTTGACATTATGAACTCCTTCCCGATTAAGCAGATACTATCGACCCTGATCCTGATAACCGCCGGCAGTTTCCTGTGCGCGATAGCCGTAAATGGAATTCTGGTTCCGCTCGGCTTTCTGAGCGGTGGTTTCATAGGCGTTGCCATACTGGTTTACGATGTTTTTTCCGTCCTGGAAGTGGGATGGATATACCTGTTCATCAATATCCCCATTTATCTTTTTGCCTGGATTTATGTCGGAAAACGGTTTTTTATCTACAGCATCGCCGGGGTGTTAATTTTTTCAACCGTAATCACCCTTGTTCATCCAGCCCTTTCAATCCAGGACAAAATTCTCGCAGCAATACTGGCAGGTATCCTTTCAGGCGCGGGCGGCGGGATTATTCTTCGATCCTTAGGATCGGCAGGCGGCCTGGATATTCTTTCCGTAATACTGATGAAGCGATTTTCGATTCAGCTGGGAACCACCGTATTGTTTTTCAATGTTGCCTTATTATGTTTAGCCGCGCTTCTTTTTTCCCTTGAAGCCGCTCTGTATACGCTGGTTTTTATGTACGTCAGTTCCAAGGTTTTAAATATAATGGTAACCGGGCTCAGCCAGAGAAAATCCGCTTTTATTATTTCCCCGCGAGGGAAAGAAATCGCAAAGGCGCTGATCGCGCAGTTTGGACGGGGTGTTACCCTTATAGAGGCAGAGGGGGGATTTTCCGGTCGTGAAGAAAAAATGCTCTATACGGTTTTCACCTTCATGGAACTGTCCCGGTTAAAACAGATCATAAAAGAACAGGATCCAAATGCGTTTGTTGTCGTTAATGAGACACTCGAAGTCATGGGACATGGTATCGGCAACCAGCCCCACTGGTGACTTTATGATCACCATCGCTTCATCGATAATTTTTTGATCTCATCTGAAAGAAGTATTCTACAGTAACGGCAGAGCTGATCGGATTTTTTGTCTACATCCTGTATGCATCGGCAGTAATGCATGATGCAGGAAGAATCCCGGCAGTGCCTTAGATTAAACGCATGCCCCAGTTCATGAACCGCCTCTTTGCAAACCCTTGCTTGAAGGGCCTCATTGGGGTTAACCAATGAAAGAGACTCTTCCAGACGATGTGTGGAGATAATGGCAGCTCTGCCCCCGAGCTGGGCTTCCCCGTAAACGTATGTCAAGATAGGAATAAAGAGGTCAACCTTCGTTACTGCCAGTATTTTTAAGGATTTTGTGCGATTGCTTCTGGATAGCCTTTCAAGAATCAGGGTGGAGTTATATTGATCCCGATCATGGTCATAAGCAAATGAAACATCGGAGAGAAGGGATATGACTTGTGTAGGAAAGCCGAAGATTCTGCTTACCTCACTGCCCGCGATTTCAAAAAGTGAGTATTCGAAATCCCCTATCGGCGAAATGATAATCATATGTTCAGGAAGGACTTTCAACTTGATTTATCAATACCGTAACTCTTGATTTTATTGTATAGTGTGGAACGGTCAACTTCGAGGATTTTAGCGCTTTTCGAGATGTTCCATTTGTTTTCCTTTAAAATGTTCATGATATGAAGCTTTTCTACTTCCCTGAGAGAAGAACTCCCCGGCAGGTTCTGGTACTCAGCTCTGAAAAGAGGAAGATCTCCGGGTTGAATGCTTCTGCCCTTACCGACAACCACAGCCCGCTCGATGGCATTTTCAAGTTCTCTTACATTGCCCGGCCATTCATACATCATTATTTCATCCATTGCGTCACGGCTGATGGTGTTGATCTGTTTTTTTGTTTCCTGCGAAAAGCGTCTTATGAAATGCTCGGTAAGAAGAGGTATGTCTTCTTTACGCTTGCGCAGCGGAGGCATTTTGAAAGAGATGACATTCAGGCGGTAGTAAAGGTCTTCTCTGAAAATGCCTTCTTGAACAGCTTCCTCCAGATTTCGATTTGTCGCGGCGATAACACGGAAGTCGGCCGTAATGGGTTGTGTGCCCCCCACGCGGTAGAAAACACGATCTTCAAGGACACGGAGAAGATCGATCTGCATCCGCATACTGATTTCACCGATTTCATCGAGAAAAATAGTGCCGCCGTGAGCCAGCTCCAGCCTTCCTTTTTTGGTTTCTTTGGCATCGGTAAATGCCCCCTTCTGGTGTCCGAAGAGTTCGCTTTCCATGAGATGCTCGGGAATGGAGCCGCAATTGACAACCACAAAAGGGCCTTCAGAAAGAGGACTGGCGGTATGGATGGCCTTTGCTGCAAGACCTTTTCCTGTTCCGGTTTCACCAAGTATCAGGACCGTTGATTCGACAGGAGCAATATCCTGTATAAGATCGAAAACTTCCTGCATCGGAAGTGATTGCCCGATCATACTTTCAAATCGTGTTCTGTCTTTATGCTGTTCTTTCAGATAGAGGTTTTCCCTTGCCTGCGCCTGATGTTTAATGATTTTATTGATCAGAACGCCCAGCTCATTGGGATCAAAAGGTTTCAGCAGATAATCATATGCTCCGTTTTTTATGGCTTCGATCGCGGTTGGAATAGAACCGTATGCAGTGATCATTATGACTTCCACATCAGGGTCACTTTCTTTTATATTCTTTAAAACTTCGAGTCCGCTGATGCCGCCCATTTTGATATCAACCAGAAGAATATCGAAGCGTACCGTTTTTATTTTTTCAAGGGCTTCTTCACCGCTGCCTGCTTTTTCAACAAGGTGTCCATCCCTTTCAAGCCACCCTGCAAGAGATTCCCTCATAATTACTTCATCATCAACGATCAGAATTTTTGTACCGTTCATTAAGAGACCTCCATGTTACTTCTTCGCAGCAGGTTTTGAATGTATCGGAAGCTCGATTGAGAAACTTGTACCTTTGTCCTTAGAGGATTTGACATTAATGACGCCGCCATGTTCTTCAATGATCCCGTAAACAACCGAAAGACCAAGCCCCACTCCTTTGCCTTTCTTTTTGGTTGTGAAAAAAGGTTCGAAAACCTTTGGAAGGTTATCCGGAGGTATTCCGATCCCGGTATCTTTAAAAATGGTTTTTACCGTATTCTTTTTTACGGAATGACTTGTTTTGATACTGAGAACACCGCCACCCGAAGATTCAATCGCTTCGGCCGCGTTGGATACGATATTCATAAAAGCCTGCAGAATCTGGTCTTCTGATCCTTTGATATCCGGCAGTTTCGGATCCAGGTTGGTTTTGATTTCCGCACCGTCAATTTTGAGAAGATTCGAGTTAAGAAAAATCGTCTTTTCGATAAGCTGGTTGATATTGATCTTTTTGAGCTCCATCTTGGATTGACGGGAGAAGGCAAGGAGATTGGATACGATTCGGCTGGTTCGTCTGGTTTCCGTTTCCATGAGATCCAGATATTGTTCGAACGGATTGTCTTTTGTTGAGCTTAGTCCATCCTCTTTTATGATTCGTTTTATCAGCATAATCAGGTTGAGTATCCCGGCAATCGGATTGTTGATCTCATGCACGACCGAGGCTGAAAGTTTTCCGAGGGATGCCATTTTATCCTGATGAAGGAGTTTCGTATGGGTTTCCTTAAGCTGCCTGGTTCTTTCTTCGACCATTTTTTCCAGTCTTCTGGTGATTTCGGCTTCTTCCTGTTTGCTTTTTGTAATATCTCTGCTGATGTGGATGAATTTAGAAATTTTCCCATCTTTTTCCCACACGGGATAGAGGTTGACTTCGTAATATCGTTTTTCGCCGTTCGGCATTCGACGGGTCTGCACCTGGCGGCACTGTCTTTTGTTCCGGATAACATCTTTCAGCGGGCAGTCAACTTTGCTTTCGTCGCACGGATGATCGATCTTATGATAAATTTCGTAGCATTTTTTTCCGATGACGTTTTTGCGGCTGTATCCTGTTTTCTGGAGAAAGGCTTCATTGACTTCGACAACTTTCATATCCGGTGTCAGAACCAGGATAAAGTCACGAATCCCGTCAATGATGGTTTCGATCTCTTTGGTTCGCTCTCTAAGTTTTCGCTCCTCAAGGCTGATTGCGATCCATAGAATTTCAAAGGTTTGGAACGATAATAGCCTGATATTCTTCGGTTTTGTTGCAAGCACATCCTCCAGTATTTCGGCTTCCGGAGTCATCAGGATCAGCAACTGCAGGTTATAGTCGGGGGTGTACAGCTGGTGGTAATCGGTCACTGTTTTGAGCCCGATTTTTTCCGCGAATAAAATTCCAGGCGCATTGGGGTCAGGGTCTGCGACGGCGATTATTTTGGCATCAATTTCGTGGCGATATTCAAATGTTGATTTTGTAAGAAAATCCTTGCAGAACGTGCCGCCGCCGATAAGGGCTATATTCATGATAACATGTTTTTTAGACAACATTAACTTCCTTTTTGCAGAGGGCCTGCCGGGTTTATTGTAGAGCCGCTGAACCGATAAAACAAGTCTGCCTGTTGAAAGCCATGGCCGTGTCATGGCATCGTCGTTGTCATTCTGCCGGCAATTTCAGTTTTGCGAAACCCTATCATGGCCGGTATTCCGGTTTCAAGGTAAAATTCTACCGGGATTGTGAACGCTTGATTTTATTTCCATCCCCAAAAATCGTGCTATTGGTCTTGATAAATTGGGGTTGACAAAATTTTATATTGATGGGAAGAACGTTGTAACTACCACGGAACAGTGTATTTTAACGCAGAAAGACCTTCTTGAATTATAAAGTAAGAAAACGGGTTTGGAGGGTGTATGGCCAAGAAAGTCATTGGATCTGTTATGGTTTTAGGCGGGGGTATTGCAGGAATGCAATCCGCTTTAGACCTTGCCAACTCAGGATACTATGTATATCTCGTTGAAAAGTCATCAGCCATTGGAGGGCTGATGTCCCAGCTGGATAAAACCTTTCCAACCAACGACTGTGCCATGTGAATTATCTCGCCCAAACTGGTCGAGGTCGGCCGGCACATCAATATTGAACTTTTGACAAACAGTGAACTTGAAAGCCTTGAGGGCGGACCCGGTAATTTTAAGGCCCTGGTGAGACAGGAACCTCGTTTTATTGACCTGTCCAAATGCACAAGCTGCGGGGAGTGTGCTAAAGTCTGCCCTGTTGAACTCGCAAATGAATATGATGAAGGACTTTCAGCGAAAAGAGCGGCTTTTAAAAAATATCCCCAGGCAATCCCCGGTGCTTTTGCGATCGATAAGACGGATAATGCGCCATGCCGTCTGGCATGCCCTGCCGGACTTAATGTTCAGGGTTACGTCCAGATGGTTAAGCAGGGGAAATATGAGGAAGCGCTGAAGATTATCATGAAAGACCTTCCGCTTCCGGGAGTTTTGGGACGCATCTGTCCGCATGGCTGTGAGGATGCCTGCCGTCGCTGCGAGGTGGACGAACCGGTCGCAATCTGTAAATTGAAGCGGCTTGCGGCCGACCGATTTGATCCAAGAGATGTCAAAATCGATTGTGAGCCTTTAAAAAAGGACAAAGTCGCGATTATCGGTTCCGGGCCGGCCGGCCTTTCTGCCGCGTATCATCTGGCGCGAAAAGGGATCAAATCGACAATTTTTGAATCGTTACCGAAACCTGGCGGGATGTTGAGAGTGGGGATTCCGGACCATCGACTTCCCCCCGAAGTTCTTGACAGGGAGATAGAGGTCATAACCAATCTCGGTGTTGAGATCAAGACGAATACCCCCCTTGGTCCGGAGTTGACGGTCGATGACCTTTTGGGGAATGGATATAAAGCGGTATACCTTGCCTTAGGAGCGCATAAAGGAATTGCGCTTGGAATACCGGGAGAAAAAGCGGAAGGCATCCGGCAGGGGGTCGATTTTTTGAAAGAAGTTAACCTGACCGGAAAGGCGGCGGTTGGGAAAAAAGTTGCGATAATCGGCGGCGGAAATGTAGCGATTGATGTCTCCCGCGCTGCAATCAGGCTGGGTGCGGAAGAAGTTACGATAATCTATCGCCGGACAAGAGCGGAAATGCCTGCATGGGAAGAAGAAATCCATGCCGCTGAGGAAGAAGGTGTCGGAATAACTTATCTGTCAGCCCCCCAGGAGGTTCTTGTTCAGGAAGGCAGGGTCAGCGGCCTTCGATGTATCCGAATGGAGTTGAGCGAACCGGATTCATCCGGCCGCAAGAGGCCTGTTCCTGTTCCCGGAAGTGAATATGATATAGAGATCGATCAGATTATTCCCGCAATCGGCCAAAGGCCGGATTTGTCCGCGATAGAGGATGTGACCGGTCTCACCTTTTCACGCTGGGGAACGGCAGAAGTGGATTCGGTGACCTATGCCACTGAGCGAGAAGGTGTTTTCGCAGGCGGAGACCTGCAGACCGGGCCGTGGGTGGCCATAGGTGCAATCGCAGCAGGTCGTGAGGCTGCGGAATCAATTGCAAGATTCCTGGATGGGCGGGATATGGCGGAAGGCCGTGAGCCTGTTGTAAATGAAAGTCCGATTTATCGACCGATTGCCGAGAATCAGGTTCAGCAGGCAAGGGAAAAATTACCGGAGCTGCCGGTAGCAGATCGCAACGGCAATTTTAAGGAAGTGGAAATAGGCTTTGATGATGCTGCAGGGCAAAAGGAAGCGGCCAGATGCCTTAACTGCGGTTACTGCTCCGAATGTCTGCAATGCGTTGAAGCATGTCTGGCAGAGGCAATTGATCACAGTCAGAAAATGGAGATGAAAGAGATAGAAGTCGGGTCGGTAATTCTTTCCGCGGGGAGCAGGCCTTATAATCCTTCCGTTTTAGATGAATTCTATCATTACAAGACGAATCCGAATGTCCTTACCAGCCTAGAGTTTGAAAGGATTTTAAGCGCTTCAGGCCCTACCATGGGGCATCTCGCGAGACCGTCTGACAATAAGGAACCCAAAAAAATTGCCTGGCTTCAGTGCGTCGGATCCAGGGATAACAATAAGTGCGGTAATGGATATTGCTCTTCCGTTTGCTGCATGTATGCCATTAAGGATGCAATGATTGCCAAAGAGCATTCTAAAGAAGATCTGGACTGCGTTATCTTCAATATGGATATCCGAACCTTTGGCAAAGATTATGAAAAGTATTACAACCGTGCAAAGGACAATGAAGGTGTCCGGTTTATAAAAGCCAGAATCCATACCCTCGATGAAATCAGGGAAACCGGTGATCTTTGCATTCGGTATGCAGACGAATCAGGCGCAATGTGTGAAGAAGTATTTGATATGGTTGTTCTTTCCGTTGGCCTTCAGATAGAGGAATCAACGATTCAACTGGCGAAAAAGCTTGAAATTGATCTTGACAAGTACCGGTTTGCCGCTACCCATCCCTTTACCCCTGTCGCGACCACGCGACCCGGGGTTTACGCATGCGGCGTTTTCCAGGGGCCGAAAGATATTCCGAGTTCGGTGATCGAAGCAAGTGCCGCCGCCGCCGCCGCCGGGGTTTACCTTGCAGGTTCTCGGGGTACCTGCACGAAATCGGTGGAAATTCCCGAGGAGATCGATGTCAGCGGTGAGGAGCCCAGGATCGGTGTATTTGTCTGCAACTGCGGTATAAACATAGCCGGCGTTGTGGATGTGAATGCTTTGGAAGAATACGCGAAAAGCATCCCGGGAGTGGTGTTCAGCACTCAAAATCTGTTTACCTGTTCTCAGGATTCACAAGATCGGATGAAGGAAATCATCAAGGAAAATCGACTTAACAGAATCGTCGTCGCTGCATGCACTCCGAAAACGCATGAAGGAATATTCATGGATACGCTTGAAGCTTGCGGTTTGAACAAATACCTTTTTGAAATGGCGAATATTCGTAATCAGAATTCCTGGTCACATTCCAATGAACCGGAGATGGCAACCCAAAAAGCAAAAGATCTGGTGAGGATGGCCGTTGCCAGATCAGCAACCCTCGCACCGTTGCATGAGAAAAAGATTCCCGTTATCGAAAGGGCACTGGTAATCGGCGGTGGCGTTTCCGGTATGAACGCGGCATTAAGCCTCGCGGATCAGGGATTTGAAGTGGTCCTGATTGAAAAGGAACCGGAGCTGGGAGGTATGGCGAAACGCCTCACAGAGACAATCGAGGGTGAAAATATAAGCATTTACCTTGAAGAAATCATTCGAAAGACAACTTCTCATCCCAAGATTCAATCGTTGACAAACTCACTTGTGGTAGGGTTTTCGGGATTTAAGGGGAATTTCAACACGGAGATACTGGTGGGCCCCGGTATGTACGAAAGAAAGATCGAACATGGTGTGGTTATACTGGCAACCGGTGCAACCGAATATCAGCCCAAGGAGTTTCTTTATGGAGAGGACGATCGGGTTGTAACTCAGATTGAGCTTTCACAGCAACTTGAAGAAAAGGGGGAAAAAGATCTTGACCGGGTAATCATGATCCAGTGCGTGGGATCACGAAATGATGAAAACCCCAACTGCTCAAGAATCTGCTGTCAGGCCGCCATCAAAAATGCCCTGCACATCAAGAAGCTCAGCCCTGACACGGAAGTATTTATTCTTTATCGTGATATTCGTACTTATGGTCTTCTTGAAGATTATTATACCGAGGCTCGAAAGCTTGGAGTCATCTTTTCACGTTATGATGCGGACAATCCGCCTGAGGTTACAGTTGAAGACGGAGAGCTTTTTGTTACTTTCAGGGATCATATTCTTGGCTGTAATTTAAAGGCGAGCGCAGATCTTCTGGCTTTGAGCGCCGGGATGATAGCGGAGGATACGGAAGAACTCGCATCGATCGTGAAGCTTGCGCGAAATGCAGAAGGCTTTTTTATGGAGGCACACGTAAAGCTGAGACCTGTTGAGATGGCTACGGAGGGAATTTTTGTTTGCGGCACGGCTCACAGCCCCAAACTGATTACCGAGTCAATCGCTCAGGCGCAGGCCGCAGCATCGAGAGCGATTACTTTCCTCTCACAGCCCAGTTTGACCCTTTCGGCTGTTGTGGCGGAAGTAGATGGAGAAAAGTGCGCTTCCTGTCTTATTTGTGTACGGTCCTGTCCTTATGGCGTACCGAAAATAAATGAGGAGGGCGTCAGTGAGATTGATGAAGCCTTGTGCCACGGTTGTGGTGTCTGTGCCGCGGAATGTCCGGCTAAGGCGATTGAGCTTCACTGGTACGAGGATGATCAGTTATTAAGCAAGGTAGAGGCTTTGCTGGAAGGGGTGTTATGAAGCAGGATTTTGAACCGATTATTGTCTCGTTTTGCTGCAATTTTTGAGGGTATACGGCAGCGGACCTGGCAGGTTCGATGAGGCTCAGCTATCCTACAAGTATAAAAATTATTCGAGTTCCATGTACCGGCAAGGTAGATGTTATCCACATCCTGAGAGCATTTGAAAAAGGAGCGGATGGCGTTTATGTGGTCGGATGTATGGAAGGAGACTGCCATTTTAATAAAGGCAATTTCAGGGCTCGAAAACGCGTGGAACAGGCTCAAAAAGTGCTGGAAGATATCGGAATCGGAGGCGAACGGGTAAAGATGTATAATCTTTCTTCCAGCGAAGCACCACTTTTCGTAGAATTTGCCAAAGAGATGTCAGAGAAGATTCTTGAACTTGGACCCAATCCGATTAAGGAGGCAAAAAAAAGGTTACGCAGGCGAAATGAGGCGGCCTCTGGCTGATTGTTTGAAATCAAACTCCATGCCATGCGGGTTATGGGTTACTCCGATTCTATTGTCCGGGTTTCGAGCTTCAATTTCAAGTATTTCGATTTTTGTGATCGTGTCATATAATGCCGTTCCGGATCACTGATATTGAGCTTTAACCCCTGAACAAGAAACCAAATTATCGATGAAGGTGCCTTTATGATTGTTGCTGAAAAAAAACCGATCGAAGAGATCATTGAGAAAATCAAGGATTACAACAAAATTCTCCTTTTGGGATGTAATGAGTGTGTTACGGTTTGCGAGGCCGGCGGGAAGAAGGAGGTTGGTGTGCTTGCCTCAGCTCTTCGTATGTATTTTTTGAACAACGGAAAAGAGATGGATATTGATGAAATTACCCTGGAGCGACAGTGTGATCATGAGTATCTTGAAGAGATTCGCGACAGGATCGATCACTATGATGCCGTACTTTCCCTTGCCTGCGGCGTAGGCGTTCAGTTCATGGCGGATAAATATCTGTCAACTCCGGTGTATCCGGGTGTGAACACCTGCTTTTTGGGAGCTACGGAGAAAAGGGGGCTCTGGACCGAGAGGTGCCAGGCCTGCGGACAGTGCATCCTCGCAAGCACCGCCGGAATCTGCCCTGTATCCCGCTGTGCCAAGCGTATCTTGAATGGTCCGTGCGGAGGGTCAACCAATGGTAAATGTGAGATCAGTAAAGAGCTTGATTGTGCCTGGCAGTTGATCATCGATCGGTTAAAAGCGATGGGCAGGCTGGATGAATATGAAAAACTGGCTGATATAAAGGACTGGTCCTCTGATCGGGCAGGGGGACCCAGAAAAGTTGTCAGGGAGGATGTTCAGGAATGAGTGAAACAACATCAAGCAAACTGGAAAAAATTCTTGCCTCAGGCAATCTTGCCGTAACCTCTGAATGTGGGCCGCCCCGGGGCAGTGATCCTGAAGCGATTATCGAAAAAGCAAATCTGATAAAGGATCATGTCGATGCGATTAATATAACGGACAATCAGACCTCTGTTACCCGAATGTGCAGCCTGGCAGCATGTATCCGGCTGAAACTTATGGGCCTGGAGCCGGTTCTTCAAATGGTGACCCGGGATCGAAACAGAATTGCTTTGCAGAGTGATATTCTTGGCGCGGCCTCTTTTGATATTAATAATATGCTTTGCCTTTCAGGTGATCACCAGAGTTTTGGTGACTGCGCATCCGGGCAGAACGTTCATGACCTTGATTCCATGCAGCTTATTCAATTGGTCCGGAGAATGCGGGATGAGGGGAAATTCCTGGGGGGAGAGGATATTAAACGTCCTCCGAAAATGTTTGTCGGTGCTGCGGCCAACCCTTTTGCTGATCCATTCGAAATCCGGGTAGCCCGCCTTGCAAAAAAGGTCGCTGCCGGTGCAGAATTTATTCAGACCCAATGTATTTACAACCTGGGTAAGTTTGAGAAATGGATGGAAGGGGTCAGAGAACGGGGTTTGCATGAGAAGGTCCATATCCTTGCGGGTGTTACCCCTTTTAAATCAGCCGGCATGGCACGGTATATGAAAAACAGAGTGCCCGGTATGGATGTCCCTGATGATGTGGTCAAGCGGATGGCGGACACGCCAAAGGAGAAACAGGCGGAAGAGGGAATCAACATCTGTGTGGAATCCATCCAGCGTCTTAAGGAAGTTGAGGGCGTTCATGGATTCCACGTGATGGCCATTGAATGGGAAGAGAAAGTCCCGGAAATCGTGGAAAGAGCGGGGCTTTATCCCAGGCCTCCAATATGATTCGTGTACACCACAACAGGGTTGTTTTGACCGGTTTCTGTTTCAGGTTTAGAGTATCTTCCTGAAAATACGCAATGGATAGCCGCGGTTACTACCCTCACCTTTTCTGAATTTGAACCAAATTTTCAATTCTGGATGGTTATCAGAATCGAATTTTCGCTCTTTGGAGAAAAGGTGGGAACGCTTGACATCCGCTAAGTCAGCAGATATAAATTGAACAAGGTATGGCTGATTTTGAAAGACCGGATCGAATGCGTAACACGAACTCCTGATGGATAATGATATTGTCTTATAAATATAGATAGTTATGGAGCTTTAAGGGGGGATATATGAGCGATAAAAAGACGATTCTTGTTGTTGATGATGAGCCTGATTTTGCTTCAATCGTTCAGGCAAATCTCAAAAAGGAAGGTTTCAACGTAGAAGTGGCCTATGACGGTGTAGAAGCCCTCGAAAAGGTCAAGGCAAATCCGCCTGACGCGATTGTACTCGATGTCATGATGCCTGAAAAAGACGGATTTGAGGTGTGTGCGGAACTGAAAAAGGATGAAAAGTACAAGAATATTCCCATTATCATGCTTACCGCTGTTGCAGACCATGTCAGCTCCACCAGATATTCTCATCATGACGGGATGAGTATGGAGGCGGATGATTATCTTCCAAAACCAGCTTCTGCGGAAGATATTTCAGAAAGTGTAAAAAGGCTGATTGAATAAAGTACCTTGCCGGATTTGTTTTCTTTTTTACATCTATACGTTAAGTCCCCGGGAAGTGCCGGCGAGGTTTAAATGGCATATGATCTCTTCCCCATCTTCCCGGGATTGACTCCGGGCGCTGATAAGAATTAAATTTGTTTCGAGATTGCCGGCCCTTTTTTAACATCAGCGAGATCAAGAGCGGCAATAAGCGTCCGGCTTCAGTACCCAGCATCACGAATCATCATTTTGAATTTACAATCCAAGGGAGCTGGAAAGATCATTACTCCATTCCGCTTATCGTTTGAATCATCTTCCGTGTTGTGCCGCAGAGAACATTCTTCAAAATGTTCACCTTTAAACACCCTTAAGATGAATCAGGATTTTCTGTAGGCTGGAGTAATTTTTTCCCCACCCCCTCAAAGCCAAACAGGCACAGGCATGAAGATTTTTTGCATCTTGGGCGATGAACGCTCCTTTCGGTCAAAAGCGCCGCTTATGTTCTCAACGGTAATGAAGAGAGTCGGAATAAAAGGTGTTTATGTGCCTTTTAAGGTGGGTACGGGGCAGATCGGTCCTGCGATGCAGAGTCTCAGAGTTCTCAACATCGATGGCGCAAATGTGGCAGTTCCTTACAAGGAAACCGTCATACCGCATTTGAATATTCTTTCCGAAGGAGCAAATATTATCGGGGCGGTTAATACGGTCGTAAGAAATGGAGAAACGCTAAAAGGGTATAATACAAACGCAATTGGTTTTATGGATACCCTGGAAGAGATTGGATTTGATGTTGCAGACAAGACAGCAGTTGTTTTCGGAACAGGGGGGATGGCAAAAGCGGTCGTTTTTATCCTTAACTGGCTTCGGGCGAAGTCGATTCTGGTTGCCGGCAGAGATGAAAACAGTATCGCTGGAATCGTTCAGAAGATAGGCGGCATATCCAAACCGTTTCAAACATTTAATGATGAACCTGTGTCTGCAAATATCGTTGTGAATACAACCTCTGTTTCAAGTCCTGATGAATCGCCGGAACTGGCTGCATTGGTTGATCGGCTTGATATCAGGGACTGCGAAATTTTAATGGATGTCAATTATGGCCTGGAAGTAAATTTTTGGGAAAGCAAAGCCCGGGAAAAAGGAATTAAATTCCTGGATGGACTTCCCGTGCTGGCTCATCAGGCAAAAAGAAGCTTTTCGCTCTGGACAAGAATTGATGTCGAAGCTGGAGAGTTCCGAAAGGCATTGGAAAAGGAGTTATAAGAGGGAAAATGCGTTCAGAACTGGAAAAAGAATACCTGTTAAAAGCAATCGATGCTTCAAAAAGAATCTTTTTTATTATTTCACCTGATTTTAAAATCCTTGCTACCAACAGTTACACCAAGGAAAAGTATGGGCCTGATGTTATCGGCAAGCAGTGCTATAAGCGTTTGTGCGATTGGGAATCTCCTGGAGACAATTGCCCTGCTCTGAATGTCATTAACGGATTGAAACCTATTTTACGAGAAAAAAATGGTGATGAGCCTTCCGATAAGTGGACCACATGCCGTTATGCATATCCGATATTTTCAGGAAAAAAAGTTGACGCCGTCGCCATATTGGAGTTTGATCGACCTTCACGGGAGGAGATAGAAGAGCAATTAAGACACGCCAATGCGTTTTTTAAAAATCTCATTCTGAGTTCCGTGGATGGTGTTATTGCGGCGGATAAAACAGGGAAGATTTTGATTTTCAATGATGCGGCTGTGGAAGTCAGCGGTTACAGTGTTGAGGAAGCGCTTGGCAATCTGGATATTCGTGATTTTTATCCGGGAGACACCGCAAAGGAAATCATGCGAAAGTTAAGAAGGGATGATTATGGCGGCAAAGGCAAGCTTAAATCATATCAAGTGGATGTGATTAAAAAAGATGGAGAAATCATCCCAATCCGATTGAATGCATCCATTATTTATAAGGAGGACAAGGAGGTGGCTTCAATTGGTTTTTTTCATGACATGCGCGAAGAGCTTCGTATTAAATCCGAACTTGAAAAAACGCAGATTCAACTTCTTCAGGCAGAAAAAATGTCTTCCCTGGGAAAGCTGTCCGCGGGTGTCGCTCACCAGTTGAACAATCCGCTGGGAGGAATTACGCTTTATACCAAATTTCTTTTGGAAGATTACGATCTCGAAGAAGATGCGAAGAAGGATCTGAACCGCATTCTGCAGGAGGCCCAGAGGTGCAGTGCCACGGTCAAGGAACTTTTGGAATTCGCAAGGCAGACCAGCCATATGGTTAAACCGCATGATTTGAACGAGGCGATTTCAAGGACGATGTTTTTGCTCGAAAATCAAACGCTTTTTCAGAATATCGAAATTGAAAGAAACTTCGAGGGAAATTTACCGCATGTTCCGGTCGATATCCAACAGATGAACCACGTGTTTATGAATATCATTTTGAATGCGGCTCAGGCGATGGATGGGAAAGGGACATTGACTCTGACTACCAGGCTCGCTCCGAGCGGAGACAGGATTATTGTTGAGATAACGGACACGGGTCCGGGAATACCTGAAGATATCCTGAAACATATTTTCGAACCGTTTTTTACAACCAAGGAGGAGGGAAAGGGTACGGGCCTTGGGTTGAGCATGGTTTATGGAATTATAGAAGACCATGGCGGAAAAATAACCGCTAAAAGCAAGGTTGGCAGTGGTACGACCCTGATAATTGAGCTTCCGCTAAAAACAGCTAATGAAGGGGGAAAAGAAGGTGGAGAATAAACTTGACACCGGAAAAGTTCTCGTTGTCGACGATGAACAGGTATTAAGAGATGGTGCGGAACGGATACTTTCCCGAATGAATTTTCAGGTGTTCAAAGCTTCACGAGGGGATGAGGGATTAAAAATTCTTGAAAAAGAACCGGCTTCAATCGTTCTTTTGGATATGAAAATGCCGGGCATGGACGGAATGGAGGTTTTGAAATGTATCATGGAGATGGGAAGGGGCATCCTGGTGATTGTAATCACCGGTTTTGCCACCGTTGAAACAGCGATCGAGGCCATGAAACGCGGAGCTTATGATTTCATTCCAAAGCCTTATGAACCGGATCAACTGCGTATTGTTGTAAACCGTGCTCGTGAGAAATTGCAGCTGCGGCTGGAAACCGAAAAACTGGAAAAAGAACGGAGCCGTACCCTTGCAGATCTGCATACATCGCAAAGCCGGGTTCATACGATTATCGCGTCGCTGCCGAACGGCGTGCTGGTAACCGATACAAACGGGAAGGTGGTTCTTTTAAATCCGGCCTTTCGTCAGCATCTTGGGCTTGCGAAGGATATGGAACCGGGCGGGGAGCTTTCATCGTACATCGATGATGAAAAGCTCTGTAAGCTTATTATTGATATTTCACGCGGAAAATACGTGGATTTTGATGACATCCCCAGTTATGAGTTGAATCTTGCCGGGGGAAAGTTCCTTCTGGCAAGAACACGACCTGTTCTGGGTGAGAAAAGGGAATGCCTAGGGGCAGTGACAACGATCATGGATGTTTCCGCAATGAAAGCCCTGGACCAGTTGAGGTCCGAGTTTGTTGCAAAAGTTTCTCATGAACTCCGTTCGCCTCTTTCTACAATTCATGAACAGCTCGCAATGGTTTTGAACGATATGGCCCAGGGAGCACCAGAGGATGACCAGCATATCATTTCCCGTGCAAAGGAAAAAACAAAGGGGCTTATCTCTACAATAGGTGATTTGCTTGACCTGTCCCGTATAGAAGCGGGGATTGCGTCAAAGGAATCAAAGCCGGTTCAGGTAGGAGAACTCCTGGAAAGCATCGTTGACTTTCTTCGTGCGAGAGCTGCGGCAAAAAAGCAGACACTTGAGCTTGAAATAATCGGCAAACCACTTCCGGCTATCCTTGCTGATCCAATGGCCCTTGAAAGTGTCTATGGGAATTTGATCACGAATGCAATAAACTACACACAGGAAGGCGGTGAAATCAAAGTGATTGCTGACACGGCCGGAGCAAATTTGAGAGTTGTCGTGAAGGATAACGGCTATGGCATTGATGCAAAATATATGGAAAAGATATTTGAGAAATTTTACAGGGTCAAAAATGAAAAAACAAGATTCATAACCGGTACCGGCCTTGGATTGCCGATCGTAAAAGGTATTGTTGATTCGATGGGAGGCTATATAGACGTGGAAAGTGAAATCGGAAAAGGGACATCTTTTACCGTCCTGTTACCGTTAAAATAAAACAGGTTGTTCTTGGTCTCGTGATAACCATTTTTTGATGCCTTGTAGAAGCAGGGGTTTTCATAATGCCCTTTCCGAAGGATGCTAAGACAGGGCTGCAGGTTGTCCCTGAGATCAAGATGTGTTCAAGGAAATGCGGATGAGGAAGAAACCCCATTCCCCGCGCTGCCAACACATTCAATTTGCCTTCCCATGGACTGTATGAAAACGTCATATCCGATCGACAACCCCGGCACGGTTCCTCCCTTCTTTCTTTTTGTTTTGACCATGAAGGCTTAAAAAACGCCGGTCAAAACCTCCCCAGTGAATTCGATCTTGTTTTTAATGTTCAGACACCGACGGTTAACGGTTTTTGGATTTTTTTATTCAGGTTAAAAAAAATAATGTTGGACAATCATTTGTTGTTTATGTAAATAGTTTTTTTATTCCTTGATTTTAAAAAGTTTTATCCGTTCGTTTTCGTTTAGATAGAACCAATAAATAGATACCTGTTACTTTAAATTACATCTCTGGGGGGATTCATGAAAGTTTTAGTGAGTGATAATCTTGGTGAGGTTGGGATTAAAATTTTCGTAGATGAAGAAGATATTGAGGTTGATGTTAAAACAGGGCTTTCACCAGAAGAGCTGAAAGCGATTATCGGTGAATATGATGCCCTTGCGATAAGAAGTGCAACCAAAGTGACGGCAGATCTGCTTGATGCGGCAAAAAAATTAAAGGTTGTCGGCCGTGCCGGTATCGGTCTTGATAATGTTGATATTCCGGAAGCTACAAAGCGGGGTATTGCTGTAATGAATACGCCGGGTGGTAATGTGGTTACGACGGCTGAGCACGCGATTTCAATGATGATGGCCCTCAGTCGCAATATCCCGCAGGGGACGGCGTCATTGAAAGCGGGTTGCTGGGATAAGAAAAAACTACAGGGAAGGGAGCTTTATAATAAGGTGCTGGGAGTCGTTGGATTCGGTAATATCGGAGCAATTGTTGCCGATCGTGCCAGAGGCCTGAAAATGCGGGTTGTTGTATATGACCCGAATGTTACGGCCGAAAGGATTGAAAAAGCGGGTTATGAATATGTCAGCCTGGAGGAGCTTTATGCCATAGCCGATTATATAACGATTCATGTGCCTAAAATGAAGAGCACGATCGGGCTTCTGAATAAAAGCGCCTTTGACCGGATGAAGGATGGTGTGATGGTTATCAACTGTGCGCGGGGTGGCATCGTTGATGAGGCAGATCTTTACGAAGCGATCAAATCCGGAAAAGTCGCGGGTGCGGCGCTGGATGTTTTTGAAACAGAGCCTCCCGGGGAGTCCCCGCTTCTTGGGCTCGACTCCGTGATCGGCACTCCCCATCTGGGGGCATCCACCAAGGAGGCTCAGACCAATGTGGCTGTTGCCGTGGCTGAGCAGATCATTGCTTATCTGAAACATGATACCATCATTAATGCAGTCAATGTTCCGTCCGTAACCGGGGAGCTTCTAAAAAAACTCGGTCCCTATTTATCTCTTGCAGACCGGATAGGATGTCTCCAGGGTCAGCTCATATGCGGACCGGTAAAGGAGGTTGTCATAGAGTATATCGGAGATTTTCAGGGTTTAGATCTTTCACCGGTTACAACAGCCTTTTTGAACGGACTGTTGACGATGATGATAAAGGATGAAGTTAATTCGGTTAATGCGCCTGTAATTGCAAAAGATATGGGGATGAAGGTCACGGAAACCACGATTGGCGAATCGGTTGATTATTCCAATTTGATATCGGTAAAGTTGATTACAACCGAGATGAACAATGTCGTTGCGGGAACAATCTTCGGGAAAAATGATCCTAGAATCGTCAAGATCAACAATTTCCGTTTGGAAATGATTCCAAAAGGGCATCTTGCCCTGATTCACAACATAGACAAACCAGGGGCAATCGGAAGTATCGGTAAGGTCCTGGGTGAAAATGATCTGAATATCGAAATCATGCAGGTCGGTCAGGAAGAGGATGGAGAGCGAAATATTATCTTTTTGAGAACCGACACAGCCATACCCGGATCGGTATTAAAAAAACTCGAAGCTTTGCAAATGGTTAAAACAGTTACTCCGTTGGAACTTTAAAACCGGGGAGCCTTTCGGGTTTTGGTTGTTCGAATGATTTTTTTGGGCAGGGTTCTTTTAAACCGCCAAACCATATAAAGTTGGGAGATGAGTCATGGCAGAAGAAAAAAAAGATTTTAATGTCAAGGGCGAAAGAACCTCCTCCGAAGAAAATGAAATCCGTGAAGACAAGGAAAAGAGTGCCGCAGATTCGAGTGGTGTGGAAAGCGACGGGGAATCTGTAAAATCCGCCTCAGAGAGAAAAATGGATCAGAATACGCAGCTCCCAAAGATCACGTTTTCGACTTTTATTTTTTCTCTTAATTCGTCAGCTCTTTTTCATCTCGGTCTGGTGCCGGATCCGACCACCGGCCAAAAAGAGAAAAATCTTTTACTGGCAAAACAAAGTATCGATATTATTGGAATGCTTGATGAAAAAACCCAAGGCAACCTGACAGCGGATGAAGAAAAACTCGTCAGAAATGTATTGCATGATCTAAGACTCATGTATGTCAAGGAAAAAGGATGATGTTTCAGGCAGTTGCAAAACTCCGTCCATTAAGATCAAAGGCTATTGAAGCATGAAGAAGGGCACCTCCAGCTCGAAAAATAGAAATCGGCTAACTCTTTTGTGTTTTCTGTTTAGCATAACTGTTCTCGTGCATTTTAATGAAGCCGGGGCAAGGGAGAATTCGACAGATAACGTTATTCTGCCCGGAAGTTTCAGCCGTCTTGCGGAATCCGTCAGCCCGGCAGTGGTTAATGTCGGAACCGAAAAGATTGTAAAAGGCGGCGGGCAGGTATTCCGCCATTTTCCCAATCGCCCATTCGGCCAGGATGATCCTTTTAATGATTTTTTTGAGAGATTTTTCGGAGATGACCCGCAGCGTGAACACAAGCAGGGGAGCCTGGGTTCAGGTTTCATTATTGATCCGGATGGTTATATTGTCACAAACAGTCATGTTATTGAAAATGCTGATAAAATTAAGGTAATGCTAAAAGATGGAAAAGAATTTGAAGCAGAGGTTGTGGGCCTTGATTCAAAGACAGACATCGCCCTTATAAAGGTCAATCCGAAACAGAATTTGCCGTCTGTGAAGTTTGGAGATTCTGAAAGTCTTATGGTAGGCCAGTGGGTTGTCGCTATCGGAAGTCCATTTGGTCTTGAACAGACTGTAACCGCAGGTATTGTGAGCGCAAAAGGTCGTGTAATCGGCTCTGGTCCGTATGACGATTTTATCCAGACCGACGCATCGATTAACCCGGGCAATAGTGGCGGCCCTCTGCTGAATATGGATGGCGAGGTGATCGGAATTAACACGGCTATTATCGCGAGCGGCCAGGGAATCGGCTTTGCCATTCCGATCAATCTTGCCAGGGGAGTCATCGATCAGCTTAAAAGTCATGGGGCCGTGATACGCGGCTTTCTGGGTGTATCGATTCAGAATTTAAGCAGGGATCTTGCTGAATATTATAATATTAAGGATGGGAAAGGCGTTCTTGTCGTTGAGGTGGTTCCAGGAGGTCCCGCAGATCATGCAGGCATACTTGCAAAAGACATCATTCTGGAGATAAACGGCAAAAAAGTGGAAACCAGTCGCGCATTGTCCGGCCTGGTTGCGGATACTGCAGTTGGCAAGACAATTGAAATGAAACTGTTTCGAGATGGAGAAAATAAAAAAATCAAGGTCGAGATCGGCAGGATGGAGGATGAAAAGATTCAGCCGGATCTGTCTTCAGAACCAAGAGAGGGGGATCTTGGATTAGAAGTCTCCGAACTTACGGATGAGATTGCGAAAGAATTGAATTTGACCGAAACAATGGGTGTGATTGTTGTAGATGTGGCGCCTGACAGCAAAGGGGAAGAAGCGGGAATCCTGCAGGGCGATGTTATCAAGGAGATCAATCACAATCCTGTAAAAAACGTAAAAGATTTTAAAAAAAATCTTGAGAGGATTAAAAGCGGAGAATTGATTCAGATATTTATCAAAAGAGAACATGCAGGGTTTCTGGTTTTCAGAATTACAAGATAGTCAGAAACCCGGCAGGCGATTTTATAATTACCTGAATTGAGCGCTCTTTGTTAAACAAATCCAGCGGAATCGAAAATTTCTCGCATCAGAACCATACCGTCAAAAATGCAGACCAGCCAATCTTATGTCAGGGCCTTATCCCCTGCGAAAATAAATCTTTTTTTAAAGGTGACCGGCAAAAGAGCCGATGGGTACCACAACCTTCATACCCTTATGTGTGGAATTACGCTTTTTGATACGCTTTTGTTTGAATTTGACCAATCGAACATCCGGTTATGCTGCTCTCATCCTGGAGTACCCGAGGACAATACCAATCTGGCATGGAAAGCGGCAGATGTTTTTTTAAGAAATATGGACAGCGGTTGCGGCATGAAAATTACGATCGAAAAAAAGATACCGGTTGGCGCGGGTCTCGGTGGTGGGAGTAGCAATGCTGCGACAGTGCTGAAGGTTCTGAACAGGTATTTCGGTTTAAAATTTTCAGACGATCAACTCAGGGATATGGGCCTTGAGATCGGAGCAGATGTCCCCTTTTTTATCAGCGGCAGGCCTGCTGTCGCGGAAGGGGTTGGAGAGAAGCTTCAAATCGTAGATCATTTAAAGCCTTTTCATGTTTTACTGGTCAATCCGGGGTTCAGTGTTTCAACTGCAACGGTTTATAAAAACCTGAATTTAGGATTGACAAAATGTGAAAAAAAAACTACAAAGTTTTCTTTTGAAGGTATATCGGCTGATATCCCTGAAATGTTATGTAACGATCTTGAAACCGTTACAGCAAAAATGTTCCCGGACATTGAGAGGGCCAAATCACAGCTGATTCAGCTAGGTGCTGAAGGGGCTTTGATGTCCGGCAGCGGGCCGACAGTGTTCGGCCTTTTTTCTGATGCGGATCAAGCCGGAAAAGCATATAGGGAGTTCAACCAGTTCGGTGAGTTCAATAAATTTCTGGCAGAGCTGATTGTTTGACAAAAAAATGTACTGGTTTCAAATCAACGCAAAATAAACGCCAGTTTGTTTTGGATATCGCGGACAGGTCGGCTGCTCCGGTTTTTCAGGCTGTCAGCCTGATAAAAGGGATTTTGGGGCGTCGTCAAGTGGCAAAGACACAGGATTTTGATTCCTGCATTCGGAGGTTCGAGTCCTCCCGCCCCAGCCAGATCCGGAAATGGCAAGTCTGAAACAGTATACACGTTGGAGAAGAAATGGATAATTCGACAAACGGGCTTTTTATTTTTACGGGGAATTCAAATCCGATGCTGGCGAAAAGGATATGTGAATATCTTGATATGCCTCTGGGTGGAGCCAAGGTTAAAACGTTCAGTGATGGTGAAATACAGATTGAAATTGATGAAAATGTCCGCGGTAAGGATGTTTTTGTTGTTCAGTCGACCTGCCGCCCTGTAAATGACAATCTTGTTGAGCTTCTTCTTATGCTGGATGCCTTGAAACGTTCTTCCGCCCAACGGATAACAGCTGTTTTGCCGTATTTTGGATATGCGCGGCAGGACAAAAAGGTCGTTCCGAGGGTCCCCATCAGCGCCAAGATCGTCGCGGATCTTCTGGATGTTGCAGGTGCCCATCGGATTATTACAATGGATCTTCATGCCGGTCAGATACAGGGTTTTTTTGATATGCCGGTTGACAACCTGTTTGCCGCTCCGGTTATTCTGGAATATATCAAGAAAAATTTCGGCGAACAGACAATTATCGTTTCGCCTGATGCCGGAGGCGTGGAAAGGGCAAGAGCCTTTGCCAAGAGGATAAATGCAGGGCTTGCCATTGTGGATAAGCGAAGGGATGTTCCCAACCAGGCAAAGGCGATGGCGGTGATAGGCAACGTAAAGGATAAAATAGCCATTATTCTGGATGATATGGTAGACACTGCCGGTACGCTTACCGAGGCTGCCGGTGCAATCAAGGCTGGAGGTGCATTGGAGGTTCACGCTTGCTGCTCACATCCAGTGCTTTCCGGTCCGGCTGTTGACCGGATAATCCATTCCGAATTGAAAAGTCTCGTGGTGACGGACACGATTCCATTAAGCAGCGAGGCACTGGCCTGTGACAAGATTAAGACATTATCGATTGCAAGACTTGTTGGAGAAGCAATTATACGAAGTCACACAGGCGATTCCGTTACATCACTTTTTGTATAAATGAAATATTCAGCCTTGTAAGGAGGATAACTTTTGGAAATACTATCATTAAGTGCAGAAAAAAGACAAAGCATGGGTAAAGGAGCGTCAAATGCGCTGAGGCAGGGAGGTAGAGTACCTGCCGTGCTGTACGGTCCGGACACACAACCGGTATCTCTTTCCGTCAATGAACATGAGATTACAACGCTTTTGAAAAATGCCAAATCCAGTCAGCAGCTTATAAAGATTGATACGGATGATGGAGAGCAATACTCCGCCATGATAAAGGAGTTGCAGACCAAGCCGGTTACCGGGAAGTTTTTACATGTTGATTTTTATAAAGTCGACATGAATCGAAAGATCAGGGTTCGTGTACCGGTAATTGTAAAAGGAAAATCAATAGGCGTTGAAATGGGAGGGCTTTTGCAGATCATCAGACGTCGACTGGAGGTTCTGTGTCTGCCGCTTGAGATTCCTGAATTCATCGAGATCGACATAACCAATCTCGATGTTGGTGATTCCGTACATGTGGAAGATATTTCCTTACAGGATGGTATTGAAATTCCGGCAGACGTTAATTTTACGGTTATCACCGTGCTTGCTCCCAAGAAGGAAGCTGTCGAAGAAGAGGAAGAAGGACTCGAAGAAGAGGGCATTGCGGAAAAAACACCTGAAGAAGATTCCGCTGATGAAGAATAGACCTGATCTGTTGAGCTGGAATATGCCGTTCCTGTTCTGCGGGAGAAGGTCCGTTAAATTGCCGGTTATAAGATTTCGACCTGTTTACAATTTTTAGGGCATCGAACATATGAACCGGAAACAATTCAGGCTGGTTGCCGGACTCGGAAATCCGGACAAATTGTATTCAGCGACCCGCCATAATATTGGTTTCATGGTGATTGACGCTCTTGCGGAAAAATATTCAATACCGGTAGAAAAAAAAAAGTCTGACGTGCTGTTCGGCCAGGGAAAGATAGACGGTTCTACGGTACTGATTGCAAAACCAATGGCATTCATGAACCGCAGCGGCCCTCCGATACGAAAGCTTGCAGAATATTTTGGGATATCAGGTGAGGAGATTGTAGTCATACATGATGACATCGACCTTGCTTTTGAAAGATTAAAAATAAAAATGAAAGGAGGACATGGCGGACACAATGGTATTAGATCGATGACCGGTGCTTTTGGAAACGGTGATTTTGCTCGAATCCGTATCGGAATTGGTCGTCCTGAAGGCCCCAGGGAAGTTACCGATTATGTGCTCGGAAAATTTTCTTCTGAAGAAAATGAAAAGCTGGGCAGGGTGATATCAATGGCTGGGGAAGCAGTCGTCACCATACTTCGTGACGGGATTCAGGAAGGGATGAAGATTTTTAACCAACATAATTGATTTTAAGCTAAAATTGAATGGAGGAAAACATGGATTTTATAATGGGAAACATTCCATTGACGTGCACACTCGTCGGGGTTGTCGGGATTCTTTTTGCCCTGATCCTTGCGGGCATCGTCAAAAGCGCCCCGGCAGGAAATGAGAAAATGCAGGAAATCGCTGGTGCAATTCAGGAAGGCGCAATTGCATATTTGAATCGTCAGTTAAAAAGCATGGCGGCAGCCGGTATTGTAATTTTTATCATTCTTTTCTGGACCATGGGCATCATTACCGCAATCGGATTTGCTATCGGCGCCGTTGCTTCTTTTTGCGCCGGCTATATCGGAATGCGCGTTTCCGTTCTCGCCAATGTCCGGACTGCCGAGGCAGCAAGAAAAGGCATGGCAGCAGGTCTTGCAATGGCTTTCAGAGGCGGCTCGGTTACCGGCATGATCGTTGCCGGTCTTGCACTTACAGCAGTCGCAGGATACTACACTTACACACATGATGTTATTTCTCTGGTTGCTCTCGGTTTCGGCGGCAGCTTGATTTCAATCTTCGCACGTCTTGGCGGAGGTATCTTCACCAAAGGTGCCGACGTTGGCGCAGACCTTGTCGGGAAGGTTGAGGCGGGGATTCCGGAAGATGACCCCCGTAATCCGGCTACAATTGCGGATAACGTTGGAGACAATGTCGGCGATTGCGCCGGTATGGCCGCAGACCTTTTTGAAACCTATGCGGTTACTGCAGTTGCTGCGATGCTTCTGGGCCATCTTCTTTTTCCAAAAAATGAAATGGCCGTTTTGTTTCCCCTGATCTTAGGTGCGATATCAATTATCGCATCCATCATCGCCGTTTTCTTCGTTCGTCTTGGAAAAAGCGAGTACATTATGGGCGCCCTGTATAAAGGGATGTTCGGTGCGGCCATCATTGCCGGTGTGGCCTTTTACTATGCCGCGCAGAAATTCATCGTTGATGTGCCCGGCCTCGATGCAATGAACATATACTACTGCACGCTGATCGGTCTTGTCTTGACCGTTGTTATTGTTATTATTACCGAATATTACACGGGCATCTACGGTCCGGTCAAGGGTATTGCAGAAGCTTCCACAACAGGTCACGGAACGAACATCATTTCCGGTCTTGCCGTAAGTATGCAGGCGACTGCTGCTCCGGTTATCGTAATCTGTATCTCGATTGGACTTGCTCATTATTTTTCAGGCCTTTACGGCATTGCCATGGCTGCCATGTCGATGCTTTCCATGACCGGTATGGTTATCGCGATCGATGCTTACGGCCCGATAACGGACAATGCAGGCGGAATCGCTGAAATGGCGGAAATGGATGAGAGTGTTCGTGCGGTAACCGATCCGCTTGATGCTGTCGGCAACACAACCAAAGCGGTGACCAAGGGATATGCCATCGGCTCCGCAGGCCTTGCCGCTCTTGTTCTTTTTGCTTCCTATGTTATGGAATTCCAGCTTCATGGAACTGAGGGAGCCAAGATTAAATTTGATCTTTCCGATGTTGACGTGATCATCGGTCTTTTTATCGGCGGTCTGCTGCCCTATCTGTTTGCATCGATTGCCATGAAAGCGGTTGGCAATGCCGGTAGTGCGGTTGTTGACGAAGTACGCCGTCAATTCCGTGAAATTCCGGGAATCATGGAAGGAACCGGAAAGCCCGATTATGCTGCATGTGTTGATATCGTCACCCGGTTCGCTCTCCGGGAAATGATCGTTCCGGCTCTGCTGCCGGTTGTTGTACCTGTCCTTGTCGGACTTCTTCTTGGAAAGGTTGCTCTTGGCGGGCTTCTGATTGGTAGCATTGTAACTGGTCTCTTTGTCGCACTTTCCATGACAACCGGTGGTGCTGCATGGGATAATGCGAAGAAATACATTGAAGACGGCAACCTGGGCGGTAAGGGCAGTGATGCCCATAAAGCTGCCGTTACAGGAGATACAGTAGGCGATCCTTACAAGGATACTGCTGGTCCGGCTATTAACCCGATGATTAAAATCCTGAACGTTGTTGCGCTGCTTATGGTACCTTTCCTTCTGTAACAAAGCAGATATCAGGTAAAGAATATCAAGGGGGATCGGCAGAAATGCAGTGTCGATCCCTCTTTTTTTTTGTTGCTTCACGTCGAGGAGTATGATATAATACACCTGTTTTTTATACGATATATTGTTAAAGTCGGCAAAGGCGCTACGATATAATGTGTTTTTAAAGAAAATTGGGGTAAAAAATGGCGGAAAACGCGGTCAAACACGAGCACGAGCAAATTTCTCAGGAATTCAGTCCAGGTGATCTTGCTGTCTATCCAGCGCACGGTGTGGGTCGTATTGAAGCGATCGAGAGTCGGGAGATCGGCGGCAACCGAATGGATTTCTACATCATGAAAATTCTTGAAAACGGTATGGTCATCATGATTCCCACAAAAAATGTCGATTCCGTAGGCTTGAGAAGCGTCATCCACAAAAAGGATGTAGACAAAGTCTATGAAATTATGACATCGAAAAGAGGGAATACAATTGACAATCAGACTTGGAATCGAAGATACCGGGAATACATGGATAAGATAAAAACCGGCTCTCTGTACGATGTGGCTGAAGTTTTCAGGGATCTTTTTATTTTAAAGCTGACCAAGGATCTCTCATTTGGCGAGCGAAAACTTCTTGACACTGCCAAAGGCCTTTTGCTCAAGGAGCTTTGTACGGCCAAGGATAAGGATGAAAAAGCCATCATGGCGGAGATCGAGTCTCTTTTTGCAACCAATTAATCTCCGGTAGATCCACTCATGCCAGATGAAGGTGGTTTTACCATCAAAACTACTGAAGTTGATTCTGAAAAACGCCTGGATTCTCTTATTGCCGATCAGATTCTCTGCTGTTCCAGAAAATTTGCTGCATCTCTTATACGAAAAGGGTTGATCCGGGTATCGGGATCAGCCAAGAAGCCCGGATACAGGATCCGGGCGGGAGATATTATCGAGGGAATAATTCCCGGACCTGAAACCATTGCGTTTCAACCGGAACCCCTCAAGCTCGACATCCTCTTCGAGGACAGGTACATCATCGTACTGAACAAGGAACCGGGAATGGTCGTACACCCGGCGCCTGGCCATTATACCGGAACAGTCGTAAACGGCCTCCTTCACCATTGCCCTGATCTTGAGGGGATTGGAGGTGAAATCCGGCCGGGAATCGTACATCGTCTGGACAAGGACACTTCCGGTGTGCTGGCCGTTGCCAAAAATCATGCGGCTCACCTCCATCTTTCCGCTCAATTTAAATCAAGAAATACAAAAAAAAGTTATCTGGCTCTTGTATATGGCGACTTTCAGGAAGACTCAGGTGTTATAAACCTGCCGATTGGCCGCCATCCAAGCGATCGCAAGAAAATGTCAATACACAGCCGAAAAACAAGGGCGGCTGAGACGCATTGGAAAATTAGAGAACGTTTTGAAGGAATAACCCTTCTTGAGCTTGAAATTAAGACAGGTAGAACACATCAGATAAGGGTTCATTGTACAGCCATTCAACATCCGATTGTCGGTGATCCGGTCTATGGGAGTCGGGGGGCAGCAGCGAGAATCCGTCTTCTAAAAGAGAGGGGGAGGCTGATAAAACATGTTTCACGTCAAATGCTTCATGCTTGGCGTCTTGCAATAAACCATCCCGCAACCGGTCAACAGGTCTCCTTTGAAGCGCCTCTTCCTGAAGATATGGTTGAGCTTATTCGCGATCTGAAAGAGTTCAAGAGACCTCGATAATCATTTTCTATTCTTTATCTTCATTCTTGTCTGATTGTTTGTCGTTGTTATTTTTTTCCACTATTTCAGCAATTTCTTTAGCAATCTTAACATCGTTGGATGCCTTGGCAAGCTTTTTGGGATCGATAGAGGTGAGGGGGCCGGTTGAAGGTTTTATGTTCTTTCGTAATTTTTTGAGAATATCGTTAATAAGGTCGTCTTTTGTCATGGCAGAGATTATCCTTATCTTTAATGCATTCAGTAGAATGCATTCAGTAGTTTTCTGGATTACAATACAGCGGCTTTTACCGAACTGCAACCGCCCTGTTTTTTGTATAGGCACATCATAAAGCATGCCATGTGATTTGGCAATAGACCATCGGGTTTCCCAGAAACACATCTCATGTGAGCGATCGTAAATCTTTTCTTTTTTCAATGCGTTTTCTACTTTTCGGGCAATTCGATTTTTTTAAAATAAAAAAGCCCTGGGCTGAATTTCGGCCAGGGCTTTTTTACTTGATTTGAATGTTAAACCTGTCTTGCAGGCTTCCGGTTATGCTGCATCCTTGTCCATATTGTAGCAGATTCGACAGCAATTCATACAGCGCGAAGACTCCCGCAACGCATCCTCCTCCTGGAGGACAAGGTCTGCTTCATCAAAAGTTTTGATTCGTTCTGCGACAGGAAGTTCCGGCATCTCGGCTCGTTTTTGTTTGATTACACCTTCGACTGAATCAAAGATGGTTCCTTCAATATTCTTTTTAAACAGAGATTTCGGTACCGGTTCAACGGGTTGGCCGGTGAGGTATTGATGGATGGATCTGGCGGCCCTTCTCCCGCCTCCGATACCTTCAACCACGAGGGACGCTCCTGTGGCTGAATCTCCACCTGTGAAAATATAAGGTATGTTGGTCTGGAGTGTTTCCGGGTTGGCTGAATCGATTGTGTCCCATCGGGTCGTTGCAAGCTCTGCGATCCGTTTCCCATTTTCCTTGAATGAAACATCAGGCCCCTGGCCGATGGCAGTTACGAGCATATCAATGTCAAGGACCGTTTCCGATCCTTCCACGGGTACCGGTCGGCGTCTGCCGCTGGCATCCGGTTCACCAAGCTCCATTTTCAGGTATTCAAGGCCGATAACTTGGCCGTTTTCATCTCCGATAACTCTATTGGGTGCTGCAAGAAAATTGAATTTCACTCCTTCATGCTCTGCCGCGTCAATTTCAACAAGATTTGCCGGCATCTCATTTCGGGTTCTGCGATATACAATGGATACTTCTTCTGCTCCAAGTCGAATAAGAGTCCGAACACAGTCAATTGCCGTATTTCCTCCACCGATCACCGCACATTTTTTTCCGATAGGGATAATTAGATTGCTGTCGCCCTGCTGCGAGGCAGCAAATTTCGTCAGAAAATCAATTCCCGTATAACAACCTTTCAGATTCTCTCCCTCAATTTTAAGACTATAATCTTTCCATGCGCCGATCCCCAAAAAAATGGCATCATAGCCGGACGCAATCAATGATCCGAGATCGAAGTCATATCCGAACTTGACATTTGTTTTTGCTTCTATACCGAGGTTGAGAATACCCTCAATTTCCCATTGAAGGACCTCTTTGGGAAGCCGGTATTCCGGGATGCCGTACCGGATCATTCCGCCCAGTTTCGGCATCATCTCAAAGATGGTAACTGCATGTCCCAGCCGTCTAAGAAAATAGGCGCAGCTCAGGCCGGCAGGGCCTCCTCCGATTACCGCAACCTTTTTCCCGGTATCCAGAGCACATGGGATTGGTAGACGTTTTCCAGAGTTCATTTCATAGTCAGCGGCAAAACGTTTTAACTGATTTATGGAAACCGGTTCGTCTTCAATCCCTCGCCTGCATTTGTTTTCGCAGGGATGGGGGCATACCCGTCCGCACGACAGAAGCAGTGGATTCCGTTCACGGATTGTATTTACGGCGCCTGCGTAGTCACCGTTTTTGATTTGCTGGATATATCTTGGAATATTGATTTCCGCTGGACAGGTCTGACTGCATGGGGCAAGTGCCGCATCGACCTGGTTAAAACTGAGGAGCCGTTCCGACATGGTTCTGATTTTGATGATATTTTTAGGGCAGACGTCTCTGCATGCGCCGCATCCGACACACTTGGACTCATCAACCTCAGGATAACCGTTTGGTCCGAGAACAATCGCATCAAACTTGCATGCGTTTATACAATCACCAAGACCGATACATCCAATACTGCAGACTCGTTTGCCTCCATAGAGCGCAGCCATTGCTCGACAGGAGGTAACTCCCATGTAATGATACTTATCGTCCGCCCTGATTCCACCAAGGCATTCATTTTGAGAAAGCAGTGGTTCTGCTGTTCCCGGGTCAAGACCCATAACAGCGGCGATCGAAACAGCTGCCTCTGCACCCGCAACAATGCAAACACTTGGAGGAGCTCCGCCATTGACCACAGCGTCTGCTGCGGCAGCACAGCCTGCGAATCCGCATCCGCCGCAGTTTGCTCCGGCTGTCAGGTTTTCGATCATTGTTATTCTGGGATCTTCATAAACATAAAAAACTTTTGATGCGATACTGAGAATAGCCCCGCATACCGTACCAAGCAGCAGCATAAAAAGGAGAGCGGTCACGATTTCCTCCTAACTTCCTGAAAACATATTAGTAATAAAATAACAAAAACTGTCAAACAAATATGAAAAAATCGGGATATACACCATATTTCAATATTCCAAATAAGGGATGCATACCCCGATTGATTTTTTGCCTGCCCGCATCATCCAGACGGCCGAACCTTATTATACCATCCCTTTGAAGGCATAGAAAGCAAGCGCAATCATACCGGCAGTTACCAGGCCGATGGAGGTGTCCTGGAGCGGCTTGGGCACCCTGGCGAGCATGATTCTCTCCCGCACACCGGCGAAAAGGATCAGAGCCAAACCAAATCCAACCGCATAGGCAAATGAGGCGACCAGGGATTGCATAAACGTAAATTCCTTGTCAATATTCAGAATACATGCTCCCATAACAGCACAGTTCGTTGTGATCAGTGGAAGAAAAATTCCCAGACCGGCATAGAGCGCCGGAATCGATTTTTTAAGGAACATTTCGACAAACTGGACAAGCGAGGCAATTACGACGATGAAAGCGATGGTCCTTAAATAGACCAGATTAAACTCGACGAGAACAAAAGTATAAATCAGCCAGGTAATGGTGCCCGCCAGCACAAGAACAAATATGACCGCCATGGACATTCCAACAGCGGTTTCCATTTTTTTGGAGGTTCCCAGAAAAGGGCAATTCCCAAGAAACTGGGCAAGCAGGATGTTGTTAACAAAGATACATGCAATGATTATTTCAAAGTAGCCCATTTACGTTCTCCTGTTAGTCACCTATGATGTTTATGGCGCAAAGCATCAATCCAAGTCCGATAAAGGCACCCGGGGCCTGAACCATGAATTCGAAAGGTTGAAAAGAAGGGAAAATGGATGTCAGGTTGTAACCAAGATCACCCCAGATTGTCACCGTTCCATTCCCTAGTATTTCTCTCAATGCTCCCAGGGCGCCTAAAGAAAGTGTAAAGCCGATTCCAATACCCATTCCGTCGGCAGTCGATGAGGCGATTCCGTTTTTTGATGCAAATGCTTCAGCGCGCCCCAGAACGATGCAGTTCACGACGATAAGCGGGATAAATACACCGAGCTTGAGAAACAGCGGGTATGCATAGGCCTGCAGAAGATGCTCAACCACAATAACAAAGGAGGCAATGATGATGATAAAGCAGGCAATTCTGACCTTTGCCGGAATGATATTTCGCAGCAGTGATACGAGAATGTTGGAGCACGCAAGGACAAAGGTGGTGGCTATTCCCATTCCAAGCCCGTTTTCCATGGATGTCGTTACACCCAATACAGGGCAAAGGCCCAGCACCAGCCTGAACGGAGGGAGTTCTTCCCACAGACCTTTAGTAAATTCCTGAACGATAGATTTGGCCATACTGTTCTCCCCTAATTTTCGAACGCTTTTATTTGTTCAGCAAGCTGAGGTTTTAATTGTTTATAAGAGGCCAGCGACTTTGCAACAGCATCACAAACGGCTCGGGACGTAATTGTGGCTCCGCTTATTGCATTGATATTGCCTCCGTCATTGGTAACTTTGACAGTGTCATCCACGGAAAGCCCTTTAAATTGCAATGAAAAGCCGGGGTCTTCCTTGGCTTTTGCCCCAAGGCCCGGTGTTTCACTATGGGTCGTTACCGAGACGCCGATCAATTTGTCTTCGTCAAGGTTAACGCCGATCATGACGCCGATGTCGCCGCCGTATCCTTTTCCGAAGCCTTCAAAGGCGACCGTATTTGCCTTCCCGCTGAATTTGCCCACAAAAAAACTTTTTTCCAGTTCCCCGTCGATAATCTTGAAACGATCGACGATGGGATCGTTGGCAGAACCCTCCAGGATGGTTTTTATCGCCGGCCCCTTAACAAACTTGAGCTGCTGGTTTTCAATCTGAGCAGCAGTGTTTTCATGTACGGCTGCAAGGAGTCCACCGGACACAGAGCTCAGGATGGTAAGGACAACAACCATTTTGATCATTTCATTCATTTTTCAACAACCTTTCCAAGCGCTTTGGGCCTGATTTTATCCAGAAGCGGATTGGCGATATTCATCAGCAGGATCGCAAGAACGACGCCATCCACATAGGCACCTATATTTCTTATAAGGATCGTCATAATCCCGCAGCCGGCTCCATAGATGAGCATGGGAATAAAATTGACCGGTGAGGATGAATCTTCGGTGGCAAGATAAAAGGCCCCGATAAGGGTATAGCCGGTAAAGAGATGAAAGAGCGGTCCTGCATATTTACCCTCTTCGCCGAACATGGTAAAAAGAAGCGCCGTGATAAAAATACCGGCGATAAAGGAGACAGAGATTTCCCAGCGAACAAAGCCACGGACGATCAGGTAGAGTCCGCCGACAATAATAGCGATACCGCAGGTTGAGCCGATTCCCCCGATTTGCCTTCCCATGAGAAGATCGGCAGTTGAAAACGTTGAGACGGAATCCGGTCCAAACGCCTTCAGAGCAGCCAAGGGGTAAATCATATTAAAATCGAAATCATAGGCCAATAAGGCTTCATCAAAGTCAAACATACCTTTCCAGGAGAATGAAAGAATGGCGATGGAGATCAGCACCGGATTAAACGGATTGCCTCCAAGTCCTCCATAAATCTGCTTTCCGATAACAACCGCAACCATTGTTCCCACAAGAACGCCCCACCAGGGCGTCGTTGCTGGTATCATCATCGCAAAGAGAAGCCCGATCAGTGCCGCGTTACCGTCACCGATGGAAACAGGCCGTTTGCTCACCTGATTGATAATAAGTTCCCAGATCATAGCCGTAGCGATGGAAAAACTGACGACCGCGACAGCGGGGCCGCCGTATTGTAGGAATCCCGGGATAACAGACAGCATCGCCGCAAGCATGATATGGTAATTCTTTGTCGAAATCGAGCTCCCGTCATGCCAGAAAGGGGCATGTGAAACAATAAATTTTTTCTGGTTAAACATTCTCCGCCTCCGCTGCATGAATTCTGGCAAGTTCGTATTTCCCGAGCCTTATATATTGAAAAATTGGAATTTTGGCAGTACAGACATAACTGCAAAGACCGCATTCAATGCATGAGAAAAGATCATAGCTGCCTGCGGCCTCTTCATACTGGCCCACCTCAAGGAAGCGGACGAGCATGTTTACAGGTATTTTTGCCGGACAGATTCGAACACACTCTCCGCAGTTGATGCACGCATTGTCGGAGATAAAAGGTATGGCATTTCTGTTCTGCACAATCACGGCATCGGTATCGTTGCATATCGGATGGTCTTCGGTATAAACAGAAGATCCTGTCATGGGGCCGCCTATGATGATCCGATCACCATCTCCCGCAGTAATGCCGAGGGCCGAAAAGATATCCTTCAGCGGTGTTCCAATGCCGGTGGATATCAGTTTTTTAAAGCCGTTTTTGTCAATAACGGTAAGAATTTTTTGGGTTGGTATTTCGTTTGTAATATATGCTGTTCCAAGTGAAGCAACCGCTTCGGCACCGATAAGCAGTACGCCAAGCTCTTCGAAGGAACTCCCAGCCGGGATTTCTTTCCCGAGCATGTCTTTTAAAACCAGGTGGGGCAGTGCTTTTGGATAGATTGAACTGACTGTCTGGACAGCCGCACCGGTTGACAACGCTTCCTGAGACAGTGTTTCCGGAACTGCAATGATAAAATTTTCAATTCCCGTGATTTTTTTTAGAACTTCAATCCCCTTTTTGATGGCCTTTGCCGAGGTCTTAACAATATATTGTTTTGTGTTGACAAGCAGGTCTGAATCCATACCGTTAATTAAAACCTTATCGATTTTTCGGTCGGATTCGGAAAAAAGAGCTGATGGAAGAACACCCGGCAGGCACGCAAGGAAATCTTTTGTATTTTGAAGCGCGGGTGTCTTTGCAACTTCACTGAACCGACTGTCTTTTTCTTCTTTCGCACCGCGTTTGATGATTATGGAGGTCATCTGGATTCCTAAATCACCGATGCAGGGTGAGATAGAGGCAACAGTTCCGGTCAGAGGAGATATTACGTAATCCTCACTCCCCCTTAAGATGGTCAGTTTTTGACCTGTTTTTACTTCATCGCCTTTTTGTAAAACAGCCTGGTTTTTGTTATCAAAAACGGTTTTTGAAAAAAGCTGAACGGTTTCTGATGCGGATATTTCCAGGAGCTCTGGTGTCGTTGTGCTGATAATGTCATATTCAAGTCTGGGTTTCTGTAAACCAAAGAATGATCTTTTAATCATGATACCTTCCCTTTACATTACGTGGCAGGATGAACAATCAACCGGACCTGAACCATATTCTTTGTGGCAGTCAATGCACTGCTTGTGGAATGCATCGGATCGTTTATAAAAATTCATGGTTTTTTCCTGGCTTTCAATTTCATCCGGTTCGTGACAGTCGCCACAAGCCTCCGGAGCAGATCCATCTTCTACGGGCATATGGCATTCACTGCACGCGTAAGCAGATTCATCAGGATTTTTTGGATGATGTTCTTCAATCTCTCCCGCGGCTTCATGACAATCAAGACAGATTGAGGGGACTGTTTTCGGCTCTTCAACCTTATGGCATTCGCCGCAGGCTTTGAAGTCCGCCTCATCCTCTTCATTGTGGTGATGGCAGTCAATGCACGCGGCACCATATCCCGTTTCTGTTCTGTGAACTTTATGGGTGAACAATACTTTCCCCGCAGATGTTTTAAATATTTTTCTAACAGGGTCTTTCGGGCTTTCAACAGGAAAGGC
>JAWOIJ010000032.1:0-74266 GCA_046484745.1 Desulfobacterales bacterium | reverse complement strand
CATTATATCGGATATGAAACACATCGAATATGCCTTCCCGGTGAAGCTCCGGAAGCAGCTTCCGGTTGTGGCTTGTAATTCAAAGAAAGCGAACCAGCCCTTTTTCCTTCAACCGCATTGCGCCCTCCAGTATGCTTCTGCGCGGCTGTTTTGAGAAGTATCCCAGAAGCAGAACATCCGCATATTCGATTCCCAGGGCTTTCAACCCCTGCACAAAAAATTTTTCCGTAAGATATGCGTTATGCGCATAGCTCACAATGGAGACCACCAGATTGTCTCTCTGATTTTTTATGGCGATATTTTTGATCGCTGTTTTCATTTCAGATGACCGGCCTCTGAAAAATGATCCCCAGGTGAAGTAATTGCTTCCTTTCTCAAAAGCCTCTTCATAGGCGTCGGTCGGCGCACCGAAGCTGGAGGATATGCCCAGCCTCCCCACCGAAAGTCCTGTCCTTCCTAAAATTCTTTTTTCCTGAAAGCTCATCATATATATATACCTGTATCGCCGCCTTGTTGATCTTGTTTGCCTTCTGCATGCCGAATTCCCGGAGCAGTTGTAAAACCACATCCCGTCATGGGTCATCCAGCATTTGTTTAAAAGATTGATTCATTCTGTCTGGTCGGCAGGCGTCATTTTTGGTTCCATAATGGACGCGATCAGGGTTATCGTTGATGCGTTCATCGTTCCTCTAAATCCCTTTTTCTCCCAATCCTGTAAGCGTCAACCGTTCCAATGATCCAGCAGAGAAGTATCAGTGTCAGCCCCAGATTGAACATAAAACTATCCGAAGTACTGAGAGCGTTGCCGGCAGCATTGGAAACCGTGCTGAAATCCATGTTCCCATCTTTCAGATCCATTTTTTCAAGGATGGTCACGGCTTGCTGTGTTGCTTTTACCATAATCACGAACAGACTGATTATGACTGCAAGCATCAAAGCGATACCCCGTCTGTATTTTCTCAGCATGATCTGGCCCAGGCCCGGAAATACCAAGCCGGATAACAAGGCTCCCCTTAAAGCCTTATTCATATCGTTTTGTCTCCGCGCCGTCATCCTGTTTCGATATCATCACATTCAGGGGGTTTTCTGCTTAGCCTTCCCGCGATGCGTTTTTCGGGACAGGATTACTTCAAGAACGGCGGTCAGGTCCGCATGATCACCGGCAACGCGGTTTCGATGCTGGAAGTCAAGTCGACGGCCGGGGCCTATGACAAAAAGACCGCCCTGCTGCCAGAGGTCACCGGCACTCCGGCCCTGGCGAAACCCTTTTTTCATGGCTGCAGCACCGCGCAAGAGGGCCGACGGACCCACGGTTCGCAATAAACCGCGAACGAGGTTAAATGCTTTGTAGGTTTGAAGCCCCGGGTCAACATACATCTCGCCTTTGAATTTGAATTTCCTGACAAATTTACCGGCCTGTTCGGAGGTTCCGCTGCCCACGGCGACCAGGGTAACCCCGGCTGAAGTCAGCTTGTCTTTGATGTCCATCAGTTCAGCAACCTGCTGACGCGCAAACATTCACCCGAAATGGCGTAAAAACGTGAGGACGATTCGCCGGTCAGCCCACAGGGACGGCATCTCGACCTCTTGGCCTTGAATATCCATGACTCTCAGTTTTGAGACGCGTTTTTCCAGATCCTTATAATCCATGTGACTCACCTCGCATGATGATACGTTATTTTCCGGATAAACAACGACGATCATCATCGTTGCCGTTTTTTGGAGCCTGTTGAATCGGTTCTGGCCGGACTCAAGCTGCAAAACGCCGGCTATCTGGATTTCTGATAGGTCCCGATAAGTTCGGCTTCCGCGAGAATATGGCCTTTCATTGCCGCTTCAACCTGTGACTTGTCTGGTTTGTCCATCTCTTTAAGAACCTTATCCAAGGCATATAACTTGTGAAAATACCGGTGACGTCCAACCGGAGGGCATGGGCCGCCGTAGCCGGTTCTGCTCCAGTCATTCACTCCTTCCTCTGTTCCGGTTGGGAGGCTGTCTGAACCAACGGCTCCAGGCAAACCGTTCTCATCCGGAGGAATGTTGTAAAGAATCCAGTGAACCCATGTCATCATGGGCGCTTCCGGATCCGGCGCGTCCGGGTCATCCACGATCAGAACCAGACTTTTGGTCTCTTTCGGGACACCTTCCCAGCTTAATGGTGGTGAAATGTCTTCCCCTTCGCACGTATAACGAACCGGGATTGTGTCTCCATCAGCGAACGCGGGAGATGAAAGTGTAAGTCGCATTTTTTCCTCCTCATGTGATCGGTTGCCGGTAATCGCGATAAAACGTCTGACCGCTGGTCAAATCCAACAATAGAAAACAGCAGGCCTTGAAGGTAAGCCCGCGGTTATTGAAATCAAAAATATGCTGTTACGGAAAGATGACAAATCATTTTTTTAACGGATTTCAAAACCTTCAATTGGGTCTAAGGTCACGGCGGAATGCGGGAGCACCTACAGGAATATGGTTACGATTTCGAGGATTAAACCCCTCGCTCCAACAAAGAGACTTGTCCCAAAAGCTGGTTTAAATAAAATTCTACCATCTTATTTCCGAATTATCAAACGGTTAATTTGGCCTGATGCGCACGGAGTTTCCAGAAGCCTTCATGGTTTCAACCCCTTTTTGCAGCCCGGCGTTTCTGCTGACCGGCAGGCAGATGGATACGGGCAGCGTATGGGTTCCCGGTTCGAAAATATTCATTCAGGGTCTTGTTTTGTATAAAATTTGAATGGGTTATTTGTCAATTCGGTCGCTGCCGTTGAGCGACCCCGATTCCGTCCGTTCCTCAATTTCCGCCCGATTCCAGGGTCAGACCCAATAGGAATCCGCGGGGTTGATTGGATCAATAAACTGCTTGCAGCATTTCGTGCATGAATCCGGTGGATACCGAAGGGATTTTTTACGAAAGCTCCGGTAAGAAGGACTGTTCCAGATGAGATTCAGGGGATCACGCCGTATATTGCCGAAAATTAACGGCTGGTAGGTGATTTTCTGATTGTTGAAATAATAATCGATTTCTCCATTAACCGGAAGGTTTTTCATCACACAGGGCGATACACTGCCATCCGACCCGATGACGAGCGCGCGTGAACTATTTTCGCTGCAATTCGTCCTTTTCGCAAAGGGCGCAACAATATGAAAATGAATGTCTGTGCCGCGGGAGGCTGCCTGGCTCCGGATATCAAGGAACCGTTGTCTGAGTTCGGGCCATTCTTTCTCCGACTCCACAAGCATTGATTCTTTGATTAGATCCTTGTGCGTAACCAGTGACAGCGAACTGACAACGGTTTGATTCGCACCGGTTTCAGACACGAAACCCGGAAGCTTTTCCAGATCATTCAGGCCCGAACGCAGAAGCATAAACGCGATGTGAATGCCCGGTCGATCTGTTTTATATTTATTTTTTGCCCGATGAATCTTTTCGATCGCATGGAGAACCTTTTTCAGCGGGGCTCCCTTTCGAATGGCATCATTTTTTTTATCAATGCCGGCCAATGAAAAGCACAGGATATCTAACCCCTTGTCAACGATTTGATCAGCTGATTGTTGGGTGATGAGCATGCCGTTGGTGGTTGTCCCTACCATGACGCCGCTACGTTTGGCGAGGTCCAGAAATTTAAAAAAGTTTGGATGCGTTAAAGGTTCGCCCCATCCCTGGAGATAGACCAGCCGGGTTTTTTGAAATGCAGGGCGTAATAATTCATAGATGGTATCGTCAAGGAATCGGTTTGCCCAGTTTTTTTGATACGCAGTGTGGGGGCAGTATATGCATTCAGCTCCGCAGTATGATGAAATATCAATCTGGATCCAGTCAAGGCGAGGGTAGGGATTGAAAAATGTTTTTTTTAAAAAATCGAGCATTTTGATACCATGGATCAATTTTTTTTAATATACGCTTTTTCTTCTCGAATGTTCACACCGATTCCCTTGTTTTGCCGGTATTTTCTGGGGCCTTCATTTTTTATTTTGAAAAAGCTGCATATAAAAATGATCTCCGGCTTTTACGGTTTTTACAGGAGCAAGAGGTACTTTTTTCTTTAGCCCTTCAGGTGAATATCTAATTTCCATGGGAGGGCCAAAGGGCGTTTTTTTCTTTTCTTTCAATGTTAACCTTTCAAGAGTGAAGACTTGATCCTTCATTTTTTGTCGCAAGAGGTGGTGAACGACGCTGACGATGAAATTGGGCGATATGGCATTTTTGAGATAGCCTCTAATGAAATGTCTGCTCACCGGGCTCTATCGCTTTTACCGTGCCAAATTTTTGCTCATACTTTTTTATATTATCATGAAGCGCTGAAATGATTCTCTTGGCATGCCCGGGAGTTACAATAATTCTTGAAACCAGATGCGTCCCGTTCGGAGAGTTGAGCAGCCAATCAATTACGAATTCTTCCGGGCTATGAGTGATTAACATTGAATTGCTGAACCGGCCTCTGGACATTTCATCACCGGTAGTTATTTGAATTGGTTTGGGTTTTTTGGCCTGTTCCTCCATAGTAAATTCCTCCTTTTTTTTATTTGTTAATCGATCTTTGCAGTCTTTTAGGGGTCAGGTCTTGAATCTTGACAGGCTTTATTTTTTCGATCTGTCTTTTACTCTTCCGATTATTTTTTCTTTTGGAGGCCTGTTACTTTTATGCTATATCTGTCAAGATTCAAGACCTGACCCCTCTTGTCAGTGCCTGATTTAGCAGGAGACTTACCTTCTTTAAATCTTCGGAAGAAAGCTCAAAATCAAAGATGCTGAGGTCTTCCCTCATGTGCTGCTCAGAGGAAGTTCCGGTAAGAGGCACAATACCGGACTGATTGACATATCGAAAAAAGATTTGCGCTTCAGTTTTTTTATACTTCTGAGCAAGGGTTTGAACGGTACTGCTGGATAGAATATGAGGATTTGCAGTGAGGGCCCAAAAACTTTGATAAATAACCCCATGAGTAGCGCACCAGTGACGTAAGTCCGCATCATACCCCGTTTCCTGATAGAACCGATTTTGTACAATAGCCGGCTTCTCGTTTGCATCGGCATAGAGTGATCGAATCACTTGAATATCGTAACAGTTGCTGATTCCCAATTGACAGGCTCCACCGGTCTTTTGTATTTTTTCCATTGCGTTCCATACCTTCATCAAAAGCTCGTAAGGCTCCATTGGTGAATGAAGTATTAAAGTGTCAACATATTCCGTTCGCAGATTTTTTTTTGATACTTCAAAGGATTGGGCGACCTGCAACTCAACAGGGGATTTTGTATCGTATGGTACTTGTCGTGGATTCTGACCAGAAAGTGGAGTGAATTTGGTCTGCAAGTACAAGGCCTCACGTTCGATACCTTGGTCTTTCATTCTGTGAAGCGCTGTCCCTACCAGTGGTTCGTTATAGTGCTTCGGTTGGCAAGCGGTATCAATCCCTCTAAATCCTGCTTGGATGGCTTTCACGACCAAATCTGCCGTACGGTCTTTTTTCCAGGCCGTGCCGTAAATAATCCATGGCATTTTTACGCCGGCAGAAGTTGTTATCCATTTCTGATCAACCATTAATAATCCGTACCTTACAAATTATGCTTTCATCACTACAGGCTGGAAACACTTTTTATGGTATCTCAATGTGTTGCCGTGGCCTGGTTCCATATCGAAATTCTTTATCTGTTTTTCTGCTTGCCCTCCAAAATTGCAAGCCCCATGTCCATTATTCCCGCAAACGGTTCTTCTCTATCCTCTCGAATCTGAAGGGTAATGGCATTTTCCGGACAAACGCCGGCACAGAGTCCGCAACCGAGACACTTGCTCCTGTTGACCACGGCTGTTTCTTCTATCGTAATGGCGTTTACCGGACAGCGGTCAACGCATTCTTCACATGCAACACATTCTTCACTGTTGACGATGGCTTCAAACAGGGCGTTTAAATATTTGTGTTTGTCATGCCCTTTTTTCGTTATTCCTTTCATGGATGCGCAACAGCATGGGCAACAGTTGCAAATATTTGAAAGATGCTTTGTGTTGGCGCCGGCGTGGACAAGGCCCGCCTTGTCGGCTTCATGGAGAATCTCAATGGCTTCATCCGCCGTAATCTTCCGCCCGATGCCGTTTTCAACGTAATATTCCGCTGCCACGCCGAAACTGAGGCAGGTCTCCATGGGATAATCGCACGCGTCACCCAGCAGTTGCGATTCCTTCCGGCAGATACAATCGGCAATAGCGATTACCCTGGCGGCCCGGATCTCATCTTCAACCCTGGAAAGCGGAAACAGGGTCATGTCGGATGATATATTTTCAGAAATCGGCATTACTTTAAAACCGGGGACGTCGCTCGATCCTAATTCGGCAAGGTAGGCGATGTCGTAATATTCTTTGAAAAGCCGGGCCATGTCCCTGTCTATTTTTTTTATCGCGTATTCGTACAGACCGATCATGAACGGGGCGGCCCTGAACAGGGCCTTCCCTTCGCGCCGAATCCTGAATATGAGCCCTTTCTTTGACATCGATTCGAGCTTTTCTTCAAGTTCTTTCGCGTCAAGATTATAACGTTCCGCTATCTGGAAGGGTTCTTCCGGGAGAAGCGGCAGTAGTATGGCCAATTCGGCTTCTTCTTCCGTAAATAGTTTTTTCAAAAGTTCGATCTCGACTCCCGTCGATGTCTTGGGAAACCCAAGAGGAAATTGGTCGAGGAACTCCTGCAGCTTTCTGTATGATTTGTCAGACATTTTCTATCCCTTTTTATAGAGGTCAGGTCTTGAATCTTGACAGAATAAAATTCAACTTCATTTTACAATCGATCTTCTATTCTTCTATTCTTCTTTTTTCCGCTGATTTGTTACTTTCATGTTACATCTGTCAAGATTCAAGACCTGACCCCTTTATTTTCATCATGGATAATCCTGGCGCGTGGGGCGAACAACAATGTCGCTTATGTGTACATGGGGCGGCTGGGTGACAATATGGTGTATAGCGTTTGCAATGTCATTTCCGATCAGTAATGGACCAAAATTTTTATGAAAACTATTCACCATCTCCTCCGTGTAACCTGCTGCTGCCTGAAATCCACTCAGTACGGCCCCCGGCTCAACCAACGAAACGCGAACCCCTTTTGGTCCGACTTCACGCCGCAGGCCTTCAGCCAGGGCATGTACAGCAAACTTCGAAGCCCCGTAGACAGCGCTGAATGGCGATATATGTCTCCCAACAACCGATCCAATGATGACGATGTCAGCCGCCGATTTGGGATAGGCATTTTGCTGAATATCCACCATGTTCTGTGCCGCTTTTTGAATAAGAGCGAGCGCACCGCTGACGTTGATTTTTAGAAGTTCTTCAAATTGCGTTAGATCAGCGTCCTTGACTGAACCTCCCAAACCTCTACCCGCATTGGCAACGACTATGTCAGCTGCTCTGCCAAATCGCTCGGTAGCCAGGGAAAAGAGGTTATTTAACACAGCATTGTCAGCAGCATTGCCGGCAACACTGCAGAATGCAGAGCCCATTTCATTTTCAAGCAAAGCCAGTTTTTCAGCGTTTCGCCCGTTGCCGACTACGCCAAATCCAGCAGCAACAAACTTTCGGACCGTGGCTTCACCAATACCGGATGTAGTGCCGGTTACAATGGCAATACGTGTATATTTTTCAGACATACTTATTTCTTCCTCCTTAAAAAATTATGGGTGCTTTCAATAGGCATAAGGTCCACCATAACCGGCAGGCAAATTGTCTTAGACCCCAATTCCAAAGGCCTGGCCCCTAATTTTTCTTTGTTTGACTCTTGCCTGTCTTTAACAAAGGTCAAGAGGAAATTTGACCTCCCATTTCATCAGACCCTGCCCATCAATCTTGAATGTCTTGTTCGGCAGAGCGTTCTCTGGATTCTCTAACAGCCTTAAGAATGTCTTTTGTGGTTGCTTTGGTTCTAATACCTGGAACGTCAAATGGTGATTTTTTACCTTTTCTAAATATGATTGAAAAAGTTTCGCCACCTTTCCTCTTAATAATCACCTCTTCAGTTCTGGCGATATTAAGAACATCGGCAAGGCGTTGTCTCGCTTCAGAATAAGTATATACTTTCATAATATTTTACTCCAAAACTGTAATTCCTATTTCCCGCGCAACTCTTTTCATACCGAGGTCGAGAGTAAGCAGCGGGCTTCGGAGGTTAGCTGCGCATTCTAAAAAATAGGCATCATATGCATATATGTTAAATGTTGTCGCGATATTTATTGCCGATTTTATGTCTGTACGCCTCAGGTCAACTGGTATCTGCTGAACCATTTCCCATGCTGAGGCCACTTCTTTTTTTTGCAAAGTGTTTTTTTTCATCATCGCTGTTAGTGCGTTCCCAACCTCAAAAGGCAAAACTTCAGGTGCAATTAAATCATGTCCTTCAGTAAGTCGAATAATTCTGGGCTTTTCAGGCTCATTTAAGGCAACGGCAATGAATATATTTGTGTCAGCAGTTATTTTCATAGGTACAATTGTACGTGTTAATTTCTGATTTGTCAAGCCGAACGTCAATGATGAGCAGGGCCGTATAAAAATCGTTATAGTTCAAATAAAAAAGCACTTACATCAAGAGTAATAGTGCCCAAAGTGCTTCAGTTTCAAGTATCTGCTCAATCATTTTGGACCGGGGCAGCTTCGAGCGAAGCGAGACGATTGCCGAAGGCAGCCCGAAAGGTGACCGGTTCCAAAAGAAAGACCTTGTGAAATGGGGTTGTCCTTGTTCTTTTTTTTCATAGGCATTTCATGCATGAGAGGCCGTCCGGAATTTTTCATCTTTGACGTTAGCTTGACCTTTTCACCGGCCACCATGAAGTTTCCTCTTCCAAGATGATGAAGCGTCCGAGGATTTTTCACTGCGGGGTCGATCCATGCCTTGACGACTTCAAGGACAAACAAGCAATACTTGGACACCATACCTGTGTCTGCTACCCGGCACTCGAGATTTGCAAAGCACTCCTCGATGAGAGGTGCGCCGACTCGCGCAGCAGGCTTTGGCGTGAGGGAAAACCTCTTGAACTTGTCTACGTTCGCCCCGGACGTATTGCCGCAACTCACAACCTTTTCAGCTATCTCCACAGTGGGAATGTTAATGACACATTCTCTGGTTTTCTTCAACATGCCGAAGGAATGATTGCGATTGCTGATCACGCAACCCACTATCGGCGGCTCAAATTCCATCATGGTGTGCCATGACATGGTCATGATGTTTTTGAGCAACCTTCGCGGGCGGTTGTGACCATGACGATCGGCCCTGGCTCGAGTAAGCCATAAGAAAATGGGTCTCCGTTTGACTCTTGCCCGTCTTTAACAAAGGTTAAGAGGAGACTTGACCACCTGATAGAAATAGATTTTACCGATGGCTTTAGTCTGGGAAAAGAAGCTTTTTTGAAAGTTTTACTATCAAAATAATCCAGAGGAGAATGAGTCGCCCAGAACTCCCTCTCCTCATCTTCATTCTTAAAATTCGGAATAATTTTATCCTTTTTCATCGTAAAACATCCTTTCCCTTTTATTCATAGCTCCTCCAGGAAATACGAGATTGCATAGACAGCTACGGATGAAGTAACATAACCCAATTCCACTTTTCTCGTATACTTTCAGGTGACAAAGCATTCGCTTGTGCGATGTCATCCGTTTTTAGACTTTAAATCGCCTTCAATGTACCTGTGGATGATTCCGGAAATCAATGTTTGATAAGGGATTCCCATTTCCATTGCTTTTTTTTGAATGCCTCTATAGTCATGGGCATATAATCGTATCGTAACTCTTTTATCCTTTGTGAATGTATTCTTTGCCGCCCGTTTCATGGCTTCGAGTTCTTTTGCTGACGGCTTTGAAAGCTTCATTGCTCCGCTTTCATAGGCATTAATAATTTTTTGTTCTTCTTGATCATATTTCATGGTTCTTCTCCTGTTCTTCTTTATATCTCTTTGTTGCTTCCCTGCTCGGAATGATGGTTTTTAAAAAAATATATTCTTTTTCAATGATATATGGAACCAAATAAATATAACCATCAATAACAACAAAATATATCTTTCGCCCCGGATAATTTTTTTGGTCTGGATGATCGGCCGTCCTCCATACATCACCTTGGGATAAATGAAATATCGCTTGCTCAAATGAGATATTCCGTTCTCTTTTCACCCACTCATTTTTTTCTGAATTCCATTCGTATTGCATGGACTTAGTGTACATTTATTGCATGTACATATCAAGACTGGTTTAGTAATGGTTTAGTAATGGCTCGGAAAAAGGCAGCGTAAAAAGCTCCAAATTCGAGGAATCATCGGAAAATACAAAAACCATCTTCAAATAGAAAGATGGTTCAAGTTTGAGGTAACTATCACAGGTAAACAGCGAGATAAAAGGCTTCAAATTCGAGGCGCTCGCCTAAACTGCCAGGGCTCACGGCAGCAGAGGCACGAAGTGAAGCGCAGCGCTAATTTGAGCTTTTTACGCTGCCGTTATAGCGGCAGTTGGACATTGCGTGATGCATCCAACACACGCTGTGCAGGCATCCTTATTGATCATCTTCGCGCGTTTGCCCTCATCGATCCCCCACACACCCTGCGGGCAGATTTCCGAGCAGGAGCGGCAGTCGATGCATTTTTCCCGGTCATAGGTCAACACCTTATATCCGTTCAACAGCTCGGTGCGTGTGGTGCCTGCAAACTCCACGTTGCCGATTGCCTTTACGCCGAATCGTGCCAGAAACGGATCCAGATCGCTGGGCATGGTTGAGGCAAGACCGCCCAGCTCCAGCCCGTAAACCGGTATCATGATCATGGCGATAACGAGCTGTGCCCGAAAGGGATTGGCATCAGGGCTGCTTATGAATTCAAGAGATAGAAGAACGGCCAGGAGAAGGGCATCACTGAAAAGCGCCTTGGTTATTCCCCTTTTACCCGGTATCCATGGGACCAGAGACATGAAGGCGAAAAAAGATACTGCGCCAACAACAAGGTAGGTTATCAGATGAGTGCTGAAAAAGAGAAAAAAGACCAGCGCGAAGATCAGGTAAAACGGGAAAAGGCAGCTCAGGCCGGTATCGAGCCTTCCCATTAAGTTGTATGTCACCCGCTTCATGGTTTCATCTCTTTTGCAGTTGTCCGCGAGATAGCGTGGAATGTCTTGAGCCCATACCGGTCCCCATAGGACCTTCCATCCGGTCTGCTTCTCCACTTCAGACTTTTTGACTCCGGGTGCTCCAAGGGGAGGCAGGATCAGGGTGCGGTGGCTGACCTTGTCGGCAATGCCGCTTGTTTTCACGACCGAAACAACCGAGTGGGTATTGAATTCCTCGCCCCCGGCAGCGCACCAGACATTCACCCCTTTGGATTCACCCACCAGAAGCCACAGGTCCAGACCCCGAAGAAGCTTGAAAAGCCGTTTTACGGTCAGGTCGAAATTGCAGGTTACCAGGACCGGGCTGTCCGGTCCGGGATTTCCGATAGGGCGCAGGCCAACTTTGGTCGGGCAGGGGAATAGCCTGAAAAAAAGCCCCCACACAGTTTTCAAAAAACTCATCATTTCTCTCCTTTTTCTTTTATACCGACGGTCATGGCAAATGAGTCGCCATGGCTTCGGATCTCTTTTTGAATGGAAAAATCCGCACCTGCCAATTCGCCTGAAAGGTCGAGTATGGGTCGGGTTGAACTGCTTGAGACAAGATAGGTTAAGGCCAGCATGGGAAGCCGGGTGACCGTGTGCAGGAGTTTTCGAAACAGGGTTTTGGGCACAACTTCATCCGCGATAATGATCATCCCGCCGGGTTTTAAAATCCGTTTTGCCTGTTTCAGGGCAAACCGTCTTTCATCGTCGCTGAGTTCGCTGAAAACCAGCGTGGAGACAATTGCATCGAATTGTTCTTCCCGGAATCGATCCATAGCGTCAACGCCCATTTGGGATACGGAAAATTTCTCTGCAAGATTCTCGGTTTCGATCCTTTCTTTTGCCGTCCGGATCATGGACGGATTAAGGTCAAATCCTTCCACAAAGGCGCCGCGTTGGATCAAAAGGCTTGCCAGTTCTCCGGTGCCGCAGCCGATTTCAAGAACACGGCTTCCTTCCGGGACTTTACCTGCAACCGCTTCTTTGGCGGCACGCACACGCCCTCTTGAGATCTTATCCATCTGCTGATCATAGGATCTCGGCCTCATTTCCAGAATTTTCATGAACACATAGCTGAACATCGGGTTTGTCCTTTTTTTACGTCAGCGTCGGATCATCCCGTTTTGGATCAGCTTCAGCGCGGTATTTTTGAAAAGCTCCCGATCAACGGTCTTACCGGTAAAGAGCCGGTGGATGATGATTCCGTCATATATGGATACAAACAGTTCGGATACGGCCGCGGCATCAAAGGAGGGATCAATTTCACCGGCCTCCTGACCTTCATGAATAAGATTCATGAGAATCTCTTTCATCTGTCCATACATGCAGGCGATGGAGAAATCGCCGTCCTGGTCTGTCCTGGCAGAGCTGAAATAGTCCATGTAAACGGCGCAGTGATCCTCCCACTCGATGGTGTATTGAAGGGTAAAGTCGATCAGAGAGAGGAGCTTTTCCGTTGGTCCGGTGTTTTCGGGTATGGCGGCAAGAAGGCTTGCGGAAAATTGCTCAAAGTACCGGTCAAACTCGAAACGGAGGATATCGACTTTATCCTTAAAGTATTCATACAGGGTTCCTTTGCCGATTCCGGCAGCCTCGGCAATGTCCGACATCCGCGTCCCCGGGTATCCGCGTTTTCGAAACACGGTAAGGGCAACACTCGAAATCGCCTGCGCTTTTGCTTTTTTATCTACGATTTTAGGCATTTGATATCCATTTTTTATTTTGACCGACACGTCAGTCAAAATAAATATTGCAAATACCAGTATGGGTGTCAAGAAGAATTTTTCAGGGCATCACATTATTGTACGGGGCAGGTGGGAGGTATGCTAACGGATGGATGAAATCGAAAAAAATGATTATTGCGGTATGATGGTTTTTTTACGTACACCACCCGTCCATAAAGGGAAACAGATGGTTTCATAAGCTCGGATGGAGAGAGCGGCCTTTACACTGGTGCCCCGCTAATATTTGCGGGATTTAGCTTCGCTCAACCTGCTTGGCTACGGCAACACCGCCAAAGGCGGGCAAGCCTCGACAATCATTCAATCTAGGTTTATTTAAAATCGATTTTAATCTTTTTGAAGTGGTCGTGCCAGGCGCAGTTGTTGCAATAGGTCTCTGTCTCATCTTCAAGCACAGGGATCTCCCCTTGGCTGATCTCAGCGTCAAAGCAGATTTCTCCCTCCTGGCAGGTGAATACGTAAAGTTCATGCTCATCATTGGGGTCTTTTACATAAAATGACTGGCAGCCGCAGGTCGGGCATTTCATTGGTTTCATTTGGTTATCCTCCGAATATGAATTAACATTTTATAATGTTGTAAATTTTTTTTACCGTTCCTTATCTATAGCAAGGTGTTCGGACTTTTTCAACTATCCGGTTTTTTTTGACCATGATTTAAAAAGCCGCACTTGACAATTATTCCCGAAACCATGAAACTGTCCGGAAACTTTTGATGATAAACAGGAGTCTGAACCGATGAGGAGTTTTTTTATAGCCCTGATTTCCATTTATACATTGATGCATGTCTATGTTTTCTGGCGGATTGCCACCATACCGTTTGTGACTCGGAATGTTCCAAAAACCTGGCTCGTTCTGGCCGGTGTATGCCTCTGGGCAATCGTTTTTCTGGTACGGCTTGTCGGTCGCCATGGAACCGGAACGGCGATTTTGGCACTGGAGTTTTTCGGCATGAACTGGATGGCTGTGATGTTTCTGACCTTTGTCTGTCTTCTGGCCATAGACCTTGTTACAGGATTTGGTTTTTTTCTGCCCCGGATAGCACCGTCGCTTCGGGGATGGGCCCTGGCTGCGGCCGGGCTGCTTTCAGCAATCGCTCTCTTTCAGGGGATGCGAGCGCCTGTAGTGGAAAACTATCATGTGACCCTTTCCGGTCTTCCCGCCGAGATGGACGGCAGCGTGATCGTTGCCATGTCCGATCTTCATGTCGGCAGGCTGCGCGGAAAAGACTGGCTTGCCGCGCGGGTTGCTCAGGTGCGGAAAGAGCGTCCCGACATGGTGGTTCTGCTCGGTGATTACTTTGAAGGGCATGACCGGCCCCAGGAGGAACTGCTCGCAGTCATGAAGCAGCTTTCCGCGCCTCTCGGGGTCTGGGCCGTTCCCGGCAATCATGAAAACCACAGAGGCCGTGACCTGGTCATGCCCCGGATCGAGAAGGAGGGCATCGGCGTATTGATCAACCGCTCGGTCGAAGTTCAGCCCGGCTTTGTCCTGGCCGGTGTTGAAGACCTTACATCCCGATACCGTTCCGGACGGAAGGGGGATCTGGTTTTAAAAGTACTCAAGGGCCGCCCGTCCGGGGCGACGGTTTTCCTTTCACACACGCCATGGCAGGCAGAGACGGCGGCAAAGGCTGGTGCGGGCCTGATGCTCTCCGGTCATACCCACGGCGGGCAGATCTGGCCGTTCGGTTACATCACGCGCCGATTTTATCCGCTTCTGGCAGGGCAGTATGAAGTGGACGGTATGACGGTTATCGTCAACCGCGGAACAGGCGTATGGGGACCCCTCATGCGTCTCTGGCATCCCGGCGAGATTTCGCGCATCACACTTCACAGCGGGAAATGAGCCTAAAAATTTCCTAGTTTTGAAGGCATTCTGCGATTACCGGTATCTATTATTGCTTTTATTCCCTGATCTCAGGTATCGTCCGATATAAACCTTTCTACAGCCGATCCTTTTCAGGTCCGGATATCGCCGTTAATTGTCCACTGAGCATATTGTTGTTCGTGTATATGAAAAATGAAAAGTACGACTTTGCGATATTCATTTTAAACATTGAGCAAAACTAAAAATTTATAATATAATCAATAATTAAAAAAGTATTAAGCGGTTATGGAAAATTCTTGACATTGAAAAAATCGTGGTATAGATAGTTCCATAAAACGCAAAGTGAAACGTTGCAAAATTCAAAATATCGAAACCATCATACGGAGGATAACGTGCCCTTGAAAAAGTCGGACGGAAAGCTGATGAGAATGAAGGAACTGTCGGCAGCGGCGGGAGTCAATAAAGGGACGATCCTGTTTTATATCAAAGAAGGGCTTATAGCAAAGCCGATAAAGAAGCATGCCAACTCTGTCCTCTATACGGAAGATCATCTTAATGACATACGTCTGATCAAGGAACTGCAGGCCAAGCGCTTTCTTCCTCTTTCCGTCATCAAAGAAGTGATGAAGGGCGGAAAAGGAAATCTCACGGTAGACGAGATTAAAACATTGTCCGAAATTGACGGGAAGCTGTACCAGAATCTGAACGAAAGCCTGTTTGTCGGCAAGATCACGGCAAAACAGCTTTCAAGACAGACCGGGCTGAGTTTGAAAGACCTTGCGGCAATGGAATCCATCGGCCTGATTCATCCCATTCGAAAAGGCCGCAGGAAATATTATGGAGAAGACGATATCCGGCTCGCGGAATGCTATACCAAAGCGAAAAAAGCCGGTTTTACCAAGCAGCTCGGATTTGATATCGAGTTGATCAAGGTTCATAAAGAAATGATTGACCGTCTCGTGGAAGAGGAAGCAAAAATACTGACCAGCCGGGTTTCCGGCAAGATTAATCCGGAAACCATCGCAAAGATGATCGGAGAAGCGATCCCGATTCTCAACACCATAATCGGGATTGTGCATAAAAAGTCAATTCTGGATACCACCAGGCGGTATACCATGGAATTCATGAAGCGTGATTAGAGGCGGTCTCAAAGATCTCTATTGTTGAGTCGGCCTCAATACCATTTTTCAACTTCTACTTTGTTTCAATCTTTTTTTTGGAGCGGTGGGAGGATGGTTGCATACCAGGATGAAAGGTACCATCGGACAGGGGGGCTGAACCATGAAAAAGAAGATCGTCGTTGTCGGATCCGGCGTGGGCGGAAGCGCCTCTGCCGCGCTTTTAGCCAAAGCAGGGCATAATGTCACCCTCCTCGAGGCCCATTCCTTTCCGGGCGGTCGCTGCAGTACCATCGAGAGAGAGGGTTTTTACTATGATTTCGGTGTTCACATGTTCAGCCGGGGGAATCGGGGTCCCCACGGAAGGATCAATCGGATACTGGGAGGGAACCTGTCCTGGGTTGTAAGGAATCCGTCATGCCGGGTCATGGGTCGAACGGAATTTGATTTTCCGTTGGACATCACGCCGCTTTTCACCCGTTTCAAGCTGGCCGGAAAGCTGGGAACGCCGGTGAGGAAGTATCCGGGAGCATATCGCCTGTTTCAATCCCTTCTGTCGGGAAATTTCAATGAGTCTGATGATTCTGTCCTTCTGCGTGATTACGTGTCCCGGTATACCGATGATGAGACCCTGCATGTTTTCGTGAATTGCATCGCGCAGCTTTACTTCGCGCTGTCCTATCAGGAGGTTTCTGCCGGAGAGTTTGTCTGGTGTTTTTCCCGGATGTTCAATGAAGCCGGATTCGGCTATCCGATCGGCGGCAGTGCTGAAATACCCAGGTCATTTTTGAAGAGCCTGAAACGATTTGGAGGAGAAATACACTACAATGAGCCGGTCAGAGGGTTCCGTGTCGAGAACGGAAGCGTCACAGGGGTGGAAACGGATTCGGATTTTTACGAATCCGATATCGTCATCTCCAATATGGGGCTCCGCCGTACAATCGATGTCGCGGGAAAGGACTTGTTCCCGGAAGCGTATGTCAAGCAGGCGGAAGCGTATCGCTACTCGAACCCGTATATCGCAATTAAATATGCGCTGGACCGCCCTGTAATTCAGTATCCGGTTGTATTTCACATGCCCGATCTTCCGCCGGAAAGGGTTTTTGAGTATATCGAAAAAAGCAGCGTTCCGGAAGATCCTTACATCTTCATGCCGGTTCCGAGCAACCATGATCCCAATCTTGCACCCCCGGGAAAACAGTTGGTGATCGCGGGCACCGCAGCGCCTCCGAAAGCATCCAAAGAGCTCTGTTCCGCGATTCTTGAGGTTGTTCATCGCAAGGTGTGTGAGCTGTTCCCCGGTTTTGAAGATTCGATTCTCTGGCAGTCACGGTCGAACCGGTCCGACGCGGAAAGGTTGACCCGGCATCCTGCCGGCGAGGCAATCGGAATCGGGCAGTTTCCGGATCAGGTCGGCGACAGGAGACCTGACCACAAAACCCCGATTAAGGGGCTCTGGCTTGTGGGGTCGGATGTGGGAGCACGCGGTATCGGGACTGAAATGGCCGCGGGGAGCGCATTGAATCTGGTGGAGAAACTATAACAGCCTCTAACTTGGGAGAGAATCATGAAACTATGGTCAAGAGGGCTTGGACGGACGGAACTTACGATGGACTGCAGGTATTATACGGTCAAGTGTGATCCCCTGAAGGATGATGTTTATATCATCGGCACGATCACGGATCCGGTAAACTGGGAATTCCGGGTGACCCTGCAGCCTGACGATATCCCCGGGATGATGAAGCTGTTTTTTCATACCGGTGTCATTAAACTGGTTCTCAAGAATTTTTATAAGTATTTCATTTACCTGTTGAATCGCCGTAAATTTGCTGAATCTGCCGGATATAACATCGAGGAAAAGGTGGACGCTGCCTACCGGCAGATGATGAGCCAGGGCCGGAATCATGCCGGCGGCATGGGAAACACTACCGGCAGGAAACGCTTTCAGGCCCTGTCCGAGGAGAAGCATTATTCCAATGCCGGTATTGAATGAAAAGGTTTCGCTAACATGGTGCTTTTTACGAAGCCATCCATTTTGACGGAAGGAGAGAACGATGGAAGATTATGATGTAATTGTTATCGGGGGGGGCGTAAACGGTCTAACTGCCGCGGCTTATCTTGGCAGGTCGGGTATCAGGACGCTTGTCCTGGAAGCCAGAGGTGAATGCGGTACACACAGCGACACCTGTGAGCCCGGTATCCCGGGGTTTCTTCATAATACCCATGCGACATGGCTGATATCCGCCATGAGTCCCGCGATGGAAGATCTGAATCTTACGGAATTCGGCCTGGAATACCTTACAACCGAATATATTTTTGGAAAAACATTTCTGGATGGAACCAACTCTCTCATGGCCGTAGATCCTTTTAAAACCCTTGCGAACTGGCAGAAAATTTCAGAAAAAGATGCCGGCTACCTGATGCGGGCGGGAGAATATCTGATCACGAGAATGGAAGAGATCAAGCAGGTTCTGCATGAGTTTCTTGCCGAAGCACCATCCGAGGCAGTGAAGAAAAAAATGGCGGAATTCAACGACGGGTTCAATGCATCCTGCGGAGTCAATCTCACGTTCGACCAGATATGGAATATGGACGGGTTCCAGGTCGCGGATGCGATTTTTGATTCCGAATACATAAAAACGCTTGTTCTGGCATTTTCATGGATCGGAGGATTGCCGCCGATTCACAAAACGGTCGGGTCTATCGGTACGGCAATTTTTGGACCGCTCTCCGGCCCGATATTTCCGGTTCATCAGGCAAGAGGGGGTTCCCACGCCTTGAGTCACTCTCTGGTGAAGGCGGCAACGACATACGGTGTGAAAATCCTTCCATGCTGCCCGGTGAAAGAAATTATTGTTGAAAACGGTGAAGCAAAAGGCGTGGTGCTGAGCGAAAAATCCGTTTTTCCAAATGAAAGAATCTTCGCGAAGAAGATTATCAGCAATCTGACCCTTGCCCCGACATTCATGGATCTGATCGGTGAAGAGAAGCTCGGGCCGGGCATGACCAAAATCATCCGAAGTTTCAAATATGATGAGCAGAATATTTTCTGCATGAATTTTGCGCTGGACAAAGCCCCGCAGTTTACGTCGGCGGAATTTGATGACGGGATTCAGCGCTGCTTCATGGGGTATTTCGGAGGTAACAACGCAGCGGAATTCAAAAAATTCAATAAAGACCTTGTCAGCGGGATCATTCATGAAACGCCCATGGCTAACTGGTTTGTACCGACCCTGGCCGATCCGACCCAGGCGCCCGAAGGCTGTCACACCGCGATCATCTGGCAGGACGTGCCCCCGGAAGCAAAATCCTGGAAAAAAGGATCACTGGCCGGCATGAAATCCTGGGATGAAATCAAAAACGAGCTGGCGGATATCATTACAGACGAATTTGAAAAATATGCTCCCGGGTTTAAGCAATCGATTAAAGATCGCATCGTTTATTCGCCCCTTGATATCGAGAGAAACAATCCTTCTGCGGTTCTGGGAAACTGGGTAGGCGGAAGCGTCACTCCGGAACAGTTCTACATGAACCGACCGGTCAAAGGCGTTCTGAAAGACGGAGGATCAAGGACTTTTCTGAAAAATCTGTATCTCTCCAACTCCATACATCCCCTGGGCGCTACATTCCTGACGTCCGGATATATCGCGGCCACCGAGGTGGCGGAAGATCTGGGTGTGGAGAAACCGGAATGGTGGCGAAGCAGATGTTTTGACTGGTATCTCGATCATATCAACAATATTCCACAAAATCTTGGAGTGAGGTAAGGCATATGAAAGACAGAAACTATGATGTGGCGATAATCGGGGCCGGTCCGAACGGGCTTATTTGCGGCGCCTACCTTGCAAAAGCCGGTTTGAAAGTCATTCTTCTTGAAGCAAGGCATGAAACAGGCGGCGGGCTGGATACGCTTGAGTTTGCCGGATTCAAGTACAATCCGCATGCCATTTATCACATGATGGCGGATATCATGCCTGTCTACCACGATTTTGATTTACGATCCCGGGGGGTAAGGTTCATTTTCCCGGAGGTTCAGGCGGCCTATATCACAAAGAACCGGAAACCGCTGATTTTTTATCATGATCCAAAAAAGACGGCTAATTTTCTGTCCAATGAATTTTCGGCAAAGGACGGCAGCGAATATCTCCGGATGTATACGGCATTTCAGGAGTATTCCGAAAAGATCCTTATCCCGCTTACCTATGTGCCCGCGGTTCCTCCCATCGAGCAGATTCAGACACTCGGAGCCGCTAAGGATGATGTGGGAAGAAGGTTCAATGATATCGCGGAGCTTCCTCCAATCGAAATCTTAAATATGTATGATTTTTCGGACCCCGTAAAGGCCTGCATATTGAATCTTTTCTGCATGTGGGGACTGCTGCCGTATGAGGCGATAGGCTATCTTTTCCCTCTTTATATTTACCGAATGACTAATTCCGCGCTGGTCAGCGGCGGATCACACCGGCTCTCCTCGGCAATTCACAAGGCGATCATTGAAAACGGCGGCGCCATATCCGATGATTCCGAGGTGGTGAAAGTGATGATGCGGAATGGGAAGGTAGAAGGGGTGGTGATCGATGACGGTACTGAAATCAAGGCCAGTGTCGTTGCTTCTACGGTTGACCCGCAGCAGTCCTTTCTGAAGTTTTTTGATGAGCATGAAATACCGAAGAATCTGGTCGAAAGCGCTCGAAGATGGGAATGGGAAAAAACGACTTTTTTCGGGACCCATCTTGCATTGCGGGAAGCGCCCCGGTATGTCGGGACAGAGTCGTTTGAAGATGCAAACCGGGCCATGATCACTTTCCTCGGCGTAACCGGCACAGAGGACCTGCTGGATCATCTTGAGTCATTGGAAAACGGCAAGGTCCCTACAAAAAACCTCTTCGGCCATACCACGTGCGCGTCCCTGTTTGATCCCATTCAGGCTCCGGACGGGATGCATACCGGAAGATGGGAGTCCCTTGCGCCCTTTGATCATGACTGGGAAGAGAACAAGTGGGAATACGCCGGATTGTGCGCGCAGCAATGGAAGGAATACGCCCCGAATCTGGATCCGATCAATATGCTCGTCTATCCGCCCACGTATATCGAGAAGAAGTTTCTGAATATGGTAAAGGGTTCCATCAAACAGGGTGCTTATGTCCCGCTCCAGATGGGTTACTTCCGTCCCAATGAATCCTGCTCGCAGGGATTTACTCCCATTGAAGGATTTTATGTGTGCGGAGCCAGTGTCTACCCGGGAGGCATGATTATCGGCGGGCCCGGATATATCGGTGCAAACCTGATCGCAGAGGACTTTGGAATATCCAAGCCGTGGACTGAACCGGAGAGCGTCAAAACAGCCAGAAAAAACGGAATCATTCCGGGTTGATGAGCGATGCGGTTTGATTGATAACGGGGTATAACCTTTATGAACAGGAGAGAACCATGACAAAACTGCGGGGTAAAAAAGCGGTTGTTACCGGCGGCGCAATGGGTATCGGGCTGGCGACCTGCAAACGGCTGATACGGGAAGGCTGCGATGTCACGATCTGGGATCTCAATCAGGAGGAGATGGATAGAGCCCGGAAGGAACTGGAAGGGATGGGCGGGAAGGTGTTTGCACATCTCTGCGACGTTGCAGACAAGAGGCGGGTGAATGAACTTGCTGCCCAGGCGGTAAAAGAGATGGGCCGGGTTGATATCCTGATCAACAATGCCGCCTTTGTCCGGGCGGGAAAATTCCTGGAGATACCGGTAGAAGATTCGGTAAAACAGATCGACATCAATGTAAATTCCATACTGTATACAATTCATGCACTTCTACCCGGCATGATGGAACGAAATTCCGGTCATATCGTAAATGTCTCTTCAGGGGTGGCCATTGCAAGTACTCCGGGGCTTGCCGCATACACAACATCCAAATGGGCGGTCTGGGGGCTTACGGATGTTCTGCGTCTCGAAGTCATGGCAGAGGGAAAAAAGGGTGTAAAATTCACTTCAGTTCATCCGGGAAATATTGTAACCGGGATGTTTGAAGGTTTCAGCCTGAACTGGCTCGGTCGAATAATTTTTTCGCCGGTAAAGGACCATGATGTTATCGCGGAAGGGATTGTGGAGTCCGGGCTGAAGCGGAACATTCATATTGTCTGCAGGCCGAGAATGCTTTACAGCGGAATACTGCTGAGAGGATGGATGCCGGACTTTCTTTTTGCAAGATTTGTGCTGCTTTTCGGTGTCGGGGACTGTGTGAAGAACTATAAAGGGCGAAAAGGGTTTATTCATTCTGATCCGGATGCGGAATGAATGTGTCTTTCAAAATATTATTCTGGTCGGAGTGTATACAGCGATCAAGGGCCTCTTCGTTCGCTGAATTGAGGCATTTGGAGCGTTCTATCATTTGCTCCGCTAAATTTGAAAAACTCGGTCGCAAGCTCCCTCAGACAGTTTCAAATTTGACGCTACGCTGCATGAAGAACGCTTTCCAAATGACCTCAATAGGCTTCACTCAGAGGCCGTTGGATTGCTGAATGAGGACATGAATCGGAAAATGATTATGACAACCAACAAAAAGGGGAGAATATAGCCCATGAAGACCTTCTCATTGTTTATTCTTTACAGCATCACCATTTTCATGGAGAAGTATTTTTATTTTCTGATTCCGATCTCATTCGACAGATCGACCAGCGATCTGAAAAAGAGCAGAAAAAAAATCATAAACAATGTCCGGGAGAAACTCTCCATTCGTGAAGTCGATTCCGCTGTCGTTTATTCCGTGGTAGGCAATGAAACCGGAAAAGACCAGTATGTAACCGGGCTGGAATTATCCTACCGGGATCAGGAGAATCAACCGCACAAGCGAAACCTTGCCGTAAAATATCTTTCATCCAGAAACGAACCCCTATATTTATCTTCTTTAAAATCAGCGGTTCTGAGAGGGCTTAATCAGGAGGTTACGTTTTACAATGAGCTGTCCGGAAGGATTCCCTTTGTAACACCCGAATGCATTTTTGCCGACTCGATTCCATTATTGTACCGAGGCATTATCATCATGGAAAAGCTGAACCCGGATTTTACGGTCGATGACTACCTGGGATGTCTGCCTGATCAGTCGATGACGGTAATTAAAAACATTTCTCTCATGCATGCGAAATTCTGGAACAGGATTTTAAGTGATCCGTCTCTGAACTGGCTTCCCGGCAGACAAAATCCGCTTGATCTGTTCTGGTTTCTGAATTATATTACCAAAAAAGAGAAAGCCTGCGTCATTTTGTGGGAAGCCCTCTATAAACATTTCGCACGTCATCCGATAACCGTCGCGCATGGAGACTGCAGGCCGGGTAATATCATGTGGTTTGACAACGGTTCGATTGCGATGCTGGACTGGCAGTTCGCGCATGCCGGAATTGGAACCTGGGATGCGACCTATTATATTGTGATGGCCCATGACATCAAAGTCCGAAAAGAAAATGAGTTTTCTTTGATCGCTCAGTATTATTCCGATTTATCCGTTTCCTATAAAAAGTTCCATTCAGAAGAATTGCCGTATTCGGAAAAGCAGTGCATGGAAGACCATCAGATTTTGAAGCTGCTCCTGGGCCTCTACGGATGGGCGGCCCTGGTGTCGCACATGTTTGACAAATACGGTAACGACCCTCGGGATGTCAGAAGCTGGGCAGACAGAATCACATCCGCGATAAACGATCTGGATTCAGATTTCATATCCGGAAAAATCAAGATACCCGCTCGTGTTATTGATGACTTCAAGACGATTATGGATAACGCCGGCAGGGAGACCAAAGAAAGATTTATTGAATAGTGCTTCATTAAAAACAGGAGAAAGTCAATATGCAGGAAGAAAATCAGACCGGGATTTCAGTTCCTGAAGAAAACCCGAAAGATCGGATCAGCGCTCTGGATCGAATTTTCGAATCACAGAAACGTGCCTTTGCGCGGAATCCCATGCCGTCAGCCGAAGAGCGAATTGAAAATTTGAAAAAATTGAAGCAGGCCCTTGTAAAATATCGGGATGATATCGCAGCCGCCATTGACGGCGATTTCAGCTGCCGCTCCAGGGATGAGTCCCGTCTGGCGGAATTGATCCCAACGATTGAAGCAATCCATTATACCATCAAACGGATTAAAAAATGGATGAAACCCTCCAGGCGGAAAGTTGGAATTTTATTTCAGCCGGCGCGGGCGCGTGTCATCTATCAGCCTCTGGGTGTGGTAGGAATCATTACATCATGGAATTATCCGGTTTATCTTTCCTTGGGACCGTTAATCGGAGTCCTTGCGGCGGGAAACCGGGCGATGATCAAAATGAGCAAGTTCACTCCGCGTACAGCTGAAGTCCTGAAAAAGATGCTTTATGAAATTTTTGATGAAGATACTGTTGCCCTTTTAAGCGGCGAATCAGGGCTTGGCGAGGCCTTTTCCAAAAAGCCCTGGGATCACCTGATCTTTACCGGATCCACCGCGGTGGGGCGGCATGTGATGCGGGCGGCAGCGGACAACCTGACTCCGGTTACCCTGGAACTGGGCGGAAAATCTCCGGCAATTGTCGGAGCGGAATTTCCCGTGAAAGACGCTGCAGAGAGGATCGCGTTCGGCAAGGTATTCAATGTCGGGCAAACCTGCGTGGCTCCGGATTATGTTCTCTGCGCCCGGCATAAGGTAACGGAATTTGTCGATGCCTTTCAGAAATGTGTGGCAGGCATGTACCCCTCTATGAAGGAGAACCCCCAGTACACCAGCATTATCAATGAACAGGAACATGCGCGCCTGAAAGAGATTCTGGCGGATGCCGAAGAAAAAGGGGCAAAGGTGATCGAGGTGAACCGGCCCGGCGAAAATTTCAGCGGGACCCGGAAAATGCCCATTCATTTGCTTCTGGAGGTCAGGGATGAAATGCGCGTAATGCAGGATGAAATTTTTGGCCCGCTGCTGCCGATTCTGCCTTACGATTCTCTGAAAGATGCCGCCGCGTATATCAATGATCACCCGAAGCCGCTGGCATTGTATTATTTCGAATATGATCAGACCAATATTGATTATATTCTCACCCATACCCATTCCGGCGGTGCCGTGATCAACGAAACAATGGTGCATGTTGCCGTGGATGACATGCCTTTTGGCGGCGTCGGATCGTCAGGAATGGGGGAGTATCACGGGCATGAGGGGTTTTTGACCTTTTCCAAAGCCAAGGGGGTTCTTTTTAAACCCAGGCTTAACAGCGGGAAATTGATCTATCCTCCATACGGAACGATGGTTCATAAACTATTATACCGGCTGTTCATACGGTGAAAAGGGAGGGGATGGATGGGCGGAATATTTGATTATGAACAGTATGACGGCCTGGGGCTTGCGGAACTGGTTCGAAAAAAAGAAGTCAAGCCGGGCGAGATTCTGGAAGAGGCGATTCGCAGGATTGAAAAGCTGAACCCGAATCTCAACGCGATTATTCATAAGCTATATGATACCGCTGCCGCAACAGCCGGAAATGATCTGCCGGCCGGTCCGTTCACCGGGGTTCCTTTTTTGCTGAAGGATGTCCATCATGCCCTGCAGGGAGTGCCCATGTGCTGCGGCAGCAACAGCATGAAGGATTATGTCCCTTCTTATGATGCGGAAATTGTCAGACGATTCAAGCGGGCAGGCGTTTTAATTATCGGAAAAACAAATACGCCTGAATTCAAGCTGTCCGCTTTTACCGAACCGGCGGCTTTTGGTCCTACACGAAATCCCTGGAATCCTGAATATTCCTGCGGCGGTTCAAGCGGTGGATCCGCCGCAGCGGTTGCCGCCCGGATTGTTCCCCTTGCTTCCGGTACGGATGAAGGGGGCTCCATCCGCATTCCATCCTCCTATTGCGGGGTGTTCGGTCTGAAACCGAGCCGTGGAAGAAATCCTGTAGGGCCGGATTTTATCGAAGAGTTCGGCGGGATATCAACCAGCCACGTAATCACCCGTTCCGTTCGTGACAGCGCCGCCATGCTGGACGCGACGACCGGTCCGGAGACGGGAACACCGTATTCGATAGAAAGAAACGAACGGCCTTTTCTTGAAGAGCTTTTGGAAGATCCCGGCCGGCTGAGAATCGCGCTTCATCAGCCGTCGGCGTTTGGTGAGAAGATTCATCATGAGTGCCTCCAGGCTGTCGAACATGCCGCTGGTTTGCTTGAGAGTCTTGGCCACCGGGTTGAAAAGGCGGATCCTGGATATCATGAAGAGGAGGTCGCGTTAACATGGTGCAAAAATATCATCGGGCATCTTGCCGTATACCTGGATGCAATGATTGAGAAGGGAACGATACAGAGGGTCGGGAATAATATCGAGATACAGAATCGTACCATGATTCAGCTCGGCAAGCGGATGCGGGCGGTTGATTTTATCCCGGTGAAAATCAAGATGAGGGAATTCGGGATGCAAATGGGCCGGTTCATGCAGCAGTATGATCTGATTTTAACGCCGGTTCTGGGCAGACCGCCTGTAAAGGTTGGATCGCAGCAGCCGGGTAAGGCGGATCAGTTTTCGATGAAGCTCATCCTCTCCTGGGTTGGAAAAATGCTCTCCTTAAGCGACGGGATCACCGGATTTCTGGTGAAAGAACTGGTCCGAAATGCCATTACCGGACAGCTGCCTTTTACGATGATCGCCAATATGACAGGCCAGCCGGCCATGTCCGTGCCGCTGCACTGGACATCCGACGGGTTGCCCTGCGGTGTTCAGTTTATCGGCAGATATGGGGATGAAGCCACACTTTTCCGTCTCGCTGCGCAGTTGGAGCAGGCAGAACCCTGGCTGCATAAGAATCCTGGAGGAATTGTATAGCGCCCATCCAAAAATAATCATTCTGCCCGATTCCCGCGTCCCCGGAAATCGGAATTGATCAGCAGGCTCCGCTTTTAATCCTCGAAACGTGGTATCTATTCCAGCGCTTAAAATGTTCACCTTTCCCGGACTGAAACAACACATCTCCTTTCCGCATGGACGATGCGTGACCCAGAGGACAGGCATGAAGCCTCTTTCGACGATGTTATCCGGATGCTCGCTGATTTTTACAAAGTATCAAATAACCTGACATCAGGAAGCATGCCCGCCTGTTCCTCTGAAAACCCGGACCATAACTTATGCCATGATTTGCTCATGATAGCAGACAGGCTTCCGTTAATTTTTTATGGCACACCCCTTGCTAAACTTCCTCTAAAATCGATATAAATCGTCAGTTGCGGCAGATTCATTTAAATTCACGGAGGGATATTATTATGCATCATCGAAAATTATGCTGGATGTTTTGTATTGTTCTGTTGTTATCGGTCCTGATTTCCAGCCATGCCTCAGGCGATATCAAGACAGATGGTCTTGATCTTGAAGTCAAATACCAAAACGGACTGCTGATTAAAACGCCTGATGACAATTATTCCCTGAAGCTCAGTTTTCGTTTTCAACCGTATTTTATGTATACGGATCTGGAAAATGACACCGGCTCGACCCTGAAATTCAGGAGGGCTCGCATCATTGCAGGCGGAACAGTGATGTATCCCTGGCTACAATACGAGACCCAGCTTACCCTGGAAGGCGAGGAGACATCCGTTCGAGATGCAACGGTTGAAGCGGCTTATTTTAAACAGATGAAATTAAAAGTCGGCCAGTTCAAGGTCCCCTTTGACCGGGAATTCCTGTTATCGGGTTTTGGTCTCCAACTGGTTGAGCGTTCGATCGCGAGTTCGGAATTTTCACCGCAGCGGGACATCGGTTTTCAACTGGCGGGAGAAAATCTCTGGGATGTCGTTGAATACAGCGTGGGCATCTTTAACGGAAGCGGCGCAAATAAAGATAACGTGGATAATGATTACATGTGTACCGGCCGTTTGGTCTGGACGCCGGCAGGTGGATCATATCCATACTGGCAGGCTGCATTGAACACACCGGAAAAACTTCATCTGGCCATCGGATTCGGTTTCGCGTATATGCCGGATCTCGAGGTCGGCGAACGAGAAATCCTGGCCGGAAGGCTGGGCAGATCGACAACCTTGCCGGCGCGAAGCGATGTGATTCAGTACACGGCTGATGTTGCTCTTGCATATTTGAACTTTTCATTTGAAGGAGGATATCATTATCGCGAGATAAAACCCAAAGAACTGACGGCTTATGGGACTCAGGACGCCAATGGACTGTATGTTCAGGGAGGGTATTTCATCGTGCCCAAAAAAATTGAAGTTGCAGCCCGGTATGCTGTGGTTGAGCCGGATAATCCAGGCAAAATTTATGATAACAGGCAATCAGAAATCACCGGAGGCGGTAGCTACTATCTTTCCGGTCATCGGGTCAAATTCCAGACCAGTTATTCGCTGATCACCACGGAAACCTCGAACGGAGATGAAGATGAGCACCGTGTTCTGGGAGCCATGGTCCTTCAATTTTAATACTGCCGGCGGCTTTTTGTATTTGACTTGCAGCGGATAATCTGATCCAATACCACCATAAGATGTTACCAGAGGGGTACGGGTACCATTTTCAATAGTGCGTTTGCTTTCATTCTCTGCTGTTTCTGTGTTTTCCAGCTCCATTGAACCACCTGACCAACTCAAGCTGCGCTTGAATCTGATATCGCATTATCAAAACGCTCCGAAGAGAAATGGGGGCTTTTCCGTTTGATCAAGAGAGTCGACTGTATCGAAATGGGAGGCGGTTATGATATGCCGATTTAAAACAATTAATATCAAGGTGTTAGTCGCTGTCGTGCTGATGACCCTGATGGTTGCTCCGGCTGCCCCGGCCGGGGAAGCACCGATGCCGTTTCAGTCGGGCGAGAAATTGACTTTTGACGTTACCTGGGGAGGCATACCGGTAGGGGAAGCTGTTCTGGAGGTGTATCCAGAGGAGATGATCAACGGGGAAGTGGCGCATCATTTTGTTTTAACAGCCAAAACCGTTGGTTTTGTGGACATGTTTTTTAAGGTTCGAAACCGGATTGACGCATATGCCGACTCCGATATGACCCGCTCTGTATTTTTTAAAAACGAATTGACCGGGAAACACAGAAAAAGCGTAACGATTGATTTTGATTGGCATAACGCCAAGATCCAGCGTTGGGACAGTACTGCTGAGTGGGAGGCGCTGGACGCACTGTCCGGGTCATTCGACCCGTTGTCCGTATTTTATTTCACACGGACCCAGGAGCTGAAGGAGAAAACAGATTATGAAAGACCGGTGACCGACGGCAAGAAAAATGTGATCGGCCGCCTGAAAATCGTCCGGCGTGAAACCATTGAAGCGGGAGGGAAACAATACGATACCTATCTGATGGAACCGGAAACCAGGCATATCGGCGGTGTTTTCAAAGACAGCAAGAATCCGAAAATTCAGCTTTGGGTTACCGCGGATAAGCGCCGGCTGCCGGTAAAGGCCCGAAGTGAGGTGGTCGTCGGTAGTTTTGTGGGGGAGCTTATTTCTGCTGAGGGCGCGATGTAATCATTTTCTCTACAATATTTTTATACCCGTCCGATCGTCTTATATTGTCCAGGTAGGTGTCGGTTTTCATCCCTTCCAGATTGTCATACCCCTTCTCAACGGCTTTCTGCAGCCAGCTGATTGACGCTTCTTTCTGATCCTGAATGGAATACAGGCACGCGATATTATAATAGTAGACGCTTTCCTGGGGCTGTGCGGTGATGATTTTTTTGAACACATCGATCGACCGGTCATATTTTTCCTGATTTGCATAAAAAAACGCAATCGTCAATAAAGCGTTCCGGGCCTCGGTATAATCCGGTTTCAATTTCAACGCCTCGGTAAAATGCGATATCGCCTCAGTCATTTCGCCTGTTTTCAGGAAGAGAGTTCCCAAATAATTGTGAGCCATTGCGTAGTCAGTGTTTATCTGCAGTGCCAGTTTGAAATGTTTTATGGCGTCCGATGTTTTGCCGAGCTTTTCAAAAGCCTGTCCCATATTGAAATGCGCGATATACAGTGAAGGATTTGTTTCAAGCGCTTTTGAAAAATGGATCATTGCTTTTTCCACCTGGTTGAGCTTCATGAAAGCGTTTCCAAGACTGTTATGTGCAAGGGCAAATGTCCTGTCGATCTGCAGTGCTCTTGAAAAATGCTGTATCGCTTCATTTTGCCTGCCGGAATTTGAAAGCAGAAGTCCGAGGTTGAAATTCAATTCCGCTGAATCCGACTGGATTTTCAACGCTTTTGTATAGCATTCGATGGCTTCATCGGTTCGGCCTGCTTTTTTTAAGGCATTTCCCAGGTTGTTGAGCGCGCTGACCGAATCCGGGTTTATCCGAAGCGCCTGAGTGTGGTGTTCAATCGCCTGGTTTATTTCACCCTTTCGCATGAATATCGTTCCAAGATTGTTGTGCGCCTCATCGGAATCGGGAAATATCTGCAAGGAGGCGGCATAGTGTCTTCGGGCTTCTTCAAGATCCCCTCGATCCAGAAGCGCATTGCCCATGTTCAGATGGGCAAGGGGATTATTTTCCGTAACTTCAAGTGCGTGTTTGAAAAGGGTGAAGCTGTCGCGCCAATAACCGGCCTGGTTCCAGGTGGCCGACAGAAGACACGCGATAAGCACTGAAGTGGCCGCAGCAAGAACTGTTTTCCTGTTTTGGTTTTTTTTCAGAAGTTCCGGAACACCATAGGCGATGATAAGGAAGATGCCGATAAGAGGCACATAGGTAAAGCGGTCTGCCATTGCATGTGGACCGATAACCACGATCCCGATCACCGGCACCAGCGTTCCGAGATACCAGAGCCATCCCACGATAAACCAGGGTGCTTTGTTGATGGTCAGAACGGCTATCGCTGAAATCAGTAGGAGAACGCACAGAGAAGCCGCCACCAGTCCGATCGGTAAAGATTCAGGATAGGGGTAGATAGCGGACAAATTGAATGGCCAGAACATTTTCCACAGGTAAGCGGCATAGGAAACAACAACATTTTCAGCACGCAGAGATATCGGGATGAGCGAAAGCGATGAGATAACGCCTCCTCTCTGCTGCGTCAAAAAGGCGGCGATGCTTGCCGCGGGTATCAAAAGAAAGAAAGGCATCTTCTCCCAGGATAGAGAGAGAATTTTTTTCATAAATGGAGCAGGAGGAGATAGCTGAAGCCGTCGAAGAGGCCAGAAGTCCAGCAGGAGCAGGACAAATGGAAGCGTCACCAGCATGGGTTTGGCCATAAGGCCCATGATAAAATAAAAAATTGCAAGCAGATATGGTTTGATATGATGAGATTTCGAGTAGGAACAATAAGCCCACATCGTGAGAATCCAGAAAAAAGTACTGATGACATCCTTGCGTTCGGTTACCCAGGCCACGGATTCGACATGCAGTGGGTGAAGTGAAAACATGGCCGCGATAAACGCGCTTGGCCATAAATCACCGGTCATCTTATGAAAGACAAACAGCAGTAATAGGGTATTCAATAAATGGAACAGGAGGTTGGTTACATGATATCCTCCCGCATTCATACCATATAGTTCAAAATCCAGCAGGATGGACAGCCAGGTTAACGGTGCCCAGTAGTTGGTTATCTCCGTTGCGTCGGTGAACGCCCATATAATATTTTTAAGGGTTAATCCATCCTTCACATGCCTGTTGCCGGTTACATAAAGAGGGTCATCGAGATTCACAAATGAGAAATCTTTTACCTGCCAGTAGACGGCTGCGGTTGCGATAATCAAAAACAGGCATACAGGCACTGCCGGATTGAAAAGAGATTTTTTTCCGTCAACAGATCTTGTCGGGTTCATTTTTTTCCTGTCGGGATGAAGCTCCTGATGGTTTGAAATCAAGCCCCACCTGGTGCGTGGGGTCCACAAGCTCAAGCCAGAGGCATTTCATGCCGTCTTTACGTCAGGGCGTTGCCCGCAACTTAAAGCCGCGTGCCTGTTCCGCAACAGGCAAAGCGATGCGGATGGTAGTTACCTTTACAGCCCTGTTGTACGGTTCAGGATGTTTTTTGTCAATAAGCGGAATCCTTTTACATCTATTGAATGATGTTGCTGTTCAGGCTTTTTATTGCTGGAACATCCGGAAATTTTCATTTTACATTCATGGTACGCTATATTATTCTGTGAAAAATGACGCATCATCCGGAATGGAATCAAACAAACACAAGGGGGTAGCCATGGGTCTGATCTTTAATGAAGTTGAGAAAGTTGAAATTCTGACACTTCAGGACAACTATATCGACCTGGTGTCTCAGGACAACACGGAAATCATTCAACGAGCCATGCCGTTAAAAGGCATGGAAGTAAAAAACAGTGTGTTGGCGGAACACGGATTTTCATCTCTTATTACGACCACGAGCCAGGGAGTATTGCGTAAAATGCTGTTTGATTTTGGATTCTCCGAACATGGAGCAGCCTTTAACGCCGAAGCGCTGAGCGCGGACTTGACCGCCGTTGAAGTTCTCGCCCTGTCCCACGGCCACCTGGATCATGTGGGCGGAATGGAAAAGCTTGTGAGGAAAATCGGAAAGGATCATATTGAACTTGTGCTGCATCCCGCGGCTTTTCGAAGCCCCCGCTATATAAAAATTACGGAAGACTTTAAGGTTTATTTCCCGGCTTTTACTCGTGAGAAAGCCCAGGCTGCCGGTGCTGCCCTGATAGAATCGGAGGAGCCCTGTTTTCTTTTGGATAACACGACCATTTTTCTAGGGGAGATACCTCGACAGACTGACTTTGAGAAAGGAGCGCCAAATTTCTTTTACGAGGAAAACGGTATAGAAAAACAGGATCTGATAAACGACGATTCAGCCGTTGTTTTCAATGTCAGAGGTAAGGGCCTTGTCATCCTGTCGGGCTGTGCCCATGCAGGTATCGTCAATACGGCACGATATGCACAGGAGGTGACCGGCATTGATAAGATATATGCCATCATGGGAGGCTTTCACCTTTCAGGGGCTGATTTCGATTCGGTTGTTAAACCCACGGCCCACGCATTGAAGAAATTAGACCCGGATTATATTATACCGACACATTGTACCGGCAGGAAAGCGATTAATTACATCGAAAAAGAGATGCCTGGCCAGTTTCTCCTGAACATGGCCGGGACAAAGCTGACCTTTTCATCCTAGTGCGATGATTTATACCCATGTTTTAAACAAAGGGCGGCTCGGGGTTCGAACTCCGGTGGATGATCTGTAACCGGTTTATATAGTCTGTATAAACCGGAAACAGATTCAACCCGACTGAAATCACAACCAAATGCAGTTAGGTCATTAGATAAGTTCAGAAAACTAAGAAATATATTGGCTCATAATGCTTACATTTCGGATAAAGAATTAGATGCAGTCTATCACGACAACGAAATTATGGCATTTCTCTCTGAGTATCCGGAAAGTTATCTGAAAGAGTTTCGTGCAAACAAAAATCGTATTAATCGCTTGATGTATAGTCGTATTGTAAGAATGAACAAAAAGAATCATAACAATTAAATGCAGCAGAAAAACAGGGCGGGGCGCGTGTGCCATGTTGGAATATTGCATTGCCCTGTTTTCTGCTGATTATCCCGATTAGCGCACGGTCTCACTGGGTTAGCGGCCCCTTTGCTCTGTATTATGGATCAAAAAGCCATATAAAAAGCCATATTTTTATATTGACATATTTTCTTTTCCAACTTAATATAAAATAATGAAAAAACAATCCGATTTTGATTGGGATGCCAATAAAGACAAGCTCAATCAGGAAAAACACGGCGTTTCTTTTGCCTTGGCACAACTTGCGCTTCTGGACCCTGACCGTGTTATCCTCGAAGATCTTGATCATGGTGATGATGAGAAACGCTATTACTGTCTTGGCATGGTCTCTGACGGAATCATGACCGTTCGATTTACGTACAGAAAAAACAAAATCAGAATTTTTGGAGCCGGATATTGGCGGAAAGGGAAGAAAATATATGAAAGAGAAAATCAAATACACGGATGAGCCCATCGGAAAGGTTAAGGTCGTTCCCGATTTTTTGCCGTCCCCGGAAGAACTTGTTCTGAAAGATGAGACTGTAAAGGTTACAATCGCGCTAAGCAAAACGAGTATCGATTTTTTTAAAAAAGAAGCGAAAAAATATAACACCCAATACCAGAAAATGATTCGCAGACTTCTGGATGAATATACAGCTCATCAGTAAAAGCGGGTCCATAACCATTCACTGGCGCAGGCCCGACTAAAAAGCGGCTGGGCTGCGCAGTTCAACCGCTACTCTTCATATCCGCTGAAAAAACGTTTTCCTTAAAAGCGGCGTTCTTCTTTGCTGTTTTCCATCACCTGGATTCCTATCAAAAAGTTACAGATCGCCCATAGCTGAAACAGATTATAGGTCTTCCATAATTTCCAAAAAGCTGATATCGATAATCCTCACGTGCAAATGAACTCGAAACAGGATGGGTGCATGGGAGACTGGCGGACAAAAACAACAACCTTTTACGGATGGTGGATTGTAGGAGTCCTCTTTATTCTTCTGTTCAATACAGGGGGAATGGGATTCTATGTTTTTCCGGTTTTCATTGAATCCTTTCAGCAAGAATTCGGATGGACGCTAACTCAGATTTCCGTATCGGCCGGTATATGGGCCATTGTTTTCGGATTTTCCGGACCTGTCATCGGTTTTATGATTGCCCGTTTCGGCGCCCGGAAGATTATTGTTACAGCGGCAATTATAGCGGGCCTGACCAACTTTTTGTTCGCTTCGTTAACAGCCCTCTGGATGCTGTATCTGGGCACCATGATATCCGGTTTTGTGGTGGCCGGAACGACGCTCATCCCCGCCCAGACGCTGATCACCAACTGGTTCAACCGGTACCGGGGCCGCGCCATGGGGCTTGCCATGGCCGGAATTGGTTTTGGCGGTTTTTGCCTGCCTTCATTTAATGAATATTTCATCCGAACCTTTGGGTGGCGGGAAGCCTGGCTTTTTGCCTCCCTTGTTTTATTTGTTCTGCTTATCCCGTTGATTCTTTTTTTTATCCGAAGTTCGCCGGAAGAACTCGGATTGCTGCCTGACGGCGATTCAGCAGCAGGATCAACCGGCCCTGGAAAAAGCCGCCCAAAGACAGGAATGACTCCTAAACGCGCCCTGAAAACAAAAGAGTTCTGGCTTCTTGCCTTCATCTTTTTGTTAATTCTTACGGGTTCATCAGCGCTGAGCTTTCATTTTGTCCCATTTGTGACCCTGGAAGTCGGATTTACAAATCAGCAAGGGGCTTTTTTTCTGGGATTGACAATCGGATTCAGCATTGTCGGCAGGCTGGTATATGGATGGCTGGCGGACCATTACAACTTGGTGCTGCTGATGGTTTCCATCCTGCTTTTGATGGCCTGCGGCCCCGCTGTTTTATGGATTTTTTTTCTATCCAGCGGTTTTTCAGAGGTAAATTATTTGTGGCTCTTTGCCGTTCCTTACGGGATCGCCATCGGCTCCAATGCAATCCTTTTCCCGGTTTTGATCGGCCGTTGTTTCGGAGAACTTCATTTTTCGAAAATTCTGGGCCTTCTGATGAGCGGATTTGCCATTGGAATCATTGTCGGGATCCCCGTATCCGGCAAGATTTTTGATGCAACCGGAAGTTATGAGCTTGTTTTGAAAATGTCGTTTCTGGTTTTCGTGCTTGCGATCATCCTGATGCTGTTTGTCCGCCCGAACCGATACCACGGTGAATTTCGATCCTTTTAATCGCGATTGACCCTCTTTTTCCTCACCGGTCTCTCGAAGCACTCCTCAGATCTGTTTTCCAGAAAATATTCCGATCCGCTCAAAAGAATACCCGTTTTTGATCCGGATCATCATCTTCGTGAAAAATATTCCGAACCGGGTCAAGGGCTTATCTGTTTTATGCGCCGCCGGATATTTTTTTCTTGATCTTACCGAAAAAACTAAGTATCTTCGAATAACCGAAAGTGATACGTTCTACTTTTAGCATGGCATGGAAAAGGGCTGCAGTACATTTTCCATCAACAGAACCGGTCCTGAGACCTTGAACCGGTTCAGGAAGAACCATAGGAGAAATGTCATGAGATATAAAATCGGCATTGATGTCGGGGGTACCTTTACCGACCTTGTTTATACCGGTGGTGATGGTTTGAATCATGTCGTGAAGACTCCGACAACTTCAGAAAACCAGGCAAAGGGAGTTCTTTTCGGGCTTGAGAAACTGGCATCCCTCGAGAATCTTTCGATCCGGGAACTGCTGAAAAGAACCGATATCATCATTCATGGAACTACCGTGGTGACCAATACCATGCTGGAGTTTAAAGGCGCCAGAACCGGGCTCATCACGACCAGCGGTTTCCGGGATGACATTGAACTGCGGCGGGGTTATAAGGAGCGCATTTTCAATCCGCGATATCCCGCACCGGTACCCATTGTCCAAAGGCGTTACCGCCATACCGTAAATGAACGGATCGACAGGGACGGCAAGGTTCTGATCCCGCTCGATGACAACGAGGTGATCGCGGTTGTCCGCAAGCTGAAGGAGGCGGGGATCGAGTCCATCGGCGTATGCCTCTTTTTTGGATTCCTGAACCCGGTGCACGAAAAACGAATCGCGGAGATCATCCGGCAGGAACACCCGGATGCTCTTGTATCTCTTTCCCATGAGGTGCTTCCCCAGATACGGGAATTTGAACGGGTAAGCACGACACTGGTAAACGCGTATACCGCTCCCAGGCTTAAAAAGTACCTTGAGAGCCTTGAGTCCGAACTTCAGGGACTCGGTTTTGAAAAAGAGTTTTTTGTCATGCTTTCAAGCGGTGGAATCATGAATGCCGATTATGCCGCCAAATACCCGGTTTACAGTTTATTGTCCGGTCCTGCCGGCGGTGTTGTCGCCTGTTCGCAGTTGATCGGAGAACTTCTGGACGAACCGGACCTGATAACCGTGGACATGGGTGGAACCAGTTACGATGTTTCTCTCATTCGCGGCGGAAAGCCGACGGCAACTTCCAATTACTGGTTTTCCCGCTATCGGGTGGCTGTTCCGATGCTGGATATTCATACCATCGGGACCGGCGGAGGCAGCATCGCCTGGGTGGATTCAGGAGGAGCGCTGCAGGTCGGTCCCCGGAGTGCAGGGGCGGAGCCCGGCCCGGTGTGTTATGGAAAGGGAGGAACAGAACCGACCGTCACGGATGCCAATCTGCTTCTCGGGTACCTGAATCCGGACTATTTTCTCGGCGGAGAGATCCGGCTGGAAAAAGGACTGGCGGAAAAGGCGATTCAGGAAAAAGTGGCTCGGCCGCTGGGTTTTGACACGATTCAGGCCGCATACGGCATTTCCCGGATCGTCAACAACAACATGGCCAATGGCATTCGTGTGGTCTCGGTTCAGAGAGGCTATGATCCGCGTGATTTTGTTCTGGTGGCATTTGGCGGAAACGGGGCGGTTCATGCGGGTATTCAGGCGCGTGATCTGGGGATCAGAAAGGTTATTGTTCCCAGAATCGCAACAGCGTTTTCCGCAAGGGGAATGTTGAGTTCGAATATTGTGATCAACAAAGTCCGGACCTATATGGGGCGTTCGGACGATTATGACCTTGATGCCGTCAATTCCCTTTTTTCCGCGATGCAGGCTGAAGTGAAACAAGAGATGCCCGATTCCGGCGGTAAAGACACCGAATTTATGGGCAGCTTCGAAAATCGTTATTATGTCGATATGCACTACAAGGGGGAGACCCATGAAATAACGGTCCCGTTAGGGTCACATGACGGCGCTGTTCGAGATTCCGATATTGACGGAGCGTTAAATGCCTTCCATTCAGCACATGAAACCCTTCATACCTTTGCGAATCCGGATTCTCCCGCATATTTTATGAATTTGAGGATCGAAACCATCATCCATACCGATAAGCCGCCTGTCGACAGGCTTGAATTATCGGATGAGGATCCGTCTTCCGCGTTGAAGAGCAGACGCAACGTCTATTTTGAGGAAGAGAACGGTTTTATCGAAATACCGATCTATAACGGTTCGCTCGTAAGTTGCGGAAATGTTCTGAAAGGCCCGTGCGTGATCGAAGAACCGGCGACAACGATCGTCGTGTATCCGGGACAGGCCGCGCGATTAACGGAGTTCGGGAATTACGAAATATCCATCAATTGAAATATGATTAAAGGAGTAGGAAAATGAAAGAAGTCGATCCTATCACTGCCGAGGTCGTACGTTGCGGTCTTGTAACTATCGCAAATGAAATGTGTGATACGATGATCCGAACGGCTACGACTCCTACCTTCAGCGAGTCTCATGATTTTTCTACCGCGATATTTGACGGCCAGGGCAGAATTGTCGCCCTTGCCGATGCGCTGCCGATCCATATGGGGGCCAGCAAATTTTCCGTGATGGCAGTACTGGACGCGTTTGGGGAAGATCTCCATCCCGGCGACATGATCATTGTCAATGATCCATACTTTGGCGGATCGCATCTTCCGGACTGGACCATGATGACCCCCATATTTGCCGATGATCAGATCGTATTTTTTCCGGTTACAAGAGCCCATCAGGGAGATACAGGCGGAGCCGTGCCCGGGGGCTACAATCCGGGAGCCACGGATATATGGCAGGAGGGGCTGCGGCTTCCTCCGATCAAGATATATGACCGCGGAAAACCCCGGTATGACATTATCAAAATGCTTCAGATCAACAATCGCGAACCGACATTCCTGGGCGACCTGAAAGCGATGATGGGATCCGTCAGGGTGGCGGAGAGACGCCTTCAGGAGGTTCTTGACAAATACGGCTCCGAGAAGATTAACGACTGTATGGACAGCATCATCGATTATACGGAGCGCAGGTTCCGGGCTGAAATAAGAGAATGGCCGGACGGCGTATATGAAGGCGAGGCATACCTGGAGCATGACTGCCAGGGAATTGAAGACATCACGATAAAAGCAAAGGTGACGGTTTTGGGGGATTCGCTTGAAATTGATTTTGCCGGCAGCGCGTCTCAAACGCCCGGCTTTATCAACAGCTCGATACCCAACTCCTATTCGTATATATTTCTGACCCTGTCGAGCATGATTGACGATTCCATTCCCCGCAATGAGGGATTGTTCAGGCCGGTGGAAGTCAAGCTCCCCCAGGGTTCGGTGGTTAATCCCAATCCTCCGGCTCCATGCACCGCCTGCACGCTCCATGCCGGCGGGGAGATCGGTGAGGCGGTCGCCTTCGCGCTTGAAAAGGCGATACCGAAAATGGCGTATGTCCAGAATGTCAAACTGGGAATGCCGGTCGTAACCTACGGAACCAATCCCTATACCGGTGAGTTTTATGTGGACCAGAATGTGATGATGTCCGCCGGGTGGTGCAATGCCGCCTATGGGGTCGATGGATGGGGAGCACTGCCTCCTTTTTTTGGCGCCATGACCATGGCTACCGGTGAACTCCATGATATGAACTTTCCGGTGTTAACCATGGGGCGTGAGTTTATTACCGATTCGGGAGGACCCGGGAAGTGGCGGGGCGGGCTGGGGACATGCACAAGAATCAAGGCACTGGCTCCCATGTTCGCTCACACATATGTTATCGGCACAAAATATCCGATGCGCGGGTTCAGTGGAGGCATGGATGGATCTGTCAACAGCGTTGTGCTCAGAGAAGGAACAGCAGGTGAGCAGGCAGTCGAGAAAACCGCTTTTGAAACGCCTTTATCATCCGGTGATATCACCGTTGCGGAGCTCGGAGGCGGCGGTGGATGGGGAGATCCTCTTGAACGGGATCCCGCCGCTGTCCTGGAAGATGTCCTGGACGAACTGGTTTCAATTGAGGGAGCAAAACATTACGGTGTGGTTATTGACCTTGAAAAAATGGAAGTCGACAAGGAAGCCACACAAAGCTTCCGGAGGAAGCTGGAAGAGGAACGGAAATCGATACAGAAAAAAAAGGTCCGGTCTGTAAAGTATCTTTCCGATGACTGGCGGAATCTTTGTCAGGATGCGGTGAACAGGGATCCGGAGTTCATAAAACTTGCCGGAGACCTTACCATGGAAATGAACAACATTGTCGAGGAATGCCCGGATGGAAAAACCCGTTTTCTCTATTGGATTTTTAGAAACGGAAGACTGGAAGAGACGATCGTCGGGCTGCCGGAAGAGATGAAAGACCGGAAACCGTTTTTTACGACCATTGCATCCTATGACACGTTTATGAAGATCAATACGGCAAAAATGAATCTCGAAACCGCGGTGATGGAGGGAAAGATTCGTTTTGAAGGAGATCTCGTTAAAATGATGGAATACGCGGATGCGCTGAATCGATTTACCGAGGTGAGAAGGGCTATCCCCACCGAATATCGGCTTTAAAAAAATCGCGCGGAGAGAGGTCCATCATGTCGAAAAGAAAAGTTCTCATTACAGGGGCATCGAGCGGTATCGGGAAAGCGGTAGCGGTTTTCCTGGCTCAAAAGGGATTTTATGTGGTGGGGACCACCCGCAACCTCACGACTCTGCCGGAGGATCCGGGGGCTTCCAAGATGTTTCGTTTTGTCATTATGGATGTTACCGACAAGGCTTCGGTGAGAAGTGGGGTTGAGGAGGCGGCAGGGCTTATGGGAGGAATCGATGTCTTGGTCAACAATGCGGGAATCAGCAATGTCGGACCCTTCGAGGATATCCCCGAAGAGGAAGGCCGCAGCGTTATCGAGACAAATTTTTTCGGGCTGGCCTCGGTAACACGGGAAGTCCTTCCCATAATGCGAAACAGCGGGGGCGGCCTGATCGTGAACATAAGCTCCCTTGGAGGCATTATGGGCATTCCGTTTCAGTCATACTATGCAGCCAGCAAGTTTGCGGTTGAAGGCTTTTCCGAGTCGATTCGCATGGAACTTCTTTCGCAGGGAATCGATGTGGTCCTGGTAGAACCCGGCAATATCAAAACAGGGATCGGAAAAAATCGAATGGTTCTCTCCGGCGTGAGCCCGTCCTATCAAAAGGGTTATGACGCCGCGAAACAGGTGATCGAAAAAGGGGTCGATGGTGCGGAACCGCCGGAAGTCGTCGCAAGGCTGATCTATAAAATCATCAGAAAAAAAAGTCCGAAAGTGCGGTATCCTTCAGGAAATGGCTCCGGAATGATTTGCTTTCTCCTCAAGGTTCTTCCACAGAGGGTGAAAGAAAAGCTGCTTCTCCGCTATTATCGGCAGAATGCTATTCGGAATAATTGAGGTACGGAGAGTTTTTTAGAATGCGATGTGATTAACTGAATGGATGATTTTTTTATATCGTGTATTGTTTGAATGCATTAGGGATCGTCAGAAAAAACAGATTTTTTATTCAGTTTCATATGTTGCAGACAATTTCACTTTCGATAAACAAAATGTTGTTGTCATATATTCTGTTTTTTCTTATCGATCCCTTTTGCATGAGTTTACACGATATAAAAAAATTGTCCATGAGGTTGTAAGTATATTAAACTCTTCGACACATTAACTATATAAAGAGGAGATTTTTCATGAACATCGAAGCGGTTGTTCAAGATATCTTTGAAACCATGCCGTCCAGGTTTAAATCCGGGGAGGCGGACGAGAATTTCAAGGCTGAGCTTGGATTTATGATTGGCGAAAAAAAGTGGACCCTTTCGATTAACGGAAAATCATGTCGGATTGTCAATGCACTGCATGAAAGGTGCAACGCCGTGATCCGCACCGGCCTGGAAGAGCTGATCGGAATCATGACAAACACCGTTGACCCGGCTGCGCTTTTTCTTTCAAAAAAGCTGGAAGTTGACGGAGATATCGAGATTCTTCTGGTCGCGTTTTCCCTTTTTGAAATCTACAAATCCGATGATGTCGTGATTAAAGATCCTTCATGGGTGGTGGACACCCTTGGAGACTATTTTACAGTGAGAGAAAACGGCCGCTTCATGATCGAGGATCTGGACTGCGTGGAACTGGCTGAACGATTCGGGACGCCGCTCTTTGTAACTTCCGAAGGGCAGTTGCGGGAGAACATACGCAATATGAAGGCCGCGTTTGCATCGGCTTATCCGGAAAACGATGTCAATGTGATGTGGGCAATCAAGTCGAACACGACATTTGCCTTGCGCAAGATCATGAATGAAGAAGGGGCGGGAGGAGACTGCTTCAGCCCTGGAGAAATTTACGCCACGTTTATCACCGGCGCAGACCCTGAACGTTTTCTGCTTACCGGTTCGGACCGGAGCGACGAGGCATTTCGAATGGCAATCGAAATCGGCATGCGGATCACACTGGATCACATGGATGATCTCTTTATCCTGGAGCGTCTGGCAAGAGAGTTTAAAAAAAAGATACGGGTGCTTATACGTGTCAAGTGTGACCTGCCGAGCCTGAAACAGCTTGAATCGACATTTGAGCCGGGCATCTCGGTGCCTTTTGAAGTTCGAAACCTGAAATTCGGCGTTACCTATGAAGAGGCTGTTGAGATGGCAACCTCGGCAAAGCGGTTTCCGCACATCATCATCGAGGGGATTCACTCTCATATCGGGCGGGATGTGCATCTCCCAGAGCACTGGCACGGGTATGCTTTTGATATGATAACACTCTGCAGCAGGTTTTACGCAGATACCGGAATTTTGCCGAAGATACTGGATCTTGGGGGCGGTTTTGCCGAGAAACGCGATCCATCCAGCCATGATCTCATGAACCTTGCGGCAACGATAGAAGAATACGCTGACCAGGCAGGCCGGGGAGTGCGGGAAGGCTGCAGGAAACATGATTTTCCATACCCGAAATTGTGGATCGAGCCCGGACGGAACCTTATCGGAACCACAACCGTCATGATCAGCCGGGTAGGGAACGTAAAACGGACACCGGGAGTATGCACCTGGGTTCACGTGGATGCCTCATGCAACTTTCTTCCCTCGGTTAACCGGCACAATGGAATGAGTTATCATCTGCTTTCCGGAACCAGGGCCAGGGCAAAGGCGGAGGAGACGGTCGATATCGTGGGACCGAACTGCTCCGGGGACCTCATTCAGCCGCGTCGTAAAATGCCGAAGATGGAAAGAGGCGAGCTGCTTGTTTTCCTGGATGTCGGGGCATACAATTCGGTCGCATCCAATCAATTTAACAGCATCCCCCGTCCGCCCTGCCTGCTGGTATCCGGAAGTCAGGTGGACATTATCTGTGAGCGCGAGACGATAAACGATATTTTCGCCCGTCAACGGATTCCGGCAAGAATGCTGATATAAAGTCTATGGAAAAAAGACCTTCGGGATGCGATTTTCAGCCATACCGGGCTAGTTGGAAAAATACCGGTTCAAGGAAGCGGTCATGAAAGAAAAGAATCGAAACGAATTTTTACTGGCGGAGCGAAACACCCATATTCCCCGAGGGGCTTTCAACGTGCATCCTATTTTTGTGAAAGATGCGAAGGGCGCCCTTATTACCGATGTCGATGGAAACAGGTATATTGATTTCGCCGGCGGAATCGGAGTCGTCAATGTCGGCCATTGCGACGAAAGGGTTGTCTCAGCCGTTCAGGAGCAGGCGCGTAAATATATTCACACCTGTTTTCACGTGGTGATGCATGAGCCGTATGTGGCGCTTGCAAAAAAGCTGAACCACCTTGCACCCGGTGATTTTCCCAAAAAGACGATGTTCGCGAACAGCGGAGCCGAAGCGGTGGAGAATGCCGTCAAAATTGCGCGGCATGCAACCGGCCGACCATCAACCATCGCGTTTGAAAACGCCTTTCACGGCCGAACCTTGCTGGCGCTGAGCCTTACCAGCAAAATGAAACCGTATAAATATGGATTTGGCCCCTATGCGCCGGAGATTTACCGGATGCCTTACGCGTACTGCTACCGATGTGATGCCGATCCGGGCTATCCTTCATGCGGGATACGCTGTGCACACGCCTTGAGGGATTATTTCAACACGCACATATCCGCAGAACAGGTGGCGGCCTTAATTGTAGAGCCGGTATTGGGGGAGGGCGGATTTGTTGTCCCGCCAAAAGAGTATTTCGCGATCCTGCATGAAATCTGCAGGGAAGCGGGGATCGTTTTTATTGCCGATGAAGTGCAGACCGGATTTGGCCGGACAGGCAGGATGTTTGCCATGGAACATTATGATGTCGCTCCGGATATTATGATTACGGGTAAATCCATCGCCGCCGGCTTTCCATTGAGCGGGATAACCGGAAGAGCGGAACTGATGGATCATCCTCAGGTCGGAGGCCTTGGAGGAACCTACGGGGGAAACCCCGTTGCCTGCGAAGCGGCGCTGGCTGTTCTGGATATCTTTGAGCAGGATGATCTGCTGTCACGGGCAGGAGAAATCGGCAGAACGGTTCGGAACCGGTTCCTCCAATTTCAGGAAAAGTACCGTGTCGTCGGTGATGTCAGGGGATTGGGGGCCATGGTGTGCATGGAACTGGTAACGGATCGGAAGACAAAGGAACCGGCAGGTGATTTCGCGAAGAAGCTGGTGAATACCTGCAGGCAAAAGGGGCTTCTGATGATTTCCGCGGGAACCTTTTCCAATATTATCCGGCCGCTGATGCCTCTTGTCATAACGGATGAGCACCTGGATAAAGGTCTTTCCATCATGGAAGAGAGCCTGAACGCGCTTTCAGCGTGTTGACCGGATAGGAAAATTTGAATACAGGAGACAAGGGAGGCGTTTGATGAAGATTCCGGAAAAGGGAATTGAAAAGGAGAAGATTTTTCAAGCTCTTGAAAGTTATAAGACGAAAGATCTGGATTGGCGGTCGGGAAAAGTAATGGGCTATGTGTATGACCCCGGCAAGGAAGCGGAAGCGGTTATTCATAAAGCATACACAATGTACCTGGCCGAGAACGGTCTTGACCCGTTAACCTATCCCAGCCTTCTTCGCCTGGAAACAGAGCTTGTGGAGATGGTGGCAACCCTTCTGCATGGAGACAGGGAAGTGGCAGGCAATTTTACCAGCGGAGGAACCGAAAGCCTTCTTTTAGCCGTGAAGACGGCCCGGGATATGGCAAGAGCGGAAAAACCGCACATCAAGCAGCCGGAGATGATCCTTCCGCTGACCGCGCACGCGTCCTTTTACAAAGCCGCTCATTACTTCGATATCAAGCCGGTTGTGACGCCTGTGCATACAGATTCGTTTCGCGCGGATGCCGCCGCTATCAAAGAGGCTGTTACGGACAATACCATTTTGATCGTCGGGTCCGCCCCATCCTACGCGCATGGTGTAATCGATCCGATCCGGGAGATCGGGGAAGTTGCGCTTGAAAAGAAACTTCTGTTTCACGTTGATTCATGTGTCGGGGGGATTCATCTTTCCTACATGCGGAAACTCGGATATGACATTCCGGATTTTGATTTTCAGGTCCCGGGGGTAACATCCATATCGGTTGACCTTCACAAGTATGGATATGCGGCAAAAGGGGCTTCTCTCATACTTTACAGAAATAAGGATATCCGAAAATACCAGATGTTCGCTTGCTCCAGGTGGCCCGGATACACCGTGATCAATCCGACAGTGACAAGCAGCAAGACAGGCGGGCCGCTGGCTGCCGCGTGGGCGGTTGTCCGCTATCTCGGCGATGAAGGATACATGAAGATCGTCAAGGAAGTGATGGAAGCCACAAAAATCGTCGTCAATGGCGTCAAACAGATTGAAGGTCTTCGGGTTCTTGGTGAACCGGACATGTGCATGTTTTCTTTCACGTCAACATCGGATAAAATCAACATATATCGGCTCGCGGATGACATGAAATCAAAAGGGTGGTATATTCAGCCTCAATTTGCGCAGCAGTGCTCTCCGGAGAATCTCCACATTTCGTTAAACCGGTCAAGTGTTCCCATATCCAGGGATCTGCTCAGAGACTTGGAGGCTTGTGTTCAACACATCAAGGAGAGCGGAGGTGAAGAGGAGTCCCGTATTTTCCGCGAAGAAGTCAAAAAACTTTCCGGGAATTTAGATGAGGAAGCCTTTTTCAAACTCATCACCATAGCGGGGATAACCGGGAATGAACTTCCGGAAAAAATGGAAAAGGTAAACCAGATACTGGATGTATTGCCTGACGACATAACGGAGTCGCTGCTGATCGAGTTCCTGAACAATCTGATGGTGAGCCAATGAAAAAAAAAGATCGGTTGTTGAGAATCAGCCAGCTGGCTAAGAAGGCGGATGTTTCGGCCTCGACCATAAAACATTATGTCAAGGAAGGGCTGATACCAAGGCCCATTAAGACCAGTTCGAATATGGCCTATTATGATGAAGACTGCATCGAAAAAATAAAACTGGTCAAAAAAATTCAGAAGGAAAAATTTCTGCCCCTGGATATCATTAAAAGACTGATCGATTCCGGAGAGTCATATCCTGAAGAGCTGGAGCTGGGAAAAGCGATATTGAAGTCGGAAAAAGAGTCTCCCCATGCAAAACCTGTGGCTGAGCAGCGCGTAGCAAGCCATACCGGTTATCCACTGGAAAAAATTCAACAGCTTGAGGAAGACGGCCTGATTTTTCCTTCTTTCAGAAACGGCATAAAACAGTACGACGACGGTGACTGCCGAATTATCGAGACGATGAAGCTTCGTGAGGATATGGGAATGCCTTTTGACTATTCCCTGGAGACAATCCGCGCTTACCGGGATGCCATTGTGGAGGCGGTAAACAATGATATCCGTATTTTTATCCGGAATTACATGGGCGATGTCCCCACAAAGCAGGCGATCGAGCTGATCACCAGAGCTGACGAGGCGATCGATACGTTTCTGGTGGTTTTCCGATACAAGGTGCTTCGCCATATCAGCGAAGGCGTTTTTAGAGAGATCGGTGAACTGCCTCAAAATCTTGCAACGCTGACCATATTCCCCATTGAAGGAAAATACCTGCCGCAATCGCCGCCGGAAAATATTTTTTTTAGAATGATCTATTATTTCTGCAAGGGACAGTATGAGACTGTCGTGGAAATGGCTGAAGAACGCCTGGAAAAAGGGATCGAGTATGAATCTTATGGAGTTGCGATCATTGCCGATCTCTTGAATGGGAAAATGAATGAAGCCCTGGAAAGAGTCGAAATGTATATCCCCAAACCCTCCGCGCTTCCTTTTGATAACGTCATCGCGGTAATCGTATACATGTTTCATCTCAGCAGGGCTTCGGGATTTTCTTCTCCCATGTATTATGCCAAAAAGGTATTATCCTATCTCAAGCGCGCAGAACCGTCTGAAGCGGACAACTCACTGATCCATATTTTTTCGCTTTACGTTTGCGGATCGATTTATCTGTTTTTCCCGGAGATCGTTGAAACACGACAGACCGGTATCCGATTGCTTTCCAAGCTCGACGAACTGCTTGGGAAGCAGCGGAGCAGGAAAGACCAGTCGCTGGACTGGCTAGACAGAACACTTGATTTTGAGGTGTTTCCCGCTCTTGAGGTCAGGATAAACCGTTTTCTGGCTGAGGCATATCTGAAGCAGGAAAAATTTAATGAAGCGCTGATCCGGCTTGAACGAATTATCGAAATCGCAGACGCGGAAAGCGAGCATTCCTTATGGGCTCGGATGAACCGGCTCAAGATCAAAAAATAACCTCATTGACTCTGTTGAATGACACCTTATCTTATGAATAAAAGAAAGCAGAAGTAAAACATGAATCAAATACCAGGAGGTGGATTATGATCGGAACGATTATTGCCATTTTGGTAATCGCATATTTCATCAATAACTGCCTGAACACGGATCTGAAAGCTTGCAAGATTTAACTTAAATCAAGGCAGGGCCTTTCACGGGGCCCTGCCTTGTCTGTTGCCATCCGGAATACAGGGTTGAAATTGCGGAGGTCGTCTTTTGAGGATATGATTGTTTCAAATCAACCCCATGCGGTGCGCCGGTTCCGCAAACTTGACCCCGCATCATTCCATCCCCTCTTTCGGTCAACTATTTTCCCGTAAATTAAGGCCGCGCGCTTGTTCCGCCGTGTACGAAAGGATGCCCCCTTTTTATACCTTTGAACTGGGCCTTTCCGATGATTCAATACGAAAACACGGCAGCTTCCTGTTACACCTTCTTTCCGAATACGCGGAACTGCTTCAAACCGATGAGAACAAAATGATCGGCATTCTGTCAAAGGCATATCCAGAAACCCATAACGATCAACTGGGGCGCTACTACCTGAGAAATTTCAAGGCTAATTTTCCTGTGCACCTTTATTACGGGCGGTTGATATCCTCTATATCCGGAAATTCAAAATCACTGGCGGCAGCGATCAGACATCTTGAAAATACATAAACACAACATACAGCCAGTAAGCCGAAAACCAGTAAAAACAGTTTCAAAATCATTGGTCTCACATTTTTTTAAGGTTAAATGAAAGTTGCGATTCATTGTTCTGAATGTCTGTTTAATACGTATTGATTTGGTTTGTATTAGGAATTTGTTTGAATTTGATTATCATTACAGTCCCGGCTGTCTCCCGGCTTTCATTGATTGTTAAACCCTCTTGATTTTACGATATTTTTTTACTAATGCTCTTTCAGGGCAAATACTGCGACACTTCTTCCGGCGACGAACAGCACTTCCACCAGGATGAAGGCGTTTTGTTCCGATAAATCAAAACAAAAGGAGATCATCATGGATCAGATCAGGGCAGAAGTCAGGGGAAGCATCGGCATCATCATCTTGATCAATCCGCCCCACAACTATATGACATCCACAATGGTTCGCGAACTGGACAGGATTACCCTTGAATGGGCCTCGAATCCGGCTATTCGGTCAATCATCATAACCGGCGGAGTGGAAGGGATTTTTATTACCCACTACAGCATCGAGGAGATATTCAACGGATTTAAGCTTTTCCGTAACACGCCGGACATTTTTCGAAAAAGTTCCATCATTTTTTCCCTTGTCCTTGCCCGTCTTATCCGTTTGCTGCATCACATCCCGATTCTGGGAAAAGCAATGGATCAGATCCTGATGCTTACCCCGATCTATGGACTGGTTCAACTGGAATGCACTCACCGGGTGTTCAATCGACTTCAGTCCATGGACAAGGTGGTGATTGCCGCAATCAACGGCGAGACCATGGGTGGAGGCTGTGAACTGGCCCTTTCCTGTGATTTCCGCCTGATGGCTGACGGCGACTTTCGGATCGGGCTGATCGAGGCATTGGGGGGCATCATTCCTGGCGCGGGCGGCACCCAGCGGCTGCCGAGGCTGCTCGGTAATGCCAGGGCTCTGGAAATGATGCTGGACGGCAAGGTACTGACGCCAGTGGAAGCAGAGCGGATTGGCCTGGTGAACCAGGTTGTCGAAAAAGACCAATTGATGGAAGAAGCCACAGCGCTGGCAAAACGGCTGGCAGCAAGACCCCGATGGTCGGTTCGCGGCGTCAAGCGCGCTGTTTATTCCGGAAGCACCGGCAGTTTTTACAAGGGGCTGGAAACGGAAAAAGCCGGCTTCATGGCTACCGGGTTTACGGAAGACGCGTCAGCCGCATTTGAATACTATCTGGAGCAGTCTGCCCGCGGCAAAAGCGCCCGGCAGATCTTTGACAGCCTGCGCGAAAGAAACCCGGTAAAGTTTCAGGGCAAATAATTGGAAATCGTGATCTGAACGGCTCGATACCCAGTCATAAACTTTAAAAAGAGGATATTGATTTTATGCCATCCCTTTTGGCCGACATGAACGTAACGGAAAGTATCAAAACCAGAAAATCATGGAGAACCTATACCGGAAAAGCAATTGAGGATGAAAAAAAAGATCGGATTTCTGAATATATTTTTGCCCTGGATGAGCCGCCTTTTGGTTCTGAAGCACGGTTCCGGATCGTTGACCTGGACCTGAAAGGAGCAGGCATGGTTTCAGGAACCTATGGACTGGTTAAAGGCGCGAAAAGTTTTCTGGCCGGAGCTGTCAGAAAAGGCCCCATGGATCTGGAAGATTTTGGATATTTGTTTGAAAAGATCATTCTGTTTTCCACAGGGATCGGACTTTCGACCTGCTGGATGGGAGCCACCTTCAGCAGACACCTTTTTTCGGAGAAGATGGAATTGAAACCGGAAGAAACGCTGCCGGCAATCAGTCCTGTCGGCTATCGAGCGATGAAGCGCAGCCTCAGGGACACGGTTTTTCATCTGAGCGCCGGATCCAGAAACCGGAAAAAATGGCCGGAGCTTTTTTTTAATAAAAATTTTCATTCGCCTTTGCGCAAGGGAGTTCATGAAAAACTGGACGGGCTGTTTGAAATGGTAAGGCTCGCGCCGTCCGCGGTAAACAAACAACCCTGGCGTCTTGTCCTGGATGGAAGAACCATCCATTTTTTTCTGAAGCGAACCGGAGGGTTTGAGCAGATGTTCAAGATGGATCTTCAGCGAATGGATATGGGGATCGCCATGTGCCACTTTGAACTTGCCGCTGTTGAATCGGGTGTTGCCGGTGAATGGAAGGTCCTTCAGCCGGACATCTCATCCCTGCCTGATGGGGTTGAATATGTGGTGAGCCGGGAATGTTTTGGTGATGTTTCATGACGTTTTTACTCAAGTTTGAAGAGTAGTTGGGCTTCAGGATTCGTTTGATAATATGGGGAAATTCAATAAAGGCGACACTCCTCATTTCCCCTTGGCATTTGGGGCAAATCAGGGGATCAACCTCGTATATTTTTTGAATCATGCGCGCCCGGCTTTTCCGGAATTCCCTAGGTGATCCATCGGAATTGCTGATCGCCGGAATATCGACATTTTTGCAGGTTTTTTTGCGCAGCCCGCTACTTTTGATGTTATAGCAGCCTTAATATCGAACCGTCTGTTCCCGTCTTTTTCCCGGTGCCTGGATGCCTGTCGCGGTCCCGGCACCGGGAAAAAGACGGGAACAGGGATGCATAAACGTTGGTCGTGTATGTCATCCCTGTTTGCCCCTGAAGATTTTTATCCGATATCGTCGGTACTGGCCTCTTTTTGCCGTATCAGTTCCATGATCATGTCCCGGGCCGTATCCGTGCCCACGCGGCCCATGTTGATTGCCATATCATAGAGATCCGCCCGGTCATAATCCGTTTTGCCGATTTTTTTATAGAGAGCGGTCCGGCGATTGTCTTCGCTGCGCACCATCTGGTCGGCCTGTTTTCGTTCCAGATTATGACGCGTCATAAGGCGCTGGATCCGATTTTCCTTGGAATTTACAAGCAGAATATGGATGGCGTCCGGGTGATCCTGCAAAATATACTGGCTTCCCCGGCCCATGATTACCACATTGCCTTCCTCGGCAAACTGGGCGATCAGTACAACCAGATAATCCAGGTAAATGGACTCGTCGATATAGCCCCGTTCATCTTTAAGAATCTTATTCACGAGACCCTTGGATACCATCTGGGAAATGATCCACAGAAATTTTCCGCCCGCCTCTTTTTCCACATGTTCCACCCATGTTTCGGAAACATTCACCGCTTCTGCGATTCTTGAGGTAATACCGCTGTCGGCGAAAACGTATCCTAAGGCCTCGGCAATTTTTTGACCCAGCTGTTTTCCGCCGCTCCCGAATTGCTGGGAAATTGTTATAACCGCCATTCGATCCTCCTGTATTTTTATAAAAAAGTTTTGGCAACAAATGACTGTATGCCAAAATAAATAAATTTATTCATCTTTTTTGTGAGGTATAATTAAAGCCGGATAAGGGGATTTTTCAACAATGTCTTTAGGTGTGCTCCCAAGCCATCGCTCCCGCCATACCGAGGTCCCGGATGATCCCATTACAATCATCGAAGCGTTGAATTCACGGGCCGCCCGTAAAATTTCCGCTGCCGGCTCACCCACGTACAGATGAGGTCGGCACTTTATGCCTTCTGCTTCTAAAGTCTCGCAGATTTCTTCCAGCCGGCCTCTTTTTTCTTTGCGAAGCTGCTGGATCTCCAGACTGGAGGTGCCTTTGAGCTCCTTTGGCGATGCCACATGCATGATGCTGATGTCCTGCACCACATTTTTCATGGTTTTTAAATATTCCACCGCCAGCAGACTGGCCGGTGACCAGTCCACCGCCAGCAGGGTTCGACAAAAGGGGTTGTCCGCAAGACAGGCATCAGAGCATGAATTGCTGTCCAGTTCCTTGTAAATCAGCACTGGCCGGTGGGATCGCCGTAACAGTTCAATGATATCATCGCCGGAATAAAAAAATTCGATCATTTTTTTGTTGCGCTTCCCGATGACAATCAGGTCGGCGTCTTCTTCTTCCAGGGCATCCATGGTCCGGGACACGACGTTCCCTACCACAATATAGTCGCCCACTTCCATGCCCGTTTCAAAGAGGCTTTCCGCCCAGTCGATAAATCGGATATTGGCCTGCTCCTTGAGTCGCCGCTCCTCGTCTTTATCGTATCCAAGGCCCCGGTGCATGGCCACACGGTCCCGTTCAATGACATTCAACAGGATCACGTGCTCCAGTCCCGCACTTCTCAGAACAAGGAGCGACTGCAACGCGCCAAAGCCGAGTTTTTCGAATTGGGTAACAAACAGCATTTTTCGAAAAACCGGGATTCTTTTATTCTTGTTGTTCACCGCTATCCCTTTTCCTGGTTTTCAACCGAGTATTTTTTTAATTGTACCCGCAAGCTCTTCTCCATCCACGGGTTTTTCCAGATACGCCTCAGGATCGGGCACCGGGTCGCCACCGAATTCGGTCAGCACTTTCTGGGACCGGAGAAAAGATTTTTCCGCGATACCGCTGAGTATTACGATGGGTATGTTTTTGAAATTCTTGTTGGTTTTCATGTTCCGGTAAAGCCTGATGCCGCTTTCCCTGGGCATCAGCACGTCGAGAATGATCAAATCCGGTTTTTCTTTCCGGATCATCTCCTCGCCCTCTTCACCGTTTTTCGCCATAACAGGGGTATACCCGTTTTCTTCCAGGACGGTCTGGGAGAACAGGCGGACATCCAGATCATCATCCACAACCAGTACTTTTTTTCCCATAACAAGTGCTCCTTGATAAAAAATAGATAAATGAATAAATCAGGTTTTTAATTCTTCAAACGGAAGCTTCACGATAAATGTCGTTCCCTTTCCAACTTCAGAAAAAACATCAATGGCGCCGTTATGATCTTCGATCAGTTTTCTGGTAACCAAAAGCCCCAGTCCGGTTCCTTTATGACCCTTGGTGCTGAAAAAAGAAGTGAACATTTTGTCCTGAACATCTTTGTCCATGCCTGTGCCGTTGTCAATTACCTCAAACCGGATGATATTTTTTTCTTCCAACAGCGTTTTTACCGTGACCGCATACGACTTTCCCGGGATATCATCAAAAATGCAGGCATCAACGGCATTGGAAACCATATTCATCAAAATAGTATGGATGCTCATTTCATCCATGGCCACCCGGCCGATGTTGGGATCCAGATCCTCCGCTATCCGCACATTATTCTCTGTAGCGGTATTGGTGAGTGCCTCGCAGACTTCCCTGGCAATATCATTCGGGTCGCAGGGGACATATTCGGATTCCCGGCTTTTGGAATAGGTCAGCAGATCCATCACCAGATCCGATGTGTGGGTGATGTTTTTCTGAATCATCTGCCACCCGGATTTTAATTTCTCGGTGTCGTTGTTTTTAAATCCGACTTCCATGAGATAACTGCCGCCTTTGAACCCGTGGAGGATATTTTTCACTCCGTGGGCCATGCCGGCCACGGTCTGGCCCACAGTGGCCAGCCGTTCCGACATCAGCACCTCTTTTTCCAGGCGCTTGATTTTTCTCAGATCCTGAAGAAACGCCACGCTGCCCATGATTCTTCCCTGCTCATATAGAAAAACACCGGTGAACCGGACCGGTACCAGCTGCCCTTCACGGTTTTTCACATGGGTTTCAAAATGTTCCAGCTTTTTCCGTTTCTGATAATCATGGCGTTTGGCCTGATATTTACGCATCAGATCCAGGGAAAAAAGATCTTTTGCTTTTTTTCGGTGCAGTATTTCCTTTGCCGGGTATCCCAGAATGTGCTCAGCCGCCGGATTATATATAATGACGGTAAAAATTCGGTCGGTCGCCACAATCCCTTCTTCTGATGTTTTAATCAGCTTTTCCATAAAGTTGGACTGCATGCGCAGTTCCTGGGTAACTGATTCCACCTCCTGTTCAAGATTTTCTGTATATGCATCGAGTTTTGCCCGAAGATCAAGTTTATTTTCCGCCCGTTGCAGCGCCAAGGATAAATTCTCGGCCCGAATGGGTTTGTTGATGAAATCAGATGCTCCATATTTTAAGGAATCGATGGCATTTTCAATGTCTCCGTGGCCGGTGATGATAATCACCTCGGCGGGATGCGACCGTTCCTTGATTTTTTTTAAAACTTCAATACCGTCCATTCCCGGCATCCGGATGTCGGTGATCACGATATCCGGCAGTTCCCGGTCAAAAATTTCAAGACCCTGTTCACCGCTGGCAGCGGTCAATACGTCATACCCGTCGCTTCTAAGGGAAAAGGCCAACACCGAAACGCTGGTTTGCTCATCATCGATCAATAATATTTTCGTTGGCATCAGGTTTCCTTTTGGGGTGTTCCGGCAGCCGGAAATGTGATTTTAATGGATGTACCCGCATCAACTGTGCTGTTTACCTCTATTTTTCCGTCATAATCCTTGATAATACCGTAACTGATACTCACCCCCAGACCCGTGCCTTTACCGGTTTCCTTGGTGGTGAAAAACGGCTCAAAAATCTTTTCCTGCACCTGATCGCTCATTCCCGCACCCGTGTCGGAAACCGTGACCGATACATCGCCGCAGGCAAAATTGGATTTGATGGTGACAATCTTGTCCACCGATTTGTCCGGATGCTTTTGGACTTTTTCTTCAATGGCATCAATGGCATTGGTAATCAGATTAATCAATACCTGTTCCAGGCGGTTATGGTCGGCCATGATGGGTGGCATATTTTCTTCAAGTTCCAGCAGCAGGCCGATTTGATGCGTTTTTAACGCATGATCCAGCACTTTGATGCTGTCTCTGATGGGCGCATTGATATTAATTTTGCTGCGCGTCACGTCGGTTTGTCTGGCGAAGTCGCGCACCCGTCTAATGACTTTTGATGCCCGGTCCACATTTTCAATAATGTTCATGACCCTGGCCTTGAAATCCGAGGGCGGAATATTTTCTCCTTTGTTGTGCATCTTCAAGAAATAATCTGCACATATCTGGATGACGTTCAACGGCTGGTTGATTTCGTGGGCCATGCCGGCGGCCATTACACCCAAGGTCGTCATCTTGCCCGCTTGAATCAGCTGGGCTTCTTTTTCCGTAATTTCCGTAATATCCGTGGTATTGGCGATCAGGATATCTTTTCCGCCGTATTCGGCCGCACTCACGACAATGGTTACATAAAAGAGCTCGCCGCCTTTCCGGTAATGTCTTTTTTTGGAAAACAAAACCGAATGCTGAGTTGTGATATTCGCCATGCCATCAATGATTTCATCGTCTTCCGGATCACCCAGGGCGGTAAACGGCGTTCCGGACAATTCATCCAGATCGTATCCATAGGTATCCTTTGCCCGCTGGTTTATGTCGATGATGCGCCAGGAATCTTTTTCAAGAATAAAAATCGGTGTGGGATCATTGTTAAACAAGGTGCGGTATTTTTCTTCGGATTTGACATACTGCTCCTGCAACAGGGCATTTTCAATCGCCACTCCGATGCGGTTGCCGATGAGTTCCAGTATGTCCTTTTCCTGTTCAATGAACCATATCGGGTGTCTGCTTGTGACATGAATGACGCCTAAGGGATTGTTCTCTTTATCACTGACCGGCACATATATCAATGACTGGATTTTTTCGTCAAAAAATGGGCACGCCACATACGGATGCGTTTTTTTTTCATATATGGTCAGCTGGCCGGTATCCGCAATTTTTGCGATCATATCAGTCATGGCCGCGTGTTCCGCATCGGAACAGGTATAATTGCAGTTTCCGGATTTGTAACGCAGACAAAATCCTTGGTTTTCGTCTTTCAGAAAAATACATACATTGTTGGCATCGATAAATTCGCTGACAACGGACAGGGCATTGTCCAGGCGTTTTTCAAAATCCACCGGCGCGTTTAACGCCGTATAAAGTTCAACCAGTGTGGAGAGTTCCCTGGTATAATGCGCCTGTTCTTCGATCCGGCGCTTGTCCTCGGTAGTGTCCCAGAATGTTTCAATGGCACCGATCATCTCGCCGTTTCTGGATTGGATGGGGGCGGCTGTGAAAAACAGCCATTTACCGTTTTCCCCGATGTGTTTGAAGAACCCTTCCGCCTGGTAGGCGCCTTTGATCAGGGCCGATCGGCTCCAGCTTTCGTCATAAAATTGTCCGATTTCGGCTTCATCCGTCTGCTCAACGATAAAATCTGCCATAGTCGGTCTTTTTTGCGCATAAAAAGGAGACCATTGGCGGTCCGTTCCCACAACATCGGCAGCGGAAATCCCGGTCAACCGTTCCAAAGCCGTATTCCAGTGGATAACCTTATGGGTCCGGTCAATAACAAAAGTAGGGATGGTGTTGCCCTGAATAATCTGGGACACGGTTTCCTGCTGCTCCCAGAGGTCGCGGACAATCTGCCGGGTTCTTTGGTTTTTATTCTCCAAAATCTTCGCAAACTGTGTCATCACCTGGTCGTGGATATTCTTAATGTCACCCAGGTCCCAGTTGCCTGTCCGGATCTTTTCATAGCCCCGGTTCCGAAACTCCTGGACCAGCAAAAGCTCAAAAAGCGTTCTGGCTTCATAATGATCGATGACCCGGACATGATCCGGCATATGGGAAGCAATGACGTCCGAAAGCATCGGGTCGTTGCTCATTTCCAGGATGATCTGAAGTCCTTCCAGGTGAGCAAATTCCCGGTAATCCATTGTGGTATAGATGCCCAACGTGTTTGCCAGTACAATGCCTCGGGCCGCCGGATTCTTATCCGCAACACCGATAATCTCCGGTTTTTTTTCAGATTGGTTGGTGTTGAAAAAATGTTCCAGAAACCGTGCACAGAGATTCCCCGCACCCACGATAGCGGCCTTTTGATCAAAAAAATTGCTGAGTATATCCATATCCAGTTTTTTGTCCTCGATGTCCGCGGCCGGCTACGGGACTGTTTCCGTGGCCGGGGATATTTTTTTAGAAAAAAATCAACTGCATGATTATAAGTACCGGTACCAGGAAAATCAGACTGTATTTTAAAATATATCCGAAAAAGCTCGGCATGGGGGTTCCGGCTTCTTCGGCAATGGAGCGCACCATAAAATTGGGTGCGTTTCCGATATAGGTGAGTGCGCCGAAAAATACCGCCGAGGTGGAAATCGCTTTCAGAAAAATGGCATTTTCGGTCATCAATAAATCCACTGCGGGTTTTTCTGCCATACCTGGATAAAAGCTCCCCAAAGCGGTGTTGAAAAAAGTTAAATACGTCGGTGCATTGTCCAGCAGTCCGGAAAGCACGCCGGTGACATAGAAATAATGGACGGGTTCTTTGACCGCATTAATTAAAATGGCCAGTTCTCCTTTGGACCCTGCCTTGAGAATTAGCAGGCACGGCACCATGGTAATAAATATACCGACAAACAGAACCGCCACTTCAACAATGGGAAACCAGGTAAAGTCATTGTCGTCCCGGATTTTAAAGGAGGTGGTCACCAGCGACAGGACGCCCATGAGAATTAGAAAACCGTCTCTTGCCCAGTCCTGAAGGGCGCGGTGAACACCAAGGGTATGGATGTCAGGCCATTCAAGAATCCCGCTGGCAAGAACAGCCGCCACAACACCGAAAAGAAATAAAAAATTATGAATGCCTTCCAGTCGCAGCGGCTCCTTGACGTCGTCATCCGGCGGACCGTCCGGAACTTCCTTCCGGTAAAAATAGGTATCCATGATAAAGTAGACGATCAGTAAAACAAGGGTCACAAAAAGCATGTGGGGTAAAATGTTAAAGGTCCAGAAAAAGCTCACCCCGTGCAGAAATCCCAAAAACAGCGGCGGATCGCCTAAAGGAGTGAGGGCACCGCCGATATTGGCCACCAGAAAGATAAAAAAAACCACCATAAAGGTGCGGCTTTTGCGGTAGCTGTTGGCCCGCAAAAAAGGGCGGATCAGGAGCATGGCCGCTCCTGTAGTGCCCATCCACGATGCCAGCACGGTTCCGATAATCAAAAGGATCGTATTGACGACAGGAGTGCCCCGCAGGGTTCCCCGGATCAGGATGCCGCCGGACACCGTGTATAAAGACCATAGCAGCAAAATAAACGGCACATAATCCGCCAGCAGGATATGGAAAATCTCATAAAGCGCGTCCCCCTTAAAAGCGATTAAAAAAGGCACCGCCATGGTTGTCGCCCAGAATACGGACACTTTTCCAAAATGGTGATGCCAGAAATCCGGGGCCAGCAAAGGCAAAAGCGCAATGGACAGCAGCATGCAGCCAAAAGGAATAACGCTCCACAGGGGAAGAGTTTCGCCGAGATTGGGGCGATGGATATTGCTGTGTCCGGCTGCGGCGTGGGCGCGGCCTGCATCTTCGGATACGGGCATTTCCCCGGGCATGCCGGCAGCTGCCTTCACAGCAGGGGATTGCCCAGGGCTTTGGCCGTTTGCCGGATGCGCTTCTGCAAAAAGAAAATATCCGGTGATGAAACCGGCAAGCAGAATAAAACGGAATGTATTTTTAAACCGGCATCCGAGTTTTGTTCTTATGGTTTTCAACTTCATCGGCTTTAAAAGTCCTTTAACTCATGCCGCATCAGTTTTCCCATCGGGCTTTTGGGCAGAATATCTCTGAAATCAATGATTTTAGGAATTTTGTATGATGCCGGATGCTGTTTACAAAAATCGATAATGTCCGGTTCGCTTACTTTTCCCATGTAATCGATTTTAAGAGAAATGACGGCTTAGACTGTTCCTCCCCGATACGGATCCGGGTAGCTGACCACGGCGGCTTCCTCCACAGCCGGATACGGGTAGAGCACATTTTCGATCTCCATGGGGGAGATAAAATTCAGACTGAATGAGAATCCCAAAAAAGATAATCGATTACCAATATTTCAGCAACTTCTTGATCTGCTGATTACGGTTTTTTTGATCATGCTCATTTTTTCTTTCCAGTGCAAGAGCGATCTTTTTGAGCAGATCCTCCAGTTTTGCCGGTTTGAGAACATAATCAAAGGCGCCGAATTTCATTCCTTCAATGCTGGTCTCAACGGATGCATGGCCGGTGAGCAGAATAACCTCCGTCAGCGGGCGCTCCTTTTTGACATGCCTCATGGCTTCGATGCCATCCATACCGCCGGGCATCTTGATGTCCATGATTACGACATCAAACTCCTTGCTTTTGATTAGCTCCAGTGCTTCTTCTCCGCTGCGAACGCCAACGGCATCAACATCACGTTTTTTTAACCGGTTCACCAGGGTTTCAACAAAATCCTTTTCGTCGTCCACTACCAAAACACTGAAATACTGCATAACGCCTCCTTGAATCGATCCTTACTTTTTTCCGGTATCACAATCGGAATATTGACGTTAAAAGTGGTTCTTTCTCCTTATTTTCCGACCTGTTCAATCTTTTCCTCGCTGATGATCAGCAGCAGCGGAATAAAGGCGATTATCAGGCAGGTAACAGTAATCCTTTGTCGAAGTATGTCATAAAGAATTGTTTTCATGGAACATCTCGCCTTTCAAAAACCTGTCGGTGTAAAGACGTTCATGGATCAGCCCGCTTCCTGAAAAATTTTAATGAATCCTGCCGAAAGACGCAATGGCAAAATACAATGCAGCTCAAAATTCCCGTTCCATATCCACTAACGACATTCCATTACCCGATCTCACCGGAAAGCACGCCTTTTGTTAAACAAGCCCTATAATCCGCCACCAGACCATCACCACGCCGACCAGGATCAGAAGCAGGATCGGTGTTGCCACAAGACCCACCTTTGTCAGGTCGAACGCCTTGAATTGCCTATAGCTGTAGGCTATGGCGTTAGGCGGGCAGCCGATTACCAGAAGCATGGCAAAGGATGTTGCCATACCCAGACACATGGCCAGTACGATTGGGTTGACGCCCTCCATCTGGGCCATGGGAATGACAATAGGCAGAATCAAGGCTGCAGCCGCCACGTTGGCCATGGCATTGGTTACCAGCGCTGCGAAAACACCAACACCGGCAAACAGCAGCAGCCAGCCGCCGCCCTTGATTAAAGGGAAAAACAGATTGGCAAAATAGCGGGCCGCGCCGGAATAGTCCATGGCAAGACCCAGAGAAATGCCTCCGCCGAAAATAAAAATGGCTGTGCCCCACTCCAGGTTTTCATGAATGTCATCCCATTTCAGGACACCGGTCATGATCAGGGCGGCAACGCCCAGCATACCGGGAACGGAGTAATCGATGCCGTGAAAATTTTTGGTCAACCAGAACCCGAAGACAATGAGGATGATGATAAGGGTTTTGATTTCCAGCGGTGTCCAGGGGCCAAGATCTTCATCAAATTGAGGCAGTTTGAATTTTGGATCCGGACGGTACACCAGATAGACAATGCATACCGCGGCCGGTACGGTAATCAGCGCAGCCGGCATGGCATATATCAACCAGTCCATGAAGGTGATTTCAATACCGGTGAATTCCTTCAGAAACGCCGCGGAAACCATGTTGCGCCCTCCGCCCACCAGCGTGCCCATGCCCCCGCAGGAACAGGCAAACGCAAGGGAAATCATCATAAACCGGGCGGTATTGGTATTCGGCTGTATGCCGACAGCGCGCATCAGAGGCAGCATGGTAGCAATGCCGATGGCGCAGGCTGCGGCATCATGCATGATACCGGAGCTGATGCCAAGGCCGATGGAAATGATAAACGTAAAACGGGTGATGCTTGACCCGGCTTTTTTCACGATAAAATAACCGAGTCTTTTGGTCAGCCCGGCCTTGTCCAGGGCAATGGCAAGAATCAGGCAGCAGATGATGAAGACAACGACCGGGTGCATGTATGGCGCCCATACATCCTTGACGCTGCCGATTTCAAAGGCCACCAGAAAAACACCGATACAGATGGCGGTGATTTCAAGGGGAACCGGTTCGAGAATGAAAAACAGAACAAGAACCGCAAGAATGGCCAGAAAACGCAGCGCCTTGGGAGAGAGCCCGTTTACATACGCCATTTCCACGCCGGACAGTTCCAGACGGTCAATCTGATCGGCCAGGAAAATACCTGCCGGCTGGGCCAGGTCCGGGTTAAGCACCTCCAGAATATATCCTTTTGCTTCTTTTTTTTCATCCCTGATAACCTTGAAATCATTGCTCACGCTCTGCAGCAGTTGCTCTTCAGTATCACCCGTGATGTGAAACTGAGTTCCTTCAGGCCTCGGCAGACTGTAAATCATCACACCGAGAGCAAATGCCAGGATCAGGATAACGGCATTTTTTTTGGGCAGCATTTTTCCTCCTTATGAAAGCATGATGAAAGCCATTTTTTTAAATATGTTCTCCATAAAAGTATGGGAAAAACACCCATACATGAATATGGTATTGTTAAAAATTGGAAAGTATATTGACGACCCCCTCAAAAGTCAAGTTAAGTTGATCCATTTTTTCAATATGATAGATTATGCAACCTGAAGCGGATGCAAAAATAGGAGGTTACGGAAAGTGATCGGCGGCGGTCCTGAACCAAAACCGGACCAGCCGCCTTTTGTCATGTTCCGACACATGCGTGGCTGTGAAAAGGAAACGCATTGCACTACCTGATGAAATTCAAAAACACCAAGACGGTTATCAATCCTCACCCTCATCCAGTTCTCTCAGCCTGCGCAAAATGTCCCTCGAGCTGCTGGAAGTGGCAATATTCATCAGTTTGTTCATCTTGGCTTCTTCAATTTTTTTCCGGTTCATCACCTTCTTTTTATAGGCGCCCTGAAGCGCCTTGAGAAGTTCTTCGAGTTCACAGGGTTTTTGGAGATAAGAATACGCTCCACTCTTTGTGCATTCAATGGCCGACTCAACAGCGCCATGGCCGGTCAGGATCACCACCTCCATCCATTTATGCTGCTGTTTCAGCGCTCTTAAAGTTTCTTCGCCCGATATGCCCGGCATTTTAAGATCCACAAGGGCGATATCAATCGGATTGTTTTTTGCGGCTTCAAGGGCCTTTTCCCCTCTGTTGACGGTGATGACGTGGAAATCTCTCAGTTCAAGGCTCTTGCGGATGGCTTCAAGGAACTGTTCCTCATCATCGACGATCAAGAGGTTGATTTTTTCTTTTTTCATATTACATCCCCTTTGGTATTGTTGATTCTGCATTGTCCGTTCGATATGATCAAACGTTAAAACCAAACCATCTCCAGTATCCGAGAATAACCCACAGAAAGAGCACAACCATACTGATAATCCACACGGCGCCGCCGTAAATGAGAAAATCTTTTGTCGTCACGAGCTGCTCTCCGGTTTCGGGATCTTTCGCAACCGCATAACAGATGGCGTTATTGGGCGTTCCGATGATCAACAGGTGCGCAAACGACGATGAAAACGCCGTGGCCAATCCGACCGCAATGGGCGATGTTTGTGAAAGGGTCGCCATGGGAACGGTGATAGGCCCGACAGCGGCTACCGTGGCGCCGTCACTCATAAAATTGGTGAGAATACCGGTGATAAGGCTTGCAGACATGATCAGGCCGTCCCCGCTCTTCAGAACATCAGGCAGGAGATCCACAAAACTGCCGGCCAGCCAGAGCGCTGCACCGGTAGAGGCTAGACCGGACCCCATGGCGCTGGCTGCGGCATACAGCGCGACCACATCCCAGTGAATTCCATTAATGTCCTTCCAGCGCAGAACCCCCAGAATATTCAAAAGGACAAGGCACAAAATCGCGGGTCCGCCCATCCCCACCTTGCCGGACATGGTGACCCACAAAAAAACCACCAGCACGATGATAAAAGCGGATTTATACTCATCGGGCGTCATTTTGCCGAGTTTTTCCGCCTCCCGTTTCACCTCCGAGGCGATATTGACGGTTTTGGTCTTTATTTTCCTGCGAAAAACGATAATGAAATATGCGGCAACAGCCAGGGTACAGACTGGCACAAAGGGAAGCCCCATTTTCACCCAATGTCCGAATGAAACCTGAATGCCATAATCTGAAAGAATGCCTAGCATGACGGCGTTTCGTCCGCCGGCAGCCGGAGATCCCGGTCCCCCCAGGTTGGCACACAATGTCAGTGTTAGCAGCATAAAAACCAGCAGGTGCCGGTCCTGTTTCAATCCCGCACTCCGAATGGCCGACATGTAAACCAGCAGCAGAACAGGTGCAATAAAAGCCACCAGGGCATGCTCGGAAAGGAAACTGGCGGTTACCGCCAACATCGGGCCGAAAATAAAGGCAAATCGGGTAATCGATGAACTGGTTCCCAGCAGCAGGATGCCGATTCGGCGATCCAGCCCGGTTTTGCTGATAGCGGCGGCAAGCGCCAGTACGCCGAAGATGAAAATAACCGAATCCTTGGCATAGGCCTGGGCCACCATATCCGCCGGATAAACACCAAAAAAATACATAATCGTACCCACCAGGAGCGCCGTGATGCCTATGGGAACGGCGCCGGTGGCCCAGAACAGGGCGGCCACCACCAGCACACCGATCATGGCCTTGGCTCTGAAGACGACCTGTTCCACACTCGGGGCTGTCTTGACGATCTTACCGTCGGCGGTTGTCGTTTTTTGAGTCAGCTTGGCCTTTTCACCATAATACTCGGTAATGGTTTGGCCGATCTCCATTTTGCGGTACTCGGCAAAACCATTGATGCTTTCCACCGCATTACCGGCCTTTTTTTCAGACAGAAGAGCGGTAAGCTTTGGTGCGGGTATGATGAGAATGCTGATAAAAAGAAAAATCCCCAGAAGGATGAATCCGGGCCGGGCATTCTGCACGCCGATAAGCCATTCTTTCAGATTGTTTTTTTTCACCTCCGGGATTTCATGCTTTGCCATCGCATACACCCGTTCCTGAGCCGCATTGTTGATCGCCGTAATCAGTTCATCCAGGGGACACGGTTTTTCCAGATAGGAAAAAACATCATGTTTTCCGGTGATACGTGCCGATTCAATACTTCCATGACCGGTGTGCATAATGATCTGGACCTCCGGTCGAATCTGCTTCAGCTCCTTCAGAGTCTGGAGACCATCCATTCCGGGCATTTTCTGGTCCAGAATCACCACTTCCGGATTTTCATGACGCACGATCTTGATGGCGTCTTCACCGTTGCTCACATCGAAAACCTCAAATCCCCGATGGGTAAGTTGCTTGGACAGACTTTCCCGGAATCGGTCTTCATCATCAATGATCAACACCCTGGTCTTCAGATTCTTTCCATTTACATTTTTTTCTTCAGCCATGTTTTCTCCCTCATTGTGACAATAATCGGTTGCATATATTGTAAACGCTTATCCATATGGATTATATTTCCTGATTTTTGAGTTGAATCGGAAGTGTAACGGTAAACTGGCTTCCGGCTCCCTCGATCGATTGAACGTTAATGCTTCCGCCAAGGGATTCAACAATATTCAGTGATATGCTGAGTCCGAGTCCGGTGCCTCTCCCCACTTCCTTGGTCGTGAAAAAAGGGTTGAAGATATGCGGCAGCCGATCCGCCGGAATGCCCGCACCCGTATCCTTGAATATGATCTGGATCTCCCGGTCTTTCCGCTGTGTTTTGATGGTGATGGTGCCGTTACCGGAAATGGCGTCGCCTGCGTTGTTGATCAGATTCAGAAAGACCTGCCGGATCTTATCCTGATCCAGAAGAATGTCGGGCAGCCCCGGATCAAACTGCTGGATGATCTCTATGCCTGCAATTTTGAACTCGCGTTCCTTGAGTCCGCTGATGACTTCTTCGACAACCTGGTTTACGTTGCATGGTTCAAGCCTGGGTTCGTTTTTCCGCCCGAACGCCAGCAGTTGCCGCGTGATGGTTCGCGCCCGGAAGGCCGCGGAATCAATGGCGTCGACCTCATTGAGTATGGTTTCGGGTGTGGGGTTCAGATTGAACTCGGGATTGAGCAGGTCTCTGATCACCCCGTTGGAGGCGACAATAATGGCCAAAGGATTGTTGATTTCATGGGCGACACCGGTGGCCAGTTCACCAACGGAAGCGAGTTTTGAGGCATGAAAAAGCTGATGCCTCAGTTCGTCGCTTTTTATTGTATTGGCCTGTATCCGGTCGATCATCCGGCTGTTGGCGAACCATAATCCGACGGCGATACAAAAAAAGAGGGCGATAAGTGTAATGCTCATCATCCGCCTATCTTTGTACAGTTCCGCATGAGCGACCGCCAAAGGCTGACTGACCAGCAGCGCCCAGGGAACCTCCTTGAGCCATGCATGGCCGACAAGAATGTGCCCTCTGTCCGAGATGATTTCCCGGACACCGCTCGCCTCTTTTTCAGATGGAATATAAGTACTGATCGCCAGCAGCTCGCCCCTTTCCGGATCAACGACCTGGTACAACCCCTCCCGGTTGATAATCGTGGATTCAATTGATTTGCCGCGGCTGATGGATCTCAGAAACATGTAAAACTTATCCGGATCGAGCGTGGAGCGCATGATACAGATTTGCCCATCGATATTCTGTTTGACCGCAATCGTAAAATGGGGCTTGTTTCGAAATCCAAGATAAATATCGCTGACATAATAGTCACGTTCCTGATTCATCAAGATTTGAAACCATGACTCGCCGCTGTAATCCTTGCCATGCAGATCCCCAAACGGGCCTGCGTATCCCGTCTGTCTGCCTGTTGCGTCATGAAACCCGACATCAAAAAATGCGTCATTGATCCGTCTCAAGCCCTGCAGATACTGCTCCATTTTATGGGGAGGGGGCGGAACCTTGAATTCACCGCCATGAAACAGCGTAAAGATATCGATCACCCGTTCCTGCAGAAAAAGGTCGATGGTATTCTTCTGGCTGTTGGAAAGGGCTTCGAGGTTCAACCTGCCGGTGTTTTTCAGCGTGACGGTAAACTGGTATTGAAAATAAACAAAAAACGCAGCATACGGCAGCATAAATGCGGCGAGTAGTCCGACACCGAGTCGGATTTTAAGCTTTCTGAATTGTTCCGATCTGTTTTCCGCCTGGGCTCTGATCCTGTTCCGTTTTTCTAGGGCCTCTTCTATTTTTTCCACAATGATATTAATATCAGCCGGTTTTGTCAAAAAATTGGCTGCACCCAATTTCACGCCCTCAACCGCGGTTTCTATGGTGCCATGACCGGTGAGCATGATCACTTCAACCAACGGAAAATCGCGCTTAATCTTTTTCAAGGTTGTTATACCGTCCATTTCAGGCATCTTGACGTCCAGAATGACAACCTTGATATTTAAACTTTCCAGTTTTTGAAGAGCTTCCATGCCGCTGGAGGCGGTTTCGACATGATATCCCCTTGTTTCCAAAAGTTTCCGGGTAGTTGACAGGTATCTCACTTCATCGTCTACCAGCAGGATGTTCGTTTTGGTTTTTAGTTGTCTCAATGGCTTTACCTACAAGCTCTTACAATCCGTTTCATTTAAAAAAATACTTTTCACAGAATCCCCTTATGAGCAGTTCATCCTTTTCCGGAACACCCTTAATTCAAGCTTTTTCAGCATTTTTTTTATTAATAAAACAATATATGTTTTAAAAAGCCTGCTAACCAAACAGCAAATGATGTGCCAATAAATAAGGATCAAACCCGCACCGACAGAATCCCTTTTTTGAAATAAAATTTCATCACATGTCAATTCAATGACAAAATCCATCTTGCTTCAATTTATTGGTGTGAGAACACGTTGTCTTGGTAGTCTCCTGACAAATCAAAATCTATCTTTTTGTTTAACGTTCCGGCAGGCAGTTTTGATTTTAATCAAAATAGAGTGAAAACGGATCCGTGAAAAACAATTCGCTCATCAATGTCCTTTCACGGAACCGAAACACGTGTCAGATTTTTTTACACATTGTAAAATTCCTGATCAAAAAAAATAGCCTGTTTCACGTTGAGAGTCCAAATTCCGGCGGTGAGAGTTTTCCCACCCAAGGCCGGGTGAGAATATCCAATACATACAAACTCAATTGGGCATGCAAACCCATCTGCCATGCTAAATATTTATGCACATCTGATGAAGCTGATCAATCAGGAGGCAGCTTGCAGGTTGGAAAAAGCTGTTTTTAAAAATGATGGTGGCAATTTGGTAGCAGAAAATAGAAAAAGGTTCCGAATAACTTTCGAAACCTTTTATTTTAATTGGTGGGCCGTCCGGGAATCGAACCCAGAATCTGCTGATGAAGAGTTAAAACCTTCGAGCTTTCTAACATCCTGAAATTTATTAACTTGCTGAAATCAATATAAGGGTGTTGACAAATATTTTCGAAAGGTTTGCCGAAAGTTTTAGAACAAAGAGTCTCAATAAGACAGACGGATTCTGCTATACCGAAAACAACCGAATGCCAGAAATCGCTATGGAAGAGGATTGAAGCTGCAAAGGAAAGTGTGAAGCCAGTGATTCTAAGGTATTGGTTTGCTATAGCGGAAAACCGGCTCAAATACGACGTCGGTCCAGACTATGAGTCATGGGCTGCTGGCATATTCTATCCGGTCTTCCGCTTGGAAAGATCAAAACATTTTAATGGATCTCAATTTTTTTAATTATGCTTTCTTTGGACTTAACCAGGCTCACTCTCAGGATGCCATCCTTATACGTTGCTTCAATATTTTCAGCATCTACCTTTCCTGGGATTCGGAAACTTCGTTGGAAATCCCCGACATATCTCTCTGAACAGAAGCAAGATTCACCAATAGAAATTTCTGTTGTTTTTTCACCTTTGATGGTAAGAACCCCTTCAGAATATGTGATATCCAGCTTCTTCATATCAATACCGGGAATCTCCATCGTGACATGATATTCTGTATCAGCCTCTGTTATATCGGAAACCGGTATCCAACCACATGTTGCAGGATTGGTGGACGGCATCATCCAATTATCAAAAAAGCTATCTAATAGTCTTTTTTGCAGTCCGAGTGCGACACTGGACTCTGGTATTACATTTAATATTTTCATCATTTTACTCACCTCCTTTACTGTGAGTTTTTATCTCCAATATGGACAAATATAAACATCTTCTTTCTAAAATCAATAATCCTGGAACTGTTATTTCGTCATGTCCCTCTTACTGAAGAGAGCATGACTTAAATCGACCTGAATACTTTGCCTTAACATCCTTTCGGCATTTTTTCCTATCTGATTTATTTGGCGAAATTTTGGAACATGAGCGAAATTCTTTCAGGAATAATGTCCTGTCATTAAGACATTCATCTCTATATTGTGAAAATGATTTTTTCATTTTATATCTCCCCTTGGGCTGAAAATTGTTAATGTTCACTTTATAGCGACAAGCTATAATTTTAAAAGATAATATCAATCAAGGATAAGTCAAATTCATTCTTTGATTTCTATTCGTTGAATGGGTGACCTCAAAGCAGACAATTGAAAGACCCCTACCGATATAAATCATCACCAATTACAATCACTTTAGGATGTACTAGAGGCGTTCCTGCTAAAAACAGTTTGCAGAAAATTGTATCTATGCATTATGTTATGATTATTCAAATCTGTTTTAAAATTTGCCTGGTTTGTTTCGATGGAGGAAAAAATGCAAACATCTGGATTGATCATGGTCACCGGGACTTCAAGCGGTGTAGGCCAAGCCTGTGCAAAGTTATTGGCAAGAAAGGGGTACGGGGTGTTGGCCTGTGTGCGTCGCGAGGAAGATGGTTTGAAATTGAAACACCACTCCCCTGAGTTGATACATCCCGTTATTGTTGAACTGCAAAACCAGAAAACAATCGAGCAGGCAGCTCAGACAGCAAAGGAGTTATCCGCAGGAAATGGCGTGAAGTGCCTTGTTAACTGTGCCGGGAATCTTTATTGCGGCCCATTGGAATATTTTCCAAGAGAATTCTGGTTTCCTCAATATGATGTCAATCTGTTCGGCACAATGGCTCTTACTCGTGCGATATTACCCCTTATTCGCAGAGCAAGTGGCCGGATCATCACCATCGGTGCAGTAGGTGGTGGTGTGGCGTTGCCGTTCTATGGATCCATTGCTTCATCGAAAATCGCCCTCCAGGCAGCAAACGATTGCCTGCGACGAGAACTGCATCCTTGGGGAATTCATGTTGTAGTCATAGAGCCGGGTGGCATAAATACACCTGCGAATGACAAGATGCGAAGAAGTGTTCACGAATTCCTTAATAATATAGATTCAGAGGGTTTTGACCGCTATGCCAGTCCAATGAATGATTTTTCAAGCTGGGCTCATAAAATGCACCAGAAAAGCCTGGAACCTGAACAAGTCGCCTTGAAAGTTCTCAAGGTAATTGAAACCCGGCGTCCGAAGCCACGCTATCGGATGGGTTGGGATTCTCGGGGAATGGCTTTGCTTGCATGGCTTTTGCCTGATCGCCTCTTTGATATTGTGCTCTTGAAGGTAGCTTCACTGCCATGGCGCTTTGGTGCATGGCAACACCTTGGTGGTAAATGATAAGTTGAGACTTGTAATCTTCTAAAATCATAAGGACAGGATCATGTTGTGCGAACAAAAACAAAAGAGAATGTCCTGTTTGCGGTGCCCCGAAAGAAAAATTTACAACGATAGAAGGTTGATAAAGTAAAATAAAGAAAATGCAAAAAAGAAAGGAGTCCTCATTATGAAACCCCGTGGCCAACTAATGATCGAACACCGATTAATCGAAAAAATGCTCAAAGCAATTCAGAACCAATTATCTATCATTGCAGAACAAAACCGCGTGGATCCTATTTTTGTTGATACGGTTGTCGATTTTGTAAAAATCTATGCCGACCGGACACACCACGGTAAGGAAGAGGATATTTTATTCAGGGATCTTTCAACCAAAAGGTTGACTCCTGAAGACAAGAAAACTATGGCCGAACTGATTGAGGAGCATGAATTTGGACGTCAAGTTACTTTTGATTTGGTGAAGGCAGGAAAAGACTATCGCAACGGAAGGGTAGAAGCTTTGCAAACGATAGTCGAAAAACTGAGTCTTCTGAAGGAATTTTACCCGAAACACATCATCAAAGAGGATAAAATATTTTTTCCGAATACGGAACAATACTTCAGCCAGGAAGAGCAGGAAAAAATGCTTGACGAATTCCGGGAGTTTGACAGGAAAATGATACACGAAAAGTACATATCCATAGTTGAAAATATGAAGTAAGAAGACGGCTATCAAGAAAAAAACAATATGGTCTGGGCATCATGATACAAAGGTTTAATCGAATAAATACATTATCGGTTTTTGAATAAGGACATTAATGGCGCGGATACTCATCTTGGGAGCCGGATTCGCAGGACTGAATGCTGCAAAAGTTTTTGCCGAATCAAAAAATACAGAGGTGACAATCATTGATCAAAAAAATTATCACCTCTTCCAGCCCTTGTTATATCAGGTTGCGACTGCAGCGCTGAGCCCCGCTGAAATTGCGGTTCCGATTCGTACGATTTTTTCAAAAGCCAAAAATATCGAGGTTGTTCAGGGAGAAGTATATCAAATTGTACCGGAGACAAAATCTATCTTAACAAATGTTGGAGAATTTAACTATGATTATCTGATCGTCGCCTGCGGTGCCCGTCATGTGTATTTTGGGAATGATACATGGGAGGTGCATGCGCCGGGACTTAAAACCATTGAACAGGCTACCGAAATCAGAAGGAGAGTGCTCACTGCATTCGAAAACGCTGAAACTGAGAAAGATATTAAAAAAAAAACAAAGTTGCTGACGTTTGTAATTGTGGGGGGTGGCAGCACCGGGGTTGAACTGGCAGGCGCATTGGGTGAATTAAGCCGATTTACATTTGCACGGGATTTCAAAAATATTGATCTGAAACTTACCTGTATTATTCTTGTCGAAGCCGGCGCTCGTATTTTGCCTGATTTTTCTAAAAAGCTTTCAGCTCAGGCACAACATAATTTGGAAAATTTAGGTATTCGGGTTCTAACTTCCAAAAAAGTGACAGAAATAGATGCCGATGGTGTTAATTTGGGGGATGAAAGAATTGAAGCGGCCACAGTTATCTGGGCCGCGGGCATTCAAGCATCCAATCTTAATAGGCAGCTTAAAGGGGAGCTGGACGCTATAGGCCGAATCATTGTTGAGCCGGACCTCAGCCTGAAAAAATATCCGGAAATTTTTATCGCAGGCGATCAGGCTCATTTTTCTCACCAAACCGGCAAACCACTCCCCGCAAATGCGCCTGTTGCACTCCAGCAAGGTCGCTTTATCGCAAAAAATATCCTTAAAGAACTTGCCGGTAAGACCAAAAAAAAGTTTCATTATATTGACAAAGGTCACTTGGCTGCGATTGGCAGAAACAAAGCCGTACTGGAAATCGGCTATTTTAAATTAGGTGGATTCTGGGCCTGGATAATATGGTTATTTGTCCATATTTATTATCTGATCGGATTCCAAAATAAATTTATGGTGTTCGTGCAATGGGCATTTTCTTACTTGTCATTCAAAAAGGGGGCTCGTTTGGTTGTAGATAAAAAATGGCAATTTTACTCGAAACGATAATGATTTTAATTGGTGGGCCGTCCGGGAATCGAACCCAGAACCTACTGATTAAGAGTTAAAACCTTCGAGCTTTCTAACTCCTGAAATTTATTAACTTGCTGAAATCAATATATGGGAGTTGACAAATATTTTCGGAAGGTTTGCCGAAAGCTTTAGAACAAAGAGTCTCAATAAGACAGACGGATTCTGCTATACCGAAAACAACCGAATGCCGGAAATCGCTATGGAAGAGGATTGAAGCCTCGCTTTATCTCCTGTATTCTGAAATCATTATCATTTATCGGATCCCGGCCGCCGGAATCGCCAATGGAAGATAACCAAAAATCACCTTGGATTTTTTCTGATAAAACTTATCAGGCTGCCATTCAGCACTATTTTTATTTCGCGTTCAGTCATGTCGTGTTTAACTCTGAAAGTGACTGACTTGGTAGTGTTAAGAACATCAAAATTTGTTTTCGCGGTAATAACATTACGAACATCCGGAATACGGATTCCATCATCCTGATCAATTTTATTCCAATCGTCAGGATTCTCAAAAGATAATGGCAGAATTCCGAAATTAATTAAATTTTTCCGGTGGATACGAGCAAAATCTTTGGCGATTACTGCTCGCAAACCAAGGTAGCGAGGTGCTATGGCAGCATGTTCGCGACTGGATCCCTGACCGTAGTTGCTACCGGCAATGACAAAAGATATTTGCTTCTTATGCGCGATTGCCCTGTCATAATAATTTGCATCGATGCGCCTGAAGCTGAATTTGCTGATTTCATGAATATTGCTTCGATAGGGCAAAACAGCCGATCCAGCCGGCATGATTTCATCCGTTGAAATATTATCACCCATTTTTAAGAGCACGGGGCCTTGAAGCAGCTCCGGCATGGGGTCAAAATTCGGTAAAGACTTTATATTCGGTCCTTTTTCCAGATCAACAGAGTCGGTCACAACCGATGGTTTTATAAACGTTTCGGTGCTGATTTTAATATCTAGAGGTTCAGCAAAAATCGGATAATCCATGATAGCTTCACGAGGATCTGTAATGACCCCGAAAAGAGCGGATACCGCCGCTGTTTCCGGACTGCATAAATACACGGCATCATTTTCTGTCCCGGATCGTCCTGGAAAATTTCGGGGGACTGTCCTCAAACTGATCTTTCCGGAAGCTGGTGCCTGCCCCATACCGATGCACCCGTTACACCCGGGTTGATGAATTCGAGCGCCTGATTTGATCAATTTTTCCAGAAAACCCAGAGCCACTAGATTTATCAGAATCTGACGTGACGTCGGATTGATATCGAGTGATACATGTTCTGCGACCTGCCTATCTTCTAAAATTAAAGCCGGTATTGCAAAATCACGAAAACCCGGGTTTGCGGATGAACCAATGTAGGCTTGGTTAATTTCTTTGCCGGCAACCTCTCTTACAGGAACAACGTTGCCTGGACTGCCCGGTAAAGCGATTAAGGGTTCAAGGCTTGACAAATCGATTTCATCAGATTCATCGTAAGTTGCTTCTGCATCCGCTAAAATTTCAGTCCATACGCGCTGCCTTTTTTGGATGGTTAAAAAGGTTTTAACCATATGGTCAGATGGAAAGACTGTAGTTGATGCACCCAACTCTGCTCCCATGTTTGCGATCACATGGCGATCCATCGCTGTCAGGTGTTCAAGTCCCGGACCATAATATTCAATAATTTTACCTTTTCCCCCGGCAACACCATGACGCCGGAGCATCTCCAAAATGACATCTTTTGCACTGACCCAGGGGGGCAACTTGCCGATGAGCTTTACACCAAACACTTTCGGCATTTTCATGAAAAAGGGGTTGCCGGCCATGGCTACAGCAACTTCAAGCCCACCAGCACCGATCGCCAGCATGCCAAGTGAGCCCGCTGCCGGTGTATGGCTGTCTGACCCGAGCAAGGATTTGCCCGGGATTCCGAAACGTTCCATGTGCACCGGATGACTCACGCCGTTCCCCGGACGGCTGTACCAGATACCGAATTTGCGCGCAGCGCTACGCAGGAACACATGATCGTCCGCGTTTTTAAAGTCGGTTTGAAGAAGATTGTGATCAACATACTGTACGGATAATTCGGTTTTTACATGAGCGATTTGCATGGCTTCAAGCTCGAGCATCACCATGGTGCCGGTCGCATCCTGAGTTAGAGTTTGGTCGATTTTCAGCCCAATCTCTTCCCCTGGGTTCATTTTCCCGCTGACTAAATGATTTTTAATCAATTTATGAGCCAGATTCATTCCCATGAGTTATCCTTTTTGTATTCATGCCGATATGTCTTCAAAATTTTTATATGAACGCAATTTAGTATACTATCTATTTGATTTGTTTCAAATGAAAAAACCCATTATCGGTTATTCTCGTTACAGAGGCATGATTTTTTCAACAGACTCAGTTTGCTGAGAATTACAGACGCGTCTTTTCAGAGTGTATCTTTTAACCGTTTCGTGATGGTTTTTATAAAGAAAGCTGCAAAGGAAAGTGTGAAGCCGGTGATTCCAAGGTATTGGTTTGCTGTAGCGGAAAACCGTCTCAAATACGATGTCGGTCCAGACGATGAGTCATGGGCTGGTGTTATATTCTATCCGGTCTTCCGCTCGGAAAGATCAAAACAGTTTAATGGATCTCAATTTTTTTAATTACGCTTTCTTCGGACTTAACCAGGCTCACTCTCAGGATGCCATCCTTATACGTTGCTTCAATATTTTCAGTATCTATCTTTCCTGGGATTCGGAAACTTCGATGTGAACCAATTTCTGCTATCTGGCCATCCTCAATCACCAGAATCCGGTTTGCTTTTTTAATGGTCGATAACCGGTGAGCAATAATAAAACTGGTTGTATTTTTCATCAAAGTTTCCATGCCTTGTTGAATTAAGGATTCAGTTAGGGTATCAACCGAGCTGGTGGCTTCATCCATAATAAACAATTCAGGTTTTGCCAATACCGCTCTGGCAAGACTGATCAATTG
>JAWOIJ010000104.1:0-6084 GCA_046484745.1 Desulfobacterales bacterium | reverse complement strand
CGAACCGTTAAACGCGTATTCTTCTCCAAACCGTTTCAGGCTGTAAAAAAAACGAGTGAACTCCGTATCCGCCAAAAACAGATAAGGCAGAATTATAACCATCACCGAAGCAGCAGCATACCGGAAATTTTTGCGGTTGATCAGAAAAGGGACGGCAACCGCCGCCACATATTTTGACTGAACGGCAAATCCCGCGAAAAGGAACATCAGCAGCCATGATTTACGCTCATACATCAGAAGGCTGCCGGTTAAAAAAAAATTCTGGATCACGTCAAAGTGGCCTTGCCCGGCAAAAGAGTACAGGATGACCGGATTCGCGGCATACAACAATGCCCATCTCAAATTCAAATGGCGATGTTCCAGAAGCTTCAGGATAAAGACGATTGTTCCCATGTCGAAAAGGATCATAACCACTTTGATGATGAACGTTCCGTAGCTGACCCATGCGGAAACAGCAAAAATATAGAGTATCAAAGGAGGATAGGCAGCAGGCAAATCCTTATGGTTGATCGATTGATGAAATGGATCATCTGCTGCGATGGGATTGAGCGCGATATCATCCGGAGCGTAAACATAGGGGTTGATACCCTGCAGCAGTAATTTACCTTCCCATAAATATCGATTGACATCATCTGACGGCTCATGAGGAATTAAAGCGATGCGAAACAAGAGAGAACAAAAAAGGATTATAGCAAAACTCCTTTTACCGTCGATCTTTCGGGGAAAAACAAGTATCAGCAGCACACAAAGCGCCCAGGTCAGAAAAAAAAGTACAATAAAACGCCCTCCGGGAACCTGTTGCGACCCATTCAGAAAAAACCCTGCGGGAAGTTGCAGCGGATGTTCTCCAATGTATCCCCAGAAGCCTCCTTTCAAACATAAGGCAAACAAAAGCGCCGTGGTTGAAAGAAAAAAAATCCATGACAGGCGCGCCTGTCGGTATGGGATATCGGAAGCAATCATTCAAAACGCCCCAGAGAATGAACAACCGTTAATAGCCCGGTAAAGAGAAAACCAAAAGAATAAATGGCAAGAAACGGGCCTGCCATATATTTCCCGGCAACAAGGTAAAACCCAAAGGACCATGCGCAGTAAAGCCCCAGGAGTATTTCTATGGTTCCGCCCCAGGGAAGCCTTCTTCTGTAATTGATGATCTCTCTATCCCCCTTTTTGGGCGTTCGGATAAACCCGCTTTTATGACCGATCAGCGCCTCCAGTACAGCCTTTGAATTTGATGCCGCGATACCGACTCCAACCAGGACCAGAAACGGCAGAAAAACGATTCGTCTTTTCCAGTCTTTATACGCCGACTTCTGGCTGGCAAGATAAAGAGCGCTCGGGGCAAACATCGTTATAACAATCATGACAAGGAAAACCGAAAAAACAAACGGACCAGGATAAAATCTCATCTGCACAAGCACCGGAAGCGCCAGCAAAGCAAGCATCAGCATCATCGGATGCACCAGATAGTGTGTAAGATGAAAAAAGGCTTCGATCTTTTTAAACAGGGGGATTGGAGATCGTAAGAGCCCGGGAAGCAGTTTCAGGGCTGTCTGAATCGATCCCTTTGCCCAGCGGAACTGCTGGATTTTAAAAGCGTTGATGTCTTCCGGAACCTCCGCCGGAACAATCAGGTCCGGAAGATAGACCGCTCCCCAGCCGGCAGCCTGAACCCGGTAGGAAAGATCCATATCTTCCGTGAGTGTGTCCCATTCCCATCCGCCTCCGTCAGCGATCGCCTGTTTTCTCCATACACCGGCCGTACCGTTGAAATTCATGAAGAGATTTCCCCAGTTCCGGGCGGACTGCTCGATCATGAAATGACCGTCGATCCCAATGGACTGCAGACGGGTGAGCAGTGATTTTCTGCGATTTAAATGCCCCCACCTTGCCTGAACCAGGCCGAGATTCTCATCTGCCATGAAATATCGAACTGTTTTCAGCAGATACTCTTTTGGAGGAACAAAATCCGCGTCAAAAATGGCGATTAATTCTCCCTGAGCGACGTCAAGCCCCCGGGCGAGCGCCCCGGCCTTGAACCCCTCCCGAGTTTTCCGGCGAATGACTTTGATGGTAACGCCTTCTCCACTGAATTCCGCGGCCAGCCTGTCGATAAACTCCGATGTCTTGTCCGTTGAATCATCAAGAATCTGGATTTCATGTTTTTCCGGAGGATATTCCATAAGACACGCGGAACGAACGATACGTTCGATTACATTGAACTCATTATATACCGGTATCTGGGTGGTAACGAAAGGAAGATCTCCCCTGTCCGCGATATCATAAAAATCCGCTTCCACTTTTTGTCGAAAAAGTTCCGCCCGCTTCCAGCCTTTTCGGAAAAGAAACAGCATCACATAGCAGTTCAAGCCGTAAAGCATCAGGGTGAATGCCGTGATGAAATAAAACAGGATAACCACATACCCGAAAAATCCATCCATAGTTTTCCGTTCCTTATTCAAGGCGGAATCAAAAACACCCTTTAAGAGGAGATGCGGTTCAACGGATTGACCCCCGTGCTCCGGACAACAAGATTCAGCAGAAGAAAAGATTGCAGAACCGGTTCTAACAGTCGGGAAACTCCGGTTCTTTTTTCATTAAAAAAGCGGTGATTCCATGTACGCATTCCCCTGCGGCAATCAGTGAAACCGCTCTTTCAAATTCGAGCGCGAGTGACTCCTTCAGTGTGCTGTTGCTGCTCTGCCGGATCACTTCAAGGGCGGACCGCACGGAACGAGGACCGTTTTTAGAGATGAGTTCTCCGATGGACACCGCTTCTTCAACAGATCTGCCTGGTGCGCTTATCCTGTTGATCACGCCAAGACGCTCCGCTTCCCTGCTTTCAACCTGCCGTGCGGTTAGAATCATATCCGCGGCTTTTGCCGGGCCGATCAGATGGGCAAGGGCTGCACCTCCGCCCCAGTCCGGCATGAGCCCCAGTCTCACTTCCGAAAAACAGATAATTGCATCCGGATCCATTACCCTCATGTCACATCGCACGGCCAGCTCCGCGCCGCCGCCATATGCCTTGCCGTTGATCGCTGCAATGATCGGAACAGGCAGCTCAATAAAATCATCAACGATTTTCCGAAGCTGCTTCATGAAACCAAGAACATGCGACTCGTCATGGGTTTCGACAGCCTTCACCAGATGATCCACATGAGGGTTGTCCGGATTGACATCAAAACCGGCACTGAAGGCATCTCCGCGGCCTGTAACAACAACCACGCGCGGCAGATCACCTCTCAATTCAGCGGTAACCCGTTCCAGTTCGGCAAGCATATGTTCGTTAAAGGCATTTCGGCGTTGAGGGCGATTGAACGTGACGATTCCAACGCGGTTTTTCCGCTCCAGATCGATACCGTAATTCGTCATAATAGACTCCGTTTAAAAATGATAGAATGAAAAGACAGTGTCACAACATTACTATTTTCTTTTAAGCCTGGCAACCGACTCGATATGATAGGTGTGGGGAAACATATCTACCGGCTGCACCTCGAGAACCTCGTATTGATCTTTGATCATTCCCAGATCTCTTGCAAGGGTCGCTGGATTGCACGATACATAAACGATCGTTTCCGGGGCCATTGAAAGTACCTGGCTCACAACCTCCTTATGCATGCCAACCCGCGGAGGGTCAATAATCATAACATCCGGAACCTCCCCGATACCCGCAAGCAGTTCCCGTATGTCGCCCAGTAAAAACCTGCAGTTGTCGATTCCGTTGCTGCGACAGTTTTTATCCGCGTCTTTTACGGCGCTTTCAACAATTTCCAGGCCGGTAACCGTCTTTGCCGAATCGGAAAGCCAGATGGGAATCGTACCGGTTCCGCTATAGAGGTCGATCACATTCTCGTTTCCGGAAAGCTCCGCGTATTCTCGTACTTTTTCATACAGCAATCCAGCACCGCGGGTATTGGTCTGAAAAAAAGAATTGGCTGATATTTCAAATTGATACGGCCCCAGTCTCTCTTTCAGAATGTTTTCCCCTTTCAGCAAGATCTCATACTCGCCAATCGCGATTCCAGCTTTTCGTGATGTGATGTTGTTTACGACTGAAGCGATCCGGGGGTATTTTTCCATCAGCAGATCCGCAAGGGGTTCGACAACCGACCGGTCTTCCGATGCCGTGATCAGATTGACCATCCAGCTGTCATGAAAAACCGAATGACGAAGCATGACAAAACGCCAGAATCCTTCATGGCTTTTAAGGCCATAGACAGGGGCTTTCGAGTTTTTAATAACCTGCCTTACATCATCCAGGATATGATTTCCAAGATCGGGCTGCAACAAACAGGACTTTGTATCCAGAACCTTGAAAAAAGTCCCGGGAACATGTAATCCAAGGGCAAAGCCCTGTTCAATTCCTTCTTGGTTCATTTCACCGGGCAGCAGCCACCTTCGATCAGAACAGGAAAATTCCATCTTGTTTCGATATCCGAATATCGGATCTGATCGTAATGCCGGATGCACCGTTACCTGTTTTATCATTCCAATATGCGACAGGGACTCTTCCACATGCCGTGTTTTGTATTCCAATTGTTTTTCATAGTCTAAAAACTGCCACTTGCACCCTCCACAAAAACCGCTGTACGCGCACGGCGCGACCACCCGGTCTGAAGAAGGCTTCAGCAGCCCCATGACTCCGGCTTCCGCATAACTCTTTTTCTTTTTAATGATACGGGCGGAAACCCGGTCCCCCGGCACGGTCTGATCCACAAAAATTGCAAACCCGTCTACCTTTGCAAGCCCTCTGCCGCCGAACGCGATATCGGTAATTTCAAGCTCGACAATGTTCCCTTTCTTTAAGCTCATTCTCTCTGTCATTCCTGTTGGGTTACGCTTCAATTCACTTCAGATCAACTTCATGACCGCATCGAACCTGAAAACCGGATTTTCCGGATTTTCCATGACACGGTTTTAAAAATTTTGTATACTGACTCACATTATTCATTAAATCAAGGATCAGGCTGTTGAATATAACAAATTTTCGAAAAAAAATCATGCCCCTTTCCTTTCTTTCCAACGGACTTTCTCTGAAAGGCTTTCTTCATCTGCCGAAAAAAGCCCGTCCGCCGGTGATAGTCGGATCACATGGTCTTTTCAGTACGGGGAATTCTCCGAAACAGATCGCGCTTGCCCAAAAATGCACCGATCTTGGAATTGCATATTTCCGATTTGACCACAGCGGATGTGGTGAAAGCGAGGGTGAATTCAGAAAGGTTACCTCCCTTGAAAATCGCGTATCCGACCTTTTACATGCGATTCAAGCGGTGCAAGCGTATTCGATAGCAGGCGATCCTGTCGGTGTGTTCGGAAGCAGCATGGGAGGAGCCGTGGCATTGTCCCTTGCACAAAAAACAGAAATCAAAGCCATCGTCACTCTTGCCGCCCCGATCCGCAGCGCCCCCATATTGGCCGCAGCCGAGTCAAGCGGAGATCTTCGCGGGCTGCCGGTTTCTTTTTACAAAAGCAGGCTCCATTTTGATATCTCGGAAAACCTTTCCGGAATTTCGAGGATACTGATTTTCCATGGCGACGCGGATACCGTTGTCCCGATTTCAAATGCCCATGAATTGCACAGCAAGGTGTCTTCTCCTAAAAAACTTGTTATCCAGGAGAATGGCGATCATGCCATGAGCGATATTCACCACCAGATACAATTTATGCGAGCCGCAACAGGCTGGTTTGACAGGTGGCTGAACCACCCCGAATCATAGAGCGGCCTGCATTTTGGCATGAAATCTTTCGGATCGCAGGCAGAAGGTTTCCAGCTTGGCATTGATTAATTGCGGAAAGGAAGAACCGTCACTTTCGATCGCCAGAAACGGGAGGTTGTCCGTATTTTCCAGAAGCTCCTGCAACCGCTTGTTCCCGGGGTCGGTTTGAAGTTTGCCCTTTTTATTCATTACGCGATTCAAAATGGCTTCGGACATCCGGTTGGGCATGCATCCGAACGGACCGATGGCGATCACGCCGCAGGTCTTTGTGGCGATTTCATCCAGGGAGCTTCCAATGGTCAAAATTGCCTCGCCGGCCAACTTGGGTGATATATACTGCGCGCCGTTCTGGACAATTTTTTTG
>JAWOIJ010000094.1:0-63764 GCA_046484745.1 Desulfobacterales bacterium | reverse complement strand
GGAAAGGGGTGGAGGTACGACTTCACCCACAAGAGGATCAGGCATACGAAAGCCGGGTTCAAAACAAAAAAAGAGGCAAAGGCAGCCGAGGCAGAAAACAGAAAGGAGGTGAAAAATCCGAAACCGATGCTGGAATCGGAGACAGCGATCCAAACCGACACGGACTTTTTGGCGCTGGTTAATAAATGGCTTGATGAGATTCGAGACTATAGTTCTGAAAAATATTATCGCGATGTTGTGTACAGGGCTAAAAGATGGCTAAAAGAATGGGGCAATATGGGTTGCCGTCAGTTTTCAAAAGATATTTTTTCGAAATATCTAAAATCGAGAAAAAAGGTGTCGCCGCATACGGCAAATATTGAGTTGCGATTATTGCGAGCCCTTTTTAATTTCGGGGTCGAAGAGAATTTTGTTGACATCAATCCGACCAACAAAAATAAGTTCTATCCTGTCGATAAAGAGCCTAAATATGTTCCGAGCAATGCTGATATTGATAAAGTCATTTCATTCGCAGACCCTGATACGCAAGATTACCTTTGGACAATTCGAGAAACCTTGGCGCGCGTTGGTGAAATTAATCGGCTTGATTGGAAAGACATTGATTTTAATTGTGGACAAGTCGTTCTTTATACTCGGAAAAAGAAAGGTGGACACCTAACGCCGCGAAGAATTTTCATGACGAATAAATTATTATCCGTCTTAAAGGTCAGGTATGAAAAAAGAGACCAGACGAAACCGTGGGTTTTTTGGCATCGGTATTGGAGCAAGAAGGATGGACGCTTTTATGAAGGTCCTTACAAAGACAGAAAAAAGATTATGAAATCATTGTGTGAGAAGGCAGGGGTCAAATATTTCCGCTTCCATTCCATTCGTCATGCCTCAGCGTCCACGATGGGTAATAATAATATCCCAATTGGCGCTATTCAAAGCATTCTTGGGCATGAAAATCGGAAGACAACTGAAATATATCTTCACAGCGTAAGTGAAGTCGAGCAGAATGCAATGATGCGTTTTGAGCGAGCAAGAGAAAATTCTCACACCGATTCACACACAGAACAAAAAACCCCTTAAGGTAGGGGGCGGTAGTAGCTTCTTAACTTTTTGATATTTAACTAAAAAAAATGGAGCCGACGCGCGGAATTGAACCGCGGACCTGCTGATTACGAATCAGCTGCTCTACCATCTGAGCTACGTCGGCTTACAGGGATGGCTTCGTAAAAAGCCCAGGTTGGCGCTAAAGGTTGTGCCTTTCAGTTATCGCGCCGGCCCTTGAACTTTGTCCATTGCCATCAAAACGTTGACTTCCGGCCCACAGAAAGACCATTTACAGTGATGATTGTTCAAAATCAAGAAAAAAAGATGATCCCCTATATTGTGGAACTGCTGTCCGGATCAGAGCATGGCGTTGAGTGTACGGGGAACTCCGGTTCAGAAAGGGCCTACCTCATTGCCCGGCTTTATCAAAGTATGAAAAAGCCCTTTATTATTATTCTTTCCGATGCTGAGGCGGCTGACAGACTTCTCACAGATCTCCACTTTTTTCTGCAGTCTGAAACCATCCCGCTAATGGTATTCCCTCACTATAACCTGCAGCCGTTCAGATTGCTGTCCTATCATAATGAAACGGCCGCCAGAAGAATAAATGTCCTGTACCGGATGACACAGGTTTCTTCCCCGCCGATTATCATTACAACGGTTGCGGCCCTGATGCAAAAGCTGATCCCGAGAAGAGCGCTTTTAAACTATGCCGAACTGGTCATGAAGGATGAAGACCTGGACCGTGACAACTTGATTGGAAAGATGATTTCCGGTGGATATTCGCGGACGAATATTGTGGAAGAACCGGGTGATTTTTCAATACGGGGCGGGGTTTTTGATTTTTTTTCACCGATGTATCCGGATCCGCTGCGAATGGAACTGTTTGGAGATACGGTTGATTCCATTAGATTTTTTTCAGCCGCATCTCAACGAAAAATCGAGTCTGTTGAGGAAGCCATTATTCTTCCTGCCCGGGAGATCGTTTTGCGGAAAGAAGAGATGAATGGCGTGCTGAGCCGGGTAAGAATACAGGCGGCTGAGCTTCAGCTTCCGGCAGCAGCGTCCCGGAAAATGATTGAGCGAATTCGAAAAGAGGGGGTTTTTCCCGGAATAGAGAGCCTTCTGCCGCTCATATATGAGAAGCCGGACTCCATTTTTGACTACATTCCTGAAAACAGTCAATTTGTGCTGGTTGAACCGCAGGCTCTTGAAGCAGCAGCAGCAGCCGTTCAGGAACAAGCCCTGGAAAATTTCAACAAAGCCCATGATGAAAACCGGTTATGCGTGGAGCCGGATAAACTGTTCATGGATTGGCCTGCCGTTGTTGATCTTTTTCAATCAAAAAGAGTTCTGACACTGAAAATGTTTTCCGTTTCAAACCTGGAAAAGGATGATCCATCACGACCTGCTTCAGTGAATCTGATGGTGGAAGACAATTCAGGTATTCGCTCTTCACTGAAAAGTCCATTGGATAAAGAGAATCTGCTGCGTCCTCTGGCCGACTGGATTCAGGAACGGAAAAAATCGGGCTTTGCCGAACTGATTGTCTGCAGCGGAAAACCCCAGGCAGAAAGGCTGAGAGCGCTGTTAAAACCATATGACCTCGCGCCTCCCGTTATTCAAGGTTGTCCAGATAGGGATCATGCGAGGGGAATCGTCTATATCTGTCTTGGCAGGATTACGGCCGGCTTTGTCTGGCCAGAGGAGCATCTTGCAGTTATTACCGAGGATGAAATTTTTGGGAAAAAACGGCGACACCGAAAAACCGGCAGGCAAAACACGCGATCCGAATTGCTGAATTTTGAAGATTTGAAAAAAGGTGATCTGGTGGTGCATGTGGACCATGGTATCGGGCAGTACCAGGGGCTCTCAAAATTGAAACTGAACGGCATGGTCAATGATTTTCTGCTGATTGTTTATAAGGATGAAGACAAACTTTATCTACCGGTTGATCGCATGAGTATGGTTAAAAAATACCTCGGTGTGGAAGGTGTTCTGCCGGTTCTTGATAAAATGGGGGGAAAGTCCTGGATCAAGGTCAAAGGCAAGGCAAAAAAGGAGGTTGAAAAAATTGCAGGTGAGCTGCTTACTCTCTATTCTGCAAGAAAAGTGAAAAAAGGGCACTCTTTTGGAGCTGCCGACAGTTATTTTAAAGATTTTGAAGCAGGATTCCCATATGAAGAAACATCGGATCAGCTTAAAACCATTGACGAAGTGTTGAGTGATATGGAATCCAGCACACCCATGGACAGGCTCGTATGCGGTGATGTGGGCTACGGCAAAACCGAGGTCGCCCTGCGGGCATCGTTCAAGGCGGTGACTGACAGCAAACAGGTGGCTTTTCTGGTCCCCACAACGGTTCTCGCCGAGCAGCATTTTAAAACATTTCAGGAAAGATTTGAGCGTTACCCCATAAAGATAGCCTGCCTGAACCGGTTTCGTTCCCGAAAGGAACAGCTGACAATAATAAAGGGTATAAAGGCCGGAACAGTGGATATCGTGATCGGAACCCATCGTCTGCTCCAGAAAGATATTGATTTCAGGGATCTCGGCCTGATCATTCTTGACGAAGAGCAGAGATTCGGCGTCAAACACAAGGAAAAGTTAAAAAAAATCCGGACAACCGTCGAGGTTCTGGCGCTTACGGCAACACCGATTCCGAGAACGCTTCATATGTCACTGATGGGAATCCGGGATATCAGCATCATATCAACCCCGCCCGAAGAGAGACACGCCATTATAACCTATATTTCCGAGTTTGACCCTGGTGTGATTGCAGACGCGATCCAGAAGGAAATGAAACGAGGCGGGCAGACTTTTTTTATTCACAACAATATACATTCCATTAACAGAATGGCGGATCTGGTTCACAAGCTCGTTCCTGAAGCAAGGATTGGCGTGGCGCATGGGCGTCTATCCGAGGAGGAGCTGGAAAATATTATGATCCGGTTTGTCAACCAGGAAATCGATGTGCTTGTGTGCACAACGATTGTGGAATCCGGTCTGGATATACCTTCGGCAAACACCATCCTGATTAATCGGGCTGACAGATTCGGACTCGCGCAGATTTATCAGCTTCGCGGAAGGGTCGGGCGTGCGGATCAACAGGCGTATGCATATCTCTTTATACACAAGGAAAGTGCTCTCGGAAAAAATGCTCAAAAAAGGTTGAAAGTGCTTATGGAGCACAGCGATCTGGGTTCAGGTTTTCAAATCGCCATGAGCGACCTGCAGATCAGAGGCGGCGGCGCCGCGTTAGGTGTTTCACAATCAGGCCATATTGCAGCGGTTGGTTATGATATGTTTTTGCAACTCATGGAAAATGCCGTATCGGAACTGAAAGGTGAGCCGGTTATCGAAAAGCTGGAGCCTGAAATCAATCTGCCCATGTCGGCTTATGTTCCGGAATCGTATATCCCGGATATTGATCAGCGGCTTTCCGCATATCGAAGTCTTGCTAAAATGATTGAACTAAAGGAAATATCAGACTTTAAAGAAGAGATAATCGACCGCTACGGCCCACTCCCGGATGAGGCTGCCAATCTGCTCATGAAGATCATGCTGAAGATTTTGTCGATACATGGCGGAGTAAAACGACTTGACGTTTCGGAAAGAAATTTGTCTCTGGTTTTTTCCGAGATTCACCAGAAACACCCGTTTGGCCTTGTTGATCTGGTTGCCGCGGATCCTAAAAAATATCAATTTACACCCGATCATGTTTTAAAGGTGAATCTTGCACGGACCGGGATTCATGGGCCGATGGTAGAGATTAAAAACATCTTGAAAGAAATTGCACGGCATGTTAACCGCTAAAAATCTGTTTTCAGAGGCGAAGAAAATCGTAATATTAAAAGAAGGTTGCGTCCGGCTATCCATGAATCGATTCGAAACATGCATGTTATTGTTTTTTATCGGCGTCTGCCTGTTTATTCTGGCAGCAGCGGGCTGCTCAGGATCCAAATCGGGAAGAGAGGGGGGAATCCTCATACGGGTTGGTGATCAGATTGTGACTGATTTTGATTTTAACAAGGCTTTTGAAATTTCGAGTGCCGAATATCCGCACCAGGACATTCAGGACGCGGGTATTGTAAGAAAAATGAAGTTGCGTCTTTTGAACCAGCTGATTGAGGAAATGATTCTTCTGCAGAAAGCAAAAGAGCTTCAGATTGTGGTTTCGGATTCTGAAATGGATAAAACGGTTAACGAAATCAAGAAGGATTATCCTGAAAATGAATTTGAGCAGACATTTCTCGAAAATGCGGTTTCATATGATACTTGGAAAAACAGATTGAAAAACAGAATGTTAATGGAAAAAGTGGTTGCATCTGAGATACGGGATCGCGTTGTAATAACAAAGGAGGATATTTCAAAACACTATCAGGAAAGTGCCACGGATAAGAACCCAGGGTCGGATCTGATGAACAGCGCAACCGATATAAATGAAATTGTTATCCAAACAATCCGCAGGGAAAAAGCGGAAAAAGAATATAAAAGCTGGATAAAGAATATAAGAAAAGAGTATAAGGTTGAGATCAACAAGGAACTGTGGGAGAAGATCCTCGGACAGGGTATAACATAACGGAGTTTTTCAGATATGAACGTTTTTTTAAAATTTTTTTCTATTGCGGTTATTTATGTAATTATAATTTCCGTTTCCGCTGCTCCATGCGCAGAGAAAAAAGAACCAAAAATTATTGACCGTATCGTCGCTATTGTAAATGATGATATCGTGACCCTTTCTGAGGTTGAAGAAATATATGGGCCATATGCCGAAAAGATTCGAGCATATGGGAATGTGTCCGGAAGAGAAAAAGAGATGCTGTTCGAAGCTCGAAAAGAGATTATTGAGCAATTTATTGATAAGAAGCTTACGGATCAGGAGATTAAAAAGGCCGGAATAACCGTCAGCGAACCAGAGATTGACAGCCAGGTAGAGCGTGTCAAGGAAAAGAATTTCATGACTGATGAGCAGCTTCGGGAAAGTTTGGAGAAAGAAGGATTAACCCTGGAGCAGTATCGCCAACAGATAAAAAAGAGAATTCAACGGCAGAGACTTCTTGAGTACAAGGTGAAATCAAAACTTGTCATAACCCGGGAAGATTCCATGGCATATTATGAAGAACACCGGAATGAATACTCAGGGATGGTTGAATACCATCTGCGTAATATTATCATGAAAGTTTCTGATTTTGAAAGCGATGAGCAAAAAAAGGAAACATGGTTGCGCATGGAGGCGCTTCGGGAAAGACTTGAAAAAGGTGAGTCTTTTGAGGCGCTTGCACGACTGTATTCCGAATCATCGCTGGCAAGCAGCGGCGGGGATCTAGGGCTTTTCAAATTGACGGAACTTTCCCCACAGATAAGGGATGCGATCAAGGACATGCCGATAGGGAGTTATACGGATATTTTAAGTACGGAGCATGGGTATCAACTGTTTTTCATAGAAAACATCGTGAAGACCCCGGGGAAAACCTTTGAAGAAGCTTCTTCTGAAATCGAAGAAGCGCTCTATAACAAGATGCTTGATGAAGCGCTGAAATCATGGCTTGATAACCTGAGAAAGGAAGCGCATATTAAAATAATTTTTTGATGGTTGACAGCCCATCATAAAAAAAACTCATAAGCGGGTTTGTGAATCAAAACTCACGAAGCAGAAAAATTCAGGTGTTGCGATGACCTCGGATAACAACGATATATCTTTTGGCAAATACCTCGCAAGCTTTCGGATCAGTGAGGGGCTTCTTCTGGAGGATATTTCGGCGGCTACAAAAATTTCCATGCATGTCCTTTCCAACATTGAGAAAGAGAACCATGAACAATTGCCAAGCCAGGCAGTTGTAAAGGGTTTCTTGAAACTGTATGCGGATTTCGTTGGGGCGGATAGAGAAATAACGGTTCAGCGTTATTGCGCAAGTTTACAGGAAAGGAAAATCGCTGCGGCCTCAGGCGGAATATTGAGGCGGGGCTCAAAATTTTGGATTCATATTTTGTTATCCTTTGGAATACTTGCATGCATCGTCTTGATATCCGTTTATTTTACATCCGAGAAAGCAGGCCCGCCGGAAGAAAAACAACCGGGGATCCACAGTAAGGACCTGAAGCAGGAAGACGCAGTCTATGAAATTGCCGGGCAGGTTGAGCCGACTGCGGAGGTTGATTCAGCGGTGCCGGTAAAGCACCGGCTGTTAATCGAGGCGGTTGATGAAACCTGGGTCAAGATTATTGTTGATAACAGGTCTCCTGAGGAATATACGCTGGCACCGGGTGATCGGCTGGAACTTGAAGCATTATTGATTTTTAATATTTTGATTGGTGACGCAGGCGCTGTTGAATTGACATTTAATGAAAAACCGGTCACCATTTTCGGGAAGAGCGGGCAATTGACGACGCTGCAATTGCCGTAATTTTTAGAAAGGTACCGGATGGAAGCCAAATGCTGAGTGAACGAAATAAAATCCTGGTTGACAGCATCAAACGTCTGATGAGGCGTGGTGCCGTCACTCATATGCGCAAAATTGTAAATAAAACGCATGCGGCAGATCTGTCAGTAGTCTTCCGATCCCTCTCGTTGAACAGCCAGAGAAAGCTGTTCAATATGATTGATGATATTGAAAAAAAGGGGATCCTTCTCAGTGAACTGGATAAAGATACGTTGCTTGATTTGATAGAAGACCTGGACATTGACCTTCTTGTAAATATTCTGCAGCATATGCAAACCGATGATGTTGCTGATTTGATCGGAAAACTTCCCCTTGAGAAATCGGATGCCATTTTAGAAAGAATGGAAAAGAAAGAATCCGATGAGGTGGAGGACCTGCTCCGGTATGGTGATGATACCGCCGGTGGTATCATGGTTCCGGAGTTTATCTCCCTGGACCAGGATATGACAGCAAAAGAGGCGATCGAATCCATACAGACCGAACATCAGGATGTGGAGATGCCTTTCTACCTGTATGTGGAAGATCAATATGGCAGCCTTGTGGGAGTGATTTCACTCAGACAGCTTGTTGTGGTTGCTCCAGCTACACCATTAAAGGACTTTATGGCAACGGATGTCATTTCCGTTCAAACCAGCGTGGACCAGGAAGAGGTAGCAAAGATCGTCGCGAGGTACGACATACTGGCTGTACCTGTTGTGGATGAAAACAGGCATCTTGTAGGTATCGTCACAGTAGACGATGTAATTGACATTTTCAGGCAGGAAGCGACTGAAGATATACTAAAAATGGCTGGTGTGGGTGGTGAGGAGTTTGTTGAAACCAAATCCATTATGCGAAGTACCCGGATTCGGCTGCCATGGCTTTTTGCCAGTTGTTTTGGTGGTATTGTAGCCTTTTACATTATCGGACGATTTGAGGAAAGTCTGATCCGATTCACTTATCTTGCGGCATTTATACCTGTTATTATGGGAATGGGAGGCAACATCGGCACGCAGTCTTCCACGATTGTTGTGCGGGGCCTGGCAACAGGGAGATTGAATATACGGGATCTGTGGACGGTTGTTTTTAAAGAATTATCCATCGGTCTCATTCTGGGCCTTTTTTATGGTGTCATAATCGGCATGGTGGCACAGCTTCAATACAGCCGAGGAGCCCTTGCCGCTTCAGTTTGCCTTGCAGTCGTCTCCTCCATGTCCATTGCGGCTCTTGTGGGTTCCCTGGTACCCATGATTTTCGCCAGACTGCATATTGATCCGGCCGTGGCCACCGGGCCCTTTGTTACAACGGCAATTGATATCATCAGCGTTCTCTTCTACTTTGAGATTGCCACCATATTCTTGAGTATGTAAGGCATGTCGGATTTTTCAACCTCTGCTATAATGCTCCGGCGTTTCGATTACGGTGATTATGACCTGATAGTAACATTCATGACAGAAGGTCATGGCAAAGTATCTTTCATCGCAAAAAATGCCAAGAAAAGCATTAAACGATTTTCAGGAATACTGGAGCTTTTTTCCATTCTCAACATCACGGGTAAAAAGGGTCGAAGCAAATTGCCTGTTTTGACGGAGGCAGATCTTGTTCAACCCTTTTCACAAATTCGCTCCGATATATTAAAAACAGCTTATGCAAGCTACTTTGCAGAAGTAGTCATCAGTTGGGTTGAAGAGGGTAAACCGCAGAACGACCTGTATAGCCTTCTGAAATATGTTTTCGGCCTTTTGAATCAAGGCCGTCTTTCCGGAGAAGCGTCAAGCATATTATTCCAAATGCGTTTTCTGGACCTTTCAGGCCTTGCACCCAATCTTACGGAGTGCAGCAACTGCCATACAAGTATTGAGCGTTTCAGCGACAGCAGGATAGATGTAAGTTTTTCAAAGGGTGGAATTTTATGCCGGAACTGCCGGACTCATCGTTCAGAAAGCCGTGGATTGTCTAAAGGGACGTTAAAGCAGCTTATGTGGGTCAACAGCGGTGATTTGAAAAAAGCGGAGAGAATCAGATTTACTTCCCGCGCGATTGTCGAAGGACTTGACTTTATAGAAAAATTTGTATCTTTTCAGATGGGGCAGGAGCCCAAAAGTTTGAATTTTTTGAGAAAAATTCGTAAAACCTGACAATATCGGGGAATACATGAAAAACAAACTGCGTAAGATTCTTGAATCAAAACATGTTGAAGCCTCTGCTCCCTGCCGGATCGATTTTGGCGGAACGCTGGACATCAAAACGTTTTATCTCCCGTTGAGGCACCTTGAACCGTGCACGTTCAATATTGCATTGAGGTTGCCGACACGTGTCGAACTGCTTCCTTTTGAAGATAAAATGGTCCGGATCTCTTCAAAGGGATTTCAGGACGCACAGTTTTCTATTGATGAAGTTCCATTCGACCATCCGATGGGATTGATGTTTGCCATTGCCGCTTACTTCAGGGCAGGAGGTGTTCACATCCGTATTGACTCATCCTCACCACCCCGAAGTGCATTGGGCGGTTCTTCAGCAGCAGGCGTAGCACTGATAGCAGCCCTTTCCTCGGCATTGGATGAATCAGGAAAAAACGCGTTGTCCAAATCGGATATCGCCATGCTGGCTCATGCCATTGAAGAGAGTACCGCGGGAGTCCCATGCGGATTCCAGGACCAGCTCGCAGCGGTTTTCGGTGGAGTGAATGCCTGGCATTGGCCGGCAAGGATTAATGACTCGCCATTCAGGAGGAGGGAGATCATTCCTGTAGAAGAACACGTGAAGCTTGAAAAACATATTGCAGTAGCATATTGCGGCGTTCCTCATGAATCCGTAAATATAAACAGCAGGTGGGTCAAGCAGTTCCTTTCGGGCAGGTTCAGGAGGGAATGGCAGGAGATTATCTCCTGCACCAAAAAATTTATTGATTCACTCGTGGAACATAATTATAAAGATGCATCCGAATTTATGCTCCGGGAAACCGCCATCAGAACGGAGATGACTCCGGATGTGCTGGACAATCTGGGGAAAAAACTGGTTGAAGCCGCGATACAGAATCATTGCGGGGCACGATTTACAGGTGCCGGAGGTGGTGGCTGTCTCTGGGCTATTGGTGATTCCACAGACATAAGCCGTTTGAAAGAGGCATGGCGCGAAATGCTTCTGGAAAGAGAAGAAGCTTTCCTGCTGAATGCGGTAATCGACTCAAGAGGGCTTGAGATTATTAAAAAAGAATAGAATTGGGCTTTTTTTATGTAGAAGAGGGGGAAAATGGTTTTTCAAGATGTTATACTTACGCTGCAGAGATTCTGGGCCAAAAAAGGCTGTGTGCTGGTTCAGCCGTATGATTCAGAGGTGGGAGCCGGGACATTTCATCCGACGACACTTCTTAAGGCCCTTGGCCCGGAACCCTGGAACGTTGCTTATGTACAGCCGTCAAGGCGTCCAACTGACGGCCGGTACGGTGAAAATCCGAATCGGCTTCAGCATTATTATCAATTCCAGGTAATCCTGAAACCGTCTCCGGTTGATATCCAGAAGATTTATTTGCAGAGCATTAAAGCAATTGGAGTTGATCCCCTGGAACATGATATCCGTTTTGTCGAGGATGACTGGGAGTCTCCCACGCTGGGCGCATCCGGCCTCGGCTGGGAAGTCTGGCTGGACGGAATGGAAATTACCCAGTTTACCTATTTTCAGCATGCGGGAAGCATTGAACTCCATCCCATATCTGTTGAGATTACCTATGGTCTGGAGCGGATCGCCATGTATCTTCAGGGAATTGATAATGTCTACGATCTGAAGTGGAATAACCGTATAAGCTACGGTGATGTCCATCATCAGGAAGAAGTGGAGGGGTCAACGTATAATTTTGAGGTTGCGGATGTAGAAATGCTGCATGATCTTTTCAATAAGTATGAGGCCGAGGCATTGAGAACCATCCGGAAAACACTGGTACTTCCGGCTTATGAATATTGCCTGAAATGTTCTCATGCCTTTAACCTGCTGGATGCTAGAGGCGCAATCAGCGTTACGGAGAGAACCGGATTTATTGCACGCATTCGAAATATCGCAAGGGCATGTGCCGAGGCGTATCTTAACCAGCGAGAGCAAATGGGGTTTCCGCTTCTTGATCGGAAGGATTTGTAAGGCTGCAGAAGATTTTACAGGTACCGGTGATCATCAGGCCGGTTGAAAAATAGAGGAGACTATGAAGCATTTATTACTTGAAATCGGAACAGAAGAGATGCCGGCCGGATATATAGATCCGGCCTTAAAGTCTCTGTCTGAAGGCCTTCAACGCAAATTGGACGAGGCTCGTATTGCCTATGGAAAAGCAAGTATTTTTGGAACCCCGAGAAGACTGGCGGTTGAAATACTGGATGTAGCGGAAAGACAGGAGCCAAGGAAAATTGAAGTTACCGGTCCTCCGGAACGCGTTGGGTTCGACGAAAAAGGCAATCCAACCGTTGCCGCCGTGAAATTTGCCGAAAAGGTCGGTGTCCCGGTAAAAAAACTCGGAAGCAGGGAGACGGACAAGGGCCGTTACCTTACGGCGGTTCAAACTGAAAAGGGGCTTGCGACAAAAACAATTTTAAAAACGATTCTTCCGGAGATGATTTTATCTCTGCCCTTCCCAAAGTCCATGAAATGGTCTGATATGAACATCGTGTTTGCGAGGCCGATTCAGTCTGTCCTGGCACTTCTGGGGGAAAGGGTGATCGCTTTTGAAATCGGAAGAATAAAAAGCGGTCGTTACGTGACGGGGCATCCATTTATGGCACCCGGCCGGATTAAAATTGAAATCCCGGATCACTATGTTCCCGCCCTTGAGAACGCATATGTCATTCCGGATATCGGCAGGCGAAGGAACATGGTTGAAGAGATGATCGTAGATGTTGCCAAAGGCCTCGGAGGAAAATTTCAGCCGGATGATGAATTGATCAATATTGTTACAAACCTTGTTGAATACCCGGTTCCGGTTGCCGGGAAATTCGATACGAAATTTCTTGAACTTCCAAAGGAGGTTCTGATCACGGCCATGCGGGAGCATCAGAAGTATTTTGCCGTTGTTGATGGAAACAATCGTCTCAAACCCTGTTTTATTGCGGTCAACAATACGCGTGCAAAGGACATGGAGCTTGTGGCAACGGGGCATGAGCGGGTTTTGAGAGCAAGGCTTGAAGATGCGATGTTTTTTTATCGGAGTGATCTTAAAACCAGCATGGAGGATCTGGTCGAGAAATTGAAGGGGGTTCTTTTTCAGGCAAAACTCGGTTCTATTTATGAAAAGTCGGTTCGTGTACAAAAGCTCGGCGAGTATCTCGCGGATAAGACCGGAAGCAGTCCTGAGATAAAACAACATGTCGGCAGGGCAGCATGGCTGTGCAAGGCGGATCTTGTGAGCCAGATGGTTGTTGAGTTTCCTAAACTTCAGGGTATTATGGGCCGAGTCTACGCCGAAAAGGCAGGTGAGCCGGATGCGGTTTCAACTGCAGTTGAAGAACACTATCGGCCGGTTTACTCAGGCGCTCCGCTGCCCGGAACCATCACGGGCTCTTTCCTCGCGATTGCGGACAAGATCGATTCCATCTGCGGGTGTTTTCAGGTTGGATTGATACCGACCGGAGCATCTGACCCGTATGCTCTCCGACGGCAGGGGATCGGGATTATCCAGATTATTCAGGAAAACCGCTTTTCCTTTTCCTTAAAAGATCTCATTGTGGAGAGTGTCGGTCTTTTTGGAGAAAAGGATAGCGACAGGATCCGGGAAACAGCAGATCGGATCTATGTCTTTTTCAGGGACCGGATTTCGCACATGCTCGCGGAAGAGGGGTTCCAGAAGGATTTTATTGCAGCGGTGACTTCTGTCTCGATAGACAATGTTCCGGATGTTCGAGAACGGGTAAAGGCCCTGGAAGAAATGAAAAGCAAACCGGATTTTCAGCCGCTTGCCGTGGCCTTTAAACGGGCCGTCAATATTCTTAAAAAAGCGGATGACTTTCAAAAAACGGAAGTGGATCCATCTCTTTTTGAAGAAAGCTGCGAGTCTTCATTGTATGATGCTTGCAGGAATGTCGGTTTGAAAGTCCGAAACCATCTTTTGCAAGGAAATTTTGATAAAGCCCTGCTCGAAATATCGAGTCTGCGTGATACTGTAGATTCTTTTTTTGACGGTGTAATGGTGATGGCGGACAATCCGGATATACGAAACAACCGGCTTGCGCTTCTATCCGGTATTGCGGGGCTTTTTGAGGATATCGCTGATTTTTCCCGAATATCAACGTAAACTTTCAGGAAACAGAAAACTGGAATATCAATATGAATTTTTGAATATACAGGGGGTGACAATATGGCTTTTGATCCGGATAAAGATAAGATGTTGAAGCAGTGGAAATGCGAGGAAACCGGCCTTCTCATTTCAATCAATCAGTATGGCGATGCTCGGCCCAAGGTTCAGATCGGTCCGCGTATTTTAAAAAAAGTAGATGGAACAGACAGGGCCCCTTCAAAGGCAGGTCGGTTGACGGTTGAGGATATGGAATTTTTCTATAATATTATTGATGAAGTCAAGGAAGACCTTGAGAAACTGACGCGGCCTGAATAAAAAGATGAACGGTTTTTAACACATGAAATCTGCTGAGCCGGTCATTAATCCGGCAAAAGGAAACACATCCCCTGATCCCGGGCCTTTGGCAATACTGGTATCATCAGTCAAGGATATGAATGCAATATGCACGCTTCTGGGCGCTGCGCCGGATGATTTTTCCAACCTGATGATAAGCCGGTGTTGTACGATCGATCGAAATGGCCGGCGGTATTCAATCGTAGGACCGATAATCGGAGCTCCTTATGCTGTTCTCCTCCTTGAAACGCTGATCGCAAGGGGTTCAAGAAGGGTTGTTTTTTTTGGATTGTGCGGTGCGATCTCAGGGAAGGTAACGATCGGAGATATCATTCTTCCAACAGGGGCTGTCATCGAAGAGGGTACCTCGCTTCATTATGGAAAGAATACCGGTCAAACCGTTTTTTGTTCAATGAACACCCTTTCCCTGATCAAAGAGACTTTTTCAAAAGAGCGGCTCTCCTGTCATGAGGGGATTGTCTGGACAACGGATGCTGCTTTCAGAGAGACAACCGCGAAGGTCCTTTTCTACCAGGAGAAAAATATTCTGGCAGTTGAAATGGAGACATCCGCTTTATTTACGGTTGGAATGTTCAGAAAAGTGGATGTGGGGGCCATACTGGTTGTGTCTGACGAGCTGTCAACGCTAACATGGAAGCCCGGATTTGGTGAAAATCGGTTTAAGAAAAACTGCAAGGCGGTTCAAAGGGTACTCACAAAATTATGCCTGACAATAATACCGGAGTCGAACAAATTGTAAAAAAACTGGAGGCATATAATGTTGCCTACAGAAACGGAAAGCCTCTCATCCGTGATACGGAATACGATCTGCTGGTTGAGAAACTCAGGTCTATCGATCCCTTCAACCCCTTCCTGAACAGAGTGGAGCCGGAAGCATTCAAAACCAAAAGAGAGGTTCGACATCCGGTTCCCATGCTTTCGATTGAAAAAGCCTACACAAAAGAAGACCTGGAACGATTTGTCAGCCGGGTGAAAAAAGAGGCGGCTGAAATCGAAATTCAAAAGATTTTCTTTTCGGTAACACCCAAGCTGGACGGACTTGCCGGGAGAGATGACGGAAAGGTATTCGCATCGAGAGGGAACGGTGAGATCGGCTATGAAATAAGCAATGCTTATCAAAAAGGGGTTTATCCGGTCGGTGGCAGAGGGTTGGGAATCGGTGAAATCGTTATCCTGAAATCCTATTTTGAGGAACACCTGTCAGCACATTTTGAACATCCCCGTAATCTGGTGGTTGGAATTATAAATTCCGATACTCTCAACACGTTTGCTGAAAAAGCAATTCAAGACAGGGCGGTACACTTTGTCCCGTATATAAAACTCAAATCCTGGACCGGAACGGCAGAAGAACTTCTGAATCAGATAGGAGAGATAACTGAAAAGCTTTGCAGCGAAACCGATTACCCAATTGACGGCATGGTGCTCAGTGTAACGGATGAGCGGGTTCGGAAGCATATGGGAGCAACCGCGCATCATTACCGCTGGCAGATTGCTGTAAAGACAAAAGGGGAAACCGCTGTAACAACGGTTTTAAAGGTTATCTGGCAGGTCGGTAGAACCGGAAACATTACACCGGTTCTGGAAATTGTTCCGGTATCTCTTTCAGGCGCGAAAATCAAGCGGGTTATGGCTCATAATGCCGGCAAGGTCAAAGCGGAAAAAATCGGACCGGGTGCGGAAATCGAGATCATTCGAAGCGGCGAGGTAATACCGAAACTGGAAAATGTTATTCAGCCTTCTTTTCAGACAGAACTTCCAGAGAAGTGTCCTTCCTGTAATTCAATCCTGCTGTGGGATAAGGATTTTTTAAAATGCACATCGTCTTCCTGTCCTGCGCAGGTAGAGCAGTGCATATTTCATTTTTTTAAAATTCTGGGAACAGCGGAGTGGTTCGGTATCAAAACGATTCAGAAACTGGTTGCAAAAGGATATGACAGCCTCAAAAAGATCTATTTGATGAAAGAGGAAGATTTTCTTGCGGTCGGATTTGGTCCTGTTCAGTCAAAAAATCTTTATAATGCACTCCGGACAAGCAGGGAGAAACCGGTCGATGATTGGCGATTTCTGGCTGCATTCGGAATCGCGGATCTGGGTACCGGAGACAGCCGGAAGCTTCTGGCACATTTCCGCCTTGAGCGTTTTGGAGAACTGACCAAAGAAGATGTTAAAAATATACATGGATTTGGCCCGATAACCAGCGAATCGATTATAAATGGCATCCAGAAGGTCTGGGATGAGATGCAGCATATGATGGACCTCGGCTTTAATCTTGAAAGAACGCCTCTTGAAGATGAAAAAGAAGCTTCAGGCAGCACGATCTTCGGCAAGGGGATCGTGTTTACCGGGAAAATGAAACAGGGCAGTCGGGAGGATATGAAAGCGCATGCCGCAAAGTTGGGTGCAAACGTACAATCTGCGATAAATACCAAAACCGATTATCTGGTATGCGGTGAAAAGGCGGGGTCCGCCAAGATAAAGAAAGCCCGGGAAGTAAATGCCAGGATCATTACAGAAGAAGAATACTTTCAACTTTTAGAATCGGGTTGAACGGAAGCGATCTGTATGCTTCGTAAAAAAGCCGCCGGTTTTTCGATACCCGCGGTTTTTTATATATGCCCAGCCTGATTGGTTTTAAAAAGTAAACGCGATGGTTGATGATAAGTCGAAGAGTTGCAGGAGATTTTTAAAGATTATAACGATCTTATCTTTGTAGACTTCCGGCCTTCTGTCTTCGATCGGCACCATTTCTTCTTTCTTTTCCTGATCTTCGTTCCGGAATGTACAGATCATAGGATATGATTCGCCGGTCGATATTGGTGCGCCTGTCTCCGTTTCTGGTTATCATCTCTTTCAAAGCACTCATCTCCTTTATTTTTTACAAACAGTCCTGCTTAGCCGGCAACTGTTTTTTACGTTTGTGTTGTGTAAAGCAATCATTAAATCTTTGCCAAAAGGCTTTCAATTCAATTGCTTTTGCTGTTGACTGCGTTTTAAAGCAAAGGTTGTACCAGATTGCAGAAAAAGAAATTTAAACCTAAGGATATCAAATGATTAAGTCGATTGAACAAAAACCAGCCACTTGATTTTGTGGAATAAATTGACTAAAAAAGGGGAAGGTTTTTACATAATAGATAGATTATGTAACACTCTAAAAATCATGCCCCCGCAAGCGTTTGCATACGGAGGCATGATGATTTTGTATCACTCGTAGCGTCCTACAATAGAGATGGCATTGACATTGGAGAACGGAAAACCGCCCAGGTTATGGGTCAGCCCGATTTTCGGATCGCGGAGCTGCCTTTCACCGGCTCTCCCCAGGAGCTGCAGATACATTTCATAGAGCATTCTGAGGCCGGATGCACCAATGGGATGTCCAAAACATTTGAGTCCGCCATCAATCTGGCACGGAACCGGGCCATCCGCATTGTAGAACCCGTCCATTACATCTTTCAAGGCGCCGCCTTCAGGGGAAATGTAAAGATCTTCATAGGTTACAAATTCAGTGATGGAGAAACAGTCGTGTACTTCGAGCATGCTGATCTCTTCTCTCGGATTTTTAATACCCGCTTCCTCGTATGCGCGTTTGGCCGCATTTCTGGTCGTTGCAAAGTATGATCCGTCCCAGCTTTTGTGCGCTTGTTCCTGACCGTTACTGACCGCCAGTTGAATTGCTTTTACGGTAATCAGATCTGTTTTACCCAGGCTTTTCGCGATTTCCGGTGTGGTGACAATGGCACACGCCGATCCATCACTGACGCCGCAGCAGTCAAAAAGACCCAGCGGATCAGCAATAATCGGGGCAGCCATCACCTTTTCAATACTTACCGGTTTTCTCAGATGGGCCTTGGGATTCTTTGATCCATTCGCATGACTTTTTACAGATACCTGCGCAATGGCTCTCTTAAGATCCTGGTAACTTACATTGTGTTTCGCCCGGTATGCGCTTGCAAGCTGAGCAAATGCACCTGGCGCTGAGATATTGGGCATTACCTGTCCGGTCAGAGAACCGCTGTTGGCGCTGTCCATGGCCGGCAGCCCCCCATATCCCGTATCTTTTAGTTTTTCAACACCTTGCGCGAGTGCGATATCGCATGCACCGCTCGCGACCGCATAAACAGCCCCCCGAAAAGCCTCGGTCCCGGTAGCGCAGAAGTTCTCAACCCTGGTTACGGGGATGTACGGCAATCTCAGGGCAAAAGGTAACCCAAGTGAGCCTTTGCCTGTTCCGATTTCATCGTAGCATTGGCCGAACCATGCTGCCTGGATCTGACTTTTGTCAATTCCCGCATCTTTAATGCATTCCTGAAAAGCCTCAATCATAAGCTGTTCCGGGCCGCAGTCCCATCTTTCACCGAACTTGGAGCAGCCCATTCCCAGTATAGCGACTTTGTCTTTTATTCCATCAGCCATTTTACGCCTCCTCTTTTGAAATAACCGGTTTGGCTTTCCAGTAATACTGGGTAAAACCCCTTGGCTTGTCAAAATTCCTGATCCTGAATACCATTTTAACCGGCAGTCCTACTTCTATTTTTCCCTGCTCATAATCCGTAAAATCGAACATGTTCCGGCCCTCATTTTCAAATGTTACCATGCCGTAATGTGCGGGCGGATCCAGGGTGTAAGTCAGAAGGTCCGATGTATAGGATTTTATTTTTCCCGGCTGATCTGCGAATTCGCAGTCTTCCTGGGTGCCGATTTCACCACATTCCGGATTGACGCACATTTCTGCCTTGGGATACTGAGCGGTCCCGCACTTGGTGCATTTGCCGCCGACCATTCCAAGAATCATTTTTCGGTTGCGGTACAGCGTTGTAAGTGCTGTTTTGTAATTTCCCTCCGCTCTCATCATCCAGTCCTGATTCAGCAGTCCACGATGTGATAGAAACTTTATGTAATTCAATTCCTCTTTCTTGTCCGCAAGGGAACCGGATATCCCGTTTCTTTTTGAAAGTTTGGTTATATTTTCAGTGACTTCGAAAAGAATCGCGACAGCACCCTGGCCAAAAGCCGCAACGAGAATCTTGTCTCCGGGTGCCGCGGTTTCAAGAGCGGAAACCAGCATCACCAGGGGATGGGCCGAACCTGTATCACCGCATACCATGTGCATGTTATCTGCAACCTTGTCCGGCGTGATGCCAAAACCACCTGCGATTTGAACCGGAGCGATCCCGAAAACACACGGCATGACAAAGCGGGTTATCTCTTTGCCGTCAACGCCTGTTTTATCTAAAACACCTTTGATGGCTTTTGGAGCCAGCTTTCCGATACCCTCGTCCTTGATCCACCTTTCTTCCCAGTTGTAATCAAACGTTTGCCCATGACCACGAAAATGATCGACAAAGTCGTCTGTAATGGAATACGCGCCTTTGAATTCAGCGATAACATTTTCGGAGCCGATAAGAAGGGACGCGGCACCGTCACCAGCCCAGAGCTCATGCAGGTACCCCATTTTCGTGATGCGCCGGTCACCTGCCGCTATCAGGGCATTTCGATAGTCTCCTGTTTTAACGGCATTGATTCCTGAGATGACAGCGGAGAGGCCCGCACGGGTTGATGCCGTAAAGTCCGCGGATTCAACATTTTCCTCAAGATTCAGCGCCGCCGTCATGATACCGCAGTTCTGTCTGTCTTCAAAAGGAAGATTGAGGGATGCCAGATATGCCGCATCGATTGTTTTTTTATCAAACCCCGCAATACAGTCTCTGGCAGCCTCAACAGCCATAGTAAGGCTGTCTTCGTCCCAGTTGGCCATAGAGCGTTCGCCTCCTGCAGAGCCGATCAGTCCAGGTGCCATCCATGCATTTGCTCCGTAAATGGCCCCCCGGTTTAACCTTAATCGAGGGATATACCCTCCGTATGATGTAATACCAACCATTTTTAACCTCCGTGATTTCATGGTCTTGTGTAACGTGTCCCGACAATCTTGTTCCGGAAGCAAACCTGTTTTTTTATAGTGATCAGGCAAGCAAAGGCCCTAAGAACGCGAAAGATTCACCAACATTGTTGACCTGCCTGGCGTCATCCAGACTGATGATTTTGTCCCAGTTGTCTCGTATCTCTTCGACGGGTATTTCTCTTTTGCCATCGCCGATACATACACCCGGAGCGCACAGAATCTCTGTTCTACTGAACCATCCTGCCGCGCAGTTGAAAATCATTTTTGTTGCCTGATTCTCTTCAGAAACCAGGTAGAGCACCAGCGGTGTAATGAATTCAGGCTGAAGCTTTTTAAACAAATCCGGCGGCATAATGTCTTCGGTCAGCCGCGATGCCGCGATGGGTGCGATGGTATTGCATTTGATATTGTATTTTGCACCTTCGATGGCGATGTTGTTCATCAGGCCGACAACACCCATTTTAGCCGCACAGTAGTTACTCTGGCCGAAATTTCCATAAAGTCCCGCCCCTGAAGCGGTATTGATGATTCTTCCGTAGCCGTTTTCTTTCATAATTTTGAAAGCCGGCTGGGTTACACAGTAAGCGCCTTTCAGATGAACGGCCAGTACAAGATCCCACTCCTCCTCTGTCATTTTTACAAAGCTTTTATCCCGGAGTATACCGGCATTGTTGATAACAATATCGATTTTCCCGAAAGTGTCTACTGCGGTTTTAACTATGTTTTCACCACCTTCGACGGTTGCAACGGAATCATAGTTTGCAACAGCCTCGCCGCCTGCTTTTTTAATTTCTTCAACAACCGTATCTGCGGCACTGGTGCTTGAACCTGAACCATCACGGGCACCGCCCAGATCGTTGACAACCACTTTTGCCCCTCGTGCAGCAAGGGAAAGTGCATAGGTCCTTCCAAGACCGGCACCGGCGCCGGTTACGATAGCAACTCTGCCGTCAAATTTAATGTCTGCCATGGTTAATCTCCTTCGTTTTTGAATAATTTAAAATTTCATCTCGCCATAATCGATTGGCTTGGGGAAACCAGCAAAAAATTGCTTACAACTGCATTAATTTTGAAATAATGAACTTCATGACTTCATTGGTACCTGCAAAAATAGAAGTAACCCTGGCATCGCGCCATCCGCGCAATAACGGGTTTGTTTCCACGGTTCCAAAGTCACCCATGATTTCAAGGGACCTTCCAATGATCCGATTGGTCATTTCGGTCATCCAGAATTTGGCCATGGAAGTTTCTGTCTTAATGTCTTTTTTTTCCATGTGATCGACGATCAACTTATCGACAAAGGTTCTTCCGATTTTTACATCGGTTGCCATTTCAACAAGTGCGAACTGAACTGCCTGGGATTTGGAAAGCGGCTTCCCGGATGCATCGCTTGTCTTTTTACAGTACTCAACAATTCTGTCAAGGCAAACCTGGGCACCATATACGGCTCCCATGGCACAGACAAGCCTTTCCTGCTGGAGCTTTCCCATCAGCATAAGGAATCCGTAACCTTTTTCTCCTAAGATATTTGATTTTTGAATCCGGCAGTTATTAAAGAACAATTCTGCGGTATCCTGACTGTGCCATCCCATCTTTTCGAGCTGTTTCCCTTTTTCAAATCCGGGAGTTCCGTTTTCTACAATATAAAGGGAGAGGGCATTGTAAGGGTTTTCAATCGCCGGATCCTTTGCGGCAACAATAACGAGATCACAATGGATACCATTTGAAATAAATGTTTTTGAGCCTGAAATAATTACGTCATCGCCTTCTTCTACCGCGGTTGTCTGGATTGAAGAAAGATCACTTCCCGCTCCTGGCTCTGTCATGGCAACAGCGGTGACGACACTTCCGGACACGCATCCTGGAAGATATTTTTTTTTTAGCTCTTCTGAACCATATTCTTGAATATAGGGAACAACAACATCACTGTGAAGCGGAGCGGCAAGACCGGTCTGCCCGGTTTTCGCCATCTCCTCGCATACGATGGCTGAATAGAGAAAGTCCCCTCCGAGACCACCATATTCTTTGGCTACGCTGGTAGATAAAAATCCTTGTTGCCCTATTTTATTCCAGATCTCTTTGGGAACGATATGATCTTGTTCCCACTGTTCCGCGTAGGGTATGACTTCTTTTTCCAGAAAAGTGCGCAGGCGCTGCCTGAATTCATGGTGTGCTTCCGTATAGTTCAGAATCTCCATCGTCAATTCTCCTGAATAATAATCCCGGGGTCTATTTTAACTTCCCGATAGCTGTATCGGCTATGATATCTCTTAGAACATTGATATTTCCTTCTCGAATCTGCAGTACTTTGGCATCTCGATAGAAGTGTTCAATTTCGTATTCCGTCATATAGCCGTATCCGCCTAAAAGTTGAACCGCCTCATTGGTAACTTCCATGGCCGCGTTCGTAGCTGCAATTTTAGCCATTGCCGAGAATTTTGGGTCGATTGCACCCTTGTCGTAACGCTGCGCGGCCTCATAGGTGATCAGCTTCGAAAATTCAATTTTGGTGCACATGTCGGCAATTTTATGACGAACAGACTGAAATGCGGCTATCGGACGGTTGAACTGCTCTCTGCCCTTTATGTAATCAAGGGCGCGATCATAAGCCCCCTCGGCTGTTCCAACAGCCTGGGCTGCCGAAAGAATTCTGCTTTCCGCAAAGAAATTTTGAATATTGTCATAGCCCTTTCCTTCTTCTCCAATCAGATTGGAAAGGGGAACCCTGACGTTGTCAAATGTCAGTTCAGCCATGGGCATCATGTTGATTCCCAGTTTTTTGCCGACATCTTTTGCTTCAAGACCTTCTGTATCGGCTTCTACAAGGATCATGCTGATTCCCTGTGTCGAAGGCTGCGCGTTCTGATCTGTCAGGCAGAGGACGATATAAAAGGAAGCGGACCCGCCGTTCATCACAAAGGATTTTTTCCCATTGATTACCCACTCGCTGCCGTTCTTGATCGCTTTCGTAGAAAGGATCGTAATGTCTGCTCCATTATCCGGTTCCATGAAAGCACCGCCTGAAAGCATTTCACCTTCGGCAATTTTCGGAAGAAATTTTTCTGTTAATTCATCTTTGCCGAAACGCAGAAGACATTCAGACGCATATCCGGCCATCGTCAGCGTAATGCCCATGCTGGAATCCTTGCGGCACATCTCTTCCGCAACGATGACATTTTCAAAGATTCCAAGACTGGCGCCTGATACCTTTTCTGGAAAGTGAATTCCAATAAAACCAAGATCGGCTGCCTTCTTCCAGATTGCTTTTGGATATTCCCGTTTTTTTTCAAGCTCCTGTATCAGCTCTTTGTCAAATTCTCCCTTGGCAAACGCTTTTACCGCTTTTTGAATCTGTTTTTGTGATTTGTCAAATTCAAACATTTTTAACACCCCTGACCGATAAGCTCTCCACCCGAGAAGAGGTTGCGTTGACGTTTATCTTTGTGCAGCAGATCACGCTGCTGCAATTCCCTGTAGCAGCATGATGGTTACAAATTTAAGGCGTTTCATTTTTTCCCTGAATAAACGCCGGGATCAGGATAAAATTCAAGGTTTCTTTTACCACGCTTAAATATTCTTCTGACTCGGCGCCTATTATCGGACTCAGAAATCTTTTGCCTGCAATAAAATTAAACAGTGACAGCATGACCGCCATCACCCTGGCTTTTGCCTGCTTGGTTATTTTTGCCTTATCCATGGCAAGTCCCATAGATATCGCGATGCCTGCAATGATATCGATAAAATTAAAATCCGGGGCTTCTCCATTGTGTGAATTGGTAAAATAGTTCAGCAGGATCAGGTTGGTTATCTCCGGATTTTGAAACAGATAGTCGCAGGACATGTTGATCGCGATCTCGAGACGTTCGGGAAGCGGTTTTCCGTGTATGACTTTTTCAATTTTTTTAAGCTGCTGTTTAAGTCCCTCCTGGGTCGCCATTAATACGGCATCATAGAGATCCGCCTTCTCTCCCCAGTGGTAATAAAGCGTTGAAATGTCGATGCCAACCGCTTTTGCAATCATTCGGGTCGTTGTCCCTGAATAACCATTTTCACCAAAAAGCTTGCGTGCGGAATCAAGTATTCTGGCTTTCATCGAGTTTGGATCTCGTCTGGCTTTTTCCAGTGGTGTTACCATCAGGGGTTCCCCAATCCCATCAAATATATCCCAAAGCATGTTTGCATCAATTGATGGAGAAAATAGAATAATCTTGATCCAATGTCAAGCATAAATCAGAGCGGTATGAACCTGTTTTCAGGTTGATCTATGGTTCGAAAAGTAATATCAAATCCGTATATTGTTTCAAAAAAAGCAATTCAATTCTATCTGATTGCAAATCAAGCTGTTATGGCAAACAGAGGTTGATCCGGAGTTGGAGATGGAGCATGAAATCGTTACGGAGGATACCTGTCCGTATCCATTTATAAGGTGAAACATATGAGCGTTATCCGTTTTTTGATTCTGATTTCCGTGTTGTTCGGTTTTCCAGGTACCGCGCAATCCGAGTCACCGGACACCCCTGAAAAATCTTTTAAACCGCTGCCTGTGATTGTGAGCATCATGCCCCAGGCGTATTTTGTCGAGCGTATCGGGGGAAGGCGCGTTTTGGTTGAGGTTCTTGTCCTTCCTGGAGAAAATCCAGCGACGTATAAGCCGTCGCCCATTCAGATGCTCAGCATTGTAAAGTCAGATATTTTTTTTCGAATCGGGGTTCCATTTGAAGAGACGCTTCTCCCAAAGATAAAAACCATTGCAAAAAACCTTCAGATTGTTGACACTCGGGAAGGAATAAAACTGCGAAGACTGGAGGTCAGGCTCGATCATCAGGATGATCATGCGAAAATGGATAGCGGACGTGCTGATCAGGATGAAGGGGAACATACGCACACCCATGGATTGGAAGGCAATGATCCGCATATCTGGCTGAGTCCCCGGCTGGTTAAAAAACAGGCCGAAACCATACGGCGCACACTGGTAAGAGTTGATCCTGAAGGTGAAGAAGAATATACGGCGAATTTTAAAGGTTTCATAAGAGATATTGAGATCCTGGAAAGCAAAATCGCGGCAACGCTTGCTCCCTTCCAAGGGCAGTCAATTTATGTTTTTCATCCTTCTTTCGGCTATTTTGCGGACGAATACGGTCTCAATCAGGTCGCCGTTGAGATAGAGGGCAAGTCTCCCAAGGGAAAAGATCTGGCACAGTTCATTAAAAGAGCGAAAAGGGAAAAGGCGCGTATTGTTTTTGTCCAACCCCAGTTTGACCAGAGCGCGGCTGGTAAAATTGCTCAAGCCATAAACGGAACGGTCATATCGATCGATCCGCTTGCAGGAGACTACCTGAACAACCTTGAGGAGATGTCGAACCGGATTTCCAGGGCGCTGGAAAGATAAGGCGGTCGGTTTTTAGGCATTTCAGACTGCAGAAATATTGGTTCAATGTACTTCATTTTTAGGAGATACCCGTGGCAGGAGAAGTGGATGTCGTCATGAAAAATGTTTCTTTTGCGTACGCAAGAGAGAACGTTCTGGAAAATGTTGATCTGACCGTAGCGCGTTTGGATTTTGCAAGCATTGTCGGGCCGAATGGGGGTGGTAAAACAACCCTGCTGAAACTTTTGCTCGGGCTTTTGAAGCCGAGTGCGGGCGATATAAAGGTTTTTGGGAAATCGCCTGAAAAATCAAGGCTTCGAGTAGGCTACATGCCGCAGTATTCAAATCTGGATATGCAGTTTCCGGTAAACGTCCTGGATATTGTTCTCATGGGACGCCTGGGGCATTCAACAGGGGGCTGGTATTCAAAAGCGGATCGTCTTGCAGCGGAATCCGCCCTGGAGGAGGTGAAAATGTCTGACTTTGTCAGCCATCGTTTCAGTGAGCTTTCAGGCGGTCAGCGACAGAGGGTTCTCATCGCAAGAGCTTTATGCTGCCAACCGGAACTGCTTCTCCTTGATGAACCGACCTCCAATATCGATCCTGAAGTCGAAGAGGCGCTGTCTTGTATTTTAAAGGAACTGAACACGCGCATGACCATTCTGTTGGTATCCCATGATATGGGTTTTGTATCCCGGATCGTTAAAAGTGTCATATGCGTCAATCGTCGCGTTGTAATCCATCCGACAAGTGAAATTAACGGTAAACTGATTATGGATATTTATGGTCGGGATTTGCGTATGATTCGACATGATCATCGCTGCAGTGAAACGGGGCACAGGCATGATTGAATTCTGGTCGGCTGTTTTGGATCCTGACAACGAGTTCCTTCGCCTTGCAATTTATGTTTCAGTGCTGGCAAGCGTGTCGTTTGGGATCATTGGAACATTTGTTGTTACCCGTCGTATCAGTTATTTGGCCGGAGCGATTTCCCACTGTGTGTTCGGTGGAATCGGTGCGGCAATCTATCTGCAGAAAAAAGTGGGAATCGTATGGTTTGACCCCATGTACGGCGCTGTTTTGTCCGCCATACTTGCGGCATTGTTGATTGGTACTGTCACCCTGTATGCAAAACAGAGAGAAGACACTGTAATCGGAGTGCTCTGGGCGGTCGGTATGGCAGCCGGATTACTTTTTCTGGATGTTACGCCCGGGTATTTTGATTTGACGAGTTATCTTTTTGGGGATATACTGATCATCTCAAAAAGCGATTTATGGATGGTAGCGGGTCTGAACGTCATTATCGCCTCTTTTTCAATATATTTTTACAACAAACTGCTTGCTGTTTGTTATGATGATGAGTTTGCCCGTCTTCGCGGGATTCATACGAACCTGTTTTACATCCTCCTCTTATGTCTGACCGCCCTGACTGTTGTCCTGCTGGTTCGTGTGGTCGGAATTATTATGGTCATCGCGCTGTTAACAATTCCTGCTGCGGTGGCGGGGCAGTTTGCAAGGCGGCTTTGGCAGGTAATGCTGCTTGCCGTTATTCTGTGCATGGCCTTTAACGGGGCCGGACTTGTTTTAAGCTATCACTATAACCTTTCCACCGGTCCCGCGATCATTGTCATTGCCGGTATTACTTATCTGGCTGTTCTCGCTGGCTCAAGGCTATGGAACAGGGTAAAAATGAAACTCAATCGTTCATAAAACCATATAACTTATCCGAATCAAAAAGGATTAATGTTGAATAATGATTGACGATTGATTCTAATTGTGCGATTAATATAAGATAAATCTCATATCTTGTGCTTTTGAGTTTCAGGTTTTCATAAATTTGTGTAGTTTTTTTCACAATTGGCGTTGTGAATGAAATTTTTTTAAAAGTAAAAATTTAACATATTGAAATTTATTAATATTTTTTGTTTGATTGCTGGCGCGATGCTTGCATGCCTTGATGAGAAACAGGTGATTGTAAATTTTTACTGACTTTTAAAAAAGGAAATGGTCATGTTGCATAAAATTAAGCTCATATTTTTCTGTTTGCTGTTGGTAGCCGGGACCGTGAATACTGCCTTTGCAGAGACATATCTTTTTACAATGGACGGCAAGGAGGTTGAGATCGACACAACCAGTTTTGCTGACCGTGTAGAAAGCTTTACTGCCGGAGCGAATACGGCGCTTCCGTATAGTGACCCTCAGTATTCGCTTGGAATTCCGGATTACAGCGGATCCGTGCCATTGGATCCTTATGAAGCGGTGAGTCTGGGTGACGGCGGCGAGCTGGTTCTGGAATTTACCGATAATGCATTGACCACATCCGGTGATGACACGGCAGATCTCTGGGTTTTTGAGGTGGGTTATTATCATGAGGGAACGGAGGTTTCCATCAGCAAGGACGGCGTCAACTGGATACCCATTGGCAGCATCTGGGGCGGCACCTACGGCGTTGACATCGATGCCTATCTGGGAAACGGCGTGGAGTTGTGGGAACAATACTATTTTGTCAAATTGACGGATCTCAACGAAGGGAAGTCCGACAGCCCTTATGCAGGAGCCGATATCGATGCGGTTGCCGCGATCAGCAATGAGATCCTGATCGATTCTCATACGCCGGTTGCCGTGACCGGCCCGGATCAGACCGTGCCGGAAGGAGACACCGTGACACTGCATGCAACCGGTTCCTACGATCCGGATGATGATCCGATCACCTATTTGTGGGAACAGGTCTTGGGCCCTGTTGTTACGTTGTCCGACAATACGGATGATCAGCCGACTTTTATTGCACCGCAAGTGAATGAAGCCGGAGCATCGCTCACGTTCAAGCTGACCGTAACGGATGATGGGGGACTTTATTCTGAAGCGCTCTGCATCGTTAATGTTACGAACATTCCGGGAAACATACCTCCGGTTGCCAATGCCGGTCCGGACCAGGAGAACATCGTTGAAGGCGACACTGTCCGGTTAGACGGATCAAACTCCTATGACCCGGATACGGGTGTCATCCAATCCTATGCGTGGACGCAGATATCCGGTGTCGCGGTTACCCTTTCAAGTTCTTCCGCGATTCAGCCGACCTTTGTCGCTCCGTATGTGGGAACCAGCGGGGATTCATTGAAATTCAGGCTTGTCGTTACCGATGAAGGCGGTCTGCAGTCGAGTGATACCTGCATTGTCAGCGTCAACGGAAAAAATCGTTCTCCAATAGCCGATGCGGGCGATGACCAGACAGTCGGTCCGGGAAATATAGTTATACTGAATGGATCCGGCTCTTATGATCCGGATACCGGGGATGTACTGAAGTACCGCTGGCGACAGATATCCGGTACCACGGTGAGTCTTTCGGATACCGTGGCGGTTTCGCCAACCTTTACCGCACCTTTATTGACCAGTGATGATGTCTTACACTTCGAGCTAACCGTCACGGATAATGGCGGCCTTGTCTCTGTAGATACATGCATTGTGAATGTGACAAGCGGTTTAAACCAGCCGCCGGTCGCGGATGCCGGACCTGACGAGATGACAGTCACGGAAGGCGCCACGGTTACACTGGACGGCTCCGGTTCTTCTGATCCGAATGCAGGGGATGAGATTACCTATCGATGGACACAGAAATCAGGAATACCCGTTACCTTGTTCGACCCGTTATCGGCTCAGCCGACCTTTGTGGCGCCTGCTGTGGGAGAGAGCGGCGCTGAACTCGTTTTTGAACTGACGGTTACAGATAAAAGCGGACTTCAGGGCGTGGATTCAATAACGGTTAAGATTACCGATACCGTCCCGGGTCCTCCTGGCGATGATGGCGGCGGCGACAGTGGCGGCGGGTGTTTTATCTCAAGCGTTGTCGGCTTTTTTTAGCGTTTTCCATTAAAGCAGCCTTGTTGCGGGGATGACGGACCCGATTGCGGTTCGTCATCCCCGTAAAACCAAGAACCGTATTTCACTTCCGGTTATTCTTTCAACTCGACATGTTTCTTCTTGCCGGTTTGCGCCTGGTATGCCTATTGTTTGTTTTCTGATGGGTAAGACGGTATTTCTGATTTAAAACCCGGATTAAAAAAACTTGACACCCGCGTATAAATATTTTATGTACCGACCAATTGGTCGGATTATAATTCGTCTGGTCGGATTGCAAAACACGGTTTTGTCCGGTGTCCATCTGCATGGCAGGATAAACAGTGCTTGGCCGGCCGATGGATCGAATCTTATGCCGGAATTTTTCATGGTTACTACAGGAGACACATATGCCGCCGATTCTTGAACTGGAAGCCATACGAAAAAATCAGATCCTCGAGGCCGCGATCATGGCCATCTCTGAATTCGGAAGCGCCAATGTCACCATGGCGGATATCTGCCGCACGGCCGGTCTCTCAAAAGGGGGGCTCGCGCATTACTACAAATCAAAACGTGATCTTTTCAAGGCGGTATTCGAGGAGTTTTTCAACAGGGTATTTGAAAGGTGCCGGGATAAGATGGACGAGTTTGATGAGCCTCTTGATAAATTACTCTCGCTGGATTTGCTTTATGACGCGGATGACCCGGATGCTGTTATCGGTTATCCGATCTTGTTCGATTTTATGTCCATAGCGGTTCATGACGCCGAGTATCGTCAGATATTCCGGAGCTGGATTAATAATTGGATTGAACTGCTCTCACAGGCGCTTATCCAAGGTCAGGAGCAGGGAATTTTTGGAAAATTTAATCCGGATTCCGTTGCCCGTTCCATTTCCGCTATCTACCAGGGTATTGCGACACGCTGGTACATGTCACCCGAATCCCATTCAACCGAGTGGGCGCTGGATACTCTCAGAAGAGGCGTTGAAGGGCTTCTGAGGTCATATGACAAGGAACGATAGGTTATTTTAACGGAAGAAAGGTTTTCTGTGGAACCCAAACCACAGAGAACAAAACAGAAAAGGAGGACAACATGGCTGTATTTGAAAGCAGGGAAAAGATGCACGCGGTTTTAGGAGGGCTTTTCGAGCACCTTGTCGCCCATCCGGAATTCGGACCCCGGTTTGCTGCAACCGGGATTACAATCAAATTTAGCATAACAAATCCCAATGACCAGCTGTGGATAACTCCCGGCGACGGCAAGAAGGGGGAGGTGATGTGGGGTGACACCGATTTGAAAGCCACGGTTGAAATGATCCTGAGCAGTGACACCTGCCACAAGTTCTGGCTGAAACACATATCGATGCCTATCGCTCTGGCAAAAGGGTTGATTAAGGCGAAAGGCCCGATGCCTAAAGTGCTTAAGCTGCTGCCGCTTTTAAAACCGGCTTATGAGATGTATCCGGAACATGCAAAAAGCCATGGCCTTTCTATTGAAAAAGAATAGCAGGAGGAGATTATGGAAAGAAGCATCAAACAATATGAGATGGACAGGGTCGAGGCGGCAAGAGTCGCCGCGCGTCTGATTCTTGCTTCAGGAACAACCTCCCCGCGTGTTGGCGGTGTCGGGGAGTGCAGTATCCATATTTTCGATGATGAATGCGATATCGAGGATATATGCCAGGAAATGGAAGAAATGGCGGAAATCAAAACGAGCTGGTCTTTTTTCAAGAGAGATGCGGCCATGCTCCGGGACGCGGATGTTGTCCTGGTCGCGACATCCCTCCGATGCGTTGCGGATCCTGCTGATATTAACTGCAATCTGTGCGGGAAGCTCGTTTGCGAGTACCTGAAGGAAGAAGAAAAACTTCCGGACGAACCGGATGTGGCTTTCAGGGGGCCGCTGTGCATTTTCCGGGCAGCCAACATTGCCTACGCTCTTGACGGCATGATGTCCCAGGCCAGAAATTTAGGGATCGACTACGGTGTGTTCTGGTCCGCAGGCGCCGCTGCCATGCGTATGAGGCTTTTACCGAAGAATACGGGCTTTTCCCTTGCAATGGGTATTTCGATAACCGAGAAAAGTCCGTTCAGGGATATTCCGAAACGGTATGCTGAAATTAATCAGAGGAGTATGAACGACAGAATGATTCAACGTCTGTGGCCGCAGTTTCGTTCAATTTACAGCTAAATTTTACGATCGTCAGACAGGTTTTTAAAACCTTTCAGGAGGAGAAGATGGCAATCAAAGAAATGTCTCAGCTTATCGGGAATGGGTTGGACCGCGCAGTAGAACTGATGGCGGTGGCGGCCCACAACAGTTTCCGTTTTAAGGATAGAAACAGTATCAAAATCGTTACGGTTGAAGGTGAAGATCTTGAGCAGATCGCCGAATACTGCTTTTCGTTGGGGGATATGGCACCTCTTGCCGCACGGGATGGAAGGCATCTGGCTCAATTGATGAAGGAGCCCTGCTCTTTAATGATTATCGGTGATACGCGTAAATCCGAATTCAATTACAACTGCGGGGCCTGCGGGTATAAAACATGCGCGGAACTCAACAAGGCTGAAGAGGTGGAATCGCTCACGGCAAATGGTCCCAGCTGCATGTTCAAGAACTTGAACCTGGGCATTGCCGCGAATGCTTCAGCATCGATGGCTCACCGTCTTGGGCTGCACTGCAGAGTATTCAGCACGCTGGCTTTCAGTGCCCTGGCACTCGAGGTGATTACGGATGTGGATATTGTAATAAGCGTCTCGGTGAGTGTGGCAAAAAAGAACCCCTATTTCGATCGGCATGAATTCTGGACCAAGGAACACTGGGATGAGATTTTTGCCAAAGAGTTCCCCACATACAATAGAGGCTTTATCGGAGCGGTTGAGGACTGACAAATTTAACCACTGTCATCAGAGCGTATCGGTTCCCGGGCTGCGGGAACATGGCGCATCCATGAATTCCGGCTGAATGCCGTATGGATTTTTGTAATGAAATTCCGGCCGGGGGTTATTGATAAAACAAGGGAAGGTGAATTATGAGTTCAAAAGCCCACTTGAATCAGGCTATCGCCTCTCATCTTATCGAGATGAAGGCTGAAGAAAAGCCGGATAAGGAGGTTCTTATATTTGAGAATGGTGAGCATGGCGAGGATATTCTCACCTATAAAAATCTTTACGAAAATTCAAACCGGATCGCGCGTCTGTTTCTTGAGAGTGGTCTTGGAAAGGGGGATACCTATGCCGTTTTTATGCGCAATCATCCCGAATTCGTCTATGCCATGCTCGCAGGGCCGGTGATCGGAGCGATCATGGTGCCGATTGATCCAAGGAGCAGGGGCGACCGGCTGCGCTTTCTTTTGCAGAATTCCAACGCAAAAGCAGTGCTGGTTTCCGGAGAGATGCTGGAGCAGCTCGCTCCTGTGCTTGGCAACGTTCCGAACGTCAAACAGGTCTGTGTGGCTTACCGGCCGGAACAGGATGTGCCGGTTTCCAGTGACTATCCTTCCCTGAACGAAATCCTGGACAAGGACTCCTGGGAGGTGGTTCCGCAGCAGATTATGGATGTCCGGCAGCCCATGCAGATCATCTATACATCCGGCACGACAGGTGATCCAAAGGGAGTGATGATTCGGAACAATCGGTTCGGCCTTTACAATATCGCTACCCGTCTGGTCTGGAAATATAAACCGGATGATGTCTTGTATACGGGCCTCTCGCTTACCCATGGGAATGCGCAGGCCGTGACCCTGTTCCCAAGTTTGAGCACCGGTACCAAGGCGGTTTTAAGCGCGAGATTTACCAAAAGCAGAATCTGGGATATCTGCCGGAAGTACGGGTGTACCTCTTTTTCGCTTCTGGGGGGCATGATGTCCGGCATATACAATCAGCCGGGAAAAGAAAACGACAAGGATAATCCGGTCAGAACCGTAATGAGCGCAGGGACTCCCGTTTCAATCTGGGAAGAGTTCGAAAAGCGGTTTGATGTCAAAATACTGGAATGGTATGCCGCCGTCGAAGGCGGCTTTGCGTACAACCCCCCTGGAAAGGGCCCTGTCGGAAGTTTCGGCAAACCCCTTCCCGGAATGATGGAATTCAGGGTGGTGGATGAAAATGACAATCCGGTTCCGGCCGGGGAAACAGGCGAACTGATTATCAAGATGACCCGCGGGGAAACAAAGGTGGATTATCATGATCTCCCGGATGCTTCGGAGGCAAAAACACGCGGCGGCTGGCTGCGCACGGGCGACCTTGTGAAAAAGGATTCAGAGGGCTGGTATTATTTTATATGCCGAAAGGGGAGCGAGCTGCGGCGGGCGGGAGATTTTATTCAGCCGGATCATATTGAAAAGGTGATCGGAGAGCACCCTGATGTGAGCGAAGTATGCGTTTATGGCATACCTTCGGCATCAGGCGCTCCCGGTGAGAGCGATCTTGTAGCCAGCGTTGCGCCGGTTGAAGGAAAATCGATTGATCCAAAGAGCATTTACGATAAATGCAGAAATGATCTGGAACCGAACTTTATCCCTTCCTATCTTCAATTGGTGGAAGAGATCCCCAAGACGATATCGGAAAAGGCGCTTGACAGGGTGTTGCGGGAACAGTTCTCTCCTGATGGGGATGGCGTATATCGGCTGGAGGATTATAGATAACAGGTTTTATTTAGATCATCCAAAAGCGAATGCAATGCTTTTATCCGGATGAAAGGAGTTAATCATGATCGGCTATAAAGAATTAAATATTGAACTTTCAGATGAGCAGAACGCCATTAAGGAGGAGACCCATCGTTTTGCAAGGGAAGTACTGCGTCCAGCCAGTATCGCGCTTGACAAAATGGACCCTGAGGAAGTAATAAAAAGCGATCTGTTCTGGAGTGCCATGAAAAAAGGATATGAGCTGGGATACCACACCATTTTCATCCCGGATACTTATGGCGGGCTTGCAACCGATCCGCTGGAGACCCATATCGTATTGGAAGAACTGGCATGGGGGAGTGTCGATTTTGCCATCGGCCTGGGGGTTTCCTGCTTTCCCGCTTTTTTTGCCTCCATGGTTCCTTCGGAGCGATTGATCGAGGAGATCATTGAACCGTTTTGTGACTGCAAGGATGCTTCGATTATAGGCTGCTGGGGAATCACTGAACCGGAACACGGTACGGATACGCTGTGCCCTTTTACGCCGCAGTTTACAGATCCGAATATTTTCGGACAGGTGACCGCTCGGATTGATGGTGATGAATGGATCATTGAAGGCCAGAAATCCGCATGGGTATCCAACGGTACCATCGCCACCCATACGCTTGCCTATCTGACCATTGATACATCAAAAGGCATGTCAGGCGGAGGAATCTGTATTATACCCCTTGATCTTCCGGGTGTGCGAAAGGGAAAACCGCTTGATAAGATGGGGCAGCGGGCTTTAAATCAGGGTGAGATTTATTTTGACAATGTCCGTGTGCCCAGGGAATATATGCTGGTGGATGAGGAGAGTTACGATGCGATGCTCGATATCACCCTTTCCACCGCAAATGCGGGCATGGGCGCCATGTTCGTGGGAGTCGCAAGAGCTGCCTATGAGGAAGCACTGGCTTACTCCAAACAGCGGATTCAGGGAGGAAAGCCTCTTTTTGAACACCAGATGATCAAGCATAAACTGTTCAACATGTTTATGAAAATTGAAGCTGCCAGGGCCCTTTCGCGGGCAGCCATGATTTACAACTACAATAACACACCGCCGATGCTCGAGTACTCCATTGCGTCCAAGGTATATTGTACCAATGTTTCGCTGGAAGTAACCAGCGAGGCGATTCAGATTTTCGGCGGCAACGGCCTGAGTCGGGAATATCCCATTGAAAAATATTTCCGGGATGCCCGTGCCGGTCTCATCGAGGATGGTGCCAACGACAGTCTGATGATCACCGGGGCACATCATCTGTAGTCATTTTCAGAAGGTGGACCGGTGAACCAGATGAAAACCTGAAATTAATCGGCAAGGAAGGAAAAAAATGGAAAACGTATACATAATCGGGCTGGGCATGATTCGCTTCAACAAGTATCCGGATCGCGGCGTAAGAGACATGGCGCACGAAGTCACCCGTCTGGCACTGGAAGATGCCGGCCTTGATAAAAAAGATCTTCAGGCAGCTTTTTTTTCCAATACATTCTGGGGCATGTTTGACAATCAGCATTCCATCCGGGGCGAAGTCGCACTGCGGTCCATGGGAATAGAAGCCATTCCGGTCACCAATGTGGAAAACGCCTGTGCCGGCGCTTCCACTGCCCTGCATCTGGCATATACGGGCATACGCGCTCAGATGTATGATGTGGCCATCGCGATCGGCTCGGAAAAAATTACCCATCCCAACAAGGCATTATCCCTTTCCGCATATGCCACCTGCATGGATGTGGGAAATTTTGAAGCCCAGCTGAAGACCATGGAAGAGGTGAACAGGACCCTGAAAGTGGATATCCCGGAAGGCCAGACCCCTCCCGGCGAAGGAAGAAGTATCTTCATGGATGCCTATGCCATGGGCGCAAGGTGGCACATGAGCAAATTCGGGTCTACGCAGAAACAGCTCGCAGTGATCTGCGCCAAGAATCACTGGCACGGTTCCTTGAATCCCATGGCCCAGTACCAGATGGATATGACGACGGAAGAGGTCCTGGCGGACAAACCGATTGCCTATCCGCTTACACGATCCATGTGCGCCCCGGTAGGTGACGGAGCAGCGGCCGCGATTGTATGTTCGGAATCTTATCTGAAAAAACTTACCGGAGTCCGGCCGATCAGGATACGGGCATCGGTTCTGGGTTCCGGTACGGACAGGCCGCTGGACGGCGAAGATATCGGCGAGCGTCTGGTAAAACAGGCATATGAAGCTTCCGGAGTGGGACCGAAGGATATCAGCCTTGCGGAGCTTCATGATGCCACTTCTTACGGCGAGCTTCATCAGACAGAGGCAATGGGATTCTGCCCTCTGGGAGAAGGCGGGCCCTATGCTGAAACCGGCGCAACAAAGCTTGGCGGAAAACAGCCGGTGAACACCAGCGGTGGACTGGAATGCCGCGGTCATCCGATCGGGGCATCCGGCCTTGCGCAAATTTATGAACTGGGCTTGCAGTTGAGAGGGGAGACCGGAAAACGTCAGGTTGAAGGAGCAAAACTCGGCCTTGCGGAAAACGGGGGCGGCAATATCGGTGTTGAAGAAGCGGCCATGTGCATCCACATACTTGAAAAAGTTTGATTGTTTAAAATCAACCTCCACCTGTTATGCGGGTGGGGGTTTACTTTAATTGCATGCGGAAACCGTGCGTCAGGATGTGACCATGAAAAAGAGTATTTTTATTACCGGTGCCGCTTCAGGAATCGGAAAGGCAACCGCGGAGCTGTTTTCCGAAAAGGGATGGTATGTGGGACTGTTTGATGTCAATGAAGAAGATCTATCGAAGCTTTATTCAACTATCGGCAGTCAGAACGGATGCATGAAAAAGGTGGATGTGACGGATCCGGAAGAGATCGAGGAGGCGGTCGATTTCTTTGTTGAAAACACGGGCGGTAAAATGGATGTGCTTTTCAACTGCGCGGGTATCCTCCGAATGGGTTACCATGATAAGATTCCCCTGGACGATCAGAAAAAAATCGTCGATATTAATTTTCAGGGGATACTGAACTGCATCGATACCTGCTTTGATGTCCTGAAACAAACCGCCGGAAGCCGGATCATCAACATGTCCTCCGGATCAGCGGTATATGGAACTCCGGAACTGGCGGTCTATTCGGCTACAAAGTTTGCTGTAAGAGGACTTACCGAAGCGCTCAACATTGAGTTCGAAGATTATGATATATGGGTTTGCGATGTCATGGCGCCTTATGTAAACACTCCCATGATTCAAAGCGCGCCGCAGAAAGCATCGAGCGTCAGCCTTCTCGGCGTAAACCTTTCTCCGCGTCAGGTGGCGGAGGTCGTGTGGAAAGCCGCGAATGGCCGGAAGATTCATTGGGTCGTCAGCCGCAAGCTGAAATTATTGATGCTGCTGAACAAAATGGGAAATACGTCTATCAACCGGTTTATGATAAAACGTCTGACATTTTCCGGGAAGTAGGTGTTTTGCGATATTGAAATTTTTAATCGTTCCATTGGGCGGCCGAATTTTTTTCATTATTTTAAAAACAAAGAACAGGGGAGAAGGAATTGAAAAATGTTCTTATAACCGGGGTTTCCGGATATCTTGGCGGAAAGATCGCGGCTGCCCTTGCTGAAAATGATCGTGTATCTCGGTTGATCGGAATCGATATCCGGGAACCTGCAACATGCCCGGAAAAGCTTACTTTCATCGATCATGATGTGAGAAAACCGTTGACCGGAATATTTCAGGATCATGAAATCGATACGGTTGTTCATGCGGCATATGTACTCGCGCCGATCCATGACAAATCACTCATGGAGGATATCAACATTTCTGGAACCAAAAATGTACTTGCCGCATCCAAAACAGCCGGAATATCCCATCTGGTCTATACCAGCTCCACCACTGCCTATGGTTTCTACCCGGACAATCCTGTTCCTCTGGAAGAGGAGAGTCCTCTCCGTGGAAACGACGATTTTACCTATGCAAAAAACAAGAAGGAAATTGAATCTCTGATGCAGGAGTTTATCAGGGAAAATTCGAACATCGCCGTTACCATCCTTCGTCCCTGTTTCGTTGTGGGACCCGGCCTTGACAATGTCCTTGCGCATCACCTGAAGAAAAAGTTTGTTGTTCTTCCCGCCAATCATAAACCGTTTCAGTTCGTTCATGAAGATGACTTTCTCGGTGCGGTCCTTCTCTGCCTTGAGAAAAAAGTTTCCGGTATTTTCAATATTGCAGGAAAAGGAACCATCGAGTTTACGGAAGCGGCCAGGATGCTGGGGAATATACCCGTTCTCCTGCCTTTCAAACTGGCGTATATTCTGAACCACATTGGATGGACGCTCAGGCTTTCCTTTTTAACGGAGTTTCCGAGCCCCATGCTGAATCTGGTTCGATATTCATGGGTCGCCTCTCCGGATCGCTTCCCTCGGGAAACAGGTTTCACGTACCAATATGATACCCGATCCGCATTTGAGGATTTTGCGCGGTACTGTTGACATTTTAAACAGGAGGATATGAAGGTGCCTTTTGAAGAAAAGATGGAAGAGCTGTATCGGAAAAGAAAAAAAATTCTGGAGATGGGGGGTCCGCAAAAGGTCGAAAAACAGCATGCCAGGGGAAAGCTTACGGCAAGGGAGCGGATTGACCGGCTTCTGGACCCTGGATCATTTTTTGAGGTCGGGATGTTCAACCATTCCGATGTGGAAGGGATGGAGGAGAAAACACCTGCCGACAGCAAGGTGGGCGGCTATGGAAAAGTGGATGGCCGCCAGGTGGTGATCCTGGCCAATGATTTTACGGTGCTTGCTGCAACTTCGAGCCGCATCGCCGGGCGGAAGGAAGGCGAGCTGAAGCTTCTTGCTGCAAGACGCGGACATCCGGTGATTTATCTCGGCGAGGCCGGCGGGGCCAGGATGCCGGACATCATGGGAGCAAAAGGTCTTGCTTCTTTTGGCGGCGGGTATTTCGAGTCCTACCTTCAGGTCATGAGCCGTGTCCGGAAAACACCCATGGTGACCGCCATTATGGGCGAATGCTACGGCATGCCGACCTGGATGGCCTGCCTGTCTGATTTTGTGGTTCAGGTCAAAGGAAGCGCTATGGGCGTTTCCGGGCCTCGGGTTCTTGAGATGGCGCTTGGAGAAAAGATTTCTGATGAAGAACTGGGCGGATGGCAGGTTCATGCAACGATTACCGGGAACATCGACCGGGTGGCTGAAGATGAAGAGGACTGTTTCCGGATTATTCGAGAATATCTTTCCTATATGCCGTCCCACAATGGTGAATTGCCTCCTGAGGCTCCGGTTCCGGAAGGTTCGGGAGAAAATATGCGAAACATCCTGGACTGCCTTCCGGAAAAACGGAACCGGGCCTATGATATGCATTTGATCTTGAACTGCATTGTGGACAGGAACAGCCTGTTTCCCATCAAACCCCTGTTCGGAGAATCGGTCATAACCGCACTTGCACGGGTCAAAGGCAAGGTCGTCGGGATCATTGCCAATCAGCCCATGTTCAATGCGGGCGCAATGGATACGGACGGCATCGACAAGGTCATAAGCTTTCTCTGCCTCTGTGATTCCTTTAACATCCCCCTTTTGTTTTTCCATGACATCCCGGGATTCCTTGTCGGAAAAGAAGCGGAGCAGAAAAGGGTCGCCGCGAGAGTGATGAATTATATGAATGCCCTGGGCCTGATCACGGTTCCCAGGATTTCCGTTATCGTCAGAAAAACCTATGGAATGGCATTCTGGAATATGTGCGGATCAGGATGCGGCGCTGATTTCCTTGTGGCATGGCCGTCGGCTGAAATGAGTTTTGTGGACCCGGCCATTGCCGCCAATGTTGTTTACGGCGGCAGAGCGTCGGCAAGTGATCGGAATTCTGAAGAGTGGCAGAGCTTTTTCCACAAAATGGTGGATGACGCATCCCCCTATGGCGCGGCCGGAATGCATCACATCCATGACATTATTGACCCTGGAGAAACCAGAGATTATATTGCAAGAGCCCTTGAGATTGCTTCAAACAATATTCGAAAAGGGATAGGCGAACACAAGCTGGCAAACTGGCCGACAAAATTTTAGATTTTGTGCTGCAGCGTAAACCATGTCCGGGATTCTTACAACACCACCTCTTGAACGATGAGGCTTTATCTGAAGGCACTCGAAAAAAGAGGCATAAGAGAGAGCGGCAGATCCAATGAGACTGGAACATATTAAAATTGAACGGGTTCAAGGGACACGATTGAAAATATCATGGGATACGGACGGGAGCGGAAAGCCGGTTTCTGTTTTTTCAGGCATCTCTCCGGATGCGATGGATTACCGGAATCCCCTGGCAGTCGTGAAAGGCGAAAACGAGGTTGAACTTCCGGGCCCGGAATCGAATTCCCGCATCTATTATTCAGTCGTTCCGGAAAATGGAAAGGGCGTTATGGTCGCGGAACAGCTTGTTGTTCTTGAGGGAGCTGTAAATTTCAGGGACCTTGGCGGCTATCAATCAATAGACGGCAGGACAGTCAAATGGGGAAAAATATTCAGATCCGATGGCCTTTCACGGCTTACCCGAAAGGATCATGTGGTTCTGCAAAAAATGGGATTGAAACTGGTTGTTGATTTCCGGAGGGATAGCGAAGTGAAGAAGTCGCCGGACAACCTTCCTGAAGGAAATTCCGTTGACTACCTTCACCTTCCGGTCTCCGGCACCGATTTCGACACGATAGCCGCCATGGAGAGATTAAAAAAAGGCGATACCGGGTGGCTGACGGAATCTTTCATGCGGGATGGGTATATCAATAATATTGATCAGTATGCCGACGCATGGGGAACCGTCATGAAATGCCTGTCGGATTTCGAAAAGGTTCCCCTTGTTTTTCACTGCACTGCCGGAAAAGACAGAACCGGAGCATGCGCGGCACTAATTCTCCTGATCCTCGGCGTGCCCGAAGAGACGGTTATCCAGGACCACGGCCTTTCCAATTTCTATCTTGCCGATTTTCTGGAAACGATCTATGCTTATTTAAAAGAGTTTGGAGTCGAAAGAGAAAAAATCCATCCCTACCTTACCGCCCCTCATGATGCGATTGTCGCACTCCTCGATCATATCCGAAACCGATATGGTTCTGCTGAAAATTATCTTGTCACACAGGCTGATGTCCGTCCGGAGATACTGGATAAACTGCGCGCGGATTTTCTGGAGTGAGCTTCCGGTCCGACAGCCCCCGGGATGTTTTTGCCGGACACAATCTCCAGAAGATTTTCAAACCAAAGCCTGCGAATCCTTCCAGCCCGGCTATTTGTTTACATTTTTGTAAAAATAAACTCCTTTTTGTTACATAAATGTTGAAGCCTTCCGAGCTGTTTTCCCAATAATAGGTTGAAATTAATAAATACTTTTCTTTATGCCTCTTTTGGCATATGGTTTGCGTTGAGGTAATGCAGCTTATGGAAAATCTTTTTACCTGATAACCCAACGTGAACAGATGGTTGAACACACAGCAACACACCTGCGGCAGAAACGGGAGCGGCTGATTCAGCGGCATTTTAAAGAGCCGGCAGAATCGTTCCTCGGTCAACACGCTGACATCATAGATGAATACTTTTTCGAAAGTTTTGGCAGAAGCGTGGTAGGGCCGCAGATGAATATCGATAAAAAACCGTATGCCATCATTGCCCTCGGCGGATACGGCAGAAGAGAGCAGTGTGTCTGTTCGGATATTGATTTGCTGTTTCTCTTTAAACGAAAGGTCCCTGCCGCGGCGGAAAAACTGATTCAGGAGATTGTGTATCCCCTCTGGGATCTGGGATATGAAGTGGGGCATGCGACCCGGTCATTGAAGGATAGCCTGGCCCTGGCCCGTGACGATCTGGATGTTTTTACATCCATGCTTGATGCGCGTTTTATATGCGGCATTTCATCGTTATATACCGAGCTTCAGGAAAAGCTTATTTCACGGGTGATATCAGGCCATTCCAAAAAGTTGATCTCCAATATGGTTGAAAGAAACCGGGAGCGCCATATCCGATATGGAGATTCAACCTATCTCCTGGAACCCAATATCAAGGAAGGCCAGGGCGGGTTAAGAGATTATCACACCATGCTTTGGGCGGCCAGAATAACCTCAAAATTGAAAAATCCAAGGGACCTGGAGTATTACGGTTATCTGTCACATGAGGAGTATGGCGCTTTAAAGCAGGCTTTAAATTTCATATGGCTGGTCCGCAACCATCTGCATCAACTTTCCGGCCGGAAAACCGATCAGCTTTCCTTCAGCAGCCAGGAAGAGCTTGCTCAAATCATGCGATTCAAAAAATCAGGCGGGCAAATGGCTGTTGAAAAATTCCTTGGAGAACTGCACGGCCAGATGGAGCTGATCAAGCAATACAACCTGATGATTCTTTCGATGCTGGGCTATTCCTATGATTTGAAGCCGACAAGAAAGCCTGCTTTTAAAAGCAGCAACGTGGACGGGTTGCATGTTTCCAGAAGCATGCTCTATTTTTCTTCTATTCAGGAGCTTATCAAGTCGCCGGAACTGTTTTTGAAAATTTTTGAAGAAAGTGTCAGACTTAAAATGCCCTTGAGCGCCGAAGCCAAACGGCTGATCAGGGAGTTCTCGTACCTGGTTGATAAGGATTTCAGAAGTTCTCATTTGAATATCAAGGTGTTTGAAAGGATACTGCTCACTCCTGCGGTACCATTCAATGTATTGAATGAGATGCTGAATACCGGGTTTCTATCGAGCTTCATCCCTGAAATAAAGCGCATCGTCAATCGCATTCAATATAACACCTATCACCTGTATCCGGTTGACCGGCATACACTGTTTACCGTCAGGACCATAAAAAACTTTTCGTCAGATGTTCACAAGTATGGTGACCGGATTTATGCCGACCTGTACAGTGAACTCGGAGCCAGGAAAATTCTTCTTCTCTGGGCAGCCCTTCTGCATGATATCGGAAAAGGCTGGGACAGTGAAAGCCATTCCGGAAAGGGTGCTGAAATCGCGAGAATAATCATGGCACGGGGGGGCTACGCACCCTGGCAGATCGAAACGGTTTCCTTTCTGGTCAGGGAGCATCTTTTTCTGATTAAAACCGCGACAAGAAGAGATATCAATGATGAGGAAACCGCTATTGCCTGTGCGAGAAGGATCGGTGACCCGAAACTTTTAAAAATGCTTTATCTCCTGACCGTGGGCGATTCCATGTCCACCGGTCCGACTGCATGGAATGACTGGATTGCGACGCTTCTGCGGGATTTGTTTTTCAAGGTTCTCAAGATATTGGAAAAAGGAGAGTTTGCAAGCTTAAAAGTCGTCGACACTCTAGAGAAGAAAAAAGCGGACGTGATCGGTTTTGCTGAAACCGAACATGAAAAACAGGTACTTGAAGCTCATTTTGCCGTTCTGTCACCGCGCTATATGCTGTCTGCAAGCGCAGAAGAGATTCATGCGAACAGGACGCTTTATCAAAGACTTGGAGAAAGGGAGTTTGTATGGGATATCTTTCAGGATCTGGAGTCGGGTACCCGAAAAGTGACCGTGTGCGCAAAGGACAGGCCGGGTTTGTTTTCGAAAATTGCGGGGGTTTTCACCATGAAGGGCCTCGACATTCTGGATGCTCAGGCCTACACATGGCGAAACAATATCGCGCTTGACATCTTCCGGGTAAAACCGCCTGCAGACCAGATTTTTGAAACGGAAAAATGGGAAAGGGCTGCATCCTATCTGGAACAGGCTCTTTCAGGCGATCTGGATCTGATCGCTGAAGTCAAGAAAAAGATGGTAACCTGCAGAAAGATCCCATCCAAGGGGATGAAGAAACCGCACCGGATCAATATCGACAATAAAAGCTCCAGCTTTTTTACGATTGTCGAGGTGTTTACGGATGATTTTCCGGGACTTTTATTCAGCATAACCGACGCAATTTACAGCAGAGATCTGAATGTTCACGTTGCAATCATCACGACAAAGGTTGATCAGGTCGTTGATATTTTTTACGTACGAAACATCCACGGCGAAAAGATCGATGCGCCGGAAGAGGTCGAAGCCTTGAAATCGGCTATTGAAAAAAGGCTTCCGGTTTGAAGTTCGAATGTTTTCAAAAGCGGCACATCGTTTTGCCTGTCACGTTGAGCATGTCCCAGGTCTGCTTTGCCAGGATCGTCAATCCCGCAGGTTGACCTCAACCCCACCGGCTTGATGCCGAACCATTCTGAAATCATTAATGAAACAATCAGGTTAACACGGCTTTTTGACAATTTTTGTCATTTTTTTTAACGATTTTCGTCACTTCCGCTGAATCCTCCTGAGCCACCCACCCTATAACCTACTGATTAAAATATTTAAATTCATTTTATCGTTTTGGCATGGAACTTGTTCTATTGAGATCTGTTCGCCGGCCATTTTTTGTCAGCACATTCCTGGCTGATTGTTATTGTCTTTTTCCACAAGAGGTTACCATGAGGAGATTCAAAACCGACCGTTTTCCTTCAACCGGTTCACCACCTCCGCGCTTCAGAAGTTTGGGTCTTGCAGATTACATGGATCATAATAGATTGATTCTTCTGGTATTTTTTATGATTTCGAGCGCTGTTTTTTTAAGTGGCTGCTCTATTGCCACGGTTCTGGATCAGCAGCAGGGTGCTGTTGAAAACCAGAGTGCATCTCAATGGATCTGGATGGGGAATTACAACGCCATGATCGGGAATCTCGACAGGGCGATCGAGGGGTATACCCGGGCCATTGAAATCAATTCAGACAATGCCAATTTTTATTATCTCCGGGGCACGGTTTTTCAAAAAATCGAATATCTGGATTATGCGTCAACCGATTTTTCAAAAGCGATTGAAATCGACCCTGAACTGTCAAAGGCCTATCTGGCGCGGGGCGATGTGCTGGAAAAAAAAGGAGAACTCCGGAAATCGGTTAACGATTACAGCAGCGTGCTGAAATTGAGCACAAAAGATTACAAGGCCTATCTGTATCGCGGCAATGTCCGGAGCAAAATGGGGCTCTATCGTTCGGCGATTTCCGATTATACAAACGCAATCAAAATAAATCCCCGATTGCCGGAAGCGTATTGTAACCGGGGCGAAGCCTGGAGAATGCAGGGCGAGCCTGACAGGGCGATCTCCGATTTCAACAAAGCCCTGACAATCAATCCTCGTCTTGCCGATGCCTACCATCACCAGGCAAACATTTTGAAAAAGAAGGGGAAGCTGTATCAGGCGATCGCGGACTACAACAGCGCGCTTAAACTGTATCTGCTTTATGCGGATGTATATTCCAATCGTGAAAAAATCTGGAAGATGACAGGCGATATATCGCGGAGTTCTGAAGATCTGGTATCATCCAGAAAGCTGATGGCTTACGTCGCGCTGGTCTATTGCAACCGGGGAGACGCATGGAGCAGGAAAGGAAACCTGATTCAGGCGCATCTGGATATTAAAAGCGCGCTTCAGTTCAGGCCGGAGGATAACCGGTATCACTTTCTGCTTGCCAGACTTGAAAATGAAATGGAGAACAGGCAGTTACGCTAAAAAGGCGGTCGAGGAGGTTACGGTGGCTGCTGTTTGAGGATAAGGGAAGCGCGATTCCGGCTTCCCTTCTCCTTTCAGAGCAGGATTCTGCTTGTTGTGTCAGGGCGTATAGGTTACCTTTGCCTGGCTCAGTACGACATTGCCTTTTTGCGTTTCCATCTGAAGAAGGGCTTCCCCTTCCGCGGCTTTCCACATTTTTGTGATCAGGGTGTCTCCCATGTAAACCTGGTCGGAAAACCGGCCCTGGATCGATTTAAAATTTCCAGGATCATTTTTGCAGAGCGCTTTCAAGGCTGCCCGGCATCCAAAACCGAACGAGCAGAGGCCATGCAGAAACGGTTTTTCAAACCCGGCAAGTTTGGCAAACTCCGGGTCGATATGGATCGGGTTGGGGTCTCCGGAAAGACGGTAAAGAGCTGCCTGCTGGGGCAGTGTAAACTCTTCGACAACATGGTCCGGAGCTCTGTCGGGCGGTATGTTCACCTCTTTGGTGGATGGCCCGCGGTCGCCGCCAAAATCGCCTGCGCCCCGGATAAAAAGAGTGGACTTGTTGGTAAAAATCGGCCCGTCATCATCGGAAACCGTTCCTTCAAGGCCGATTACCGCGGCTTTCCCTTTATCCCATATTTCAACGATCCGGGCAACGCCACGGCCCTTTGCATTGGGGGGAATCGGGCGATGCAGGGTTGTGGTTTGTTCGCCGTGCAAAAGCATCATGAGGTTGATTTCAACCTTTTCAACAACGCCCAGCATCAGGTTCAGGCCGGGACATACAGCATAGGTCGGGATAACTTTCGGGCCTTTCGGCTCATATACATAGTCGAGTTCATCATCGGGCTTTGCACCGACACCTAGCGCATAAAGCATCGTGTCTTTCGATGTCCATTCAACCTCAACCGGATCAAATTCCATTCCAATCAGATCATTATTGATTTTAAGCGGCATTTTTTACTCCCTCTGTTTTGTTTTTTCGTTCGTGCTTGAATGATCGCAAGGAGGATCTTCAGACTCCATGATGCTTGTCCATGCGTTTCTTCCATAAATTGTTCCCATCAAATGATGGATAAAAAATGATTAATTTAACGGCTATCAAAAGTCAAGATTTTTTTAGGGTTCCTTTCGTTCAATCTTCCTGCGGCAGGGCTTTTTGCGCTCAAAACAAAACGTGTTCCAAAGGATGCCTTCTACGCCACCCGGATAGGTTTTCCTGCCCGGGCTTCCGGAATATAATCACCGTTTTTTACCGTTTGAACGCCGTTGATGAAAACATGCTTGATTCCCCTTGGCTTCCCTGCGGGATTCGCACCGACCGGCGGTGAGTCGGATATGGTTTCAGGATCGAAAATGACGATATCCGCAGCCATCCCCGGCTTTAAGAGGCCCTGTTTTTTCAGCCCGAAACGCAGGGCGCTGGCATGGGTCATCCGGTTTACAGCGGTTTCAAGAGACAACTGTTTTTTATCTCTTACATAGCTTCCAAGGAGTTTAGGAAAGGTTCCCATCCCCGCAGGGTTTGGATGGCCGGTATTCTTGATGATCGCATCGGTTTCATACAGGCAGAGGTCATGTGTCAGAACGGCATCCAGGGGCTTTTCAAAACCGGGGTCCCCGCTGTAGGTGTGAAAAAGCATCAGGGCCGCGCCATTGCTTTCCCGGCTCAGTTTTAACATTGCTTGAAATGACGAGGTGTTCCATTTCCGGGCGATTTCCTCAATGGTCAGGCCGTTCAGATTCTCATATCCGGCAACACCCGCATCCATAACCTGGAAATCCTTGTAAAGGAACCCCACCAGGCGGAACCCCAATTCAAGTTCGAGGCGAAGCCTCGCGATTGCAAACCGGCTGTCATATCCTCCGGGCAGTGTTTTGAGAAACCAGTAGGGAAATGGTACCAGGATCGTTGTGTTGCCGCATGTGTACGGAAAGGCATCGATCATGACATCAACCCCTTCTTTTCGAGCGGCATCAACCATATCCAGCGCTTCACGGTATGTGGACCAGCTGTTCCGGCCGACAAAAATAAAATGGGAAAGCTGAAGCTTGATGCCGGTCGCTTTTGCGATGTCGATCATCTCTTTGAGGGCGCGAAGATTATGAGGCTTCAGGCAGGTAACGGGATAGCAGGGAGATATTCTGGATAAGGCTTTTAAATGAACGGTAACCGTCTTGTCCGCTCTTGCCGCCACCTTGCAGAACGCCTCGAGTTCGTCAACCGGTGAATACATTCCCGGATCATAGCCGAGACCGAAGCTCAATCCACAGGCGCCTTCCTGCAGGGAACGTTCGGTTAGATCGAGACAGGCTTGAAGTTCGTGCTTTGCAAGGGGTCCCCGTTCCTTTTCCGCGGCTGCATAGCGGATGGAAGCATGCCCGGCAAGCTGGGCCATGTTTACGACCGGCTTTGCGGTATCCATGGCTGCCAGAAAATCCGCTATGGATTCCCATCTGTATTCCAGGGGCTCGTCAAGCATCATGGAAGTAAAATTATCCAGAAGCCGTGTCTTCTCCTGTTTTACCGGCGCGGGAGAAACGCCGCAGTTCCCTCCGACAATCGTTGTCACACCCTGTTCCGGCAGGCACTTCAGGGTTTCAGGATGATTGCTCAGCGGCAGATTCCAGTCGGAATGGGAATGCATGTCAATAAACCCCGGTGAAACAACATCTCCATCCGCGTCAATGACCATGTCTGCATCCGGAAGCGCATCCTGCTTCTGAAAGATGGATTCAATGGTGTCATCCCGTATCAAGAGATGGCCGCTGAAGGCTTTTTCACCGCTTCCGTCCACGATCGTACCTGATTTTACGAGTATTGTGCGCATTTTCACCTCAAATGATGGTTTGCTGTGCTGTGGATTGAGTTATTTCGGGTCCAGCCGGTTGCGAATGGTTGGAATACATCACAAGATTTACGGGAAGACAAGAGGCAATGTGGTTTAAATGGTATGATTCTGAAGAAAGGCCGCCGGGCAGGTTATTTTTTTTCTCCGTAAAGATCATGGTACTTGCTGACAAGAAGGGGGAGAAAGGTTGTCAGGTCTTCAACAATGCCGTAGTCGGCAATCGAGAAGATCGGCGCCATGGGGTCGGTGTTCACCGCCACGATCCATCTGGATTTTTTCATGCCGGCGATATGCTGATACGCTCCGGAGATTCCGCATGCCATGTAAAGTTTTGGAGAAACATGTTTTCCGGTTTCGCCCACCTGGCTTGAATAAGGCAGCCAGCCCTGATCGCACACAATTCGTGAGCCGGCTATGGCGGCATTTGAAAAAATGGAGGCCGCGTCTCTGAACAGGTCGAGATTTTTTTCTTCCCGGATGCCCATTCCAGCGGAAACGATCACATCCGCTTCCTCGAGCGACTGATCACTCTCCTTGGTTTCAGTGATCGCTTCAGGTGAAAACGCGGGATAGGAGGTCTCAAGCCGTATCACCTTGCAATCGCGTGGTATTTTGATGTCGGTTTTTTCAGAAGGTTCTGCAAAGGCGCCCGGCATGATGGTCAGGATTGTCCGGTTTTCGCCGGCTGTCATTTCCGCTTCAAATTTTCCATTGAAAAGAGATCTCCTGAAAACGAGGCGGTCATCGATCCGGTTAACAGAATCGATCCCGGTAAGGCAAGCCGCATCCAGGTCGATCGAAAGGGAGGCGGCGATCTGGCAGCCGCGCATCGAGTGGATCAGGCATAGAAATTCCGCGCTGCTTTGCGCAAAAATGGCTGCAAGACTTCTTGCAAGAAACGGCGGGTTCGGGAACAGGAGATCATCATGCTCCACCGCGGTCACCTGGATACCGGTTTCTTGTGCAATCTGTTCGGCAAGCTGCCGTACATCCTGTCCGGGAATCACCAGATGGATTCGGTCCGCTTCTCCGGGAAAAAGGGAATCCGCGGCCCCCAGGAGTTCTTTCCAGGGGGAGACAAGCCTGTTTTCAATTGTTTCCGCAATCAGAATGAGCTTTGCCTGCATATCGAATCGTCCTATTTGAGAAGAGATCTTTGATGAAAAAGTTTTATCAGTTGTTCCGCTTTTTCTTCGGCAGTGCCTTCAAGCAGTATGGTTCGCGTTGACTTTTCCGGTCTTTTGAAAGAAAAAAGTGCTTCTTTCAACGGATCGTTTTCAGGACAGTCCGCTTCGACAACAATCAGTTCCTGGGCGTTTGCTCTCAGAATATTGGAAAGAGACGGATATCTGGGACGATTGATACCGGACTGAATCGTGAGCACTGCCGGCAGGGTCAGAACCGCCTTTTCAATCATTCCGCCTTCCATTTCGCAGTCAACCGCGACAACATGGTTTTCAACATCCAGCTTTTCCGAAATCACGGATACCGCGCAGGGCAGGGAGAGCAGGGATGCCACCATGGGTCCGACCTGGCACAGCATGTCGTCTTCCGCCATGACGCCGGCAAGGATGAGGTCGTATGATGTTGAGCCCGCATACCGGGAAATCAGTTGTGCCGTTGTGTCTGCCCGGCAGTATCCTTTTTCATCGCGGAGGATGTGGATCCCGTTGTCCGCGCCTTTGGACAGCGCCTGCTTCACCGCTTCGCCTGCCCGCAAGGGGCCCACAGATACGGCATCGATCGTAACATCCGGAAAGGCCTCCTTGATCAGCATCGCCTCTTCCAGCGCGTATTCATCAAAGCGGTTCAGTCGAAACTCAACGTCATCGGATTCCTGTATCCACCTGCCGTCAGGGTCGGCTTCAAGAGATGTCTCGGGGTTTGCGACCTGTTTTACACATACAAGGATCTTCATGATCACCCTTTTCTGCTATTCAAATACGATAAGCGCGTCGGCAACGACCGGCTGTGTGCCCTGTATCATCACCGGGTTCAGATCGATCTCCCGGATTTCAGGATGCAGGATGGATATAAATCCCAGGGCTTGAAGCAGATCCGCCATGGCGTTCATGTCCACTTTCGGCATTCCCCGGAAATCCTCCAGAAGGCGGCTGGATTTGATTTCCCGGATCATCTCTTCCGCATCCCGAAGGGAGAGCGGCGCCAGGCGAAAACGGGTATCATGAAGGGCTTCGGTTAAAATTCCTCCAAGCCCGAAAGCGACACCCGGCCCGAAATTTTTATCCCGCGTGACCCCGGCCAGAAACTCCCGTTTCCCGGTTATCATTTCGGAAACCAGGATCGGGACGTTTTTACCGGCAGCCTGCCGGATCTCCCTGAAAGCCTGCAGTGCTTCCTCAGGATTTGAAAGGTTCAGCCGCACAAGACCTTTTTCGGTTTTGTGCGGGGTTCGCGGGTCGCAGGCTTTTACGGCTACCGGAAATCCGATGGATCGGAGGGCTTCCGTAAATTCAGCTTCCGTTGCAGCCTTTTTTTCATGGGTGACCGGTACCCCGTATTCCCGGAGAAGCTCTTTGGCTGAATATTCATCCAGGGTCAGTATACCGGTTCTTCTCGCTGTTGACAATATTTCGGATGCCCTGGAAGAAACAGGCGGCAGGTCAGGCAGAGAGAATGGCCTGCGGCTGGTCACTTCCTGATATCGAAGGAGAATCCCCATGGCACGGGCTGCCTTTTCAGGAGAATCAAACACCGGGATGTCGCTCTGCTGATAGGCTTCCGTATAATTGTCTTCCTGATCGTAAAAGGAGGAAATGATAAACGGCATGTGAACCTGATGAGGAAGCTTGGCGGCTGAAGCCGTGTCAAACCGCATGGAAGACAGAACCTGGTCTATGGTTATGTCACCCATGATTTCCTTGATATGGCTGAATTTAGCCTTGATCAGACCGGTCATCATGGCTCCGTGTATGATGATGCCGTCCACTGCTTTTTGTTCAGCGATGATTCGGGGTATCTTTTCACTCAGCGCCTCGAAATCGGTGCTGAATGTCAGGTCGACCGGATTTCCGGAAGGGGCGTGTGCCGGCAGATGCGGCTTGATCCTGTCCTGCAATGCTTTATCAAATGCGGGAACTTCAAGGCCTTCCATTTCACAGGTGTTTGCAATGGCAGACCCCGGACCTCCGGAATTGGTTACGATCCCGATCCGTTTGCCGGCCAGCCGGGGCTGGGTTGCAAGGCTCCATCCAAATCCATAGAGTTCTTCAACGGAATCAACCCGGATAACGCCTGCCTGTTTGAACAGGCCGTCATACAGATGATTGGGACCCGCAAGCGCGCCCGTGTGGCTCAGGCCCGACCGGGCGCCGGCTTTTGATCCGCCCACATATTGCGCAATGACGGGCTTGCAGGGGGTGATTTCGCGTGCAACCTCAAGAAATGCGGGTATATCGCGAATCCCCTCCAGATACATGGAAATGGCTTTGGTCTGCTCATCCTGCCCCAGATATCGAAGCGCGTCAACGACATCGATGTTGGCTTCATTCCCGACGCTGATCGCCTTGCTGAAACGGATTCCTTTTTTCCGCAGATAGGAGAGCGTCTGGGTGATGTATGTACCGCTCTGGGAGATAAAACCGAGTTTGCCCGGGCCCATCAGCATTGGATTTACGGTTGTATTCAGCGAAATCTCGGTGTTGATGATTCCGATGCAGTTGGGGCCCAGGAATCGGATGTGATGGTTTTCAGCGACCTGGATCAGGGATTGCTCGAGCGTTTTTCCATGATCGCCGGTTTCCTTGAATCCTGCCGTAATGATAATGGCATGTCTTGTTCCGCGCTTGCCGAATTCATCCAGAAGCGTCGTTACGTTTCCAACCGGAACGATCAGAATCGCAAGATCCGGTGTTTCCGGAAGATCCTGGACGGATTGGTATGCCTTTTCTCCAAGAACGGTTGTATCTTTCCGGTGAATCGGGTAAACACGCCCTTTATAGCCGTCTTTCAGGATGCTGAGGGCATGCATGGTTCCCATTTTTGACAGGTTGTTTCCGGCTCCGACGGTCGCGATGGAGCGAGGGGCAAGAATTGTTTCTAAGGGGGATGCTGGCACGAATGTTGACTCCTTGTGAATTAAAATAATAAAATGGCATGGTTCATCTGATCATTCATCCGGTAATTCATCCGGGTGCATGGTTTTCAGAATTCCTTTACGCCTGTCTCCTGATTGTGGTATACCTGTGACGGTTTTTTTTCAAGTAAAAAATCGAGCGCTCGCTATATTTTTTGTCGGTTTCACATGAGTTTAATACCGGATAAGGTTGATATCGATGTCCCCAATCTCGTTTTACGCGGGCTCAAAAGCCCTGTCGATCATCCGTGAGAAAGGGCTTGTTCAAGAGGATGTCAGGGTTTTCGCCGGTGCTGCCGGAGGCCCCAAGTGGCTTGTCTTGAACGGTCTGGACCGGGTGATTTTTTCATCCTGGCTCACGGGCAGAAAAGCGCCTCTGTATTTTTTCGGATCTTCAATCGGTTCCTGGCGATTTGCAGCCGCTTCCCAGAAAAGGCCTCTTGAAGCGATTGAAAAATTTCAGGAAGCCTACATCCACCAGCGCTACCAATCAAGGCCTACCCCTGAACAGGTTTCAGAAGAAAGCCGCAAAATTATGGATCATTTCATCGATGATGCCGCCATACACGAAATTCTTTCCCACCCGGTTTATCGGCTCAATTTCATGACCGTGCGATGTCGGCATCTTCTGTCCAGCGACAACAGGGCGCTTTTACTCCCGGGCCTTGCGGCCGCGTATCTTTTCAACGCACTGGGACGCGGCCTCCTGAAATTTTTCTTTGACCGGTCGCTTTTTTATCATCCAGTGGGAAAGCCTCCTTTTTTTAACATGTCAGGGTTTCCAATACAAAAAACCGCCTTGAGCAAGGAAAATTTTAAAGCAGCCCTGCTCGCGTCCGGTTCCATCCCGCTGGTCATGTCAGGCGTAAAAGAGATACCCGGCGCCCCTCCCGGAACCTACCGTGACGGCGGGATCGTGGACTATCATCTGGATATCGATTTTTTGAATGACACCGAGGGACTGGTACTGTATCCGCACTATTCGGATCGGATCATACCGGGGTGGTTTGATAAAAATCTTCGATCCCGCGGGCCTGCCGCTAAAAACATGGAAAGGGTTCTCATGATATCTCCTTCAACAGATTTTGTTGAAAGGCTTCCGCATGGAAAGATTCCGGACCGAAACGATTTTGCCCTTTTCAGGGGAAGGGATAAGGAGCGATTCTCCTGCTGGCTTTCGGTTGTCCGGGAGAGCAGACAGATCGGGGATGCTTTCCTGGATGCGGTCGAAAGCGGTCGCATCCGGCAGCTTGTAAAGCCCATGCCGTTTCATTCCCCGTAGACATAAATCGTTGATGAGGTCCATATGCCGAGGATGCTGTAGATTTCCTGGTCCGCGAAATAGACCTTCTTCAGCCCGTTCTTTTTTGCGATGTCCCCGATGGCGTTTGAGTAGATTTCAGTATACATACCGTAGCCGCTGAACGGCTCTTTGATGATGACGATGTTCCCGTTGCTGCCGGAGGGCGTTTTGCACGGCGTATGGTTTAAATTTTTTGTAAGCGGTGTTTTGACACGGGTGTAGATCAGCCCTTTGAGCAGTTGCGCATGGCAGCCTGTCGTCACCAGGGCAATAGTGAACCAGAAAACAAGCCAGACAATACGAATTATGTTTCCGGTTTTCATATAATCAGCCTCGCGTAGTGCTTTCCTTCATGGATTTATAACAAATTCATATATTTAATATTTTAAGGATTGAACCTCTCACCCCCAACAAAGAGATTCGGACCGAGGGGAGGGTTTGAAACCAGTTCTAGTCGCCATAGACGATCACTTTCCAGTGCGTATAAAACCCGAAAAAAACCTGGTGCATCTCCTGGTCCGCATGCATCATGACCTTGATGTCGCCGTTTCTGGCCGCCTCCGCGTAACCGGCATCCCCCCATGCCACCAGCCAGAAAATGCAATAGGCGTCTGCCGTCCCTGTTTTGGACCCCAGCCTGGTTTTGTCAAGATCGGTGTCAAAGGGGGTTTTGACGTGGACATACGCGCAGCCCGAAACAAGAAAAAGCATGCCGGCCAGAACAAAGATTATTAGTTTCGACTTCAAGCTGTCCTCCTTTTCAGAGAGGTTGGAAGAGCGTTTTTTTTCATGATCATCCGATTGCTTCCGGTTTACAAGCGTGTCGCGATCACGCTTTTTCAAACCATTTTTCGACCTGCTCCATATCGATTTTCCCCAGCCTGTTTTTGGGGATGCGGGGCACAATCCGGTATCTCCGAGGCCGGGCATAGGGTTCAAGGTGCGTTGCCAGGTGGTTTCGAATTGCTGAAGCGGTCACATCCCCCTCGATCACGGCCGTGATCTCGGCTTCCCTTCCGGAAGGGGCCGGGCTGGACAGAATCACGGCATCCTGCACCTCCTGCAGTTGCATGATCTTTTCTCGAATCTCCTGAAGGTCCACTCTTTTTCCCCCGATCTTTACGATTCCGTCCGACCGCCCAAGCAGCTCGAACCGGCTGCCGCCCAGGTCCCTTCCGCAGTCGCCGGTCTGAAAGTATCCGTCCGGTTCCCGGTTCACGTTCGGGGAGATGTAATCGGACCGCACATGAATTTTTTCATCTGGAATTTTTATGTCAATCGTGTCAAACGCGGTAAACGCGGCTTCTCCGTTTGCCCGGCATCGAAAAGCGATCCCCCCGGTTTCGGTGGAGCCGTAGATCTCTAAAATTCCGGTATGGTTCAGGGAACAGAATCGCTCGTTATCGGTTTTGTCGAGCACGCCCGCGGAAGAAAGAGCAAGCCGCAACGAATGATCGGGAATCGGATGGCCGCACAGCGCTTTGTAGTGCATGGGCACGCTGACCATTATGGTGGCATCCTGCTGCTGAACCGCGGAAACAATCTCCTGGGGGAAGGTGATGGTTTCGGAAGCGATGCCGGCAGACACGGCAAACGGGACCAGAACGGAAAACAACAGCCCGTATATGTGGTGCGGAGGGACGGTTGCCACAAACCGGTCTTGAGCAGACAGGGCATGTTTTTCAATATGGTAAAACACCTCTGAAAACAAATTCCGCACGGTTTTCGGCCATACCTGGGGTTTGCCGGTCGATCCCCCGGTAAAAAGAAACAGGAACTCCCGGTTCAGATCGATGGCGGTTTCCAGTTTTGGGATCGATTGTTTCCCCGTGCCTGCTTTGGGTATGATGGTGGTCACTCCGGGCGGGACCTCTTTTTCTTGATCACACACCGCTGTATCATACCCGGTCTGCGCGTGCATCTCGGAAAGAACAGCCGCCGAATCCGAATAGGGGATGATGAGAGGAGGGCCTCCGGAGGCGAGAGCTGCCAGAAAGGCGGCCATCATGATCGCCCGGTCGTCAGCGCACAGGCATATGGGCCTGTTTTGATGATGGATCAAAGAAAACGCTTCCTGAAGCTCCGAGGCCATCTCATACGTTTCAGCGTAGGTCCGGCCTGACAGCGTAAATTCTTTATCTGGAAATTCCGGCCTGCTGAGCAGTTTTCTGATCCTTTCCTGAAGCTCCTTGCCGGAACAGGGTGGTATTTTTTTCATGGTGATTCATGCTGATCCTGAAATTATCGCGATCCGGGTTGAAGTCTCTCCCGGGGTACCTGTCAAAACCGGCTTTATCACATCTGTCTGCTCCGGGTCAAAGTGAAAACCTTCAATTTCCCAATTCCGTAATTTCGATCCCTCGAACCAAGAACCAAGAACCAAGAACCAAGAACCAAGAACCAAGAACCAAGAACCAAGAACCAGGAACCAAGAACCAGGAACCAAGAACCAAGAACCAGGAACCAAGAACCACGAACCACGAACCAAGCACGAGGAACAAAGAACAAAGAACGAAGAACCAAGAACGAAGAACGAAGAACCAAGAACGAAAAACTCTCAAATCCCTTCCTGTTCAGGTCAGTGTCTCCACCAGACTGGAATGGGGCAAGGATGGCGGATCGATCCGCATCATCATGCGGAAAAGCAGGGGAAAGGGATTGGGGGATTCAGGAATTGACGAATTGGTAGATTGGGGAATTGACAGTTTTAATCTGTTGATGTAGATTCTACCGTAAGTTTGCAGAGGAAACATGATCCGCCCGGAATTATGAAAAAGGCAAATACCATTCAAGTCAGGAGAAGGTGTCATGAACGATGCGATTTATCAGAAACTGGCCAAGACATTAGATACGCTGCCAAACGGCTTTCCGTCAACTGAAAGCGGGGTTGAGTTTACCCTATTGAAAAAGCTTTTTTCAGAGGAAGCCGCGGAAATTTTTTGCGATCTGCGGCTTACTTTTGAGAATCCGGATGAGATCGCGGCCCGCACCGGCCGTGATCCAGGCGATCTTTCCAGCAAGCTTGAATCCATGTGGGAGAGGGGTCTGATTTTTGGCATCGATTTTGGGACCGTGAAGATTTACAAGATGATTCCCTGGGTTTTCGGGATCTACGAGTTCCAGTTGAAACATATGGATCGGGAGTTCGCGGAGCTGTGTGAAGAATATAACCCGGTTTTTGGAGAGCAGTTTTTCAACGGGAGACCGCAGCTTATGCAGGTGGTGCCCATCGAGGAGGAGCTGCGGAATGATCAGGAAAGCCTTCCGTATGAAAGGGTTTCCGCGATCATCGACGCAGGTCAGTCCTTTGCGGTAAATGAATGTATCTGCAAGAAGGAGAAGCGGCTTCTGGATGAAGGATGTGACAAGCCTTCCGAGGTCTGCCTTGCAATCGCTCCGGTACCGGGCGTGTTTGATAATTTCCCGATGGGAGGCCGCGTCATCACAAAAGAAGAGGCCTATGAGATTTTAAAAATATCCGAAGAGGCCGGGCTGGTGCACCTCACCAGCAATGTGCAAAGCGGTCATTTTTATATCTGCAATTGCTGCGGATGCTGCTGCGGGGTACTGCGTTCAATCAATGATCTTGGATTGCAGAACACGATCAATTCCAGTTTCTACGCTGAGATCGATGAAGCGTTATGCGAAAGCTGCGGGATCTGCGCGGAAGAAAGGTGCCAGATAGAGGCGATCATGGAAACGGATGACAGCTATCAGGTCGATCGGGACAAGTGCATCGGGTGCGGCCTCTGTGTCACCACCTGCCCGGTCGAGGCGATCCAGCTCGTTCGGAAAAAACCGGAAGAGAGAGTTCTGCCGCCTCTGGATGAAAATGACTGGTTTGATCAGCGCGGGAAGCAGCGGGGGGTAGATTTCAGCCGATATAAGTAGAAAAAGGCTTCGTACATCGCCCTCAGGTTATCCGGTTCACGATATTACGGCACAAGATGCAATCTGTGTGTTGATGCGATTTCCGTGATCTGATTTTGCTTCACCCCCACTTCCTTCGCAAAGTCAGACCAGCGAAGAACTGCCGCACCGACATCCGCAAGTATGTCCAACGGTTTTTTAATCCTGAACGGTTTTGCCACTTCGATGAAATCTTGCTTCGTAAAACCATCCCGTTTCCCGTTGATTGTCATTTGATGGCGATTCGTCCATTCTCCCTTTGAATTATAGCTCCAGATTACATCAAAGGCGGGAGCAAGATGCCAGTTCCCGTTTTGATCCATGAGAAAGGCGATATTGCGCGTATGATCGTCCTGATTGCGGGCGATAACGTTGAATGCCATTCTCCTGAAAAGCTGATGAAGAACTTGCTGCCCCAATCCTAATTGCTGGCAGGTGGACATGGTTGTTTCATACCCATATTGGCCGGGCATTCTAAAATCGTAGTGGCCTAATGCACAAAGCGATTGCATATGGATTTTGTCTGAATTGTTCGTCCGGTCAAATCTTCGTGTCATAAAATGTGATCGCCCATTTTCCTTCATCAACCGGCACTCGGTCATTTCGATTCCCGCGGCCTTTGCCATGAGATGATAGGCATACTCTATTTTCCCAAATCCTTCGGGATCACCAAGGGCGTCGTCATTGATGCCGTCAAATTTAATGATCCAGTACTCAAATCCTTTCGGTGCCTTCACCTGGCCTGATCGGACATCCTTTGTCTCAGGATTCCACGCGATGACAGCCTTTGCCCTGGCTCCGCCGGCAGAAGTTCCCACCCGAATGATCGTGTCCAAAGCCATCGACTCATCATTGGATAAATTCGCAAGCAAGCCTTCTCTTTCAGAAAGGATCTTCCGGGCAAGTGCCACCAGCTCGGAAATTTCAATACGAGTCGCCTTTTTTGGAGTAACAAGTGCAGGTTCAAATTCCAGCGCACCCATTCCGCGACTTCCCATGTAGCAGAGCCTCTCGATAGGGCTGAATTCGCCAAGTGATCTGCCCTGTCTTTGCAACCATACTTCGATGAGTTTTGTTCCATAGCGATCAGGCAGCGAATCGGCCAATAGTCCCGGAAGGCCATAGAATGTCCTACTGTTCAGTTCAGGGAAGGCATAGATTCCAGAATTCAATGGCATTGTAAGAGGAGCGATTTCAAGCTGCCTGCGAAGGAATGAAGGATCATACTCAAATGTTGCAAAACCCCGGTCGTCATCCCAGGCCACGGCACCTAACGGATCACCCCATAGATTGACGCTGGCAACAAGAACCGGCATCGTTTTTACTCCTTGCCTTTAATTCTTCGGCCGGATGCTCGTTGGCGCTCACGCCCTCTAAGTTTTGCAAGTTGAATCGGGCTGATGCCCGGATCGGGTATGAATGCATCCAACTGGTCGAGTTTTCGCAATGCGCGAAGGATTTCAATAAGCGAGCTGAGACCGCACCCTTTCCCCCCTTCTAAGTCAAGAATTACACGGCGCGAAACGCCTGCCCGCTGTGCCAGTGTCTCCTGAGTTAAATTTTGATTCAAACGCTCTCTACGGGTTCTATCACCAATTTCTCTGAGCACCGCCTGGTTATTCATGGAACTGAATTTCATAATGCCTCATAATTATAACTTTAAAACTTATTTATACAAATAATATATCAAATTTATAACAGGGAAGAAGCGTCCTGTCAAGATTTTTATATATAAATAAATTATCATAATTGCAACTTTATGATTAAAAATTAATTTAATGTACTTAATTTGATACTTTAAAGTGTGTTTGGCTCAAACCGGTCGCGGATAGAGGAGTATTCCGGTCGCCTGTTGATGAAAAAAAATGGTTTGATCAGCGCGGGAAGCAGCGGGGGGTAGATTTCAGCCAATATAAATAAAAGGCGGCTTTGTACGCCGCTTCCAAGGCATCGGGTTCATCATATCATGGGCACAGGGTGAAGCTGCCGGAAGCAATGAAAATGGACTTTCTGGGGAATCGTCAGTAGTCTCTGTAGAGGTTTTTCTGCGCCCTCACATACAGGTGCGTTCTCCAGAGTATCTTCAGAAGCTCCAGCGGATTGACCCGGATGTTGTTGACCCGGAGCGGGTTCCGGCTCAGCGCGCTGACAGTCAATTGGGAGAAGTGCTTGTAAAACTCCTTCAGCGGAAGCGTTGCAGGAAGAATCGTGTGCATGCAGTCATAAAAGGAAATGGCGTCACAGATAAAATCATCCTGGTGCTTTTCCCAGTCATCGGTACCCGGCGCAGGAGAGTAGACGGTAAAGGTCGCTTCACAGGGAGGCATTGACTGCACATACGCATTGAGCGCTTTGAAGTCATCCACCTCAAAATCCGGCATCACCATAAAGGCAGGATGTATGGTAATGCCGATCTTTTCCAGGATCTCGATGGCCTGGTTGTTATGGCAGATCGTTGCCTTTTTGTTAAGCGTTTTCAGTGTCCTTTCATGAATGCTTTCCAGGCCGACGTAGACAATTTCAAGCCCGATTTCATGCCAGTATGCAAAGAGATCCGGGTTTTCCGTGATGGTATTGCTTCTGGCCCAGGATACAAAATGCTTTTTGATGCCCTGTTCGCGAATTTTTTCACCCAGCTCCCGCATATGCTTTGCGGAAAGAAACGTCTCATCATCCACAAAATAGACATACTCTTCGGAGATCGATTTCAGCTCCTCGATGATATCGTCAACCTTCCGGGGAAAGTATTTGCGTCCGTACAGTTTGTGGACAATGCAGAAACTGCATTGATAGGCGCATCCGGATGAAGTTCTCATGCTGGCGATCCGCGGAAGAATAGACGCTTTTTTTTCTTTACGGGGAGAGCTCCACGCGCAGAAATAGCTGGATCGGTTTACCAGGTCCCGGCGCGGCATCGGAAGGGAGTCAACACCCGGATACAGGGGAATCGGACCAAAATCTTCGGCATCCGGGGGATGGACATTCGGGATGGAGAAGATCGACCCTTCTCCTGATTCCAGGGTTTCCAGGATTGCCCGGAAAGGACCGCAGCCTTCTCCTCTCACGATCGCATCCAGGTGCGGTATCCTGCATTCACCCGGAATGATTGTCGCGTGGTGTCCGCCAAGGATGATAATCGAATCCGGGCATTCTTCGCGGATGATTTTGATGCACTGCGCGGCCCGGTGGATCTGATTGCTGTAAGCCGTCACCCCGACCAGATCCGGTTTGAATCTTTTTACGGCTTTTTTCAAGATCCTGATCGGCCGTCTCTCGGCCGTCAGGTCCAGAATCTTGATTTCATGCCCTTCCGGTATGCTTCCGGCAATATATTCCAGGGCAAGAGGCTCGAGGTGAAGAAAAGCCCGAAGCCTTCTGACAACCAGAAGCCGGGAATCCGGTTTTAGCAAAAGAATCCGTTTCATTTTTCTCTGATTTTTTTTATGAACTCGATGACGTTCGGTTTGTGGTTGATCAGAATCAAGGCGACTGTTGCAAGGGTCGCCGCCATTGCCGGGAGATGATCACCGAAGCGCATAACCGTTCCCATGCCAAGGATCAGAACCATGGCAAAAGAGGAGATAAACGGAATCCGGAAGAACAGGAATACCAGCCCCCAGGCCAGCGACGCCATCAGTGTTGCGATCGGCGCGAGTATCAACGTAAATCCCAGATAATTGGCGACTCCTTTTCCTCCCCTGAACTGATGAAAGCACGGAAAACGATTTCCAAGTATCAGTGCAAAACCCGGAAAGGTGGCGTATTGGTAATCCAGAAAGTGAAGTGAAACAAGAGCAATGAGCATCGCTCTTCCCATATCCAGCAGGAGCACGATTGCGGCCCAGAAAAATCCTGCCTGGCGATAGACGTTCGTGGCACCGGCGTTTCCGCTGAATTGTTTTCTGGGATCTTCTTTGCCGAGTATTTTAAAGAGGACAATGGAGAAGTTGACAGAGCTTGCGATATAGGCAACGATGAATACCAGGACAAGGCGAAGAATCATCATGGTTCCGCCTTTTCATGGGAATGAAGGTCCATGATCCACCGGGGAGGGTGTTTTTCCCCTCCGCTCACATCCCGCATGATCAAACCGGAAACAGCTTCAACGAATCGGCCCTCTGGATTCCACATCCATAAATCGCAGATCAACTTGTCCGCGGCGGTCTGAATCGGGATCATTCTTGCAGCATATTCTTTTCCGGCTATTGTCTTTAGAAACACCTGCCGTTTTTGAAATCCCACCGGGAATCCGATAAATTTTAAGTAACATTGGCACCAGGCACAGGCGGCATGGAAAGCAGCGTCAAGGGGGAAGGGTGATCCGAGCGGTTCTGACGGGGCAGGACCCCGGGGCGCGTGAATCGCCGAGACTGCGCCGGTTTTAGACAGGAGCAGATCCCCTTTCATGTTATGATAGGAAGGCCCGAACGGCACCAGTTCACGATAAACCGTTGAAGCGGGAATTGAAAATGTTCCGGCTCCCAGATCCGTCACATCCCCCGGGGACGGCAAGCCTGTTTCATTGGCCTGCCGGGAATGAAATGAAAGGGAAACGTGCTTTTTCCATCTGGATATGGATAATGTTTTTGATTTTGTTCTGGAAATCAGCCTGCTTACCAGGCTGTCGTCTTCACCGGAACTGATTTCATTGAAGATTTCAATTTCCGGCTGATCCGCATGCAGGTAGAGGAATTTTTCAAATTCAGCATTGCGGATCACTGTTGGATCTATCTCCGGGAAGTGTGATTGGGTTGACGCGGCCAGAAGCTGCATCGCTTCAACTGCCGGAAACACGGCATTTTCTTCAAACCTGTGGTCCATGAGGTAGGAATGACGCTCTATTTCCAGGGGGAACCGTTTCCCGCCTTTTATTTGGGGAAGATTTGCCATAAATGAACTGTTTTCTCGTCAATTCCTACAGGCGTTCCGGAAGAGTTGATCGCGCAATGCCGGGTAAAGCCGATGCAGACGATATCCCCTGTTTCCTCGTGTGTGATGATATAGTCAAATTTCAGTCTTACCCTTTCAATGTCCGAGGGCCGTGTATAAATGATCATTGGATCATCATAGTACAGGGGTTTGTAATATTGAATGCCGATCTCGATGATCGGATAAATATAGCCGTTTTCTTCCACTTCTTTGTATGGATAAGCCGTGTCCCGCATTAAAGAGGCTCTTCCCAGTTCAAAATAACGAAGATAATTGGCATGGTATACAATCTGTGAACGGTCGGTATCCGCGTAGAGCGTGCGATTACGGCACCGGTGCCAGATGAGACTGTCGGTTTGATTTCTGACATACCGCGCGTCATTTTTATAATTTTCCGGGATAAACGGTTTTGGTCTCATTTCATATTCCTTTAAAAATTATGCAGCAGTTTGTACCACCAAAACCGAATGCATTGGAAAGAAAAATTTCATGATGATACTTTCGCGTTTTATTGGGAACAACATCGATGCCGTCCAGATTCGGATCCGGGATGTGGTTTATGGTCGGAAGCAGGAGCCCGTTTCGCATTGCTTCTATGGACAGGGCGGCTTCAATCGCCGCGGAAGCTCCCAGTGTATGACCGATCTGAGACTTGTTGGAGGAAATGGGTATCTTTTCGAGCCTTTTCCCGAAAACCGTTTTCAGGCATGCCACTTCCGTGAGGTCCCCTGTTCTGGTTGAGGTGCCGTGGGCATTCACGTACCGGACATCATCCGCCGTCAATCCCGCGTCTTCAATTGCCTGATGGATTGCCGTGGTGATTGCCTCCGGGTTCGGTTTTGTAAAATGATAGGCATCCGATGTCATACCGATTCCCAGGACTTCCGCCTTCGGCTCCAGCCCCAGGGGTTTGAGCATCTCTTCCGCCGCAAGGACCAGCACGCCTCCGCCCTCGGACAGCACCATTCCTTTTCTGTCGATGCTGAAAGGCCTTGAAGCCTGTCCCGGGTCGTTGAACGCCCTGTCTTTTGGTGTGATGCTGATGGTCGCGAGCATATTGGAAAAGCCCTGAACGATTTCCGGTACAATGCAGGTTTCAACACCGCCTGCAAGCACGAAGTCGCAGTCGCCGTCCCGTATCATCCTCGCACCGATTCCAATCGCGTGGTTTCCGGAAGCACAGGCCCCCTGAGGAGAGAATACAGGACCCGTAAAGCCCAGGAGCATCCCTGCTTTTCCGGATGGAAGATTCGCGCAAAGATTGGGAAGCAGGTATGGGCTCACGTGAAACGGCCCTTTGTTGATATAATTATTCATGGCAATGCGAAAGGAATCGAC
>JAWOIJ010000067.1:0-10113 GCA_046484745.1 Desulfobacterales bacterium | reverse complement strand
TGAGGTACAAGCATCATATTTATCTTTGCAGTGCATTCTACAACCTGTCCACATTTTCCTGGAGGGATCCACACGTCATAAAATCCTCCTTTTGTGCCGAATATTTCCAGTCCCTTGGCATTTGAAATAATAAATCCGAATGCAATCTTTTCGTTGATATCTTCAACGAATCTGGCCTGAAAAAAAAGTTGACAGCTTTCAGCAAAATTAACCACGGTTGTTGAAACGCCCTTGTCATTGCGTATGCCTGCTTTAAATATTTCTATCTTTCTATCGCCATATCTTAACTCTTTGTCATTGCCGGAACTAATTGAATTCGTTGATACGGAATGGTTGGATTCATTATCATCGCCGGCAGCAGTGGCATTTTCTTTTTGATCTTCTTCTCTTTCCTGCGTCATGCTTTCACTGCCGGAGTTATTATCTTCCTGCAGGCTTTTATTTTCACCGTAATCCTGGTCAAAAAGAAGCCTGTGATAAACCTTGGCGATGTAACTCGGTTCTCCCTGGTCATAAATGATACCACCATTTATAAGAATTGCCCTGTTACAAATACTCACGATTGATCCTGTATCATGGGAAACAAAAAGAATGGTCCTGCCCTCTTTTTTAAAACTTTGAATTTTATCAAAACATTTTTTCTGGAATTTCGTATCCCCAACTGAAAGCGCTTCATCAATAATCAATATCTCCGCGTGAACATTCACCGCCACCGCAAAAGCCAGCCGCATAATCATACCGCTTGAATAAATTTTGGTAGGCTGATCTATGAATTCTCCAATATCCGCAAAAGAAATAATATCATCAAATTTTGCGTCTATCTCTTCATTCGTCAGGCCAAGGATGGAAGCATTCAGATAAACATTCTGCCTTCCGGTATATTCCGGGTTGAAACCCGCTCCCAGTTCAAGGATAGCGGCAATTTTTCCATTTACTTCAATGCTTCCGGAAGAAGGCTGCAATATGCCGCATATGATTTGAAGCAATGTGGACTTACCACCCCCATTTCTTCCGATAATGCCGATGCATTCACCCTTTTTCACGTCAAAAGAGATACCATTCAATGCATTGAAGGGATGATGGTATTTTTTTCGAAAAGGATGAAACGTTTCCTTAACGCGATCGACACGGTTGTTATACAGTCTGTAAGTTTTGACTATATTTTGTACGCGTATCACAATATCTGCACCCATTATATCACCCTGTCACAGCACATCCGCAAAATGAGGCTTTAGTTTTTTAAAAATAAGCGCCCCGGATACCAGGATAATAACCGCCACGCACCAGAAATAAATTGTCTGCCGCGGATGCATCCAGAAAGGCACAAAATGTATAAAAGATTCGCGGTATCCCTGGACAACATAATACATGGGATTAAGCTTTAATATCAGTTGAACTTTTGGCGGCATCATATTGATATCCCAGAAAATAGGTGTTACCCAGAATCCCATCTGAAAAATGACTCCAACGATCTGGCTTACATCCCGGATAAAAACGTTAAGTGCCGCCACCGTCCAACCGAGGCCGAGCGCCAGCACAATCATACAAAACAGATAATACAACGACTGTAGATAATACATACTGAACGGCATGCTGTAGAGCAGGATAAGGACGATAACAATCAGGATAAAAACGACATGCGTGAGCAGACAGGACACGATCGTGACAACCGGAAGAATCTGTGAATGAAAAAGCAATTTTTTGATTAAATGAGAATTGGAAACAACTACCTTTGACGCGCCGTTCACGATATCGGAGAATACAAGCCATATGGACATGCCAACGGCAAGCCATACGGCAAAAGGCACATCACCGCCCACCGGCTTTACCTTGAACCCAATGCTGAAAACAAACCAGTAAATAAAAATCATGACAATCGGATTTACAAATGTCCAGACAAAGCCGAGCAAAGAACCGATGTGGTTTGCCGCCACTTCCCTTTTAGCCATTGAGAGTATAAGATCTTTTTGCAATAAAATTAGTTTAATAAAATAGTAGAAACTTTTTATCATGCAGGAATCTCCAATCGTGCAGAGCCGATTATAGAATTTGTAAAAAAATCTTCATTTTTTATCTGTTAAAATTCTGGTGATTCTGCGCTGACTTTCCTCATCCAGATACGGATGCATCGGAAGGCTTAAAATGCGCTGAGAATAATCTTCACTGACCGGAAATGATCCATTTCCATATCCCAGAAAGGCAAATGCGGTCTGAAGATGGAGCGGTTTGGGATAGTAAATGGCATAGGGAATGTTTTCATCTTTCATTTTTTGAAGGATGGCGGAACGCGTATCACTGTCTTTTGATAATAAAGAGTACTGTGCCCATATTGAACGGCAGTATTCAGGGATCTGCTGCTTCACAAAAAATGGACAATCCGACAACAGCTCGTTGTATCGATCCGCGACACGCTGCCGCAGATCGATCTCCTCATGAAAAATTTCAAACTTTGCCAGAAGAACGGCAGCCTGCAGGGTATCCATCCTGCCGTTTATTCCGATCCGGACATTGTCATACGGATGATCCCCTTGTCCGTGAATCCGAAAAGACCTGATGCGGCCTGCAAGTTCATCACTATCCGTAAAGCACATACCCCCATCGCCGTAACAGCCCAGAGGCTTTGCCGGAAAAAATGATGTACAGGCGATTTCAGCCAGAGAACAGGATTTTTTCCCTTTATATGCTGCTCCAAAAGACTGCGCGGCATCTTCAATGACAAAAAGACCATGTTTTTCTGCAATGCTGTTGATCTGATCATATTCAGCGGGAAGACCGAACAGATCAACGGCAATCACGCCTTTGGGGGATAGAGAGGATGCTTGCGCATTTTCCGGAATCGGATAGATCGATTGGTCAGCGTTTTCCATTGCCAGGATCGCTCTTTCCAGTTCTGCAGGAGATATATTGAAGGTATATGGGTCGATATCCACAAAAACAGGAACCGCTCCGAGCAGGCTGATCACTTCCGCGGTCGCGAAAAATGTAAACGGTGTTGTAAAAACAGCATCTCCGGGACCCACACCATAGGCCATTAAAGACATAAGAAGCGCGTCTGTTCCCGAAGAGCAGGCAACCGCATGATTTACGCCTGAGAATTGACCAAATTGATCTTCCAGCTCGGCGATCTCCGGCCCCATGACATACTGGCCATGGTCAAGAACGTTTTGTATATTCTCTTGCAGCTTGTTTCTAATTCGATTCTGCTGAATTTGCAAATCAACAAATTTCATGAGGGCTTCCTTTTTGGCTCATTCAGATTGTTAAATGTATCCACCGATTTATGCTTACATCACCATCTCGATCTTTTCGTGTGGAATTCCATAGCCGGATATCTTTTCCAGAATTTTTTTACTGGGAGTGTCGGAGGTGATCAGCACTTTGTCAAAAACCAGGGAAGGCAGCAAATCAGGATCCTTTATGGTCTGATTCAGGTATTGATCGCCTTTTTTTTGTTTATCAACAATCGCGACAAGCTGGATTGAGGTTTCCTGCAGGGACAAGTAGGCGATCTCCGCCAGATCACCTGCACTGAAAAACACGATGCGTTGAATGTTGTTTTTTTCAAAATTCACAAATATTTTTTTCAGCTTTGAACGGGCATCACGATAAAAATGATAGGACAATTGAATATACTCATAGGTAAGCCTTGTCTTTTCCGCAAATCCTTTGGGTGTAAGAATATATTTGATTCTATTCCTGGGGATTGTCGTGGCCTTGAAATAGCCTTTCTGGGTCAGCCGTTTGATAAAAGAGTTAACCAGTCCCAGCGAAATATTAAGCTTTCTGGCGAGTTCCCGCTGGCTTGGGCTCTGGTCCTTTTCGATCTCTTCCAGAATTCTCAGCGTTCTTAACTTTTGTTGGTCCATGTTTCTCTTTTTATTTGTTTTGAAAATGCCGCGGAATGATATAGCTCCGCATGGTGGGTTACAGAAAATTGTACAGAAAATTGCTCATGAATCTTAGGGGGATCAGAAATGCAAGAAGTTCTTTAAATCTGTGTGACTTATAGAACGTTCATTTATTGAACACAAAACGTATCAATTGTCAAGGGCAATTGATTGGATGAGGGATGTATCATCACTTTTCGGAGAAATACAGATCGACAAGGGATTGGGCGATACCGGTGTAACGATCCACCGAAAGATTTTTCATCCTTTCCTTATAATCAGGAGGAATCCTTTCAAGACGGTCAATAAAGTCATGCAATGACTTCCGGGTAATCTTTTTGCCCCGGGTCAGCTCCTTTAATTTTTCATATGGGTTTTCTTCTCCAAACACCCTCATGACTGTCTGGATCGGCTCAGCAAGAAGCTCCTGGTTGTTGTTTAAATCATTTTGAACCGTCTCCCGATTGAGATCGATTTTATCAAGGCCTTTGACGGCACTTTTCAGCCCGATCAGAAAATAGCCGAAAACAGACCCAAGGTTTCGAAGGACGGTGCTGTCGGACAAGTCCCGCTGGAATCGGGATTGAAGAAGCTTTACCGCGAGATGGTCCATCATCGAAACCGCTATCCCCATATTGCCTTCGCTGTTTTCAAAATCGATGGGGTTGATCTTATGCGGCATGGTGGAAGACCCCACTTCCCCTTTTTTCAATTTTTGTGTAAAATATCCAATCGAGATATACCCCCACATGTCCCGGTCGAGATCGATGATGATTGAGGCGATGCGGATCATCGTATGGAGAAGGCTTGAGATATAATTGTATGGATTAATCTGGGTGGTAATCAGGATGGGAGATAGATCCAGATATTCCGATAAAAACCTGCGGCTTGTCTCTATCCAGTTTATATCGGGATATACAAATGCATGTGCATTGAAATTTCCGGATGCCCCGTTGAATTTTCCCTGAATATCTGAATTTCTCAATTTTGCAAGCTCTTCACGGATTCTCCAGGCAAAATTAATGAATTCCTTCCCCACGGTTGTGGGGGTTGCGGGCTGACCATGCGTTCTGGACATCATGGAAACATCCTTGTATTTCATGCCCATATTTTCTATCTTTTCAAGAAGTTCTGAAACGGAATCCCCTGCAAAATCCCTTCCTGTTTTCAGCATCATCGCATAGGAAGTGTTGTTGATATCCTCGGATGTACATGAAAAATGGACCCACTCCTTGATCGACTCAAGTCCGGATTGCGCAAGTTTCTCCTTAATATAATATTCCACCGCTTTCACATCATGATTGGTTGTTTTTTCGATCACCTTCACCTGGTTTGCCGCAGTCTCATCAAATTGGGATGCGATATCTTCAAGTTTTTGCAAATCATCTGATTTGATTTCAGCGAGACGCAACTCCCGAATCAAAAATTTCAGCCATTGAATCTCAACGATTACTCTGTGCCGGATAAGCCCGTACTCGGAAAAAATATCATGGAGCGGATTCGTTATTTTTTCATATCGTCCGTCAAGGACTGACAGCGCTTTGATGTTATCCATCTCTTCCTCCGATAACGGTTCGCAGGTTGATTTTTCTTTTAAAATGCCATCAATACCAAAATTATTTCATATTTAAAACAACTATCATCAACTTCATTACGGATATCCATATCATTGTCATAATAAATGTTGACAAATTGTAAAACCCCATGTATTCTCTTTGAATTCAATTTAAACTTATCTGGTTTTTTAAATGAAAAATTTATCCGTCATTATCAATATTATTCTTATCCTTATTATCCTCGTCGTGGGGGTCGTACCTTGCTGCGAGGAAAAGGGCTGATAATGGCTTAGCCAGACGAATCAACTTTAAAAACCGTTATCAGTCAAAAAAGACTGATAACGGTTTTTTTGTTTTAGGGAGGTCCAGACCGATGAAAAGCGATGCAATCAAAAAAGGGATTGAAAGAGCCCCTCACCGTTCTCTTTTCAAATCAATGGGATATACTGATACCGAAATCAAGAGGCCTTTAATCGGAATCGCGAATTCTGCAAACACGATCATCCCGGGCCATATTCATCTGAATACGATTGTCGAAGCGGTCAAGGCAGGCGTTTACATGGCAGGAGGCACTCCCATCGAATTTGGTACGATTGGTATCTGTGACGGAATCGCCATGAATCATATCGGCATGAAATACTCTCTTGGAAGTCGTGAACTCATTGCCGATTCCATAGAAGTAATGGCTATCGCGCATTGCTTTGACGCAATGGTCATGGTGACCAATTGCGACAAGATCACACCCGGCATGCTTATGGCAGCCGCGAGGCTCGACCTTCCAACGATCATTATAAGCGGCGGTCCGATGCTCTCCGGAAGGCTTCCCGACAATGTATCAAAAAAACTCGACCTCGTGACGGTTTTTGAATCCGTAGGATCTGTTCTTTCCGGCAAAATGACCGAAGATGAACTTGAAAAAATTGAAGATGAGGCTTGTCCCACCTGCGGATCATGCGCGGGCATGTTTACCGCAAACTCGATGAACTGTCTGACGGAAGCGATCGGAATGGGGCTTCCGGGCAACGGGACAATCCCTGCGGTAATGTCCGCACGCATTCGACTTGCAAAAATCGCAGGAATGCAGATTCTCAAACTGCATGAACTGGGCATTACCCCCAGCCGGATTCTGACCGAAAAAGCCTTTCGGAATGCACTTGCAGTTGACATGGCCCTTGGCTGCTCAACCAACACAGTGCTGCATCTTCCCGCGATAGCCAGAGAGGCCGGCATCTCCATTAACCTGAAAATGATCAACGAGATCAGTGAAAAAACACCCCATCTTTGCTCATTGAGTCCGGGCGGGAGCCATCATATCGAAGATCTGAACAGTGCCGGCGGAGTCGGTGCCGTGATGAAAATCCTTTCAGATGGAAATCTGATCAACAAGGATTGTTTGACGGTAACCGGGAAAACGGTTGAAGAAAACATGAAGGCGGCCCGTGTTCTTGACGCAGATGTCATTCGCCCGCTGAACAAGCCGTATCATCAGCAGGGTGGGCTTGCCGTGCTTTTCGGCAATCTTGCCCCGGATGGATGTGTTGTCAAGCAATCCGCGGTACGAGAAGAAATGATGCAGCATAAAGGCCCTGCCAGGGTTTTTGACTCGGAGGAAGAGGCAACAAGCGCCATCATGAAGGGAAAAATCAATCCGGGCGATGTCGTCGTTATTCGATATGAAGGCCCCATGGGGGGGCCGGGAATGAGAGAGATGCTGACGCCCACATCCGCAATTGCGGGAATGAATCTGGATGCCCAGGTTGCCTTGATAACAGACGGACGCTTTTCCGGCGGAACCCGGGGTGCTGCCATCGGGCATATTTCACCTGAAGGAATGCAGAAAGGCCCGATTGCGGTGATTCAGGAAGGAGACCTGATATCCGTGGACATCCCCAATAAAAAACTGACACTCAACCTGACCGACAAGGAGATCGAAGAGCGGTTTTCCAGGTGGACACCGCCTGAGCTAAAAATAAAAAAGGGCTATATGGCGAGATACGCCCGAATGGTTTCTTCGGCCAGCGAGGGTGCGGTCGTCAAGTAATGCGGGAAGCGAATGTTTTACCTGTCAGTAATGGTGAATGTAAAAACAGTGTCGGAAAACGAATCCAAAATGGATCATTAACAATCGGCTCGTAAGGAAGGTTCTAATGGAATTAACAGGTGCACAAATCCTGATGAAAGTTCTCAAGGAAGAAGGTGTTGACACAATTTTCGGTTATCCGGGTGGCGCTGTCCTTGATTTTTATGATGAACTGTCACGTACTGATTTTAAACATATCCTGGTGCGTCATGAGCAGGGAGCTGTGCACGCGGCCGATGGCTATGCAAGAGCAAGCGGGAAAGTGGGTGTTTGTCTCGTGACGTCCGGCCCGGGCGCGACAAATACAGTGACCGGCATTGCATCCGCGAACATGGATTCAATCCCTCTGGTGGTCATAACCGGGCAGGTACCGTCACCGCTTATCGGCAACGACGCATTTCAGGAAGTGGATATCGTAGGGATTACACGTCCATGCACGAAACATAACTATCTGGTCAAAAAAATAGATGATCTTGCGCGAATTATCAAAGAGGCTTTCTACATTGCGCGATCCGGTCGCCCCGGTCCGGTACTGATCGATATTCCCAAGGATATCACAAATTCAAAGACCAGATACACGAAACCGGCGGAAGTGGTTCTGAAATCCTATAACCCGACATATGAACCCAACTTAAAGCAGGTTCGCAAAGTTGTTGACCTGATAAGAAAATCAAAAAAGCCCGTCATTTTTGCCGGTGGAGGAATCATTCTATCCGGAGCTGCGGACGTCTTAATCGAATTTTCCCGCAAAACACAGATACCGGTTACCGCGTCCCTGATGGGATTGGGCGCCATTCCAGGAACCGATCCTCTATGGCTGGGCATGCTGGGTATGCATGGAACCTATCGCGCCAATATGTCGATCGGAGAAGCTGATCTTCTGATCGCCGCAGGAGTCCGCTTTGATGACCGGGTGACAGGAAAAGTAGAAGAATTCGCCAAACATGCCGAAATTGTTCATATCGATATCGACCCGACCTCCATTCATAAAAATATTCCGGTTTCGGTTCCGGTAGTGGGTGACTGCAAAAAAACGTTCATGCATTTGAACCGATTGATTGATAAAACGGATCTGGGAGACCTCCATCAGAAAAGAAAACCTTGGCTGAAAAAAATCAATGATTGGAAAAAAACGACACCCCTTGCCTATAAACAGGGAAACGTTATCAAACCTCAGTATGTTGTTGAAAAAATTTATGAGCTTACAAAGGGAAAGGCGATCATCACAACTGAAGTGGGTCAGAATCAGATGTGGGCCGCGCAGTATTATCATTTTGACAGGCCGAACCACTTTATTACATCAGGCGGTCTTGGCTGTATGGGCTTTGGATTGCCGGCAGCTATCGGCGCTCAGGTAGCCTGCCCCGATAAAATCGTTGTGGACATTGCGGGAGATGGAAGTATTCAAATGAACAGCCAGGAGCTTGCAACCGCGGTTCAGTTCAACCTGCCCGTCAAAGTCGCCATTCTAAACAATGGCTTTCTGGGTATGGTCAGGCAGTGGCAGCAACTTTTTTACAAAAAAAATTATTCCTGGACCAATATGATCCATACGCCTGATTTCGTAAAACTGGCAGAGGCTTATGGCGCGGTTGGCCTGAGAGCGACAAAACCGGAAGAAGTGGAGCAGGTTATCATCACTGCGATGAAGACGCCAAAGCCGGTTATCATGGATTTTGTGGTTGAGCAGGAAGAGAACGTTTACCCGATGGTACCGGCCGGTTCAGCGATCACTGAAATGATTCTGGTTTAACCATTGCAAAAAAGGACGGATATAATGACGGAAGAAAAGCACATTTTTTCAATTATAGTTGATAATCAGCCGGGTGTTTTATCCAGAATCGCGGGTCTTTTCAGCGGAAGGGGCTATAATATCGAAAGCCTTTGCGTTGCGGAAACAATGGAGCCGGATATTTCAAGAATCACCATGGTAACCAAGGGCGATGCAAAGGTGATCGAGCAAATCAAAAAACAATTGTTCAAGCTGATCAATGTGATTAAAGTGTATGACCTCACAACCGAAAAAAGCATTCAGCGGGAACTGATTTTGATCAAGGTTTACGCAAAACCGGAACACCGGGCGGAAATTCTGAGAATCGTCGACATCTTTCGAGCCAAAGTGGTCGATGTCGGACCGGAACACTACACGATCGAGGTAACCGGTACGGAAGACAAATTGAACGCGATCCAAACCTTGTTAAAACCGATGGGAATTAAAAACATCGCCCGATCCGGAAGGATTGCTTTGTTAAGAGAATCAAAACCGTAATTTTTTAATTTAGAGGAGAGAAAAAATGCCTACTATTGATTTTGGAGGAGTTAAAGAAGAGATTGTCACCCTGGAAGAATTTTCACTGGAGAAAGCCCGGGAAATCTTGAAGGATGAGATCATTACCGTTCTGGGTTATGGCGTTCAGGGTCCTGCCCAGGCACTTAACCTGAAAGATAATGGATTTGAAGTGATCATCGGCCAGCTTGAAGGTGACGAGTATTGGAAAAAAGCTGTTGCGGACGGATTCATTCCCGGCAAAACCCTTTTCCCGATTGAAGAAGCAGCCCGGAAAGGAACCATCATCAAAATGCTGCTTTC
>JAWOIJ010000031.1:0-20630 GCA_046484745.1 Desulfobacterales bacterium | reverse complement strand
TATTGTCTGAAGCATAAAGATCTTTCAGAATTTCTTCGATCATGAGCTTGGATCGTCCATAGGGGTTTACAGCGGAAACAGGGGAATCCTCTTTCACCGGAACCGTATCCGGATCACCGTAAACCGTTGCGGAAGAACTGAATACCAGATTGCGGACATGCCTCTCTTTCATCACCTCACACAATACCAGGGTTCCTGCGACATTGTTACGATAATAAGATATTGGAGCCTTGACGGATTCTCCAACAGCCTTGAACCCGGCAAAATGAATTACGGCATCAACCGTTGAAGCGTTGAAAACCGCATCGAGGCCCTCCTTGTCGAGCATATCAACCTTGTGGAACGCCATACTCTTCCCGGTTATTTCCCGAACCCGTTTAACGGATTCCATGCTGCTGTTGGAAAGATTGTCAACCCCAACGACGTCATGCCCGGCATCAAGCAGCTCAACGCAGGTGTGGCTGCCGATGTACCCCGCCCCTCCGGTAACAAGTATTTGCATTACACGATCTCCTGGTCCGGACACTCCAAAAAGGTGTCAAAAGGCTATGGACGAAATCCTTTTAATGGCTCCGATTTCTCAATTACAGGGACAATACGGTATAACAAATTGATTTATAATAAAATATGTTGAATTGCAAACCCTTATTGCCCAGGCTCTTTTTTATTTCAGAAATCGAATTAAATCAAGGAAGAATTGTGGTAGCCAACTCTCGAATACACAATAATTTGTGTTATAAACAGGCTGACGGTTGCAGGTGGCTCACTTCGAAATGAGACTCACAAGAAGCCGGAGAAAGATGCGCGCCGTAAGAATTTATCGGCAATTCAGGCGGAATTGGTTTGATTCCTGTTTTACTTCTCTGCAAGTTATCTCAATGCAGGAATGAAAACCATTTTGCTTTGACAGCGTTTGTTCAATTATGTGATAAAATTCGCAGGAAAAGTGAGGGATCAATGTTAAAAAAGTAAAGAGTCCTCTTGATAAAACCATTTCTGATTACAATCGTTCAACGAGTCATCCGGATTTTTAGCCCCTCGTTCTCCTGCAACTGCTCGTTCATGAGCGACCACTATTAAAATTTGAATTCACCCTTCCTGAAAACCTCCAGGCAAGCATCGGCAACATGGAGATCATAGGACTTACCCTTATTTTTTAAAATCTCCTCCAAAGCCGCATTGATGCCAAGCGCAGGTCGGTAGGGCCTGTGCGAGGCCATGGCTTCCACCACGTCAGCGACAGCCATGATTCTTGCTTCATGAAGAATATTCTCTCCTTTGAGCCCTCTCGGGTAACCGCTGCCGTCAATCCTTTCGTGATGCTGATAGGTGATCTCAGCCACCGGCCATGGAAACTTAATATCCTTCAGGATATCATAACCGACTTGAGGGTGCGTTTTTATCAGCGCGAACTCAAGATCGGTCAAGCGGACGGGTTTGCTGAGGATCTCGGAGGGGATGGCGATCTTTCCCAGGTCGTGAATGAGGCCAGCCATATGGATGCCTTCAATAATATCTTCTGACAGTCTCATTTCCCGAGCAATAGCACGGGCCAGATCGGCCACGCGCTGCTGATGGCCTGATGTATATGGGTCCCTGTGTTCAACGGTCGAAACGATGACCTGGATGGTCCCGGAAAGATTTTTTCTTAAACCGTCCAAAGCATCTTGAAGCTTGATGTTTGACTTATCCATTTCAAGGAGAAGAGCTCGCTCTCTCAGGACACGCTTGAGCCGAATCATAAATTCTTTAATATTTATAGGCTTTTGGATAAAATCATTGGCTCCTTCTTCAATGGCCTCTTCGTAAGCAAAGTCTGCTGTATAGCCTGTCATAATGATGACATCGGAATCATATCTTTCTCTCACCATCCGGACCAATTCAATGCCTGTCATTCCCGGCATGGTAATATCGGTGATCACCACATCGACCTTTTTATTTTCCAGAATCTTCAGGGCTTCTTCTCCACTTGAAGCACTTGAATAAAGATATCCTGAAATCTGGAGAGCTCTTTGTATCAAACGTCTTATGATCTCTTCATCATCAACGACCAGAATATGAACCTTTTCTGTTTGCTTCATGCTCATACTCCCACTTTAAGTTGAATGCTTAAAATTTTCAACCTTAATTTTCAATGTTCAATGCCTCCAATCACCTTTCGGATCGCAAAGGCCAGCTCATCCTTACTAAAAGGCTTCATGAGGAAGGCCTTTACCCCTGCAAAATCCTTTGCGTTTTTCTTCGTTATTTTTTCGCTGAATCCAGTGCACAGGATTACCGGTATATCCGGTCGAATATTCATGACCTCCTGAGACAGCCTGTCGCCTGTCATCCCGGGCATGGTCATGTCCGTGATAACCAGGTCGAACTGATCCGGATGGGTCCTGAACAATTCAAGGGCCTCGGTGGGGCTCGTCTTTGTTTCAACGCGGTAGCCAAGTTCTTCCAGAATCCGCTTACCTGCTTTTACAATGGGGGTTTCATCATCTACAAACAGAATTCGCTCATCTCCTCCGGGACTTTGCTTAAGTTTAAAGGTTTCCGACTTGATATCTTCTTGAATGACCGGAAGATAAACATGAAAGATGGTCCCTTTTTTCAGTTCGCTGTAAACGGAAACAACTCCTCCATACGTTTCCACGATCCCGTGGACCATGGAAAGCCCCAGCCCCGTTCCTTCGCCTCTGCTCTTGGTTGTAAAATAAGGATCAAAGACTTTATTTAATACCTCCGGTGCAATTCCCTGGCCTGTATCGCTGACTGATAACCGGATATATTCTCCAGGCCGGAGGCCTGTCGGTTTATCGGCAGAATCATCATCCACCTCCTGTTGAGTCAAACGCAGCTCCAGAGTGCCGCCTTGCTCCCTCATAGCATAGCCCGCGTTGGTACAGAGGTTCATAATGACCTGATGAATCTGGGTCGGGTCAGCCAGTATACTCCCCACCTCGGGCTCTATTTTCTGCCGGATCTCTATGCTGGTCGGCAGGGTTGATCTGAGTAGATTGATGGTCTCTTTAAGAACAGGTGCAACCTGAATCAGGGAAATCTCCTCCTCTTGCTGTCTGCTGAAGGCCAGGATCTGCTTGACCAGATTCCGCGCCCGTTCTGCTCCGGTGAGAACCTCTTTAAGATCCTCCAATACAGGGCTATCCGCCGGGATTTGATTCATGGCGAGTTGTGTAAAACCGATAATGGCGGAGAGGATGTTATTAAAATCATGGGCAATACCTCCGGCCAGGGTGCCGATGGCTTCCATCTTCTGGGCCCTGCGGAGCCGGTCTTCTACCTTCTTTCGATCTCTTTCTTCCATATCCCTCGCCAGACGAGCGCTCAGGATTGGGGCAATATATGTAGCAATGGCTTCCAACAATTTAATATCATTTTCTTCATAACCCTTTTCGCTCTGACCAACGAGAAAATTACCGATGAGACTGTTTCGGTAAATGATGGGAACAGCCAACGCGTTATCAATGGTGATGTGCCCCTCAGGCAGGCTGAATGTCTTTTTTGAATATTGGGACTTTCTCTCCACCATGGCTTTCCCCCAAAGCCCCCCCCATTGCTCATGCGGGAAAATATTTTTTTTGTCCGGAATTCGGCACTGCTCCCATACGTCACTTGTTAGAGATGGGCAAACCCATGCCCCTTCTTTGTTGATAAATCCGAACATGCCGTATTTGCTCCTGGTAGAATCCAGAATAAGTGCCAGTACTTTATCATACACGGTGTCATCCGAGGAGGTTAAAAAAATCTGGGTGATCTCATTCCAAACCCGCAGTTCCCTTTCAATTTTCTTTTTTTCCGTAATGTCCTGTATAACTACCTGGACAGCAGGCCTTCCCTCATAGGTAAGCTTCGTATCCGTAACAAAAACGTCAACGGTTTTCCCATCAAGTCTGACAAGTCGCTCTTCCACGGGGTGCAGTATTTTTTCACCCGCCAGCATGCGCTGAAGCCTTTCCCTGGCTGAATTCCAGTTGTCCGGATGCAGAATTTCCTTTATGGGCATCCCGATAATCTCTGCAGGAGAGCCCGCGCCCATCAAATCCGATCCTGCTTTATTGGTAAAGACCAGTTTGCCGTCAGAGTGAACGATAATTCCCGCCGGCGATACCTCAATGATGTTACGATAACGGACTTCGCTTTCCCTGAGCAGTTGTTCCGTCTCCTTCAGCCTGCTGATATCGGTATGAGTACCTACGATTCTGACCGGTCTGCCCGCTTCATTCCGAAAAAACACCTTCCCTCGTCCCAGCACCCATTTCCATTGCCCGGATTTGGTTCTCAATCTGAACTCCTGTTCAAAGGGTGCATTATTGCTATCAATGTGATCAAGAATTCTTGTTTCAACAGACTCCCGGTCTTCGGGATGCAGAAGACCGGACCATGTCTCATAAGCCTGGGGCAGCTCATACGGCTCAAAACCGAGCATGGTATAATATCGCGGGCTGAAATAAGATTCGCCGGTCTGAAAATTATAATCCCAGAGGCCGTCATCGGATGCTTCGATTGCGAAATTGAAACGCTCCTCATTTTTTTTCAGAGCGTCTTCCATCATTTTTTTGGCTGTAATGTCCGTGATCGCTTCAAGAACCTGTGTCACGTTATCATTTTTGTCCTTTACGGGTTGAGAAAGAACATGGTACCATTTCCGAGTGTTACTATTGAATCGGATCGTTTCTTTAGCTTTTCCGGTCTTGAATACTTCCAGGGTGGGACAAGAGTCGCAGATCTCATTGCTATCTTCATAAAAAACATGACATATTTGACCTAAAGTTTCTCTATTCGAAAACATATTCCTGGTTTTTTGATTGACCCAGGCGATGGTCATATCCCTGTTGATCAGAGACAGCCCGGTATCCAATACCGATAGAATCGTATCCATCCTGAATCTTTCCTGCTGTAATTCTCTTTCTCTTTCCCTTTTTTCGGTAATATCCTCTGCGAACTTCACGAATTGAGTGATCCTGTTCTCTGCGTCAAAGATAGGGAATATGGATGCAGCCTCCCAATATTTTTCGCCGTTCTTTTTCCGGTTCTGAAACTCCTCTTGCCACACACGACCTGAATTCAATTCGCTGAACATCTTCCCGGTCTCTTCCGGCAACTGTTCCCCTAAGTTCAAGGTGTTTGTTCCAAAGACCTCTCCGGCCGTATACCCCGTTAGTTCTTCAAATTTCGGATTCACATATTCGATTTTTCCCTCTATATCCGTGATCATCACGACACTCGGGCTCTGTTCCACGACCATGGACAGTTTCCAGATCTCTTTCTCATTCTGTTTTCGATGAGCAAGCTCCGATTCCAGATCCTGCATCTTCTTTTCAAGTTTTTTTACCAGGCGTTCGCTGTAGAGCTTGAATGTCTCTTTTTCTTCTCGTTCAACGGGTTCCCGTGGTTCGATTTTTCCTGCTCCGGCTTCTTGAACCAGTTCCCTGATGACTTTCAGGAAGGCATCCGGTTCTAACGGTTTTCGGAGGAAGCGGTCTGCTCCGACCGAGTAGGCGAAGGTCTCATCCTCATCATCCACATAGGTGGCCGTGTAAAAGACAAAAAGAATTTTTTTCAACGTCTCGTTACCCTTACAAATCCGGCATAGCTGAAACCCGTCCATCACCGGCATGAAGATGTCGGAGATGATCATATCAACCTGCTCGGATCGCAGTTTCTCAATCGCTTCCGCGCCATTGGATGACAATATCGTGTTATGCCCGTCCCCTTTAAGTAGTGCTTCCATCAAAATACGGTTTTCTTTGTTATCATCAACAATGAGGACCTTCATAATTTACCTCCTGTCGAATATGAAACTTATCAAACATACTTCTCAACGATTTAAAATCTCGCATTTCATATTCAAACTTGATGAAAAAACTCCAACATATACATAACCCTGCATGTTTCATCCATGTTTTCTAGAAGAATTTCTTTATTTTTTCAATAAATGTTTCCGGGTCGATGGGTTTCTCAATATAATCCGTGCACCCGGCCGCCAGGGCCTTTTCCCTGTCACCAAGCATGGCATAAGAGGTTACTGCCACAATGGGAACGGTGCCGTCTGCTTCTAACTTTCTTATCCTTTTGACAGTCTCCAGACCGTCGATATCGGGTAGCTGGATATCCATGAGAATAAGATCGGGCCTTTCTTTAATGGCCATCTGAATCCCTTGAAGGCCTGTAGATGAATTGACAACTACACAGCCAATCTTTTCCAGAATAAATCTAATTAGATAGAGATTCTCTTCGTTGTCTTCAACCACCAGGACTTTTTTCATCTTCCCTTATTCCTCCAGACCAATCGTTACGATGGAAAACAGATGACCCGTTGCTTTTCTGTATTGTCTTTCATCAATTGTTTCCTATCTTCGATATTAATCAATGTTAGCCGGTGTTTTACCGGAAAGCCAAACAGCCTTGGCAGACCTGAAAGTTCTTTTTCCAAAATCATACATAGGTCTGTCATTTTGAATATGGATCATGGTGATTTTCCGGTTCTCTGTTATTTGGTATTTGTATTTTCCCGTGTCCAATCCTCATCGGCAACACGACCACAAACTCACTCCCCTTGCCATATTCACTCTTCACCGTAATATCTCCCCCGAGGAGGTTCGCAAGTTTTTTGCTGAGATACAAGCCTAGGCCCGTTCCTTCAAATCTCTTTGTAAGCGATGCGTCAACCTGCTGAAAGGGGAAAAAAAGTCGGTTCATGTCCTCTTTCTTGATTCCGATACCGGAATCCGTAACGCGAATTTCGATTTTGGTTGGTTTTTCGTTTCCTTCTGATAAAATTCGAACTCCAAAATCAGAAATCACGCTCACGCTTACGCGCACACTCCCATGTTCCGTAAACTTCACGGCATTGCTTACCAGATTAATAATGATCTGCGCAACTCGTCTCCGGTCACTGAAAAACTTCAGGCTATCCGGAAGGTTGTACTCAAATTTCAGACTCTTCTTCTCTGCTGCCGTTGAAACGTTTTTCATGCTTTCCTGAATGATTTCAATTAAATCGAATTCCACAGGGAAGGGTTCCATCATGCCGGCCTCTATCTTTGAGATATCCAGGATGTCATTTATCAGGCTTAACAAGTGCAGGGCGCTTTTTTTGACCATGGAGAGCTGATTTTTTTGCTCCTCGGTCAATTTTCCGGTCATACCCATCAACAGAATTCCGGTAAAGCCGATGATGGAATTGAGTGGGGTTCTGAGCTCGTGGCTCATACTCGCAAGGAATATGTTTTTTAAACGATTCAGTTCCTGAAGGCCCTCGTTCGCTTTCCTCAATGCTTCACTCTTCTCTTTCAGATCTTCCACAACATTCATCAGCGTTTTCCGGCTCATTTCAAGCGAATCGGTCCTCTCTTTAACCTTTTCTTCCAATGTTGCGGCATGTCTGAGGGTCTTCTCGTACAATTGGATATTTTCTAAGACTACCGCGATCTGAGGCGATACGGTTTCAAGCAGCTTCAAGCTTCTCTCCATAGGCTTCTTATCCGTCCGCGTGAATACGCAGATGACGCCGAAGCACTTCGCTACCGCAACAAGAGGAAACGCCGCATGAAAGCGAATGTCTTCCCCACGGATCGCCTCCCTGGTAGCAAATTTCAAAACCGACTCGCGGTCTGGAAGGATGAGTGGTTTTTGATCTCGGACGCTCAGGCCGCAAAGGCAGTCACCGATCTTTATGACATTCGCCGTGAAGTCATTTATTATGGCCTCTGATGTTTCCCGGTGGGCCGCCAGATGGAGCGTATCATCCGGTTTGACCAGGCAGATGATGCCGCCCTCCAGTCCGGTGACGGCAAGCACTTCGTCCAGAACGCTCTCAAGATATTTTTTAATTCCAATAGTAGTAGCAGTAGTAGAGATAATACGGTTAATGGCCAGCAGTTCTTCGTTGGCAATCCTGAGTTCTTCCTGGGAACGCTTGCGTTCGGTGATGTCATGCATGGCAATAACCGCGCCGGTAATTCTTCCCTCATCATCCTTAAGGGCTTGCCCTCCCGCAACCAAAATATGTGGGTGTCCTTGCCGAGGTGCAACTACTATCTCTGCATCGTAGACATCTTCACCTTGCAACGCGCGGAACAATGGTACGTCATCCTTACGTAAGGGAGTTATGCCATCCGGTTCAAACAGGTTGAAATACTCCGACCATAGCTCAGGCGGAATTGGCTGAACGGACAGTCCGTGCAGCCGTCTTGCTGCTTCGTTAAACCGGACAATTTTCCCCTCTTTGTCACAGGCGACAACAGCTTCTTTGATATTGTCCAGCAGAGCTGACAGAAACTCACGTTCGCGCTTCAGTTCACCCAATGATAGTTTCAGTCTATTAAGATATCGAGCAACAAGATAAAAAAGAAGCACGCACGTTATGAAGACATAAAACCAGCCCTTATAGGTTTGCATTTGTTTATAAAGGGTAATATCCTGCACGAAAAAATTAAGAAGGCTGTCGGAAAATAAGATCCAGAGTACGCCGAAAAGTGCATAAACGACAACAATTGGAAGAGGTTTTGCCGTTCCCTTAAAGAACGCTTTGATTTTCAGCAAGGTCTTCATAACAGCCCTGCCCTCTTTGAGGTTTTATTTATATATGGGGCGGAACTATAAGTTCAATGTTGGTGGTGAGATTTTTCGATGTATCACTTAAAAATAGTTTTCAATTTGGTTCAGCCGGCTTGTATCCAGCTTATTCAGCTTGATAAATACGGTCTCATATAGATCTCTTGTTCCGATATGTTCTTGATGGCGCGCACCGCGCTGTGGCTATTTCTCTACTCTTTCGATTTCATCTTTAGCCTTCATTAATTCTTCGGTCGTAAATTTTAACCGATTGGCCAGAATCTCGGCAAAAGCGCGGTATAACATATACCGAAAAACAAGCTTTTCATTTTTGGAAAAGGCTTCAAGTTTGCGGATGTCCAATGCCAGACAGACGGTATCCTGCTTTGCAACCACCGAAGCCGAACGGATCGAACCGGTGATCACTCCCATCTCCCCGAAAACATCTCCGGTTCTGCGAAGGGTGATCAGCTCCTTGCCTTTTTTAATGATCTGTACCTGACCCGAAACCATATAATAAACCACGTTGTCGAAAAGCCCTTCCTCGATAATGCATTCTCCGGCTTTATATTTGTAAACCTTGCTGATGCTCAAAAAGTCCTGAATTTCCGGGTCTTCAAAATCACGCAATACAGGCAATTTCAACTTTTCAATAATTTCACTATTCCCCTCTATAATATCCGATTGTGTCATTTTCTGACTCCTCGTTTCAGTCTTCCATTTAATTAGTCGATACTGAAAAAGTTCATTTTCATGGACTGGATAGAGTTAAAAACGCTCTTTGACAGTAAAAAAGCCAGGTAAGGTAAGGATAAGGCGTAAAAAATCAAGCTGCCCCACCTGAGCAGCTTGGTTTTATTTTATATCACATTTTTAAACTTTTCAAGCAAATTCTAATATTTATATGCTTTCCCCGCATCGGCACCATTAGACATAATTTCAACTCCTTCGATATTTCCAAAAAAAAGAGGAAGTTTCCTGAACCGAACCTGCCGGATCCAATATTTTTTCAGTGTGATGCTTTGAATTTAATATCCCCTGGAATTGAATTTCGAAAGAAAATCAATCTGGTCTGTCACCGGCCGGTACCCAGAAAAACCGTCCCTGCGGTCTGCAGGAGGATCTTAAAATCAAGCCGCAACCGCCAGTTGTCTATATAACTCAAATCCATGTTCATCCAGTCTTCAAAACTCACATCATTACGGTTCTGCGTGGTCTGCCAGATACAGGTGATTCCCGGCTTCATGGAAAGCCGACGCCTGTGCCATACATCATAATCTTCCACCTCAGAGGGGATCGGAGGACGCGGTCCCACAAGACTCATCTCCCCTTTGAGAACATTGATCAGCTGGGGCAGTTCATCCAGGTTGGTCTTTCTCAAAAAGGTGCCCACCCACGGGATGATACGGGGATCCTTCTTGATCTTAAAAACAGGACCAGCCGCCTCATTCCGCTCATCGAGCTGCGCCTTCATCTTCTCCGCTCCGTTGACCATGGTCCTGAACTTGTACACATTGAACCGCCGCCCGTGAAGACCCAGACGCTTCTGCTTGAAAAATACCGGCCCGGGCGAAGACAGCTTTATCGCGGCTGCAATCAATGGAAAAAACGGCATGGAAATCAGAAAAGAAATAAAACAAAACGCATAGTCGATGAACGCCTTGATCAAAAGAGCGTTTCTGTCCGCTCTCGTTGGACGGAAAGCCAGGGTCGGGAGACCCATGAACTCCTCAAAACCGATATGTGCAATTGTGGGAGTGTACATAACCCGATGAATCTGCCAGTCAGGGATGATTCGGACAGATACACCCATCTTCTCCCCAAGGGCAATATATTTTTCCGCATCACTGATAAGATGAAGCGGCATGGCAAAAATCAATTCGTCAACCACACGCCTGGAGAGGATCGTGTAAAGGTTGCCGATGACATCGATCACGGTAACCTTGTGCAGCACTTCCCTGCCGATATACCTCTCTTCGATATCAAGACATCCCATGATCCGGAATCCGGCACCGGGATTGGCCCCGATCTCTTTTATGACGTCCTTCGCTCTCTCTCTGCTTCCGATAATGAGAATATTGCGGAAGTTGTACCCTTTAATTCGGAAGCGCGACAGCATCCGGAAAGCAACACTTTTGTACAGAACCAGAAAGGTTATATCCAGAACAAAGAAAATACCGATCAGAAGGCGGCTGATATCTTCTATTTTGAGCAGGTAAAGCACCAAAACCAGAACCATCACCCCGGAAGAAACCGCTTTCAGGATGTTTACAATCATTTTCCGTAACGAGCTTTTTCGGTAAGACTCATACAATCCGAACCAGGCAAAAAGAGGATACCAGATAATGATGATCATCAGAAGAATGACGTAGTAATTCGGATCCCGGATCAGCCCCTGATAGGCTTCAGGGACAATATATAGTTTTAAAAAATAGGCCGCGACAAAGGCGGCGACGGTCAAACAGATGTCCAGCAGTCTGTGGACATGAACAATCAATTCACTTTTTTCTTTCAGCATAATGAGAACCCCTTGCGTAACAGATCAAAATTGATTGAATCGCCATTCTGTCCTGGATCGTAAGTTCAAAATTCTACTGCTTAAAGTTCATGCCGTACCAAATTAAAGAAACATCAGTGGAAATCATTATGAAGTTTTAGCAAAAAATATGCCGCTAAAAAGAAAAATCAGAATAGTTTGATATTATTGAAGATTTAAGGAAGGTCTCTCTGGCGAAAACACGGAAAGAATGAAAGCTATGTAATTTTGCATCCGTTCTTGCGTTTTTGCATCATTTTTTACATCATAATACCGCATTGTTGTCCATTTTTCATCGGACAGTATTCCCTGGCGCTGAGACGCAAACCACCGCTGTTGCATGATGCGGAATATGCGTCTGTAACGATAATAAATTAAAATCATACAGGTTATAGGCAGGATCGGTCAGATTTCTCTTGAGAGTGTATCAAAATCTTCCGCAAAGGACAGCGCCGTTCCAGTGAATTCCTCGCGCTGGTCATCCGACATGCACTGGTAGAGTAAAATAAAAACCCTTTTTGTAAGTTCCCGATTATGATCGGCCACCTCCCTGAAATCCTTGGGCCAGCTCTCACGCTCAAACAAAAGCAGCTCGCACAGTTGTGTTTCAAACCATGCTTTCTCGTTTCGTCTTTTCAGCATCTCTTTAAACAGGTTGTGTCTTGTTTTAATATAATTCAATCGTGCTGAGCTGATATTTTTCAAATCACGGGACCACTGGTCCACAATGAGTTCCTGCCTTTCATTAATCCCCCCCATACAGAACGTTAAAAATCGGTTCATCCTTTCCACCTTTTTTTTTCTCCGTTCTTCTTCGGGCAGATCAATATACTCTTCTCTGAATTTCTCGTGACGCTCCTCAAACTTTTTCAGCATCCCATCCAGCTGCGCATCCGATGCTGTCGAAAGGATTTCCGCGATATCCGGCCCGATATGCCGGACCAGATTCTTCCAGTGGCCTCGCATGGTGATATGAAATCGATCGAAATCCTCCATCGTGATGCCGTTTTGAATTGTCGCTCCAACCTCCTTCAATAATTTAGAATATTCCGGGAGCTGGGTACTCCGGTGCCACTTGAGCTGTGCCTTGAGTTTGTTCTCAAACAGGGTCTCCTGGTCATTATTTAAATCAATAACCCGGTTTACATACCATGGAATGATCCAGTCAAGATGGTTATAAACAAACCGTACGATACAGCCTGAAAGGAGAAGAACAGCCATTCCAATCAATACATATTTCTTTTTCATATCAATTCAATTTCCTGCGCGTTATGGGAATACAACCCATGTGATGCAATCGTAAAAAGTCACCGGTAAACGAGATTGAGACTTCCAGAGGAAAAGCGATTACTACAGTGAACACTTTTTTTAAACAATATTCAAGCATATTCTCGTTCCGGGTAACGCCATTCATTCCAGGCGGACACTCTTCAGTTCCTTGTCGTAAGGGCACCTGAGTTCCAGTTTTACGGCCTTGAGCTGAAGCCCTTCCGTGTTTTTATTGTCCTTTCCATACCGGGGGTCACACCCATAACCGGGTAACCAGCCAGATCAAAATGTCGGCGGATCTGATGTTTTTGACCGGTTTTTATCATGACATGGGCGATGGTGTTTTTGGCAATCCATATTTACGGATTTTCAAGCGCCCTCCTTGAAACACGATCCGACTGCCCGAGCCATATGGTTTGATTCATATGGCCTGATCCCTGTGAATGGATCAAAAAACAGCCTCGGAATAACGAACGCTCGTTTTATTTTTCTTGACATTGGGTGGGGACTCCATCTACGTTACGACAGGCTGTTTGAAAATCCAAATTTTATGATTTCAGGTAACCCGATTCCGATAAGCCGGGAAGGCGGTAATGCGTTTTGAAATGGTTTCCAGGAATCGAAAAAACAGTTATCCGGATACACCGATGACAAACCCACAGCAGGTCCCCAAAAAAAATAAATGGCCTTTAGCCCGGGCATCCGATATAGTAAACCCTGAAATTTCCGTGAATGCATTTCCGGCTGTTGCAACAGCAAAAACCGGTTGCCGATCAGTTGCCGAAACCAAATCGTTTTTCCTTGTGGTCTTTCAACATGAGAAAGGAGAAAATGGCTGTGTATGAATTACAATTTGACCCAACGATCTGTGAAAAATGTGAAACCGTTGACTGCCTCGTAGAGTGCCAGTATATGCGTTTTGACAGGGAATCCGCAAAAAAGGAAAGGCTGGCCATTTTACGCGGTGAAGACTCTCCGGTTCTTACCGATTGTCTCACCTGTTATGCCTGCGAAGAGTATTGCCCTTACGGCAATCATCCCTTTTACCAGATTGTCGATCTGCAGGAGAAAAAGGGCATTATGCCGGCTCCAGCTCCGATCATCAAACAGCAGATAATCATGATGCAGCCCAGGGGAAATATCAAACGTACCGAAGTCAAGCAGCCGGTAGTCGACATGTGCGCTTTTCCTATGCTGTCCGGATGCATCCGGGGCAGCCTTTTTCAAGGCGTTACACCCATCAGCGGAATTGATATTTTCTGCAACATCATGTGGCTTCATTTCGCGAAAAACACCGTAATCCGAAAACGGGTTCCGGAAGTGATCGACACAATTCAGGAAAACTTTTTAAAACAGAACCAGATCGAAGAGATCATCTGTTTCCACGATGAATGTTACGGGACCTTTACACAGCTCGCGCCTGCTTTTGGAATCGAGGTTCCATTTACGCCGATCCACCTTTTCGACTACCTGAACAAACGGCTGGACGAGCTGAAAACCGACATTCGTCCTATCGGAGAAAAAATTGCTTACCAGAGGCCATGTTCCAACAGACTGGTTCCGGAGTCTGACAAATGGCTTGATGATATTTTCCGGAAAATCGGTGCAGAACGTGTTGAGCGCGAATACGACCGGCGGAATGCGTTGTGCTGCGGAGGTGTGCCTCGCGCGCAGCAGCGGGATGAACTGGCAGATGATATCCAGAAAAAAAATCTGGATGATATGCAGAATTCCGGAGCAAAATATTGTGTCTTCAACTGCCCGTTCTGTATGTTCACGCTGGGTGAGGAAGCAAGTAAAAGAGGGCTCATGCCCATACTGGTTAGCGATCTCTGCCAGATGGCACTGGGACAGTAACGAGGGAGGATAACGGATATGGGAAGAATACTTGAGAAACTTGCCGGAATTGTCGGCCCGGAATATGTTTCCGATCAGCCGGAAGAACGATATCTGTATTCAATGGATCCGGGTACAATGGCTCCCCGAATGCCGGATATCATTGCCATGCCGGGAACCACCGAAGAGGTTTCAAAAATTGTCCGGATGGCAAACGAGGAAAACATTCCGGTTGTACCGATGGGAGCCGGCCTGGTTCTTTCCGGACTGACCCGCGCGCTCAAAGGGGGAATCATTCTGGATCTGAAACGGATGAACCGCATTCTGGAAGTGAATGAAATCAGCCGGTATGCCGTAGTAGAGGCCGGAGCCTCGGAAGGTATGCTTCAGGCCTATCTCAAAAAACATCATCCCGAACTGAAACATTCCATGCCGGATGCCCCTCCCATCGCGACCATCGGGGGCAACATAATGATTCACGGGTCAGGGCATATGTCTCACGCCGCGGGCTTCCACTCCGATATGCTGAACGGTCTGGAGGTGGTGCTGCCGACAGGCGAGATTACAAAAATAGGCTCATGCGCCACTTCCCCTTACTGGTATGCCCGTGCTCCGCTTCCCGATCTGGCAGGACTGTTTCTGGGCTGGGCCGGAACAACCGGCATTGCGACAAAACTGGCTATCAAGCTGTATCCGAACTATCCGCATAATGATATTGGAATTTTTGTTACCGACAAGCCGGAGACCGTTCCGGATATTCTGTATCGTATTACAGGGGTTCAGGTAGCGGAAGACATGACAGCGTGGATGACTCCGAAGCCTTTATGGGCAAATGGATTTCAGCATATCAATATCAGCTATGGCGCGAATTCAACCGAGGAACTGGTCTGGAAGAGAAATTTGATCCGGGCTTCCGTAAAGGAGTATATCGACAAAAAAGAAGCCGGATTCATGGCGATTCCGCCGATTATGAAAGGCCGTTTTCTTGCGATACCCTCAGCCGATCTTGCCCGCTTTGCAGATACGCGCAAGGGCGGGGGGTTTGAATATGTCGGGGCCATCATGCCGGTGGAACTTTTCCCAAAAGCGTATGACAGCGGAATGAAAATTGCCGAGCGCCTCCAGACCACCTATTCAATGGGGGCCAGAATTATCGGCGTAAATCATTGCATGATGTTTTTTTACGCGTATGCATTCAACCGGGCGGACAGCGAGGACGTGAAGCGTGCCCAGGAAGCGCTGGAAGCAACCAACCATGAAGTAATCAAAATGGGAGGACTTCCCTGGAAGGCTGAAGAGCCGGCACAAAAAGAGATCATTGAAAAAATGGACCCCAAGATGTTCGAACTCATGAATCGTGTCCGGGATATGCTTGATCCAAAAAGAATTATGAACCCCGGCAACTGGGAGGTTGACTGATGAAACATGCTGAAATTCTTCACCGGTGTTTTCGCTGCGGCTACTGTAAATTTCCGGACAACTATACCGACTTAAACTGTCCTTCCTACCTGAAATTTCGCTTTGAAACCTATTCGCCGGGCGGACGAATGTGGCTTTTGCGAGGGCTCCTGAACCAGGAAATCGAACCAACACCCCGTTTTCAGGAAATCTTCTTTTCATGCGCGACCTGCGGAAACTGTCTGGAGCACTGTGCTTTTCCGGAGTTCAAGGACAGTATTCTCGAGGCGTTTGCCGCGGGAAAGGAAATGCTTGTGGATTCAGGAAAAGTCCCTGCGCCGGTGCGCGACTATTTGACACGGATCTATGATCATGGCAATCCCTTTCGGCAGCCGGCAAAAAAAAGAGAGGAATGGGCAGAGGATGTCGAACGGTTTTCAAATCACGAATACCTCTTCTATGTAGGCGATGTGGGCTCCTATGATGACAGGGGAAAGGAAATAACACGTTCTGTTGCCGGTCTCATGAAAGAACTGGGGGTTTCCTTCGGGATTCTCGGGAAGCTTGAAATATCTGACGGAAACGATGCCTGCGCCATGGGGGAATCGGCCCTCTTCAAACACCTTGCCGAAAAAAACATCAGCCAATTCAAGGAAGCCGGTGTTCAAAAAATTATTGCCCTGTCGCCTCATGGTTTTCACGCCCTGAAAAATGAATACCCGAAGTACGGCGGCCAGTTCCAGGTCTTTCACTATATCCAGATGCTGGCTCTTTTAATCGGCCGGGTTAAATTCAAACCTGCCGACGACCCCATAACAGTAACGTTTCATGACCCCTGTTACCTCGGCCGTCACAACAAGGAATACTGGTCGGCGCGATCCGTCCTTGGAGCCATACCCGGAATCCGGTTGAAGGAGATGGAGCGCTCCATGCAGAATGCCCTGTGCTGCGGCGGAGGCGGTGGAAATTATTTTACCGACATTTTAGGCAGCGGCCCGGAAGCTCCCGCTCGTGCCAGAGTTCTTGAGGCAGCGGAAACAGGCGCTGAAATCATCGCGGTTGCCTGCCCGATCTGTGCGAACATGCTGGAAGACGCGACAAAATCGGAGAACCTTGATCAGCGGATTCAGGTCCGGGAAGTGTCGGAGATTGTGCGCAGCAGGATGGCGAGTTAAAAGTAAAATAGGGGTCAGGTCTTGAATCTTGACACCTGTCAAGATTCAAGACCTGACCCCTCTTATGAAAAGCCCGAAAACAAGGAGGCAGCGTCATGAGTTCACAACTCACCCTTACCCAGTTCTATAAAATGAAAGAAAACAATGAAAAAATTGTTGCCCTTACCGCCTATGACTATCCTTTTGCCAAAATGGTGGATGAATCCGGCGTTCACATGATTCTTGTCGGAGATTCACTTGGGATGGTTGTGCAGGGAGAAACAACCACCCTTCCCGTAACCATGGATGAGATGATCTATCACACAAGGATCGTCGCAAAAGCGGTAAAAAATGCAATGGTGATCGGCGACATGCCATTCATGTCATACCAGACCAGCATGGAAGAGGCGATCTTCAATGCCGGCCGTTTCCTGAAAGAAACAGGTGCCGGAGCTGTCAAGCTGGAAGGCGGAGCCGGCGTGAGCAAAACCATTAAAGGAATTACAGACGCCTCCATACCGGTACAGGCTCATATTGGCTTGACACCCCAATCCGTTCACAAAATGGGTGGATACAAGGTGCAGCGTGATGAAGACCGCCTTCTTGCCGATGCGCGTGAAGTCGAAGCTGCCGGGGCTTTTTCCGTTGTGCTGGAAGGAATTCCATCGGACATTTCCAAAAAAATCACAGAGGCCGTTTCCATTCCCACAATCGGAATCGGTGCCGGCCCTCACTGTGACGGACAGATACTTGTTCTGCATGATCTTCTCGGGTTGAATGACAGGCACCTGCCCAAATTCGTCAAGCAGTATGCCGATCTCGGGAAAGCCGCGAAAGAGGGAATTTCATCGTATGTGTCAGAAGTACAGGCCGGAAAATTTCCGTCTGATGAGCACTGTTATTAAATAAAATAGGGGTAAAATAGTAAAATAGGGGTCAGGTCTTGAATCTTGACAAAGGCACTTTGTCAAGATTCAAGGCTTGATCCCTACGATAAACGCCTGTCAAGATTCAAGACCTGACCCCTCCTATAAGCGATGACAAACAACGAACCCAAAGCCTGCATTGCCGTCTTTGTAAGGGCTCCGGAATCAGGAAAAGTTAAAACAAGACTCGCGGAACATCTTGGGCCGGAATTCGTTCTCGGCATTTATAAATGTTTTGCGCAGGATATACTCAGCGCTGCAGAAAAAACAGGGCATGAAATTAAAATATTCTATCATCCGCCGGATTCAGGAGACGCAGTGGCAGACTGGCTCGGGAAATCTTTTAAACTTTATCCTCAAAGAGGAGAAGACCTGGGCATGCGGATGGCCAACGCCTTCTCCGATATCTTTTCTTCCGGTTACGAAAAATCCATACTGATCGGAACGGATTGCCCCGATATCAGAGAGACTATCCTGATGGACGCATTTCATTGTTTTCAGGATACCGGCTGCGTAATAGGCCCATCCCTTGACGGCGGCTATTATCTCATCGGTTTTACTGCCGGTGGATTCAACGCAGCGCTTTTTGAGAATATTTCCTGGGGAACGGAAACCGTCTATGAAAAAACCCTTGAAATCTGCGGACAGCTGGGAATAACACCTTGTGTTCTTCCCGTGCTGAACGATATTGATACCGTTGATGACTTGAAACAGTTCATGAAAGAATCGGGTAAAAAACAGCGCTCTGATTTATCCTCTTTTAACTATGTATTGCTAAAAAATGAGGGGTCAAATCTTTAAACTTGACAAATCTAACCCGAATCTTATTTTGTCAAGATTAAAGATTTGACCCCTGCTACTACTTCTACTTTGGATAAAATCTGAACAGTTTTTCCGGAGAAACCCCAAAGAAGTAAAGCACGATCAGCATCCAGTTTCGGAGTGTACAGAAAAGAACCCCTTCCTTCTCCCATCTCCTCGGGGATGTCTGAACCGTATCCGGCAGTATTTTAATTTTCCCTCCCCTTTTCTTGATTCTGCGCATCAGCTCGACATCTTCCATGATGGGTATCGGAGAAAACCCTCCGATCTGATTAAAGTACTCTTTTTGGATGAACAGTGCCTGGTCGCCATACGGAATCCGGGTAATCCGTGACCGAAGTGAAGCGGCTTTTTCGATTATCCGGAATATTTTCCTTCCGGAGTTGATTCGAAAATCAAAAGCGCCCCCAATACAATCCGATTGATCAAATACCGTATGGATCGCGTCAAGTGCATTCTGCCCGATAAAGGTGTCAACATGCAGAAACAGCAGAATATCACCTTCGGCAATCGATGCTCCGCTGTTCATCTGGACTCCCCTTCCTTCCGCGGACAGAATTTTTTTCACCCTCACCCTGCCGCTTCCATTCTCTTTCATGGAGGCAATGGTGTTGCCCGCGGGGTTCCCGTCAACCACAATGATCTCCGCGTCACCCGTGAAGGAAAGCGCGTTCAGATGGCTCATCATCTCGTTGATGCAGTCGGTTTCATTGAAAACGGGTATGATGATGGAAAGGGTGTTTACTGATTTCTTACAGGCGGGTTCGCGCTCCCTGTTTCCGCTCAGGTGTTTTCCGTAATACCTCCCATACATGGAAGCTGTATCCGGCAAACCGCGCAGGCGCTGCAAGAGAAATAAAGAAAGCCTCCGTATAACGGAAAAAGCATTTCGAAAACCCTTGTTTTTCCAACGCCTGGAGGAGATCAGCGCATTTTCGAAAAGAAAGGTCTGCCGTCCGATTGTGTTCAGGAGAATACTGAACTCCACATCCTCCATGATTGGAATCCGCGGGAACAATTTTTTTTCACGTACTGGATTTTTCCTGAAAAACTGGATCTGGTCCCCGAAACTGATCCCCAGAAAAATCGCCCGGAAATCATTTAACAGTTCAATTATTCGGAACCTCCAATCCGGGTCATTAAACACGCCGCCCACGGCACCGCCGACAAGGGTTGGATTTTTTTGAAGTACCTGCACTATATTTGAAAACACCGGACAGGATGCGGTAACATCGGCGTGAACAACCGCGATTGAATCCCCTTCTGCCTCACTGATCCCGGCATATATCTGCCCCCCGCGCCCACCGCCTTTTTCCGGAGAAATCGTATACGGTATCACCTTTGCTCCGGCCTGTTTTGCGAAAAGGGCTGTTTCATCGATTGATCCGCCATCAACGACAACCACGTCATGGACGCTTTTATCGGATTTAACCGCATCGATACATGCCCGGATTTTTTCCGCCTCGTTTTTTGCCGGGATAACCACCGAAACCGATCGTACCGGCCCCCAGTCTGCCTTGAATCTCATTCTTTTAAAAAAAACAAGCCCCTCTCCCATCATCAGCAGATAAAACGGCAGCCATATTGAGATCCAGGCCCAGACCGGAAGTGTCCACACGCCGGTCTGATAAAAAATGCCATTGCCGACAAAATAAAATGAGATGGCGGCGCATAACAGAATCCAGGGTTTGGAGGGCCTTAGCGGCAGGAAAGGAACAATCCACGACAGGTACCAGAAATGAACGGTCGGCATCAGCATCAAAATCGCTCCGATAGAAAAAAAAACTCCGGATATGGGGTCTTCCCGGTGCCTGCTGTTTAGCCCGGGATGAAATTGTTTGATTCCAAAAAAAAGGATCAGGCAAAGGAGGACGCTGCAGATGGTGGTTGCTGTTTGAATGCTGCCGCTCCATGCTCTGAAAAGACCATGGATCGAACCGTTAAACGCGTATTCTTCTCCAAACCGTTTCAGGCTGTAAAAAAAACGAGTGAACTCCGTATCCGCCAAAAACAGATAAGGCAGAATTATAACCATCACCGAAGCAGCAGCATACCGGAAATTTTTGCGGTTGATCAGAAAAGGGACGGCAACCGCCGCCACATATTTTGACTGAACGGCAAATC
>JAWOIJ010000019.1:0-48942 GCA_046484745.1 Desulfobacterales bacterium | reverse complement strand
GGAGATGTTTACGGACGCTCCTGGGATGTCACAAAATACGAGAAAATTCTTGATGACGCACTTGAACGGGAATATCACAACAACTTGATACTTCTCGCATTGAAGGACGGTGTTACTTCGGTCAGAGATATAAGCAAAAAAACCGGACTTGAAGTATTGCGGATTTCCTATCTTCTCGCGGATCTTGAGAGGGTCGGCAGAGCGGAGTTCGTTGGAATGACGGATAGTATGCCTGCATTTGCAGCATTGTAAGGAGTTATAATGGGATCGGTTACATTAAATGAAAAAAGCGGATCAGTCATGGTTGTGGGCGGTGGTATCGCCGGTATGCAGGCAGCGCTGGATCTGGCCAATTCGGACTATAAGGTATATCTGGTTGAAAAAGGACCTACCATCGGCGGGTTGATGGCCCGATTGGACAAGACGTTTCCAACCAACGACTGTACCATGTGAGTCATCTCACCCAAACTGGTCGAGGTCGGCCGGCATAACAACATAACCCTGATTACGAACAGTGAAGTGAAAACCGTAGCAGGCGATCCTGGAAATTTTCAGGTCACCCTTACGAACAATCCCCGCTATATTGATCCGGTGAAGTGCACTGGCTGTGGTGACTGTGCAAAGCGATGTCCCGCATCCGCGGTGAACGAGATCAATAAGGGGTATAATGACCGGAGAGCGACATTCATTGAATATGCTCAGGCAGTTCCTCTTGCGTTCGCCATCGATATGGATGCATGCGTCGGCTGCGGGCTTTGTGAAAATGTCTGCCTTGCCGGAGCGATTAACTACGCGGATAAAGTGAAAGAAACAGAACTCACCGTCGGTTCCATGATCCTTTCACCGGGTACAAAAGGGTACGACCCTTCACATCTGGATTACCTCGGGTACGGGAAATATCCCAACGTCGTCACCGCTGACGGATTTGAAAGAATACTTTCTGCCGGGGGCCCCTATTTCGGTCATGTCATGCGGCCTCTGGACAGACAGGAGCCCAGAAGCATTGCCTGGCTTCAATGTGTCGGATCAAGGGACACAAACCGGTGCGGGAATGGATACTGCTCATCCGTCTGCTGCATGTACGCGACAAAAGAGGCAATGATCGCGAAGGAACATGTCCATGGAGATCTTGATTGTGTTGTCTTTAACATGGATATGAGGACATATGGAAAGGATTATGAAAAATATTTTCTTCGAGCCCGGGACAAGGAAGGAGTGCGGTTTGTCAAGGCACGGGTTCATACGGTTACGGAAGTCCCTGAAACCGGTGATCTGTCCGTAAGATATGCAACAGACAGCGGAGAGATCAAAGAAGAAATCTTTTCGATGGTTGTGTTGTCCGTCGGTTTGACCATACCGGATACGGCAGTTGAACTGGCCAGGCGGCTCGATATTGATTTAAACCATTATAATTTTGCGAAAACAGATCCCTTTGCTCCCGTGGAAACATCAAGAGCCGGTATCTACACATGCGGTGTTTTTCAGGGGCCCAAGGATATTCCGGGAGCGGTTACAGAGGCCAGTGCCGCAGCATGTCTGGCCGGATCCGAACTTTCCGAATCAAGAGGGAAAGATATCGAGGTTGTTGAACTTCCCGAACAGCGGGAAGTCGAAGGGCAGGAGCCCAGAATCGGTGTTTTTGTCTGCAATTGCGGAATCAACATCGGTGGAATTGTAGATGTTCCGGCGGTTCAGGAATATGCGGCGAAGCTTCCGAATGTCGTGTTTACGGATTCCAATCTCTTCACCTGCAGTCAGGATACCCAGGAAAAGATTAAGGAGATGATAAAGGAACAGGACCTGAATCGTGTTGTTGTCGCTTCCTGCAGCCCGAAGACCCATGAGGGCATGTTCATGGAAACCCTGGAGGCCTGCGGACTGAACCGGTATCTTTTTGAGATGGCCAACATTCGGAATCAGAATTCCTGGATTCATTCCAAGAGCCCTGAACTCGCAACCCAGAAAGCAAAGGATCTTGTGAGAATGGCGGTTGCACGGGCCGCAACGCTGAACCCTTTAAAAGAAAAGGTGATTCCGGTAACCCGGCGTGCGCTTGTTATCGGAGGCGGTGTTGCGGGAATGAATGCGGCTCTCAATCTCGGGAAACAGGGATTTGAGGTAATTCTGATTGAAAAGGAACCGGAACTGGGAGGTTTTTCCCGTAAACTTCATCATACGATAGAAGGCGGGGATATTCAGCAATATCTCAAAGAGCTGGTGGCCAGGGTGGCGGCGCAGAAAAACGTGGAAGTTGTCACCCAGGCCGAAGTCACCAGATTCGGCGGGTATAAGGGGAACTTTAAAACAGATATCGCCGTCGGTGCGGATAGAAAAGAGCGCAGAATCGAACACGGCGTTATTGTCGTGGCAACCGGAGCGACAGAATACAAACCCGAAGAATACCTTTACGGAGAAAACGACAGGGTTGTTACGCAGGTTGAACTGGGCGATATGTTGGAAGAAAAGGACGTTTCCGATCTGGATACGGTTGTCATGATTCAGTGCGTCGGCTCCAGAAATGAGAGCATGCAGGAATGCTCCCGCATATGCTGTCAGAATGCGGTCAAGAATGCTCTGCTCATTAAGAAAGAGAATCCTGATTGTCAGGTATTCATCCTTTACCGGGATATGCGTACATACGGCCTTCTTGAAGATTTTTATAAAGAAGCGCGGGATCTGGGAGTGATTTTCATGCGGTTTGATGCTGAAAATCCTCCTGATGTCAGGGCTTCGGAAAATGGACTTGTCATAACGACCACGGATCACGTGCTTCAGCAGAAAGTTGCGATCCATGCAGATCTGCTTGCCCTTAGCGCCGGCATGCGTCCGAACGATACAAAAGAGTTGAGCGGCATTATGAAGCTGAATGCCAACCTGGAAGGGTATTTCATGGAAGCGCATGTCAAGCTCAGACCGGTTGATATGCCGGGCGAAGGAATTTTTCTCTGCGGAACAGCTCATGGACCCAAGTTGATTTCCGAAACCATTTCTCAGGCCCAGGCCGCTGCATCCAGGGCAGTTACGTTTCTGGCCAGACCGGAGATAACGCTTTCGGCAATCATCGCGAAAGTCGAAACGGAGCACTGTGTTAAATGCCTGACATGTTTGAGAACATGTCCGTATGATGTTCCAGCTTTCAATATGGAGAAAAAGGTAATCGAGATCGATGAGGCAATGTGCCATGGGTGCGGTGCATGCGCCGGCGCGTGTCCAAGACAGGCGATCCAACTGGGTTTTTACGGGGATGACCAGATTATTTGTAAAATTGATGCACTTCTGGCAGGAGGAATGTAATGATTGACTTTCAGCCTACGCTCATAGCGTTCTGCTGTGATTACTGAGGATACTCTGCAGCGGACCTGGCAGGTTCCATGCGACTCGATTATCCTGCAAATGTGAAAATAATAAGGGTGCCCTGCACCGGAAAAGTAGATGTCATGTATCTTTTGCGGGCAATTCAGCAGGGAGCTGACGGTGTATATGTGGTAGGATGCCTGGAAGGCACATGTCACTACAACGAAGGGAATTATAGAGCCAGAGAAAGAGTGGAATATGTGAACACCCTGCTCGAAGAGATCGGCATCACCGGCGGAAGAGTCAGAATGTACAATCTTTCTTCAGGTGAAGGCCCGGCCTTTGCGGCATATGCGAAAGAGATGACTGCACATATCCGGGAACTCGGACCCAATCCCTTAAAAAATAAACAGGATGACTAATTTATATAAAGAGGAGTGTATTATGGCAGAGGAAGCAATAAAGCTTGGCAGCAAGAAAAAGAAAAGCACCATCATGGATATGGTCAAGGAGATTCTTCCGGATGGAGGGAATCTGAATGCTTGTCTGACCTGCGGGGCCTGTTCTTCAGGTTGTCCGGCAACGGGTCTGGATGGGATGGACGCGAGGAAATTTTTGCGGATGGCAGCTCTTGGCATGGATGAAGAGATTTTGAAATCCGACTGGCCCTGGATGTGCACCATGTGCCAGCGCTGCATCTATGTATGCCCCATGAAAATCGACATTCCCCAGTTGATTTTTAACATCCGGGCCATGAGGCCCAGGGATGAGCGCCCCAAAGGTATTCTGGAGTCCTGCAACATGGCTTTGAAAAATGATACTTTGAGCGCCATGGGAACCAACGAAGAAGACTTTCAGTTTGTTGTGGAAGATGTTCTGGAAGAATACCGGGAAGCCCAGCCGGAATTTGAGGAGATGGAAGCTTCCATTGACAAGGAAGGGGCCGAGTTTTTTCTGAATCAGAATTCCAGGGAGCCGGTAACCGAACCGGATGAGATGGTGCCTCTGTGGAAGATTCTGCATCTTGCCGGTGCGAACTGGACATACGGCAGCAGGGGATGGGGCGGTGAAAACTACTGCATGTTCATTGCCGATGATGATGCCTGGAAGCACATGCTTGAAGTGATCGTCGACCAGACGCATAAACTGGGGTGCAAGACGTACCTCAACACCGAATGAGGGCACGTTACCTTCGCAGTCCGGGCCGGACTGAAAAAATTCGGTATTGAGCACAATTTTGAAGTGAAGAACATTTATGAATATTATGCAAAATGGATCCGGGAAGGGAAACTGAAGCCCAGTTCCGACTGGAACAAGGAACTTGGGATCAAGTTTACGCTTCAGGATCCCTGCCAGATTGTTCGAAAGAGCTTTGGGGATGCGATTGCCGAAGATCTTCGATATGCTGTCAAGGCATGCGTTGGCGAGGAAAATTTTGTAGACATGACCCCCAATCGATCCAACAATTACTGTTGCGGCGGGGGCGGCGGATTTCTGCAGGCCGGTATGAAAGATCAGCGTCTTGAGTTTGGAAGGATAAAAGATGAACAGATCAAGGCAACCGGTGCAGATTACTGTATTGCCGGATGTCACAACTGTCATGCCCAGATTCACGAGTTGAGCGAGCATTACGGCGGGCACTATCCGGTGGTTCATTTCTGGACAATTCTCTGTCTTGCGCTGGGAATTCTTGGCCCCAATGAGCGGGAATACCTTGGGGATGATCTCAAGGAAGTGAATGTTTTTCACCCTGAGTCCGCAATGTAGGATAGGACAGAATCTAAAAAACAAAAACCCGGCTTTCAGAAAGCCGGGTTTTTTTTTGAAATCAGTTCAAACCGCTTTGATGATTGACATAGATCAATTACAGCAGCGGCAAAATGTGAAACACTGAGAACCATGAAAAACAAAACCATTAATGAGGAAAAACTGCCATGAGTAAAGACGATTTGATCAAAAACATCCCGTTTTCAGAAGCAGTGGACATTGCCGGGCTGGTGGATTATGAAGAAGGCCGCGTTATCAGCAGAACGCTCGCAAATAAACAGTCTGTTGGAATCACTCTTTTTGCCTTTGATAAAGGCGAGGGCATCAGCGCTCATTCCGCACCGGGAGATGCCATGGTTCAGATTTTAGATGGAGAGGCTTTGATTCATGTAGGTGGAAAAGAAATTACTGCAACTGCCGGTCAGGTTGTGGTCATGCCTGCCGATATTCCCCACGCGCTTACGGCTGTGTCACGGTTCAAGATGATTCTCACGGTAGTGAAGCGAGTCACCGGAATTCAGGGTATGTGAAAGAATATCGTTGTTGCCAAAAACATTATAAAAAAATCATCCATTCAGCTGTAGAGGCGGGATTTTAATAAAAACTTCCCGAGACCTCGTATAGGTGGTATTTCGGTCCGTGTACTGTGAAGGGATCTGATAAAACACCCCCTGCAAAGCAGGGGGTGCTGGAGCCAATTCAAGAGGGCATCGGAAACGGAACGGATCAATTTTTCATTTCAAAGCGTTGCCCGCTGATGCCGTGTTGCTCGTTTACCGGAATAAAAATTTTTCAGTTATTCTGTTTGCTCTTCATTAATGCAAATGCTTTTTTGCCTGCATATACCTTTTCAAGAAGTTCCTTCCCAACTTCCGCTTCAAAATCTTTATGAACAGGAAGGAGAAGTTTCCTGAAAGCGTCCTTTTCTTCAGGTGTCAGTTGATATACCGTGATCCCTTCATCCCTGAAATTCTGCAGAAGGGGTTCGTCCATTTCTCGGACAGCATTTCTTCCCCACGCCATCTCTTCTTCAGGGTTGCCGATGAGAACTTTCTGAAGATCTTTCGGCATCGACTCAAAGAATTTCAGTGAATACAGGACGACGCCGGGCTGATAGATAATCTCGGAAATCGTGTAGTGGTCGATTCCCTCATACCAGCCGGAAGCAGATGAAAAAAGCGTGGTATTGTCAAAGCCGTCCACCATGCCTGTCTTCAACGCTCCCAGAACTTCCGGAGTCGCGATCGCTTCTGCCTGAACACCCAGCGCCTTGTACATCGCCAGATGAACTCTGGATTCCTGGGATCTCATCTTCAGCTTCTTGAGATCTTCGGGCATGCGTACCTGTACCTTGCTGGTAGCGAAATTTCGCCATCCGTTTTCGTGCCAGTATGCCATGTAAAACCCTTTTTCTTTGAGGATTTTTCGAAAATCGTCAAAGACCACCTTGTCAAGGATATAATCCGCTTCCTCGAGACTGTCGAACAGACAGGGGAGCTCAAGAAGCTGAAACTCGGGTATGCCCGCCCCTTCTGCAACGGAAGCCGCGGTCCCGCCGTAGCATTGAACCCTTCCTCTCCGGAGGCTTCTTACCATTTCAACTTCGCCGCCAAGAGCCCCGCCGAGAAAGACATTGACTTTTATTCTTCCGTTGCTTTCTTTCTGTATTCTTTCCTGCATTTTTCTCAGATGGTTGGACCAGGGAGTGTTATCCGGAGCGATCGTAGCGAATTTGACGATAAACTCCGGTTCTTCCTGTGCGGCGGCCTTTTCGGGAAAAATCTGACCCATGGCAAGGACAAACGTAAATGCGAAGAAAAAGCAGAAAACAATGTTGCGCACGATAAATCGTTGCAGAGAAAACTCTTTATGAAACATGAATGGCTCCTTTCAGCAGTTTGGCTTGAATATTAACGTTTTGTACCCTTTAATTTATTCCAAACCTTATTGTTAAAGATTTTTTTTCAAGGCCGGCAGAGTACGAATGAATGATACTGAAATCGTAACAAGACTCATTTTTTAGTGACATTGTATACCAAAAGTATGCTGATGTGTCAATACGGCAAAGATACCTTGTATCCGGAATTTCGTAGATTCCGAAGCGGTGCATCTGTTTTTATTCATGAATCAACGGAGCATAAATCGGGTGGCGAAGAAAGGCCGGTCACTATTTTGGATGCCCCGGAAGGGCATGTGTTTTTTTTGTTCCGGTAATTTTCCAGTTCCTGTAAAATCTTATCCAGAAAAGCCTTTGAGTAAACCTTGTCAGCCAGTTCATTCCACACCCGTTTTGCTGCGGCGTCAATCTCCGCCATGTCTTTGTCATTCAGCTTAATCGGTTTTATTCCCTGTTTTTGAAATGCAGCCAGGCATTTTGCTTCATAAGGTCTCAAGTTTTTATCGATATACTCCCTTTCAAAGGTCCGTACCTCATAGATCCTTAATTCAATAAAATTGTGAATCAGGTTGTCCGGGTACTTGCCTCTGAAACGGTCCATAAAAGCCTTTCGGGAAAATATCTGGACTCCGGGTGTATAGTACAGGGGCTGTTCGATATAGTATCTGTCCTGCAGATAGGCCTGTGTTCCCAATACCCAGGGAGCCGGGCTGACATGGGCATTGATCAGGCCGGTACTGAGAGATGCGACCACCTCCGGGACCGGAACGGGAATGGGGTGAATTTTCAGATCATCAAAGATGGCGATCTCCACATCACCCATCCATGTCAGCATCTTTTGTTTTCTCAACGCATCAAGATTTGTTACCTTATTTTTCAGCCAGATGTAAAAAAAACCCGAATCTGCGATGAAATCTATATAATAACCCTTTTTCTCTGCCTCTATATCAATCTCTTTTCTGAATGTCGTGATTATATGGTCGATCTCGTCATAATTCCGAAACAGGCGCGGAAGAGAGAAAACAGCGAGTTCCGGGATCGCCTTAAAGGTTCCCAGTGCAGAACATCCGCAGCCATCCAGCTGTCCCATGTCCATTTTGCGGAGGATATCAATATCTTCTCCCATAACGCCGCCCGCATATACTCTTGCTGAAAATTTTTCTTTGCTGATTTTTTTCATATGTCTGTTGATCGTTGTTTTCGGGAAAATAATCCATGGAGTCCCATGCGGAGCCATGGTGGCTGTTTTCAAAACAAGTGGTTCTTCTAACATCTGAACGGCTTTTTCCCAGAGAATTTCATGGACCTCTTTTCCGGTTACGGCAGGAAGAAGCACGGGAGCGCGTTTTAACATGTTTCCGATTTCATAGCGGGACAGCCTGTGTTTTTCCATTCCCGCAAAAAACTGATCTTTTACAATCCGGCCAATTTGTTTTTGCCCGATGTCGTTTTGCTCTACCATCGCTTTGAGGCTTTGAATCTTGTGATCCTGCTCGGCAGTCGGCTCCTCGCCGTTCATAAGGAGCTGAACAGAGGTCGCCACAATATGTTGAATTTGGCTGTCGGTCATCTCCGCAGCATTGGAGGCGAAAGGGACGGTGCTTACGATGAGGATGAGAGCCGCAGTTACAAACAGAATCAATCCGAATCGAATTTTCGGGAATTCATAATTCATGATATGCCTCCTGAATAATGATGCCTGAGCGATAATGATCGGTCTGGTGTTTGGCTTTCGGCAAATGATCGTACAAGAAATTGCGATCCCTTCGGTACGTATATAATCCAAAAAAGGCTTATAAAAGCAATAGTAAAATGGGGATACGATCGGCAAGCCCCTTCCGTTTCCGGAATCTTATGGTTGTTTTTCTGGATTGAACTGTTTTTTTCAGCAGCCTGCGGTCTCCGGGAGATAGTTGCTCGTCAAACCGTTTCCGGAAACCGGCTGTTCCTCTTAAGCTGCTTTGGATAATTTTATGGCACAGACTTTATATTCCGGAATTTTCGAAACCGGATCAAGAGCCGCGTTCGTCAATCTGTTTGCCGCTGCCTCGGCAAAATGGAACGGTATAAAAACGGTCCCCGGTATGGCCATGTCAGAGATTTTAACGCGTACAAAGATATCACCGCGTCTCGAAGATACCGTTGCCATGGAGCCATCCTGAATATCATATGCTTCGGCATCTTTTTGGGAAATCTCAACAAAGCTTTCGGGTGACCGCTCATTTAAACCGTCTGTTTTTCGTGTCATCGTGCCGGTATGGTAATGGTAAATTACGCGGCCGGTCGTCAGGTACAGCGGATAATCATCATCGATCTTCTCCGCAGGCGGCTGATATTCGATTGCATGGAACAGGCCTTTTCCTCTGGGAAACTGGCTGGTGTGAAGAATCGGTGTGCCGGGATGGCTGGTGTCCGGGCACGGCCAGTGAAGACCTTCCTCTTCGATGCGTTCATAGCTGATACCCGCATAAGAGGGTGTTACGCTCGATATCTCTTCCATAATTTCTCTGGAACAGCTGTATGACATGGCATACCCCATCCGGGTGGAAATTTCGCATGTAATTTGCCAGTCATCTTTTGCCTGCCCCGGAGGCTCAACCGCTTTTCGGATACGCTGAACACGCCGTTCCGTATTGGAGAAGGTACCGTCTTTCTCTGCAAAGCAGCGGGAAGGGAGTACGACATCTGCAAGCTTTGCGGTTTCCGTCATAAAAATATCCTGCACAACCAGAAAATCAAGATTTTTAAAGCTTTTCTCCGCATGGTTCAGATCCGGATCCGAGACGAGCGGATTCTCACCGATGATATATAAAGCTTTTATTTCTCCGGCATGCGCTTTGGGGATCATCTGGGTTGCTGTTAATCCCGGCTTGCCGGACATTCCGGAAACCCCCCATTTCATTTCAAGCGAATTTCTGACATCATCATCGGCTACCGGCTGATATCCGGTGAACACATTGGGCAGGCCGCCCATATCGCAGGCACCCTGCACATTGTTTTGACCGCGAAGGGGGTTTACGCCTCCTCCGGGAATCCCCAGGTTTCCGCAAAGCATGGCAAGGTTTGCGAGAGACTTGACATTGTCTGTGCCGCTGGTGTGCTGGGTGATTCCCATGCAATAAAGGATGGCGCCGGCTTTTGCTGACGCGTATATCCTCGCAGCATCAATGATTTCCTGTGCCGGAATTCCGGTGATCGCTTCAACGGTATCCGGTGTAAATTTTTTGACTGTTTCCTTTAGCGCTTCAAATCCTTCTGTTCTGTTTTCGATGAAACTTTTGTCCTGAAGATCTTCATGGATGATGACATTCATCATACCGTTTATCCAGGCAACATCGGTTCCCAGCTCCGGTCTCAGCCATTTGTCGGCAAATTTGGAAAGCTTGATGCGGCGGGGATCGACAACGATCAGCCTGGCTTCCCTTGCGGTCACGGCTCTTTTTACAAAACTGGACAACACCGGGTGATTCTCTGTTGTATTGCTCCCGGTTAAAAGGATTGCATCGGCTGTTTCGATATCTCCGATGGTGTTTGTCATTGCGCCGCTTCCATAAGCTGCGGCCAGACCGGCCACGGTGGAAGAATGTCAGAGCCGGGCGCAATGATCGATATTGTTGGTTTTCAGAACAGCTCGTGTAAATTTATGAGCAATGTAATTCTCTTCATTTGAAATCCGTGCAGAGGTCAGAACACCGATGCTGTCAGATCCATGTTCGCTTTTGATTTGATTCAGTTTTTCAGCAACGAGACCGGTTGCCTCCTCCCAGGAAGCCTCTCTGAATTTACCCTTTTCCTTGATCAGCGGAGTTGTTAATCTTTCCGGGGAATGAACGAAATTAAAACCGAATCGTCCTTTAACGCAAAGGCTTCCGTAATTCGGGGCAACCCCTTCCACGCCGGTAACTTTAACAATTTTATTGTTTTTGACATTCAAAACCATCTGGCATCCCACGCCGCAGTAACTGCATGTGGTTCGTATTTTTTTCGTATCCCACTGACGGATCGCATGGCGAACTTCTTTTTCAACCAGAGCGCCCACCGGGCATGCTTGAATGCATTCGCCGCAGAAGACGCAATCCGAATCCTTCAGCGCTTTGTCTCCTGCCGTGATGATTTTGGAGGGAGCTTCCGGGTTGTCAAAATGGATTGCATTGTTTACCTGGATCTCATTGCAAGCCTTGATACATCGCCCGCATAAAATACATCGGGAAAAGTCACGAACAATAAAGGGGTTTACCGTTTCCATGGGATATGGAAAATCCAGTGCCTGGTCCCGATCTCCCGATACCTGATACCGGTAAGCAAGATCCTGCAATTTGCAGTCTCCCCACACCGGGCAGAGCTCGCTGCTCTGATCATCCCGCTGAACCTTAAGTTGAAGTTCCGTCCATCCTTTGCCTGCGGAATCACTGATCGCGCAGTTGTGGTTTCCGGAAGCGAGCAGTTTTTTGAGTGTTTTTCTTCTTGATTCAATGACTTCGGATGATTCCGTGTAAACCGACATATGATTTGCTGCAATGGTATCGCAGGCCGGGACAAGATTTTTTTCTCCGATTACCTGAACCACACAGATGCGGCAGGAAGCGGTGGGTATGGTTCCCTTCAGGTGGCAGAGAGAAGGGATATCGATGTTGTTTCTCTGCGCAACTTCAAGGATCGTTTCACCCGGATCAAACGGGAATGCGTTTCCATTGATGGCTATTTTATTTTGGACATTCATAACTTTCCTTATTTATGGCTGAAAAGCAGACATAACCGTTCCCGGACCGGCAGGGATATGGGCTTTGCTCAGAAAAAAAAACGTAAGGTAGCCTTTTATAAAAAGTTTTTTATTTTGTCAATGTGAGAATGATATGGATATGCGGAATCGTATCTTCGAACCACGTTTCGATAAACCAGGACTCCGCAGATACTGCCGAGCATATCTGCCCCTGCATCAAAGAGATCAGCCGTTCTTCCGGGCACAAAAGATTGATGGAGTTCGTCTTAAAAAATTTCAAGATCGAGTTTTCTTTTGCGAATGTGTTCAAGAACATGGAGAAAAAAATCGTTCCGGCTTATGCCGTATTTTACATTGCCGTCAAGGGTCCTTACCGAAAGGGTTCCGGATTCTTTTTCTTTTTCGCCAATGGTGAGGATCAGCGGTATTCTGTTAAGCTGGGCCTCTCGTATCTTTTTTTTCAGGCTTTCACTTCTGTCATCCACCTCTGTGCGCAGCCCCTTTTTTTCAAACAGATCCCTGAGTTCGCTTGCGACCGGTATCAGATCATCATTCATCGGAAGGATAACCGCTTGTGTCGGAGCCATCCAGAGGGGGAATTTTCCTGCAAAATGTTCGGTCAGAATCCCGAAAAACCGTTCAATGGATCCGTATACAACGCGATGGATCATAATCGGCCTGTATTTTTCGTTGTTTTTTCCGATATAGAAAAGATCGAATCTTTCCGGCAGGGACATGTCAAGCTGAATGGTTCCGCACTGCCAGGTTCTGCCGAGTGCGTCTTTGATATGAATGTCAATCTTGGGGCCGTAAAAAGCGCCATCCCCTTCATTGACCTGATATGGATCACCGTAAGTGTCCAGTGCTGCCCGCAACCCTGCCGTTGCATTTTTCCACTGTTCATCCGATCCGATCGATTTCTGAGGGCGCGTTGACAGCTCCAGGTGGAAATCAAGCCCGAAGGTTCCGTAGATTCGTTCAACAAGTTTCAGAACCCCTAAAATTTCCGATTCGATCTGATCCGGAGTCATGAAAATATGGGCGTCATCCTGGTGAAAGGCCCTTACCCTGAAAAGTCCTGAAAGGACACCGCTGAGTTCATGGCGATGAACCAGCCCGATTTCAGCAGCCCGGAGGGGCAGATTTTTATAGGAATGCGGTTTTTCCGCAAAAAGCATCATGCCGCCAGGGCAGTTCATGGGTTTTATGGCATACTCGGTTTCATCGATCACAGAGGTGTACATGTTTTCTCTGTAATTTTCCCAGTGGCCGCTTTTTTCCCAAAGCGCCCGGTTGAGCATGATTGGTGTTTTGGTTTCCACGTAACCGGCTGCTCTGTGTTCCTCTCTCCAATAAGCAAGAAGCGCATTCCAGACCTCCATCCCTTTTGGGTGAAAGAACGGCATGCCTGCAGCCTCTTCATGAAAACTGAAAAGACCTAACGCGGAACCAATTTTCCGATGATCGCGTTTTTTCGCTTCTTCAATGAGGTTAAGATAATCTTTCAATTCTTTCTTGTCGAAGAACGCGATTCCGTAAATTCTTTGCAACTGTGCCTTTGACTGGTCTGCGCGCCAATAGGCACCGGACACTTTCATCAGTTTGAAAGCGTTGATCATACCCGTATGCGGAAGATGAGGACCCCGGCAAAGATCGGTAAAATCCCCCTGCGTATACAAGGAGATGGAACCATCCGCAAGCTCTGAGATCAGCTCGGTTTTATAGGGCTCATTCTTATAGAAATCGAGGGCCTCGGCTTTGGTGACCTCCTTTCGCTCAAATGGGAGTTTCGCCTTGATAATTTTTTTCATTTCCGCTTCGATTCTCGGGAAATCATCTTCGGAAACCGGAGGCATATCAATATCATAGTAAAAGCCGTCCTTGACAACAGGCCCGATCGTAAGCCTGGTATTTTCATACAGCGTCAGTATCGCCTGTGCCATGACGTGCGCTGTACTGTGGCGGAGGATGTCAAGTGCCTGTTCGTCTTTCGTCGTGATCAGCTTTACGGCTGCATCTTTTTCAATTGTTTTGGCGAGATCGTACAGCTGCCCATCAATTTCCAGGGCAACGCAGTTCCTTGCAAAACCTTCTGAAATATTCAATGCGATGTCCATGCCGGTGGGGGGATTTTCAAAACGCTTTATACTTTTGTCGGGAAGTGTTATGTTAATCATCGTTTTTTTACCCGGTAATGTTAGGGGTCCTGAACATAATTCATACCAACAATGTTTAAGAGAAATGATCTGAACGGTCAAGGGAAAAAAGTATTTATGACGGATGAAAACGTAAAATTCAATTTTAATATCATTGAAACAGAGAAAAACCTGAAAGCGGTTGTACCGGAACTAAACAAAAGCGCTGCAATTGCCATTGATCTGGAAGCGGATTCCATGTTCAATTTCAAAGAAAAAGTATGCCTGATTCAGATGGCGGTTCCCGGTATGAATCTGGTAGTCGATACATTGAAGGTAAACAATCTTTCCGCACTCAAACCGCTGTTCTCAAACAGAAGCATTCAAAAGATTTTTCATGGTGCGGACTATGATATCCGCTCCCTGTTCAGGGATTTTGGTATTGAGGTGAACAACCTTTTTGATACGGAACTGGCATGCAGATTTCTGGGAATTCGTGAAACAGGATTGGATTCGGTCCTGAGGGATCGATTCAATGTCAATGTCGATAAGCGGTTTCAGAAAAAAGACTGGTCAAGACGTCCGTTACCCAAAGAAATGGTTGATTATGCGGCAAGAGATGCCGTTCATTTAATATCTCTTGCCGGGGTACTTCAACAAGAATTACAAAAAAAAGGACGTCTTGCGTGGGTGAATGAGGAGTGTAAGCTTCTGAGCAGAGTCAGATCGATTTTTTCGGAAAATGAACCTCTTTTTGTCAAGTGCAAAGGGGCAGGGCGCCTTGACCCAAGAAGCCTGGCGGTGCTCGAAGAACTGTTGAAATTCAGGTTGAAAGCCGCAGAAAAGAAGAACAGGCCGGTATTTAAAATTATGTCCACCCTTACTTTACATGAAATTTCCAGGGGAAAACCAATAGCCGTAAAACAGCTGCAGAAATTGCAGACAGTCAGCTCAAAACAGATCGGTATGTATGGCGAGCAGATTATTGCCGCGGTAAAGAGGGGGCTGAAGGTTCCGGAAAAAAGATTGCCGGTTTATCCGCGCATGAGATCACCGATTTTAAAGCCTGAGATACCGGGAAGGGTTAAGGCGATTAAAGAATGGAGGGACAGTGTTGCCGGGGAACTGGAGATCGATCCCACCATGCTGTTCAATAAAGCCTTGATGACCGCCATTGCAGTTCAAAAACCGGATAATTTAAAAAGCCTTGGCAAAGTAGAAGGAATCAGAAACTGGCAGAGAAAAGAGTTCGGGAGAAATATTATTGAAATTTTGAACCGTCAGAATTAATATTTTTCGGGAAACAAAAGGTACAACATGGAAGAAAAAGTATTTTTTCAGTCAGGAGGGCTGCAACTCGAAGGGTTGTTGGAAAAAGGGACTGGAGACTGCGGCGTGGTGGTGTCGCATCCTCACACCCTGTTTGGCGGGGATATGTATAATCTGGTTGTGGAGTCTATACGGAAGGTTTACATGTCACTCGGGTACACAACGTTGAGGTTTAATTTCAGGGGCGCGGGTAACAGCCAGGGCAGTTTTGATGACGGGCAGGGAGAGCAGACCGATATCCTGTCGGCTATTGACTGCATGAAACAGCATGGAATCGTTCAGGTGGACCTTGCCGGATACTCTTTTGGCGCCTGGGTTAACGCGCTTGCATGCCCCCGGCATGAGGATATAAAAAGACAGGTGATGGTTGCGCCGCCGGTTGCATTCATTGATTTCAAAAACGTATCGGCCCTTCCCGCGCTCTCTCTCATTATCAGCGGAAGCCGGGATGATTACGCGCCGCCGAATTTGATACGAAAGATGATTCCGGTATGGAATCCGTCAGCGCGTTTCGAGGTCATCGAAGGTGCGGATCATTTTTTGTTCGGGGATTCAGGTGAACTGGAGTCTGTTTTGCGGAAATACCTTTAGCATTTGTGGAAAAGGAGCAGATATGGTTCGGTATGGATTCTTTCTCTTGTGTTTCTGTTTCTGCATCCCTGTTTTAGCGTATGGCGATCAAAGTACAGTGGATGAAACGAATTCGACGGAAAAAAGGTCACGGACGGATGTATTTGAGTATGGTTTTTTCGGGCATGAACCTGTTTATTTCGTGATCGGGGCCGATCCAACACACGCGAAATTTCAGTTGAGCTTTAAATACCGCTTTTTGAAACTTCCGGATTCTGTTGAAAGCCGATGGGACCGTATCGAAAATTTTTATTTTGGCTATACCCAGACCTCATTCTGGGACCTGGATTCCGCATCTGCGCCTTTTGTGGATTCCAGTTATAAACCGGAGCTTTTTTATTTCTGCAGCGACATCAAACAAAAATGGATACCCCAGATAAAGCGGTTGGGTTTCCAGACCGGTTTCCAGCATGAGTCCAATGGGCGGGACGGCCTGGAAAGTCGAAGTTTGAATATTTTTTATATCAAGCCGATGGGGACGTTTGGCAACCTTGATGGGTATCATGTAACGGTGGCGCCCAAAATCTGGGTGCATCTGGGGACTCCTTCCGAAAATTCGGATATCGGCGACTACAGGGGTTATTTTGACCTCGGGCTGTCATGTGAAAAGACAGAAGGTCTCAAATTGTCAACAAATCTAAGGAAGGGAACAAGCTCCGGAAAAGGCAGTATTCAGGTGGATTTCACTTATCCGATGAAAGAGATTTTTCCCAGCAGCCTGAATCTCTATTTTCATGTTCAGTTCTATTCCGGTTATGCGGAAACACTTTTATATTATAATGAGGACTATGCCTTTCTGCGAGCCGGCTTTGCGGTTTATCGCTGATATCGATCATTTTGTCTGTTTTACAATTCCCATATCACGGGGATAAAGAACGAGCCCAGTAATATGACGAGGATGTTCAGCGGAATACCCAGTTTGAGGTAGTCGCTGAAACGATACCCTCCGGGACCGTATACCAGTAGATTCGTCTGATAACCGATAGGCGTGGCAAAACATGCGCTGGCGCCAAAACAGACTCCAATGATAAAAGGTTTTGGATTGACACCTAACGCAATGGCGGTTGATATGGCTATGGGGAGGAGAAGTACGGCCGTTGCATTGTTGCTTAGAGTTTGAGTACTGATACTGCTCAGCAGAATGATTCCAAATAATACGAACTGGGGCCCCGCGCCTTGAAACAGGCGTAAGAAGTTTTCCGCGTATATCTGGGTTGCACCGGTTTTGCCCATGGCATTTCCAAGGGCGATCATGCTGACAATCAGCAGCAAAACTTCCGGTTCAAGTGCACGATACGCATCCCGCAGTCTTAAACATCCGAAAACAGCCATGAGAAAGACACCGGTTAAGGCACATGTCATGATATCAGCCAATCCCGAAGTCGCCGCCGCAATGATGCCGGCAAAAATTAAAAACGCCCCTCGGGCTTTACTTTTATCGACGATCGCATGGTGTACATCCTCAATGATGATGTAATCCCCTCCGGATCGTATTTGATCCAGCTTTTTCTTGGGACATCGTACCAGAATAATATCACCGATCCGCAGGGTAACATTTTGAATTTTCTGTTCCGAATAATGTAGACGACGGCTTTTGATCGCAATAATTTGAATATCCGAATCCCCCTGAAGACTCGTGGAGAGTAGTCTGTCCCGTAAAACAGATGATTGAGGCGGAACAATGAGTTCTACGATCAAATCGTTTTCCATCCCGGAAGAGAACTGAATGCCCTCTTCCGCATGGGGCAGCATTACTGTTTTGCTTTGAAGAATGGCAACCAGATCATCGGCGGATCCTTTTACCAGCATAATGTCATTGTCCAGAAGAGTCGCCGATTTATCGGATAAATCGATATAACGAGATTTCCTGACAATCTCAATGATCGTTAATGTCGGGTATTTTTTTTCGATAACTTCAAGGGGGTTCTGATCGATCAACGGGCTGTCCGTCGGAACCAGAAGCTGTGCCAGATAACGCTTGTCTTCCCGGTCCTCAATTTCACAAACCGGTGCTGCATGGCCCGGCATTATGCGGGATGATGCCAGCCATAGAAATATAAGACCCAGTATCGCAATGGGGAGCCCTAAAACAGTCAGCTCAAACATTTTAAGCTCTCCATATCCGTAGATTGCACTCAAATCGCTGACGATAATATTGGTGGACGTCCCGACCAGCGTGCAGGTCCCGGCCAGAATCGAAGTGTAGGATACGGGGATCAGCAGTTTAGAGGGACTGAGATCATATTCACAGCTCAGACTCATGACAATCGGAATGAACAGAACCACTACGGGTGTATTGTTAATAAACGCGGAAGCGAAGCCCACCGTAAGGAGAATGGTAATAAACGCTGTAGAGCTGCTGCCCCGGGAGAAACGGAGAACATATTCCGAAATAAAACCGACAGCACCGGTCCGAATCAGGCCGCGGCTGATCAGGAACATGGCGCCGACGGTTATCACTGCCGGATTGGCAAAGCCTTCTACTGCTTCTTTGGGTGTCAGAATGCCGCTAACCGCAAGTATGGCAAGGACGCCGATAGCAGTTCGATCAACAGAGATTCTTTCCGAAATCAGCAGCAAGAGGGTGGTTATCAGGATCGCTGTGACAATCCAAACAGACATATAAACTTCTCCTCTTGCTTATCCGGACACCTGGAAATAAAGGTCGCTTCTGATACGTCTGCTGTCACTTCAAACAAATGATCAGACTGGAGCATGAATCGACTCCAATTTTTACTTAAAATAGAGATCCTTAAAATCTTTGGTCAGCTGCCGCAGTTGCTCAACATGGTTGAGATCGGTTGTCTGCTTGCACTTCATACCTTCGATCAGCATTTGGTGGAGAAGTCGAATCTTTTTTTCATAGTCTTTATCTTCCGGTTTTATTCTTTGGGTCATAAAATATTGGGTTACGATCTCCTGGAGCATTTCGGCGTGGCGTTCCTTGTTCATAATCCAGCGGATGAGCTGGTTGGAATCATGGGACTCTTTTTTTCCCAAGTGTTTAATCGCGTTTATTGATTTTTCGATCGTCAAAACATGTTCGAGAATCATCTGAATTCGCATCTCATCATCGTATATGCCGCATGGGATTTCACAATGAGCGGATACACGGTTTGCGAATGAAGCAAGAAAGACAATACCAATACAGATCAGAAAAATTTGTTTTTTCATAGCAGCCTCCTTTTCTGTGATGATGGGGTTTTCAAAATATTTTCATAGACCTCCCCAAATGTCAAACATTTTGGATTGATTTTATGCACCGCGAACTGCAGGAGAATTATGCTTTACGAAGTAAGATCTCTTTTGTATTATGCCGAAAGACAACGTGTTTTGAGATTTTTTAAATTTACATTGTCTTTTTGTGAAAGAAGGGTAAAATTATTTGCGTGCAGAAGCTGTTTTTTTTGCCTGATTTTTAACCCAAACAGGACAATCGGAAAGGAATTGAAATGCATTCCCTGATCAATCCGAAAATAGTTGAAACTATTAGAGAAACCGGAAAGACGGATCGTAATTTCCCGGATCGAAAAGAAATACTGGAAGCAAACAGACTGCCATATGACCGGAAAGCGGAGAATGTCATCATAACAGGGTGCCAGATTCTCGCTTCATTGCCCCATGTACTGTCGGCAATGGCACGAATTTTTGACAGAGGAGGGCTTTCCTATACATTCCTTTCCACAGAGTATTGTTGCGGAAACAACATCTACCGACCGGCAATCAAGGCAAAAGATGAAGACGCTCTTTCAGAATGCCGGTCTCTTTCAAAAGAATTTGTCGGATTGAATATCCAACAGGCAAGAGAGTTGGGTGCCGGAAGGCTTGTTATTTTCTGTTCGCCCTGCTATCCGATTTACAAGCATGCTTTCCCGGATGAAAATATCATATTCTATCCCGGGGCCATCAATGAAGCAGTGGCTTCGCTTTCGTTCGATGGAGAAATTGACTACTACGCCGGATGCTACCGGCTCCATCGAAAGTTTGCCCCGGTTCCGATGGATCTAAAATCAACCAATGACGTTTTTAAGAAGATTGAAGGCCTGGGTGTCAATCGAATCAGTTCTCCTTCCTGCTGTTATAAGCCGGAAGGATTGAATCATATGATCAGCCATGTCAGGACCGACAAAATGGTTCACATTTGCACGGGATGCTATTTTCAGGCGCTTTTAAACATGCCGGGAGATAAAAGGGTTAATGTTCTGATGCTTCCTGAGTTTGTTGAGATGGCGGCAGGCCGGTAATCTCAAAGCAACCGGGAAAACAGGTCGCTTTGTTGCCGCGAAGCCTTGAAAAAAGGAAGTTTATGGGTTCAAAAGGGGTTCAGAATGTCTGGATCCGCCTATCTGCCCGGTACAATAATTCTGGAGTCATCTTTTCGCTGCTGTTGCTGCTGAAGTTTTTTTATTTTTTCAACCATCTCCGCCAGTGCCTTTTTCATCGCAGCCGGGAACTCATTGATGGCTTCCTCAATGCTGTTTGCCTGCAGAGGTGCCTGGATGGGCACAGGCCCCTGGGGAGACATCAGTTGCGTGTGTCCCACAAATATGGTTGTTCGACTTTTATCATCCGTACCGTCCGGGTTTACCGGGATCAGCCTCCTGATGGAAGCGACATTCAGGTCGGTTATGGAGTCTTCTCGGTATAAATTATCCCGTTTCACTGTGAAATCAATATGCTGGCCTTCGTCGTTCATGGTATTTCTCCGATTATTTCAGGGTGTCCTCGTCAAAACTCAAATGGTGCAAGATTAATATCAGTTCACCTGCATTGTCAATCCCATTCTCGTTTTCTTTGATCGTCGGTGCTGTTTGCATTGGCGCTGAAGGTTATTCGCTTCCGGTATGGTGAGAGAAAATGGATTTGAATCACTTAATCCGTGAAATTTTCCGCTTTGAATGCCGCCATCTGGCAAGTTCATCCACCTGGTCAAGCAGATCTCTGCAGAAAAACCGGAAGTATTTTGCTTTGCCCATTTTTTTTGGATTAATGTTTTCATGAAAATAATGATAAAAGATGGTGCCTGTTCCCATTTTTTCGATCAAACCCGCAAGTGTGCAAGCGATGGTTTCATACTCATCAATATCTATTTTGTGTGTAACAACGTGGTTCAGCAGTGTTTTCATTTCGCCGTAATAGTCCGGAAACCGTATGATCGCTTTCTCGGACTGCTCCAGAGAGGCAAGCCGTCTCTTTTCGAGTTCTTCTTTGGTCAGCGTGTTTTTTCTATCCTGTTCCATGCTTCTTTTGCCAGGTCGTTTCTTCAGCAATGAGCTTAATCGAAGTGGAGTGTTTACGCCGGCGTTTGAGATCTGTTACCGTTCGGTTGCGATTAATCCGTCTGCCTCCACCATACCAGAAACTATTTGTCATATCGGGATTTATGTCAATAAAATTTTTTTCTCAAAAGCTTCCCCTTTATCCTGACGCATCGATTATCCATGACGGATGAATGGATGGGCATGCCTGCCCTTTGTCATTTTCAGCGCGGATTTTCAGTTTTTAATTCAGGCTGGATCGTGAGTGTTATCCCCGCCATTCGGTGTCGTCGACAGTGGTTTTAAAATCCGGCGTGATTGCCTCTTCAGGACGCATTATACTGATTTCTGTTTCACCTTCAGCGAGGGGGGGGCCGGCAAAAAAAAGACGCTGCCGTGGACATCGTTCGCTGGCTTCAATCAGTTCGTCCATGCGGTCGGCTGAATATTCATCATAGTTCAGGGTTGACAGGTTGTTTTCCACAACAAAGAGATCGGATATCCGTGTGCAGGCTCTGCATCCCAGACATCCCACTTTGCAGACTCTGGTGACTTCTTTGCCTTTATCATGATTTGAGCAGGCTACAGCAAGCATCCTTTTTGCTTTGAAAGAAGTGATTGTAATAATGTTCCGGGGGCATACCTTTGCACAGGCTCCGCATCCGACACAGTTGTTGTAATTCACAGTTGATAGACCATCGACAACCTGAATCGCATCATAGTCGCATGCCCGGGAGCAGTCACCAAAACCAAGACAACCATAGGTGCATCCCTGAACATCCGCAACGAGGTTGGCAGCCCGGCATTGCATCTCTCCTTTGTAAATACTTCTTCCTAGCCGATCGTCAAACTTCGCGCCGCAATGCACTACTGCTTTTACAGGAATGGCCGCATCAACATCAAGACCCATTATTTCGGCAAGAACGGTATTGCAGGTTTCACCTCCAACCGTGCACTTGTTTACCGGGGCGTTCTCAAAAACAATGGCCTCTGCATATTCACCGCATCCAACATAGCCGCAACCACCGCAGTTTGCAGCGGGCAGTACATCGTTTACCACATGAATACGCGGGTCTACTTCAACATGAAAAACCCTGTTCGCCCAGCCCAGGATATATGTCAGTATAAGCGCCATTCCGGTGAGCGTTCCGGCAGCCAATATGATTACAGTTAGGGTCATGTTGCTTCTCCTGAAAATCGGCTACAATCTCTTTCTCTGATACTGCGTGCTGCTTTTCCTTATGCCGCAGAAAGACTGTCTCCAATCATTTCCGTGGTTATAGAAGACTGGAAAACGTCTCGCAGTCCGGAGTCGACTCCTGTAAATCCCATAAAAGCCATTGCCAGTATTCCTGCTATGATCAGCGTAATGGCAGCCCCTTGCAATGGTTTTGGAATATCACAGAACTCAAGCTCTTCCCGTATCCCGGCCATGATCACGATTGCGATTGTAAATCCCGTGCCTCCGAAAAAAGCGAGAACAATTGCTTTGCCAAGCCCCCATGCATCCTCTGGATTGTCCACCCCGGCCACATTGCTCATGATGGTAAGGCAGGCAAAGAGAATCGCGCAGTTTGTCGTAATAAGAGGCAAAAACACACCGAAAGACTTGTACAGCGCAGGGTAAAATTTTCTTACGTACATCTCGACAAATTGAACAGAGGAAGCAATCGCAAAGATGTAAACAATATAGCTGAGTATGGTAAGATCAATTGTCGATGCCTCTTCCGGTGATAAAAAAAAACCGGCAACAAATGATGAAAGGGGGGCTCCCGGTATCAGGATGAGGGTGGTGATCGTCCAGCTTAAAAATGCGGCAACGGTCATTACAAATGTGACCGCACATCCCATCCCAACAGCCATGTCCACTTTACGGGACACTCCGATAAACGGGCAGATGCCCACGAAGTAATAGAGAACAAAATTATTGATCAGTGCAGCGCTTATGGCGATTAAAAAGATATCTGTTAGATAATTCATCTCGGCAATCCCTGTTATTGTTTCTTTTTACCGGATCGTGCTGAATCGATCCAGTTGACTGTTCCCAGAAGAAGCCCCAATGTGAAAAAGGCCCCGGGAGGAAGAACCATGATTACCCAGTCCGGCCATGATGCAGGCAGAATCCGATATTCAAAAAACATTCCGGTCCCCAGAAGCTCTCGGACAGACGCGATGCTCGCTAAAGCCAGGGCAAATCCCAGCGACTGTCCAATCGCATCTGCGGCAGCCGTCAGAACAGGCTGCTTGGAAGCACATACCTCACACCTGCATATGATAATACAGTTTACGATAATAAGGGGTATATACGGCCCCAGGGCCTTGCTCATGTCATACATGTATGCAGCCAGAAATCTGTCGACAATCGTTACAAAGGTCGCAATTGTAAGGGTAAAGATAACAATGCGCAGATGCGGTTTTAAAAGGTTCCGGATCAGGCTGGTAATGACATTTGCGCCTAATAATACAAATGCAACAGCGCACGCCATGGTAACCGCCGCTTTCATGTTGTTTGTTACAGCAAGAGTAGGGCAAAGTCCTAAAAGCTGCCTGTAAACTGGATTTTCAGGTAGAATACCCTGTGTGAATCTTTCAAAAGGTGTGGGATCATCAGCCATGTTTAATGTTTCCCCGTTTTTAAATTTTTATCTTTTTTATTCAGTACTTCCTTCAAATCACCAACAGTATTGTTTATGATGGCGCAGACACTTCGGGAAGAAATTGTAGCACCGGTAATCGCGTCAATTTCGTTTGAAGCGGCTGCGTTTGTTTTTACCGCGGTTATTTCTTGGTCTGTTTTTTTCTGAAGGAACTGATTTGTCCACTCTTTCTGGATGATCTTGTTGCCAAGCCCGGGGGTTTCCTTCTGTTCAAGGATAAAAAGGCCGGTAATCGCATTTACAAGTGGATCGAAACCGATTAAAAGCTCAATACGGTCTGCATATCCCTGACCCGATGATTTTACTACCCAGCCTGCCGGACGTCCGTTTCTTGACGCATGAAAAACGCTGTAAAATTTTTTTCTCCCGTTTTTTCTTACCTCAACCGTCTCTGGAATTATTTCAAGCCGGGGCATCTTGCCGGACCTTTCTTTTTGAGAGGGCCCGGGTATCAGATTCGGAACCTTCTGAAGGGTTTCATTCATTTTATTTTGTTTTATTTTTGGAGCAAGTACGAGCTGCACGCCTGCGAGTGATGCTCCGAAAAACAGGGCAAGTAAAAGCACCAGCCATGCCTGAATGGTATAGTTTTGTTTTAGTTTTTCCATCATCGCCTGTTAAATCGGTTGATATTCCATGCCCGCTTTTGGAGCGGATGCTTTTTCGGAAGTCACTAAGTTATGTCTCCCATGGTTCTGTGTTTCATCCATTTGTTGATAAGCGGCGTTACACCATTCATAAAAAGAATTGCAAACATGACGCCTTCCGGATAGCCGCTGAAAATTCGTAAAAGCATTACAAGTGCCCCGGCGCCTGCACCGAAAAGAAATTTACCTTTAGGTGTAAGAGGGTTTGTCACAGGATCTGTGGCGATATAAAATGCTCCGAAAAGAAGTGATCCACTGAAAAGATGGTGCAGCACAGTCCAGTTTTCCTGAATTCCGCTGATATCGGCAAGTCCCCCGAAAAAAACCGAAGCCCCGATCATACCGGCTGGTATTTCCCACGATGCGGTTCTTCTGACGCACAGATAGATTCCGCCGATCAGGCATGCAATTCCGCTGACTTCACCCGGGGAACCGTTTACGGTTCCCATGAGGAGGTCCATATATGGTGTAATAATTCCTGCCTGTTTATATGCATTGAGCGGAGTGGCCATCGTCATTGTATCGATAATATTTTTCGGGTCGACATAACCGGAAGCGGCCATTACGCCGGCAAAGGAGATCATCACAAAGGCCCGGCCTACCATTGCCGGGTTGAACAGATTCATCCCAAGACCCCCAAAAATGATTTTCCCAATCCCGATAGCTACAACTGAGCCAATGACTCCAACATACCAGGGGGCCGGTGCAGGAAGAGACAATCCCAGTATGATTCCGGTGATAGCTGCAGAACAGTCGCCGATGGAAAACGGTTTTTTTCTCATTTTTGTGAAAATGATTTCTGCAATCAGACAGGTCGCAAGGCAGATCAGGATCTGTTTGCCCGCGTTCCATTTAAACAGGTATAGGGCCATAACAATGACGGGCATAAGGGCGATCAGAACATCGATCATCATCCTTCTGGTGCTCATAGACGGGCTGTAAAAATGAGGAGAAGGAGCTGCATAAATAACCGGGCCGGTCTTTTTGTCACTCCTTTCGGAATTTGATTTTTGACTTTTCTCAGACATTTTTAAATACTTTTTCCTTGAATCAATTTTTCCGGTTCGCCATAACCATCGCCTTGCCCATGCGGATGAGCTGTACAAGTTGAATATTTGCGGGACAGATATAGGCGCAGCATCCTGATTCCATGCAGGCCATAATGTTGTATTTTTCGGCAAGATCCATATTTCGGTGCCGTGCGGCAGTTGCCAGTCTTGTTGGAACGAGATGCATGGGACAGACATCCACACACAAACCGCAGCGGATACATGCGGTTTCTTTTGCCTTTTTCGTGTCTTTTTTTGTGAGAACGGTTACGCCGCTTGTTCCTTTGGTAACGGGCATTGTAAAATCCGTAAAAGCAAAACCCATCATCGGACCACCTGACATGACTACGCACGCGTCTTCGGCAAGACCGCCGCAGTATTCAATGATATCTCCGTATGGAGTTCCGATGGGCACAAGAAGGTTTTTTGGATTTTTTATTCCGCCTCCGGTCACTGATACAAAACGATGGGTAAGGGGGAGATCTCTCAGAACCGCATCAGCCACAGCCGCGATTGTTCCGACGTTGCTGACCGCGATTCCGACATCCGCGGGCAGCTTCCCAAGCGGCATGGTTCGGCCTGAAACCGCTTTGATCAGATGACGTTCGCTTCCCTGGGGATACTTTGTCTTCAGAGCAGCGATTTGTATGTGGGTGTTTTCGGCAGCTTTTTGAATTGTCCGAATGGCTTCCGGTTTATTATCTTCAATGCATATAATGATATCCTTTGCGCCGGTTGCGATCCCTCCCAGAATGGAACCGCTTATGATGGGTCCGGGCGCTTCAACCATCAATCGATAGTCAGTCGTCAGATAGGGTTCGCACTCACAGCCGTTAACAAGAAGAGTGTCTACCGGCTTTTTATCATTCGGAACAATTTTAACGTGGGTGGGGAAGGCTGCTCCTCCCAAACCGACTATTCCGCTCGCAGTAATTTTATCGGTTATTTCAGCGGGGCTGAATTTGCCGTCGAATTTTTTTGGCCATTCCCCGCCATAAAGCCTGTCCCATAAATCCTGCCCTTCTACCTGAGGCCCTTCTTTTTGGATTGGAAGCGCCTGAACATGGCGGCCGTTCGGCAAGGTGGTTGTTGTTTCTTTCAAAACCGTTCCGGAGATGGGCGAATGAATGGAGGCGGATATATATTCTCCGCTCTCAGCGATCTTTTCACCGAAGGTAACGGTTTGTTTTGGTTTGACAATCGATTTGCAGGGCGCGCCGATGTTTTGCAACAGTGGTAGCAGCACCATGCCGGGAGTCGGCATGATTTCTATCTTTTTGTCTGCGGATATTTCTTTCCGGCCGGGAGGATGAACACCTCTTGGGAAGGTACCTTTTCCTTTTAATTTTTTCAGCCTTATCCCCATAGTAATCCGGATTATTTTTTATTAATGAGTTTATCTATTGTTTTCAGAAGCAGTCCCTTATCAACCGGTTTTTCAAGAAATTCTTCCGGGCTGAAATATTCAAAATCTTTTCTTTTATCAAATTTTACATTTATTTCATCCGCCATCCCGGAAATCCCGATTATAGGGATGGATTTCAAATCCGAATTCTGGCGAAGCCTTCTGCACACTTCAAATCCGGAAAAAAGATTCTCCATCATCACGTCAAGCAGAATGATGTCAGGTTTTTCCTTCTCAACCAGCTCCACTCCGGATTGGCCGTCTTCTGCTGTACTGACCTCAAATCCGTTTTTTGTTAAAAATGTCTTCATCGTGAAAAGATAATCCTTGTTGTCGTCTATCAAAACGATTTTATTGTTTCTGTTCATGACTCCTCCTTTATTAGAGGTCACATTCTGAAAATTATTCTGAATTTGCTCCCTTTCTGGGGACAGGTTTCAACTTCTATCTTGCCCTTATGCTCTTTAACGATTTTATTCACTACCGAGAGTCCAAGTCCGGTTCCCTCATTTCCTTTTGTTGAATAAAAATCATGAAAAATTTTTTTCCTTACATGCTCTTCCATCCCTGTTCCATTATCCTCCACTTCGAATTTGAACTGAAATTCATTATATATTCCCGCCCTGACGATGACCGTGTGGTCATCCTTTGTATTGTCCTGAGCACAGGACGCCAGGGCATTTGAAACAAGATTGTTCAGCATCCGGCGAATGGATGATAAATCCAGATTTACGGCAGGCAAATTGTTCTCAACTTCATATCTGATTTTTATTCCCAGATATTCAGCTTTGCTCTGATAGTTGGTTACAAGACTTTTTACAACATCGGCAGGGAATGCTTTTTGGAGTTTAATGGTTCTTTTTTTGGAGGCATACAGGATATTTTGGGTCACATTGGTGATGTCGATGATATTGTTTTTCACAACCTGCCAGCCTTTCATTATCAACCCCATATCCCTGTCATGGATTCCTTCATCAACTACATATGCTCCTCCCTGCAATCCCTCGAGAATATTTTTTATTCCATGCGAAACAAAGGCCATGGATTGGCCCAGCAGCGCAAGCTCAGATTGGAGGGCCTTTACCTTTGTTATGTCGGTCACCAGTTCCATTACGGATTCAACGCGACCGGAATCATCCATAATTGGAGCTGAATAAACGATCATCTGAGAAATTCTGCCATCCCGTGTTCGAAGGTTTTCTTCACTCAAATGGACCTGTTTGTCATTAAAGGTTTTTTGAACAGGGCAGTTTTCGCATTTTTTATCCGAGCCCTTATAAACCTCATGACAGGTTTTTCCCAAACCATTGCCAAAATCATTTATAAATGTTTGATTCGCGAATAGAATTTTTAGATCCCGGTCCTGAATCGAAAGATATATAGGCAGGAGGTCTATAATATTCCGGAAACGTTTGTTTGATATTTTCATAAACAAAAAATGACAACTTACAGGTACGGTTTATTTTTTTAGTGCTTCACGAATTTTTTTAAGTGTTTCCTCATCGGAATCACAAATCATCTGAATAAGTTCGTTCTTCCCATCAGGCGACAGCATGGCTTCACATTCATCCGGATTTGGCTCTACTTCCAAAATTTCGCATATGGCTCTTATCAGGCGCTCGGGTGTAACCGGTTTTTCCATGGTGATTTTTGGACGATGACGCGTGGCAAAGGCGTTGAATTCTTTTATATCCTCACTTCCAAATTCATCATGGGCATGTGCGGTAATTACAATTACGGGTATTTCAGACCACTTTTCATTTTTCCGGAGTTTGCGCATTAGATTGATTCCGGATTTTCTCGGCATAACCATATCCAGAGTCATCAGATCGGGGGCATTCGCCTCGATTTTTTCAAGGGCCTCAACTCCGTCAATTGCAGACTCGACTTTAAAACCGGCATCTTCGATACAGGCAACCAGAAAGTTTCGAACATCCGGCTCATCGTCTACAACCAGTATTCTTTTTTTAGAAGCATGTACCATATTCCCACTCCTTAATTTATGTCGTTTTTTAAACGGTGTTAAAATTGGGCGACTGTTTGTCAGTAGTCCTGCATGGCTTATAAATTCTTCATGAATGGCTTCTGCGCTGACAGAACCCTTATTCTTTCTCCCATTTTATAAAACCCGGTTTAACGTCAACCATGGCGTTTACAATCAGTTCTACAATACCGCTGTAAGTCAATCGTTCTTTTTCAAGAAGCTCATACCGCTCAAACATATCCCGGATCTGGCCTTTACAGTTTGAACATGGGGCGCAGACATATTTCGGTATGTCCGGCCCTCTGGAGTCCGAGAAAGCATTCAGTATTTGTTCCAGTTTTTTCCGGCCGGTGACTTTGAATCTCCATTCCGGAATGTTGTTGCGGCTCATAATGGCATATCCGCTTCCACCTCCGCAGCAATAGTTAAAAGGACCATGGGGAGTCATTTCTCTGAACTGGGGACACAGTTTGTGAACAATTTCCCGTTGGGGTTTAATGATCCCCATAAGTCTCGTAATATTACAGGGGTCATGGAGGGTTACCGGAAAATTGTTTCTTTCCGGATCAAACTCTATTTTTCCGGACATCACAATATCCCGAAGAATCGGAAAACAGCTTTCACGTGGCGTTTTCAAGCCTTCCGGTAGCACCCTGTCGGCAATAACCGTGAGTGCTTTATGCGCGTGACCGCATTCGCCGAGGACAATCTTTTTGACTCCAAGGTTTTTGGCTGCCTGTGCCTGCAAAATGGCAGTTCGGGCAAATTGCACATCATCGTAGAAAACTCCATAATTGATGCTGTCATAGGCGGCAAGGTCGCTTGACAATGTCCATGAAATCCCGGCTGCCTGAAAAATTATGGAAAATGCCGCTATATTTTCCGGCCAGGCCATGATTTCACCTGCATTATGAATGAGCAGGATATCAGCGCCTTCTACATCCCATGGGGTTTTAAATTCATATTCGAATTCTTCGGAGAAATCCTCGTCAATGAATTCCACATTATCCTGAACAACGATTTTGTTCATCTGTGTGGAAGAACCTGTTTTCAGCTGCATCATGGAGCCCTTTTCATGGAGTTCCGGTGCTGTAAATCCAAGTTCCTGGCTGAAAATTTTTCGGATTTCCCTTGCTACCAGGGCATTGTCTGCTCCAATAGGGCATGTTTGAGCGCATCGCCTGCAAATATTGCATCGATAAGCCAGCTCTCCAAGTCGTGTTACGGTCTTCCAGTTCAGATCAATGTCTCCATGTTTCCATTTTGAGAAAGGTTCTTTTTTTACGTATTTTTTATAAATCCTTCTGAAAATTTCAGTGCGGTAGCTTGGGCGGTACATCTCATTCCCGCCGGTCGCTTCATAAAGATGGCATGATTCGGAACAGGTATTGCATTTTGCACAATGTTCCATTGTGGTTTCGAGCATGGAAAGAAATGTCCAGTTGTCTTCCTTTGTAAAAAGTTTTCGCATGCCGTCAATGAATTTGTTTACCAGTTCTTCTTCTTCCTTAACAGTGGTCGGCTTGGGTATCTGGAGAATATTTACGTCATCAAGAATACAAACCCATTTTTCTTTTGTTTCTTCGGGAAGGTCCGCCCATGCCTTTTCTTCAAATTCGGCCGGTAGCGGCATAAGGTCTTCGGTTTCAACGGTTGAAAGTTTGTCGGTATTCTTGCTGATGTCAGTAATTTTTATTTTTTTCATTTTGCTCATCAACCTACTCCTTTCCCTTTTCTGATGTCTCGTCAGGTTCCGCAGCCGGATTAAAAGTGGCGACCTCAGCCCAGGTTTTTCTGCCGTGCCCGGCAATATGAGATGCAGACCATGAAACAGGGTAATTCAGAACGATACCTATTTTTTCATCGGTTTTTGGAGTCCCGATATTCGGTTCATCCCCCCAGCGGATATCATGGTATAAGAAGTATTTCATGAAAAAGTGGGACATATGCGTCAGAGGTATGTACGCCAGAGTAAAAGCAGCAAGGATAACCTGAACTGTGAAAATAAAGCTGTCTATCTTCTTCATGTTAAAGCTGATTAAATTGGCAAGGAATGTACGGGCCATTTCAAAACCTGGGTCTACGAAGAGCCATGTGAGGGTTGCGCAGCCCATTGTGATGATAAAAAGTCCCAGGTTGAAGAAATGCTCGGGTGTTGCATAATTTCGAAGACCCGGGTCGGTTATCCTTTTATAAATAAGGCCAATTGCGCCTGCGATAACCAGTACAAATCCGAGAGGCCCAAGGAGGTTTGTCAGCGCCGCGATGGCAGAAGGAATCGGGCCGTTTGGGCCTATGGCTGTCCCTGCAAGCTGCGCCACCGCTCCGATTCCGAGAAGGCCGATAAATGCCGTAATCAGATAAAGTCCAAAATGGAAAGGAAACGTCACGTACCATAAGGGCCGGTTATACTCCCAGACGGCTTTGAGAAAGAGTATCTCCGGAATCATTACTTTCAATTCCCCGATTCTTGATTTTTCTCTGGGTTTTTCCCACCAGTCTGCCTCTTCAAGGTAGCTGCCGCCGTATGATGCTCTTTTCCCTTCATGCGCAACAGGGTAAAGTTCCCATCTGACATGGATTGGATTATTGATATAGCTGACGATTCGTCTCACGACGAAAAAAACAAAAATAATGATCGCCAGATAAACGACAGGATAGATAAGTAGCGCCATTCGCCTCTCCTTCCTTTTGTGTTTGGATTTCCTGAAAATCCCGGTTAAATTATTTATTTAAAAGATCCGAAACCATTTTTATCAATTTCTCTTCGTCAATCGGTTTGTTCATAAAGCCTTCCGGTTCCGGAAAACCGGCCAGTTTTTTGAGGAAGTTTCTCATGGAGTCTCCGATAGCGGTGACGATGATTACCGGGATATCTTTCAGGTCATCGTTTCCTTTATAATAGCGGTATGTCCTGACTCCGGATTGATCGGGCATGGTGATATCAAGAGTGATCAGATCCGGTTGTACTTTTTTTGCCAGGTCAAATCCTTCTATACCGTCTTTTGCAGTGATGGTTTCATATCCGTTGTCCTGAAAAAGCGCGGTAAGATAGGTCACAACATCCTGTTCGTCATCTACTACCAAGATTTTTTTCTTTTCGCTCATGTCCCATTTCCTTGTCTTTATAGGTTAGTCATTTGAGAGGTCCTTCCAACGATCTGAAAATTAGCGCAATCGGTTTTTGGGAGAACCACTCGAGCGGTAACGACCCGTTTAGTTGACTCATAATATCCAACTGCCCCTCTATATTTATCAGATTCCTAATTCTTCTTTTATCGAAGCGATGTTTTTTGATTCTGCTCGTGTAAAGAGATTTCTTTTTCAGCAAGCCTCCTTACCTTATAGGCAGCATCGCGCAACGTTCCGTATACAACTCCGCATCCGTCGTCGATCCGAAATTTGTCTCCATGGTCAGCGAGTTCAAGCATTTCGTAGCAGAGGTCTATTATTTTTTTCAGGTTCCTGTCGCTGGGATCGTCTGGCAAGGTATTATTCATCTATTGGTCCTGTTAAATTGAGACAATTCTTAATTGTCTTTTAGATAGACAAAAATCGTGCCATTGTGTAATTTGGCAGAATGATATTATTTTTTATATTAATACAATAGGTTATAGGTTTTAATCGACTGAGAAACAGATAAATGTCTTGAGATAGCATTGCAGTGATGATTCGAGACTACGCAATTAAATTAAATATAATATACTGTTTTAAATATTATATTATAGTTATTTTATTTTGAGACGTGTATGGGATTGATATTTTGAGACTAACATGAGACACGAGACACGAGGAGCTATTCGGAACCGGTCGCATGGAATGTGGCTTTTCTGTGGCACTGGCCACACATAACCGGCAGCTTCGGGTCCCGGCCGGTATTTACTTTTTGATGACAGCCTTTGCACTGAAGGTGGAACGCTTTCATCAGGGGAATTCGGTTCGAGTCCTTTTTGGATGAATGGCATTCAGAGCACTTTCTACCCTCTCCTCCATTGTTAACGTTGAAATCGTCATATTCATGGTGGCATCTCTGGCAATCAATGAGATCTTCATGATTTTTATGCGGAAATACCACAAGAGGTCTTTTATGCTCTCCCAATTCAACGCTCCGCAACTGAATACGGTCTTCCTGGGAAAAGATCGGCGCAGAAATCAAAAAAAACAATGTGATCATACCCAGCAGATTGAATGCCCGCTTCATGCAGAACTCCTTTTAAAGAATTGCGGGGAGACGGATATAGGTTTGAATTTTTCAGGTATCACCAGCATTTTACGCAAAGCTTCCTTGAGGGAAAACACCTCGATCCCCAGATTATATTTTTCTCCAAGATCATAAATTTGATCATAGCAGTTATGACAGGGCGCAATAACGATTTTTGCTCCTGTTGCTTCTATCTGTTTTGCTTTAATTCTTCCGGCTTCCATCCTGCCCGGTTTGTAATTTGGTCCCATGGGCATTATTCCGCTTCCTCCTCCACAGCAGTGATTGTATTCGCAGGAAGGGACCATATCTCTGAAATCGTCGGCAAGGTATTCCATAATTTTTCGGGGTTCATTCCAAAATCCTCCGTTTCTTGCTACATTACAGGGATCCTGATAGGTCACCGGCTCTTTAAATTTTTTAGCAGGGTCAATAGCAATAATGCCGTTAACAAGGTATTCATGGATCAGTTCGACATAATGGACAATCTCGAGAGGTGGCTTCCCTCCCGGATATCCGGCCATATAAGGGCCCTCAAAGGCAAGAGAACGATAAGCATGACCGCATTCCGTAATCAGAATTTTTTCAGCTCCAAGTTTTATTGCCTGGTCATATACATTCTTTACTGCCTGCGCGGCAACATCTCGTTCTCCGGCAAACATGGGAAGGTTTGTACAATCCCATCCAAAAGAGGGTATGGTCCAGCTTTCTTCGGCAATGGAAAAAATAATCGCGGCATCCGCGATATCCTTTGGATAAAATACAACCTCGCGCGGGTTGATGGTATACATATATTTTACACCCGGTTTGTCAATCGGGATTGTGACGCCTTGTAACTCATCCGCGATTTCCTCTTCCAGCCACTGGCATACATCAACAATTTCTTCCGGGGGGAGTCCCATATGGTTACCTGATTTTCGACAGTTTTCCGTAAATTCTGCGAGTTCTTTTGGAGTTACACCCTGAGAACAGCAGACATTTCTGGCAATTGCCATCATCGCGGCAATGTCGATTCCAAAAGGGCAGAAGAGTGAACATCGCTTGCACATGGTACATTTAAACCAAAGGATTTCGTAACAGCGTTTCAGAAATTCATAATCGACATTCCCGTTGAGTCGATACATCTCACCCAGAGTTGCTTTTATCTTGTAGGCCGGGCTCAGTTTCGGATCTTTTTCAGCAAGAAAGTAAAAGCAGCTTTCCGTGCACAGCCCGCATCGCGAGCATATGGATAGCCAGGTCCGCATCAGCGAGCCATTGTTTTCCGACAGAATGTAGCGGATTCTTTGAATGTCAATTTTTCCGGATGTGTTTTTTATATTTTCAATTTCTTCCATATTCCCCTTAATTCTTTGCTTCCATATTCCCCTTAATTCTTTGCTTTCATGTTCAACATGTTCTGGTTTACCATGTCCTGGTCCCCCTTCTTCCACCCATTTCAAACCCGATAAAAAGACGTGTAAAAAAGAACAGAATCATGTGGGAGAGTTTTGTAAAAGGGATGATAATTAAAAGAATTTCTGCGGATATGATATGAAGGATCATCATGGTTTCGTAGTTGCCCCACTGATGGTAGGCAAGAAATCCCGTGATAAACGGCAGCAGGGTAACAATAATAAGAGCATAATCTCTCTTTTCCATGAGAATGCGAACTTCCCGTTTAACAACCCTTCTAAGCAGAAGAAAAATTCCGGATAGAATACATACAACCGTTAATGTGTCAGATAAGAAATCCGGAATTGACCAGAGGCTTATCCCAAAACTTTCATCCCAAAGAATATTGTGGGCATTCATGAAAAGGGGGACGGCAAAAAGTGAAATATGAAACAAAAAACCGATCAGAGTGAAAACCGGCTGGCGTCTCATGGAGACACTTCCCAGCGGCAGAAGCCACATTAAAACGGATTTTATACCCCATACGGCACTTGCATGGTTATAAAAAATCCTGTCTTTTGAACGGCTGAGAGTGAACATGGAAATCATCTTTGCCGCAAGGCCGAATAGAAAAACGGAGAAAGCGATCCACAGCATTGGACCGGAAAAAAATGCGTACATTTTCGGCATCCTCTTTGGGTCGACGACCCTCTAACTTATTTTTATTGCTTTGATTCCTTTAACCCAAACAGATCCAGATATCGGTATAAGGTTGCTCTGCCGATCCCGAGAAGCTTTGAAGTTTCTTTTCGGTTCCCCCTGGCTTTCGCGAGGGCGATGATTACGTCCTCCTTATTATGCTTCAGAGAAGGGCCGGGCTTTAATATTTTTTTATTTGAATGATTTAATATCTCGGGGGGAAGATTGTTTTCGTTTATTATACTGGTTCTGCATTTTACATAAGCGTATTCTATCGCATTATGGAGTTCTCTTACATTTCCGGGCCAGGGATAGCTTGAAAGGAGATCCATCACTTCATTGGAGGGTGTAAGAACGGGCCTTCCGATTTCGGCCGAAATCATCTCCAGGAAGTGCTCGACAAGCATGGGAATATCGAGGCGCCTTTCCCGCAATGGCGGCAGTTTAATTGGAACTACGCATAACCGGTAGAACAAATCTCTTCTGAATTTTTTCTTTTCAACCATTTTCATAAGATTCTGGTTGGTTGCGCTGATTATTCGAACGTTAACCTGTATGGATTTTTCCCCGCCCACCCGTTCAAATTTTTGGTCCTGTAAAACCCTGAGTAATTTCACCTGCATTGCGGGAGAAAGTTCGCTGACCTCGTCCAGAAAAATTGTTCCCTCATGGGCCAGTTCAAATCTGCCTTTTCGATTCTGAACGGCCCCTGAAAAAGCACCTGCGACATGCCCGAAAAGCTCACTCTCCAGTATGCCCTCGGGAAGCGCGCCGCAGTTGATAGCTACAAAAGGTTTGTCGGAACGGGGGCCGATATCATGGATTGCATTTGCCACAAGTTCTTTGCCTGTACCGCTTTCTCCTTCTATCAGGACAGGGACAAGAACCGAGCTTACTTCCTTTATTTGCTCAAACACTTCAAGAGTTTTAGGATCTTTTCCTACAAGTCCTCCTAGTGAATGATGATGTTTAAGCCTTCTTTTAAGAAGATCCAGCTCCGTATCATCCTTAAAAGAGAGAAGAGCGCCTACTTCCTGACCCGTATCTCCCATGAGAGGCATAATTGACATCTTCAGGAGACATTGCCTCTTGTCAGGTCTTGTAAAGGCAATCTCCTTCTTCATTATAATTTTTTTCCGATTCCCCGCAATGTTCTCACAGAATTCGCAGTCCCCTCCGCAAAATCTTCCCGGAAATACGTCGTGGCAATCCTTGCCAAGAATGTTTTTTCTTTTGTATCCGGTGATGTTTTCGGCGGCTTTGTTGAAAAAAAAGATTCTTCTGCTTGTTGTATGAGCCATCACGCCATCCAGGAGATTATCCAGAATAACCTCGAGGTTGCGTCTGGTTATAAAAAGTGCATGCAGAAATCCCGCGGAAAAGAGGATTTCCAGGTGCTTCTTGATTTCATCACGCGCTTTTCTCAATTCATTCAGCATGGAATCTTTGTCGGTTCCCGGAGGCGGATCCGGCATATCCCAGTGTATATGAGGAGGCATCCCCGGAAGGGTGGGGCGGCAGTTCTGATCAAAATTTCCCAGCGTGATGATCAGATCAAACATGAAAAGTTCTATATCGAGAAGTGAACGAAGAGGAATGCCTGACATATCAATATTTGACTGCCGCATCACCTCTTTTGCCATGCTGTTCAGCTTTGGAGGCGTCATGGATGCACTGATAAAATCGATTGGATCACTGCACATTTTACGAGCGAAGCTTTCGGCCATGAGATGAAGATTGTTTTCTCCATCACCAAGAAAGAGTATGAGTCGTTTCTGACCAGACATTTTAAAATCTGTATCCGTTAGATATTTTTTATAAACCGTTTTAATGAGTGAAATTTATTCTTTTGTATTTTCTGCCGGTCCGGGAAGCCGATCTCGCGGCAGAATAATTCTGAAGGTTGTCCCTTCACCCGGTTCTGTTTCGAGTTCTATTTTACCACCATGTTCCTGCACAATTTTTTTGGTCATTAAAAGCCCGAGCCCTGTGCCGCCCAGCCCCTTGGTCGTAAAAAAACTGGTAAAAACTTTTTTTTTCACTTCGTAATCCATTCCGCATCCATCGTCAACAACTTCATAAATGATTGAACCGTCTTTCTCGATTGTTCTGACATGAACATGGCGCTTGGTTTCATCTTCACTCATTCTGCAGGCGTCAATGGCATTGCCGACAAGATTGGTCAAACACTCATGGATGTTTTCACTGTCCATATATGCGGGAGCAATTTTAGTCGGTGATTCATGAATAAGTTTTATGTTAAGCTCTTTTGCCTTGGCAGAGTACATGTTTACTACTTCTTCTGCCACTTGTAACGGATCACAGAGGTTTGCCTTGATCTTTCTTCCCTTGGAAAAGCTCAGAAATTCCTGAACAAATTTTGAAACTCTGCTGATATTCCGGTTCAGCATTTCCATGCCCTGGCCAATACGGTCCGGCTTGCCTTTGCTTATACCCGAATTCAGCATATACATGCCTCCTTCAAGTCCTGTTATCAGATTTTTTACTCCGTGAGCCAGGCCGGCGACGGTTTGACCGACGGCAGCAAGTCTTTCTGCTTCAAGCTTCTCGTTTTCAAGCCGATGAATTTCGCTCAGGTCCTGGATTGAAATAGACATACCGGACGGCACACCGTTGATTTTTATTTGAACCCCTATAAGACGTGCCGGTATTTTTTCACCGCTCAGGGCGGTTACTTCCGTTTCAGGAAGATAGACATGCGCGGTTCCCGCAGACACCTGAACAAGAAAATCTTTTGGAAGCATTGTCATCAGGTTTTCTTTTGTTATCCTCTTGAAGCTGTCAACCTGAAATATTTTTTTGGCGGCCTGGTTGAAAATGGTTACATTCCCAGCTCCGTCAACTGCTATGATACCATCAAGGGATGAAGCGATGAGTGATTCCATGAAGGAAGACGCGATCCGAAGTTCGTCTTCAAGTTTAAGGGTCTGTGTAATGTCGACCGCGACCTCCATAACCAGATCAAAACTATCGTCTTCAAATCTGAGAGGCGCAGTAGACACCAAAAAATTTTTTTCTGCTCCGCTACTGGTTTTCCAGTTATGCTGACCCGTATGCATCAGGCCATCTTGAAAAGTTTGGCCCGCAGTGCACTCCCGACAATTGTGATCAAAACCCTTCAGGGTTTCAAAGCAATTTTTTCCAACGATGTTGCCAAATGTCTCTTCAACTTTTTTATTTGTCTTTACGATACGAAAATTTCGATCGATTAGCAGAATACTGCAGGGAACCTGATCAAAAAGAAGCTGGTGCTCTTTTCTTATCTGGGTTATTTCGGTTATATCCAGGGCCATTTCAACCAGAAAGGGGATGTCGCCGTTTTCATCGATTACCGGGATTGTGTGTTGGACGTAATTGGTGTATCGACCATTTTTGTTATATCCGGTTTCTCTGTTCACACGTGAAATCCCGTCTTGAAAAGCTTCAACTCCTTTGCAGTCAAGACACATGGAATCGCGGCCTTTGTAAACGGCAAAACAGTTCTTGTTTTTCCATTTGCCGAACATTTTTTCAAAAGCCCTATTGGCGTATACGATTTCAAACTCTTTATTGATAACCCCGATAGCCATCGGAACGACATTAAACAGGTTCTTATTCACCAGTTCTTCTAATTGCAAAGGGGGGGCCATGTTTTCTCCTTTTAGACTGGTTGTTTACGCAAGCAATTTTTCAATTAATTCAAAAAGCTCGTCCAATCGGACCGGTTTTTCGATGAATCCCTCTGGAAGCGGGACTGTTTCATCATTGATCAGGTTCCTGAAACCGCTTGTCATAAAATCTTTTGCGGGAACCATGCCGCTCATCAGTATAATCGGAATGCCACTTGCCTGATCGGATTTACGAAGCTCTCTATAGATCGATATCCCGGAACGCTTGGGCATCATGATATCAAGTATTACAAGATCCGGTTTTTTATCCATTACAATGCTGATAACCGATTCATCTTCATCAGTAGTTATCACATTATAGCCATTATCCTCAAGCGCCGTGCTGAGATAGATCCGAATATCCGGTTCATCCTCAATTAGTATTATATTCATAATGTTTCCCTGTTGTCTGTTTTTTACTTTTCCGATTAGTATACGCGAAAAGGGATGAAAAATATACTGGACACCAGGATCGATTGATGATTATTAAATCAGGATTTCAAGATGCCTGCTGCCGATTTTTCCGCGATACCCGGCACCTGTCGCATGCCATCGCAATACCTTTCTGTGTATTACAGAAAACCGGCTGTTCTGTCAAAACGGATTCATATCGCGCAGAAGGAAAAAATTTCCGGCAGGCGGATTCGATTTTTTCTTAGATCCATGGGGCTGTGATGACATTAAAGAAGAAAAGAATAGTGCTTGAAAAGTTGTATGAAGAGAATAACAGGCGAAGATATGTACACCCGGATCCGTTAGAGTTTCTTTACAATTACAATGAGATAAGAGACCGTGAGATTGCGGGGATCATCGCGTCCTCCTTGTCGTACGGCAAGGTTGCCCAGATTCTGAAGAGCGTTTCGATTGTTCTTGATAAAATGGGCGCATCACCCTTTTCTTTTCTGCAAAACACATCCCATAAAGAGCTTTCCAGACAATTTTCAGGATTCAAGCACCGTTTTGCAACCGGAGAGAATCTCTCGATATTCCTTTTTGGCCTTAAAAAGGCAATCGAACAGCATGGTTCTCTCAATGAGTGCTTTCTAAAAGGGTTCTCCAAAGAGGATGACAGCATCATCCCTGCCATGATATTTTTTTCAGAGCAGATAACAAAAACAAAAACAAGTCCGGGTCACCTTGTTCCCATGCCTCAAAAAGGAAGCGCATGCAAACGAATGAATCTGTTCCTCAGGTGGATGGTGAGAGAGGACCGTGTGGACCCGGGAGGCTGGAAGGGGATTCCGATATCACGCCTGATAATCCCTCTTGATACCCATATGCACAAAATGGGGTTTCTGCTTGGTTTTACCAGGCGCAGGCAGGCAGATATGACTACGGCAGTTGAGATTACGGAGGGTTTTCGAAAAATTGTCCCTCATGATCCCGTCAAATATGATTTTTCTCTGACAAGACTGGGTATCAGGAAGGATATGGACATGGACGTTTTTTTCAGCCGGAATATGATGAAAAAAACAGAAGGCTGACTTGTGCTTTTGCAAAGCCATCGCGCTTGACATCTAATGGCTTTGGGATATAATATTGATTTTTTGGTAAAATGTTAATCAGCATGGAACCCTTTTATGAAACTGAAAAAACATCATGAATGAATCATCATTAAATAAGATATTTGCAAACCAGGAAAATTTGGAGCGCATTCTGGATACCCTGCAGGATGGCATTATTGCGCACGATCTTGAACGACGGATTTTTTACTTCAATAAGATGGCGGAACAGATTACCGGGTATACAAGGCAGGAAGTGGTCGGCAAAGATTGCCATGTGGCCTTTGGGGGGGCTTTTTGCGGGAGCCGTTGTTCTTTTTGCAGCGACAAACCTTCTTTTACGGATCATGTTGAGTATGAGCTGAACATTACGACAAAAAGCGGGGAATCCCGAAGGGTGGAAATGTCCGCGACAATGATGAAAGATGAAAAAAACAATGATTTCGGGATACTTGCTTCTTTCAAAGATGTTTCAACCCTCTATGACCTCAGAATGAAGGCAAAGGAGGTCACCTCCTTTGGAAATATTATCGGCCGCAACAATAAAATGCTTGATGTTTTTCAGCAGATCATCGATGTCGCTCCATACGATTCGCCGGTTCATATTCATGGTGAAACAGGTACCGGCAAGGAGTTGATCGCAAGTGCCATTCACGAGCAAAGCGGAAGAAGCGGGGCGCCTTTTGTTCCCATCAACTGCGGTGCCCTGCCTGAAGGGCTCATCGAGAGCGAACTTTTCGGGCATGTTAAAGGATCATTTTCCGGGGCGGTCCGGGATAAGAAAGGCCGCTTTGAAATGGCGCAGGGCGGAACTATTTTTTTGGATGAGGTCGCGGATCTCCCCACGCATGTTCAGGTCAAACTGCTGCGTTTTCTACAGAACGGAACGCTTGAAAAAGTCGGAAGTGAAGGATGGATATCGATTGACGCGCGTGTGATCAGCGCGTCAAACAAGGATTTAAAAAAGGAGGTTTTAAAGAAAACGTTTCGGGAAGATCTCTTTTATCGTCTCAACGTCATCCCCATCAATATACCGCCGCTGCGTGAAAGAAAAAATGATATTCCCCTCCTTTCACGGCATTTTTTGAATCAGATTGAAGAAAGATACAACAAAAGATCGATATCCATCTCCGATGAAGCGATTTCAATCATGATGGATCACAGCTGGCCGGGAAATGTCAGAGAAGTTGAAAATGTGATTCAATTCGCGGTGATAAAATGTAAAAACAATACCATTATGCCCGAAGACCTTCCCATAGAGCTTCAACAAAATCCGAATCTCAACAATAAACGCGGTCCCTCCAAAAAACTCACTGCCGAGACTGTGAGGACAGCCATTGAAAGGGCAGGTGGAAACAAGGCAAAGGCTGCAAGAGGTCTTGGCGTGGGAAGGGCGACCTTGTATCGTTTTTTAAGTGAAAACCCCGCAGCGTTGCCGGAAGGTTTTTAGCCGGATGTTTCCCCGAAAAATCTCAAATTGAAATTTGCCGCGATCTGGAATACTTCAAATCAGCACTTGACTCTCTTTTCCTTTGCTGAAAAGGATAACATAGAGGATACAGATGTAGCTTATTGTCGCAAGCACGGCAAACGGGCGATAATAAATACCAAGAGGAGCGAGAATCATAACCGTAAGCCAGTGCATCAGGATGGTTCCGTTTGAATGAAGCCGAATGGGAAAGTCATCATACCTGCATATGATCGAAAGTCCGCAGAGGTTCCAGCCATATAGCGCAGCGAATGCGTGAATCTTTAAAAGCCATTTGTATTTGTCCGGGGAATAATCCGACGTAAACTGAAAAAAAATGTAGAGTATCCCGGTAACAGCGGTTACCAGGAGAAAAATCATGCCGGATGTCAGAAAATTTTTCTGCTGCAGCCTTCTGCCGATTTTTTTGTACAGCATGAAAATCATGATTACGGTCAGGAACAGAATGCTTGTAACAAAAACTTGCGGCAGGAGTTTTTCAAAAATGATGAACAGGAAAAAAACAATCACACCCAAATTTACACTCCAGAATCCGATTTCCTTCATGCAGAGAACCGGTCTGTCGTTACTTTTTTCCATGAGAGAAAAAATAAGGGACATCGTTATCAGAGATACCGGAAAGGAAAAGCCAAGAAAAAATGTATCCAGCTCAAGCTTCGGCATGGAGATGATCCTAAGATATTCATTGTTCAGAATGACCAGGCAGGAAATAACAAGTCCGATGGAGAGACATAAGAGTGAAGCCTGATGAAATTTTTCGGAGATATCGATTTTTCTGAAAAAGGCAACCGGAAAAGCGGAAAAACGTTTTATTCTTATGTGCTCAACGATTCCGGCAAGGATAAGCGAGATGATCATTGCGGGGATGTATGTCATGGTGAATGCCAGAATGGCATATACAATTGAAAGGAGAAGAAAAACCAGCCCGATGAAGGATAATTCTTTCTTTTTTTCCGTGTAATATAAAATGATTGTTCCGCCGCAGCATAGATTGAAGAGAAAGACATGAAGCCGTTCAAAGTTATAATGAAAACCGGGCAGAAAAAGATGAAGAAAACCAAATAGAAGAGCGATAGACAGCAACATGATAATGGCGGCTTTAAGACCCGTATTCATAGTCCCTCTGTAATGTAATATAATCTTCAGACTCTTCCAAGCATCTGTCTGAGCGCTGTTTCAAGACAGGGTGTGTTGAACCGGTAGCCTGTCTTGAGCAGCTTTTCGGGCATTACTCGTGTGCTTGCAAGCAGTATCTCTTGTCCCATTTCTCCGAACGCCATTTTAATCGCGGCGGATGGAATCGTAAACAGCGCCGGACGGGCCAGTACCTTGCCGAGTGTCTTTGTAAATTCCGTGTTGGTAACCGGGTTCGGCGCCACAATATTTACCGGCCCCTCAATAGCTTCATTTTTCAGGATATGGTAAATTGAGCCCAACACATCTTCCATATCGATCCAGCTCATATACTGTGATCCATTTCCTATTTTCCCCCCAACACATAATTTGAAAGGCAGAAGAAGGCGTTTCAGTGCCCCTCCTAAAGGTGTAAGCACGATTCCAATCCTCAAAAAAACCGTTCGTATATTTCTCTCCCGGGCTGGATGAGCCGCTTTTTCCCACAACCTGCAGACAGAAGATGTAAAGTCTGCTCCGCATTCATCATTTTCATTCAGGATATTATTTCCCCTGTCGCCATAATAGCCGATGGCGGAAGCACAAATTATTACTTTAGGTGGTTTTCTAAGCGATGACAGCTTTTTTACAACAAGTTCAGTTCCCTTCACACGGCTTTCGATAATTTTTTTTTTCTTTTCAGGCGTCCAGCGACCACTGCCGATATTTTCTCCTGCCAGATGAATGACCGCATCGATTTCTTCAATACTGTCAGCGTTCAGAAACCCGGATAGCGGGTCCCAAAGCAGTTCATCCGGTGAAGATTCCGAACGGTTTCTTACCAGTCGGATAACACGATGTCCTCCGGTTGTCAAAAAGGGCACAAGCGTTGACCCGATCACTCCGCTTGCACCGGTGACAATAATAGTCAAGGGCTTATCCGATTTGTTTTTAAGATGGAGAGAAATGTCTCTCTGGATGATTTGATGTCTGTATGTAAAAATTCGTTCCAGCTTTTTTTGAATGATTCTTTTTGAGGGGAATCCTGAAATAAAATGAAATGGGAGTTTATACTTTATATGATCTTCCAGCAGGCAGGCATTTTCACCGTCAGGCTCAAATCTGTGGGAATGAACCCATTCTGTAAACGGCCCTCGGATCTGTCGATCCTGAAAAAATTTGTTTTCCTGGTATTCGGTGTGTCTTGCAAGCCATTTAAAGGGAAAGGAGCCGGCTTTCATTTCCAATAAAACTTCCGACCCTTTTTGTATCCCTTCTGATGGAATTAAAATTTTGAGAGGATCCCAGGGCGGGCTCAGTCTTTCAATCGCACCAGGTCTGGCATGCCACTTGAAAACTTCCTCAACCGGTGCGCTGATTCGTGATCGTTTGGTAAAACTGTTTCCGGCCATATTAGAAGTTTCGAAAGGATTCATCCATGGAAATCATTTTCTGTTTTATGCATCATAGAGCTGTTTTTTCAGCCATTTTTTCACTTCGCCCTCTATTGAATAAACACCCTTGTGATGGCCGACCGATTTAAGAAATCGTTTTTTCAGGTGATCCGGCATCTCTATTTCAGCAAGTTCCTGTGCGTCTTCGGAATTTCTCCGGATCAGATAAATCTTCGGCACCTCTCCCCATGTATTCACAACAAAATAGTGGGACACATCATTTTTTGATCTGATGACATAATTGCCTCTTGCCCAGTTGTTTCCCCATTCAAGGTAAAGCCTCACGGCTTCTTCAGGGGTCATATCCCAGTCGATTTCATTTAACAAGTTCATATTTTTTTTTACCTGTTCCAAACGAAGCATGTCGAACCTCCTACGATTATGTTGAACACCCAAAATCGTGATATGAAATTTCAAGCCTGCCTATAGGTAGAGCAAAGCGTATGCCATTTTTGTGAAACAGTCTCCAATTGAGGGGTATTGCTGTTGTATCGGTCGTATTCAAATCGCATTATACGAAACGCATGCGTTTGAATGTCATGATATTCTGTGTCACATTGATACAAAAGTGTCTCGGCAGCAGCGCGGAAACATATTATGATTGTAATGATCGATGATTGTATAGTATATAAAACGTGTCATGCATCCTGTGCATCTCTTTCATCAAGATGCATATCCTTTCTTTCAGTAAAAGCAGAAACGTTTATTTTAAAAACAATCAGGTGTAATAATACGATTTATATGAAGTTTTGATTATTTTTTTATTGTGATGTGCATGTTGCATGGTTTTTGAGCATCCGGCATGTATTTTGAATAGAGAGTTCCAATAACCATCTGTTCTATTTTTCAGCAAAGGAGGTTCGATGATGACCAGTTGGAAATGTTCGAATTGCGGATACACTTTGGAAGAGGATGTACCACCCGAGGAATGCCCCTCATGCAAGGAGAAATGTGAATTTCTGGATAATACCTGCTATACACCTGACTGTGCTGCACCAGGTGTTGATGATAGAATCTAGAAGCCATCTCAGAAACTGGGGTAAAACAATGAAAAAGATCGTTGCTTTGCTTGTCACGGGGTTTCTGATCCTTTTATCGTCGGCAATTGCCGATCAAAACAAGGGGACTGAAAAAATGGAACTTGATGGCGGGAGCTGGGGAAAGGTCCCTTTTCCACACCACCAGCACCAGAAACGTTTAGAAGATTGCAATAAGTGCCACACCATGTTCCCACAGATGCCCGGATCCATTGAAAACTTGAAAACCAGGGGCGAGTTGAAAAAAAAGGCCGTGATGAATACGCTTTGCATTCAATGCCACAGAGCTGAAAAAAAAGCCGGGAAGCCTTCCGGACCGGTTAGTTGCTCTGAATGCCATGTGAAAGGAAGCTAAAAACGATGCTTGTGATAGGACTTCAAGGCAGTCCCAGAAAAAATGGAAGCACCGATTATCTGCTCACATCATTTTTAAACGAGATGGAAAGCAGAGGTGCGGAAACGCGGGTTGTCACGATCAGCAGAAAAAATATTAAAATGTGCAAAGGCTGCGGCTATTGTGAGAAACATGGTTTCTGTGTGACCCGTGATGATGATATGGCCATTGAAATGTATCCCCTGCTGCACGAAGCGGATATCGTGGTCGCGGCGACTCCGATCTATTTTTATCATGCCTCCGCCCAGATGAAGATGTTTATTGACAGATGTCAGGCGCTCTGGTCCCGAAAATTTCGATTCCAGGTGGCAGATCCCGGGAGTAAAACAAGAAAAGGCTTTGTGCTTTCGCAGGCAGCCACAAAAGGAGAACATCTGTTTAAAGGCCTCGAGCTTTCCATGCGTTATTTTTTTGATGCGTTCAGCGCGAAATACTGCGGCAGCCTTACCTACCGGGCTGTCGAAAATCCAGGTGATTTTAAAAAACACCCTGCGCTGCTGGATGAGATCGGAGAGGCTGCCGGCAGTCTGCTTGAGTCTTTTGCCGATCGGAAGAAAATACTTTTTGCGTGCAGGGAAAACGCGTGCAGAAGCCAGATGGCAAGTGCGTTTGCCCAGTATCATGCAGGGGAGACGGTTGAGGCTCTCCGGGGGGGAAGTTCCCCTTCAGATAAGGTGAATCCTTTGATGGTGGAAGTGATGGCTGAAAAAGGGATCGATATGGCCTTTCGAAAGCCACGGTCCCTTGAAGACGCGATCTCAAAGACCAAGCCCGATGTGATTGTAACCATGGGATGCGGAGAGGAATGCCCCTTTGTTCCGGGCGCGAAAAGAATGGACTGGGATCTGCCGGACCCGGCGGGAAAAGATATCAATTTTATGCGGCAAGTCCGGGATGAAATTGAAGCGAAAGTTCAATCCCTGATAACAGCGCTGTCGCGACCGGATTCCGGCAGCGGTAAGACCTGATTTTCCGGTGCGTTGACTATGAAAAAGCCCATCATTGACCTGGGTGAGTGCGTTATTTGCGAAATATGCCAGGAGGTATGCCCTGAAGTATTCAAGCTGAATGAACTCGGATATATCGAAATGGCGGATCTCGCAATCTACCCGGAGGAATGTGTTGACGAGGCCGTTCGAAACTGTCCGTGTTCATGCATTTCATGGGAATCGGAATAATCTCAAAGGCACCCTTTTAAAGCGGAATGCGTTTTCGTGAATTAAAAAAAATTGTTTTTCAGCTGCTGGACAGCAGTGATTTTCCAAAAGGCCTTGAAGAAATCCTTCGGCTTCCTCCAAAGGAGGCTGTAAATCCTCTTTTTTCATTTTTCCACAACAGAAATGAACTTGTAAAATGGAGAGCGGTCACCGCGATGGGGGCTGTGGTTTCAAGGCTGGCGGATCAGGAAAAGGAGGCGGCACGAATTGTGATGCGTCGTCTGATCTGGAATTTGAATGATGAATCCGGCGGGATCGGTTGGGGATCACCCGAGGCCATGGGAGAAATAATGGCCAGGCATCCAGGATTGGCAAACGAATATCATAAAATATTGACATCTTACATCATGCCGGAAGGAAACTATCTTGAACATGAAATTCTTCAACGGGGTGTTCTCTGGGGAATCGGGAGACTCGCCCATGAAAGACCGGAGCTGGTTGAATCCTCTGTCGGATACCTGATCCCGTTCATGCATTCTCATGATCCGTTTCTTCGGGGACTTGCAGCCTGGATCGCGATTCTGTTTAACAGCCCGGAGACAAATGGCTTGTTGAAGAAAATGCGCGATGACCAGGCGGTTTTTACCCTCTACACGGACAACCGGCTCAACGATGTAACGGTTTCGAGTATCGCATGGTTGAAAACCGGTGCGTGAGTTCTTCTGCTGCAAATACACTGTTGTAACAGTCAAAAAATTTCGATCCAAGCTCCGGGGGTTTTTTCACTACTGCTTTCAAATTCAGCCGGATCTTCAGGATTGCAGGAGGTCTCCGTGCTGTTCTCCGGCCGGATTATGGTTAATCTCCCTGTTCCGCCATGTAGTCGTCAAAAATGGTTTCAAGAATGTTCTTGTGTTTTGCTTCTTCCTGGCACAGCATTTTGAGAACTTTTTTTAAGCTCTCATCATCGGCTTTTTCCAGAAGTTCGTTATACAGCCTCAACGCCTTTTCTTCACGCTTCATAGCCAGTCGAAGTGTATCCGTAAACGGCATTCCTTTTTCATAGGGGATGTCCACCAGATAATCACTTCTTTTGATATCGGTTATCCATTTAAACTTGTAGCTGTCCAGCACTTCTCGGTCTTCCTTGAATCTTCTCAGCAGGTCCTGATGCTTCTTCTCTTCGCCGGCAAATTCTTCCAAAAAGGTTCTCGCGCTGGAAAAGGTCTCTTCGTTACTCAGCTCTGTATAAAATTTTTCCGCCTCGATCTCTTTTTCAATCGCAAAATCCAGGATGTCATCCATTGATTTAAAATTCATAACGTGGCTCCTCTGTCTGGTTTTAATCGTTTTGGATACGAAAAGGGGTTTTAAAAAAAAATATACCCATGCGGTCACTGTTTATTATCCATAAATGGAACATATCTTATACGCTGTGTCAATCCAAAGGATCGATGATTCAGCGATCTTGTGGCCATAAAATTTTAACTTATTGATTTTAAATTACTTATCATGGATTGAGCCTTTTTTGAAGCATCTGCTTCTATTGCATGGCACGTTTTTTGATTCTTTTTGAAAATGTTTTTGATATATTAAATATTCTGCTTTCCAAGTCAATATCCAACAGCAAAAAGCAGCATAAAAAAGGAGGTGCGGTCATGACAATTGATAGACTTGTTCTTGCTTTTGCGGGCAGTTTCATCCTGATCAGTTTGATACTTTCACAGGCGCATAGTGTTTACTGGCTCTGGTTTACCGCTTTTGTCGGCGCCAATCTGTTACAATCCGCCTTTACCGGCTTTTGCCCGCTGGCAAAAATTATTCGTTTGTTTGGCGTCAAACCGGGAAAGGCTTTTGAGTAAAAGGAACCTGTGCTGCGGATGCACAAATCGAGGGTCGCGCGGTTTTTTCCCGTGACCCTGTAAATGGAACTAGTGACAACGCCATTCCATTTGATTTTAATCTGGTTTGTGATACAGTTATGTGTCAGAACAAATCGATACACACAGCACTGGATGGCGTCAATGCTGGAATGCATGATGCGATATGGGTGATTCAGGATGGTTGACCCATGTCTGGAAT
>JAWOIJ010000071.1:0-4649 GCA_046484745.1 Desulfobacterales bacterium | reverse complement strand
GACGGCCGATTGAACGCAACGATGAACAGATTCCCGATTTCGCGGAAAACCACATCCGGCGCATTTTTGATGATCAAAGGCATGCCGCGGCCCCAGGCTTCAACCATCTCGATGCGTCGAAACAGATCGGCAATCAATGGGTTACGCCGTTGGGAAATATTTCCTTTGCGCAAATCATCGATGGTCAGGGTGCCGTAAAGTCTGCCGGGGTTGCGGATTTCAACGCGGTCTTTGAATATGGCCATCTGAATGAAATCAGGGTCATAATAGTCGCGATGACAAAAGGCGTTGATGATGGCTTCACGCAGGGCTTCGACGGAGATCTCCGGCACGTCAACGCGATGTAACCCTTCAAGCCGCATGCCGATATGAATGTTTTTGAGGATGTATTTCTGCGCTTCTTCAATCAGTTCGAGGATATCGCCGTCAAAGTCGTGCCGATCGATAATCGTCGAACTCTCGGTGGTCATAAAGACCGCACATCTGAGTTGGATGGGTTTGATGCCGAAAAAGAGCCTGGCTGGATTGAGTAATTTTCCATCTATGATCAATTCAAGCTTGGACAGTGAATTTTCCGGCGTATCCCAGGAAAGTTTTGCACGCTCGACGAATCGCTTGATTTTAGCCTGGTCCAGGTCGGCCAGGGTGAACTTGCCGGGTTGATTGTCCCAACGCAGCGATTCCCGATTTTGCGCGGCAATCAGATTTTTCAATTGTTTGACGCTCAACTGGCGGTCTTCATCGGCTACCCGCATAAAAGCGCGTCCATATGCAAAATAAGGCGTATCATCTCCGGCGAACTCAATTTTGATGCATTGTTTGCCATCGATGGTAACTTCTGAAATCCGTGGAAAGATTTTGGGCTCGATATGGGCCGCAATGGTTTGGGACAGGTCACGCAGGGTTTTTTCGTTGGCGTCAATACCGGCGATGGTACCGTTGTTACGCACCCCGAACCACAGGGTACCGGCCTGGTGTTTGTTCAAGATGGCTGCCATGGAAACCAGCCCCTGCTTGAGTTCGGTCAGGCTCTTTTTCAATTCAACGGTTTCGCTTTCCTGCAACGGCTGATTACTCATGATAGTCCCCAATCATACGTCTATAGCTCATAGCCCAGCCCTGCCAGGTTTTTTCGGATTTCTGCACACGCTTGTTTCCTGAAATTATTCAACCATTAACAGTCGCAAAAGAAATATTTTGAACGATATGAAGATATCGGTCATACTGGCATTCTGTTTGTTTTTATTTTGAAAAATAGTATTTTATTTTCGGATGTTATAATAACTTCCCGTATCCTATCACTTAAGCTGTTTATAGGACAAGTAAAAAGGATAAAGCGGGACGGGGATAATTTACGCCCCTTAAATTATAAGTTTCTGCCTTATCCATTTGATTTGTTTGTTATATATAATACCGGGCACTGGGTTCATTCTGCCATTTTAGTAAAAATTTTCCCTCATTCGTATTTAAGTTGACAACCTGGGATTGAGCAGCCCGCAATGCTGATGAATCTTGAGCAAAAAATATTTGATGTCTTTATAACCATAAGCCATTCGGGATAGTCGTTTTATCTTGTTATTGATGCCTTCCGAAATAGCGGTAGTGATTTTGTAAAAGAAGTAGTTGAGGACATAGTGTCTTTTTCTGAAAAACTTGTATCCCAGTTCTATGAACGAAGGCATTTTCGATTCGATCGCGGCGACAATCCAATCTTTGAGATTTCTCCGGGCTGTCTTTCGATCTGCCGCTGTATAGACGGATAAAAACTGCTCTTTTAAAAGCAAAGCTTGATATACCCGTTGATTGAGGGCAGCCAGCTTTTCAAGCAGGTTTTGACTCTTGTCGGTTACTTTGTTCTGCATGAGAATAAAGCGCTTGTTGCAGTGAAGGATCTGAGTCACCTCTTCATTGTTATTCTGACGGGCCTTTTTCAATTCCTCCTTGCGCACGGTATCGAGGGCATCGTTGAGGTATTTTTTGACATGGAAGTGGTCCAAAACAATAAGAGCGTCGCAGGCATGGGCCTTTGTGGCCGACAGAAAACCCTTGGCTCCATCACTTGCAACGGCCTTGATGTTTTTACAGCCCTCTGAACCCAAGGTGCGGTAAAACTTGCTCAAGACCTCTTTACCCCGGCCATTGTGATTCCAGATGACTTTGTGTTTTTCAATATCAACCACGTTGCTAACGTAACGATGCCATTTCTGCCAGGCAACTTCATCAACGCTCATGAGGGATGGCGCTGGTACAGGATCCAATTTCTCCAAGGCCAGTTCTTCCAGTATCCGCCTGTCGATGCGGTAGACCGCCTCATCGTCAAGTTCCAGGTACCAGCCCGCCTCCTGATTGGTGGTAATCGCTGTGAGTCTGAAAACTTGCTGGGCGTATCTTTTGGTAAATCGACCATAGATCCACCCCAGCGCTTCAACGCGGATTCGGCCATCTTCGCAGCAACGGATTTTTCTTTTGGGAACGTAAAGAAAAACTCTTTTGCCGCTAATTCTCAAATCTTCAACGACAATGACGGTTTTGCTGTGGACGCCACCGGCATGATCACTGCCGCAACCTGAACAAACCGGAGGGATGGTCCCAATCGGCTTCAACAAAAGATGAAGACTTTGCTCTGTATTTTTCAACACCTCAGAAACTTTATGGCCTGGTATGTTAATCAGTTCTGTGATAGTATCCAGTTGCATCGGATTTTGCCTCCGGTAGAGGTTTGTTCCCAACTTAACTATACCAGAAACGGATAAAATCCGATGCATTTATTATCTTTCTGATTTCATGAACTTTTCATTAATAATACGTTGGTAGGTTCAACTTTTTTACGAAAGAACCAAAATTTTTGTACTTTATTTAACCGGAGCCTAAAAACTAAAAAACCCCACTTCTATATGAGATATGGGGACTTTGTATCCATCGCATATCCTCTCATTGCTTTAGCGATTAAAAGAAATTTTAAAAATCTATGGCCAATTTACACCCATGAGGTTATTCGTCAAGGATGATAACAGGGGGCAAGGGATTAGATGTCAGAGATCAGAGGTCGGAGATCAGAAGTCAGGGGCCAGAAATCGGATTTTAAAACCCACCCTTAATCTTTTTTGCTATCAAAACTTATTCCGGCTGGCCATAATACTTGATTGCTTCTGTTCCGGAAAGCACTCTGAGGGCACCGGCAGCAAGGGCAACCATTTCCTGCTCACCGGGGTAGACTTTTACGGGCGCAATGAATTTGACCCGGTCGGCAATCGAGTCAACCAGCATGGCAGAGTTGGCCAGACCTCCGGTCAATACTATCGAGTCTACTTTGCCATGGAGGACGGTACTCATGGCCCCTACTTCCTTGGCAATCTGGTATGCCATTGCCTGCAGGAGCAGCAGTGCTTTTTCATGGCCTTGCCGTATCCTGGTTTCCACCAAACTTATATCGCTTGTTCCCAGATAGGCCAGTAATCCCCCTTCCGATGTCAGCTTCCGGCGCAAATCTGCCAGGCTCAATTGTCCGGACTCCAGCAGCCGAAGCAAGGCCATGAGAGGTAAGGTTCCGGTTCGTTCAGGCGTTAGCGGTCCTTCCCCAACGCCAATCGTGCTGTCAATTACCTTGCCCCGACAATGAGCACCTACGGTAATGCCGCCACCCAGGTGAGCGACCACCATGTTGCTCTCTGCATAGGGGATTCCCATCTCCCTGGCAGCCATTCCGGCTGCAGCTTTTTGATTCAGGGCATGAAAAGCGCTCTTTCTTTCAATTTCCGGGATACCGGAAATCCAGGCCAGGGGGTGAAATTCATCCGTACTGGGGCTGTCCACAATCACGGCCCGGATGCCGGCATGCAAGGCCAAATCATTGGCAATCAGAGGTCCCAGGTTGGTCGGATGTTGACCGTATTTCCCTGAACGCAGGTCATCACACATCCGCTGATCAATCAGATACACACCCGAAGAAAGCGGTGCGGTCAGGCCGCCCCGGCTGACGATGATATCCAGTTGGCCGACATCGATGTGATGATCGGCCAAAAAATTTTCAACACGTTCCAGGTAGAGGGGAAACTGCTCCATGTAACCGCTTAAAGGTGCGGTCAGTTCGGAGTCCTTGGGAATGGTTTCCTGGAATTTGGGACGATCGTTTTCAAAAACGGCGGCTTTGGTAGTGGTAGAGCCGATGTTTAATACCAAAATGTTATGGGAACGCGCCATTTTTAACCCTTCGAAGCGCATGGATATCTTATCATATTAAGTTTTCCCGAGGTAATTAGAACAAAAAATCCTGTTCACTAACTCTTATCCAAAACATAACTCATCCAGATATCTCCGCTGCCGGTTTTGGAAACGGACGTTGAAAAATCACACACCTTGAAACCAAGGGTGTCAAACAATTTCCGGGCCTTCGAATCCTCCCACAGATAAAAAATTCTTTCATCTGAGTCTGTCAGGTCGCCGGAGCCCTCTTTTAACGTGATTAAAACACTGCCATTATCCGGTATGGCCGATGTGATGTTTTCAAAAACCCTTGGAAATCGTTCGTGGGGTACATGTACCAGGGCACCGACAAGCATGACGGCATCAACCAGGATCGAAGAAAAATCGTATGTCTCGAAATCCCCTTCGATGACCTCACATCCGGCATTGTCCCTTGCAAGTTCCGC
>JAWOIJ010000046.1:0-159716 GCA_046484745.1 Desulfobacterales bacterium | reverse complement strand
AATCAGGGCAGATACAGCATGTTAAACAGGATTCAGGTTAAACTTGTGCTATGCTGAAAATTATAGTTTAATAAGCGCAGGCTTTCATCAATATAGCATCAAACTGATCCGTAGGACTCATTACCCACGCAGGGAAAAGGATGTTGAAAAAGAAAACGCTCATACCCCTTATCCTGATCGTATCCATCATCACGGCCTCTTTTCTTTTTGTCCGGGATATCTATCAATATGCGGACAGGCCCGCAGACGCAAACGCTGAAGAAGAGATCCTGATTATCCACCCCGGTCAGAATATAACCCGAATATCTGCAACCCTTCATGAGATGGGGGTTATCACCAGCCCGATCAAATTTAAAATCCTATCCCGTTTAAAAGGAGTGGATACCAAACTGAAAACAGGAGAGTATGCCGTATCCGCATCCATGTCTCCGAATGCCATCCTAGATAAAATCGTGAACGGCAGAATCATCCTGTATCGGGTCACCGTGCCTGAAGGGTATAACCTTTCTCAAGTTTCAACGGTTATTGAAAAATCAACTCTGGGAACCTATGATGCGTTCTATCAGGCTGCATCAGACCCGGTATTAACCCGGCAACTGGGCATTGATGCCGACACCTTTGAAGGCTATCTTTTCCCGGAAACCTATTTTTTTTCAAAAGGGGTTACCTCCCGAAAAATCATTGAAACCATGCTTGGCCATTTTCGATCCGTATTTACAAAACAATGGGAACGTCAGGCTGAAAAGCTGGGTTTTTCCATTCATCAAATCGTAACCCTGGCCTCCATTATTGAAAAAGAAACAGGAGTGCCTGCTGAACGTCCTGTCATATCATCGGTTTTTCACAACCGGCTGAAAAAAGGAATGCGGCTTGAGAGTGACCCTACGGTCATTTACGCCATTCAGGACTTTGATGGAAATATTACCAGAAAGCATCTCAATGAAAAGACACCTTACAACACCTATAAAATCAAAGGACTTCCTCCGGGGCCGATTGCGAATCCCGGCGGAAAGGCCCTGGAATCGGCTCTTTTTCCTGCGGATACACCATATTTTTATTTTGTTTCCAAGCGTGACCGTACGCATAAGTTCTCGGCCAATCTTTCAGAACACAATCGGGCTGTAAGAAAATATCAACTTTTAAGAAGATAACTACACCATGAAGGTTACAGATTTTTCAGATGACCAACTTGCCGGCCAGCGTTTGATGGCTGGTTTTGACGGCACGCGACTGAATGAAAATCTTAAATTTTTAATCAAAAATCTTAAGATCGGAGGGCTTATCCTGTTCAGACGGAACCTGATATCCCCGGATCAGATCAGAGCATTATGCCTGGATGCTCAGGAATATGCGGTCGCCTGCCGGCAGCCGCCGCTTTTGATTTCGATCGATCAGGAGGGGGGGCAGGTTGCGAGGCTGAAGGAGCCGTTTACAACGTTTCCGGGAAATCCTTCCATGAAAAGCAGAGAAGATGCCTTAAATTTTGCCCGGATTACGGCGGCTGAACTGAAAAATCTGGGAATCAATATGAACATGGCACCGGTAATGGATGTTCCGCCGGAAAATTTTAAAAGCGTCATGGAAAAAAGAGCGTTCGGAAACAATCCGGAATGGGTGGCGGAAATGGGGTCAACCGTTATTACGCATCTTCAACAAAACAAAATTATGGCGGTGGCCAAACATTTTCCGGGAATCGGCCGTACGAGCCTGGATTCCCATCTTGACGCACCCTTTCTGGACACCGAACTCTCCGAGATGGAATTAACGGACCTGCTTCCCTTTAAAGCGGCAATACATTGCAAAACCGCCGGCATCATGCTGTCTCATATCCGATATACCCTCATTGATCCCGCTCGTCCGGCAAGTCTTTCCAGGATGATCGCGAAAGATCTTTTGCGAGATCAGATGGGTTACAACGGCATCATTCTGACAGATGACCTGGATATGGGTGCAATAAAAAAATATTTTACGATCCAGGATTCGATTCGATATATCATGGATGCAGAAATCGATATTGCGCTGATCTGTCACCAGGGCCCTGATATTTCAACTGCATTTGAAGAAATTCGCGAACTGATCCGCTCTTCATCCAGCATCAGGGCCCGGTGTGTTGAGTCTTGCCTGCGAATGGCAGAACTGAAAAAAACATTTAACCTTTTATAAATATTCATTAAAAATCTGCAAAACCATCTGCTGGATTATAATTATGACGCACTTGAAAAAAGTCAAAATTTTGATGGCAAAGAAAAAAGTTCAAGGCGCACAAATCCCGAGGAGTACCGTGAAGCGCAGCGCAGCGGTAGCCGAAGGTGTGCGTAGTTAGCCTACTCCGCAACAACGAGGGATGTAGCGCAACACAGAAATTGGACTTTTTACAAAGCCATCAATTATGTCATAAAATGAAGGTAAGATATTGACACGCCGGCAAGAGTCTATTACGGTTGTATCCAAACCGCCTCGTGGAAAAAATGTAGAACAAAAAAATACGCTGTTTCACTTGACAAAATTAAAGAACCGATTTTCGGTTCTGATGGTGAGAAAGCAATCATGCCAAACGGGGAACAAACAACAAATTTCTTGAATAATAATCATCAGCAATATACCGGTTCGGATGAAGCGGACGAGCGGACCTCTCCAATAAAACCGTTTCTGCTGGGACTTGCCCGAATTCTGTACCAGCCTTACAAATGGCTGTTTTTCATTCCATTTCTGGGACTGTCTACCTGCATATTTGGATCGCTGGCGTTTTCCCTGGCATACATTGCCTCACCAAGATTCGTGAGCTTTATCACGGGTTCCTTCTGGTCAAGGACAAACAGCTTTTTCACACCGATGATTGTAGAGGTTACGGGAAAAGAAAACATCGATAAAAAGCAGTCCTATGTCATTGTATCCAACCACCAGAGCCATTATGACATTTTCGTTTTATACGGATGGATCGGAGTCGATTTTAAATGGGTAATGAAATCATCTCTCAGAAAGGTTCCATTTCTCGGACCAGCCTGTGCAAAGCTGGATCATGTTTTTATCGACCGGTCAAATCCAAAATCAGCAATCGCATCGATCAACCGTGCCAAAGAAAAAATAGTCAACGGCACATCCGTTATATTCTTTGCCGAAGGGACCCGCAGTGAAACCGGCAGTCTGATACCGTTTAAAAAGGGCGCGTTCCGGTTTGCACTGGACATCGATACCCCTATTCTCCCGGTAACGATTATCGGCACCCGGGACATTCTGCCCAAGGGCACCATGAACCTTTTTCCCGGAAAAGTAAAAATGGTGATTCACCCTCCGGTCGCGATTGAGGGATACAAGGATAAAGATATCCAACTGCTTATGGATGACATTAAACATATTATCCAGTCAGCCCTTCCCCCTCACCAGCAGACTACCAGCCGATTGTAAGCTGCCCGACATAGCGCCGGTCTTCCCGCTGTCCGGAATAAGCGCCTACTTCCTCGCCATAGGTCGCAAAATCAAGTCTGACCGCCCAGAAATCCGCTGTTGCTCCGGCACTCAGATATCCCTGATTGAAACCCGCCCGCAACGCAAGAATTGTTGGAAACTGAACTTCCGCTCCCATATGAATCCGTTTCATAAAATCATCATCTTCATCGAAATTGCGGGTTATATCCATGACATCAAAGGCTCCGATCGCTTTAAACCCTCCAAAGGATCTCTCAACAGCAATACCAAGATTAACAGATCTTTGAATATCTTCGGCCTCCCCCATATCCATTTCAAACAGATTCTGAATGCTCAGCCCCACATCGGTTTTAAAATCCGACTCCAGCGGCAAGCGATATATGGCGCCCAGATCCATGGTTACTCCGTTTCCGGATTTTGTGTCATCATCCAGCCTGTCCTCAAAATCATCAGCTGCGATGTCTGCTGCGGTATAGATCTCGTTGAGACTCTCCCGGTAAATATACTTCAAACTCCCCCCGACACTCAGACCATTTAAAGGCAGCTTTGCTCCGGCACCTCCGATGATCCAGGCATCCCCGAGCAGATTGACATGAGCTTCCGGCCATGTCGGATTTCTGATTTCAATATCCACTGTGCCCTGGCCGCCTCCGGATATCATGACACCGACATTGGAGACATTGAATCCCACATAGGGAGATACGGGAAAAAGAATTCGGGCATGCTGATGTTCACCAACATATTTCCGCATCAGATCCGTGGTTTCACCTGTATCGTCCAGATCTGTGTCATTGGCATCATTAAACAGATCAATACTTTCCTCTGAAACCTCGACAAGCGGGTTGAACACACCGATCTGAAAAGTCGATATTGTGGACAACCCCGCCGGATTATAAAAAAGAGCGTTCTCATCGTCCGAGACAGCCGTAAAAGCACCGCCCATGCCAAGAGGCCTGACCCCTCTGAAAAAACGGGGATACTCCTTTGCAGACAGACACGTTGCGGAAAGGAAGACAAAAAGAACCGGCAGGATGACAAATCCATTGATTTTCAAGAAGCTGAGATATTTCAACGTTTCCTCTTTCTGCTCTATATCATAGACTGTTTATATAGGTTTCGATTTCTGATACGGTGATGCCGCTGTCATTGTTTTGATCGATGTCGGTTCCAAACTGATCAAAACTTTCTGAAAGATCATTGCCCGCAGTGGATATGGATTCAATTGCGCCGATGGCCTCTTCCATCATCTCAAAGTCCCTTCCGAGATCATCCAGTGTCTCTTGAGATACCTCATTTCCAAGATCCGCATCTTCTTGGAACTGATCGCCGATACCCTCTTCGGTCAGGATGATGGAAGACAGCTGCTGATTCTGAAGAATGATATCCCCCAATGTCAGCGAGGCATGGGCAACAGCCAGTATCCCCCCCTGGGCCAGTTGATCTGTATTCTTGTCTTGAATTTCATTCAGGGCATCAATCGCATTGGCCAGATTTTCCAGTTTTTGATCCAGTTCTTCCCGGGTCAGCAAGCCGGTACTGTCGCCAAGCACCAGACCGATCATATCGATGCTGCCTGATTTTCCGACATCATCCAGATCCGCGATTGCCGAAAGAACATTAAACGTATCCAGACCGGCCAGACCGGCATACGCGCCGCTCAGGTATTGCAGAACAGTTCGATCGCCCGGATACTTCTCCCGAAGAGTCAGCAGGGTTTCCAGTGCATCTGCATAATCTCCTTTGTCCAGCGCCATTCTGACTTCCTCGAGCTCTGCTTCATACGAGTCGTCGTCAGCCAGACCTTCGAGAATGCTGTTATCGTCCCCGCAGCCCATAAGCAGCGCAATAACCAGAAATCCCACACCCAGCAGTACAGCGAATTTAGACATAATAAACTCTCCTTCTCTCCTTCTGTTGGATATATGTTGTTTCATAACGCTTTCGAGCCTCCTTTATCGATGAATAACACCGATCCCTTATCTCATATGGTTCCCGAATCAATTATGTTTTAAATTGTTATCGCCTGCTTGAAAAGAGTTGTGTCGGAAAAGGATTGTATCATGCGGTTCTGGTTTTACAAAGGGTGTTCTTTTTCCCAGCCCTGTCAACCGTTTTTTACTTCGAATACCGAATTGTTAAAGAAGCGGCAACACCCCAAACCCAATTGAACACGAAGACCAGTGCAGGTGTTAACGCCCCGAGTTCCATACCCGCGATACCCTTTTTGGTTTGAATGGGAAAAACAATAAACAGTTGAAACATGGTCGGGTAGAGGCTTATGACTGTTCCTTTCAAAAATGGTCTGGAATTGAAAAAGGGCAGAAAAAACAGCAGACCCCAGATACCGCCCCAGACAATACGCGGATACAGCCAGCCAGCCGTCAATGCGGGTGAAATTGTCACCCCTAAAAATCCGGTTATTCCCAGATCGCCGAACAGCCATACAACCAGGCTGTTGATCAAAGCACCCAGGCACCCTGCCGCAAAAAAAATTAATGCGCTATTCATAGTTCTCTCTTCTGATCTTTTTTTTCGTTTGCATTGGCAACTCTGCGTGAAAATTTAATTTTTTATAACAGGAATTTTTTATACTCCTGGGGATCCACAGCATCAGCCTGAATTCGGTAGCTGCCGGCTGGCGTCACAACCAGAAAATCCAAAAGCGTATGCCGAGGGGCCTTGCTGTAGCCCGCACAGATACCTGCTGCCAGCCTGACTTTTTTTTCATCACATCCTCCGGGAACCAGTAAGACAGGACCGGGGTATTCCGTCATATTGATTACAATATCGGTTTTCGGGTTGTGATATTTTAAAATAGAATCATTATCTTTCCGGGTTCTTCCGACAATAATTTTCAGATCCGGCGCAAGCCGCAAATGACGGCCGAACTTGAGCAACTGAAATTCGTTTTTCAAACAGGTTTCCTGATGGGCAAAAAGATCCTTGAGCCTTACGCTGTATCCCTTGTCGGTCAGAAGGCACCCCCCGGCAGGTGCCGGATAATCATGCAGGCCAAGCTCTTTGGCCAGTGCGATCTGAGGTTTGCGTGACCGGCCGGCAAAACCGAACAGCAGGTTCCGATCGATCCATCCTTCTTTTTCGGGAATGGTTTCCGGAAGGCGTTTGGCACTCAGAGGCCTGACAATCAAACCGTCAAAACCGGAATGTTTTTCCACATATCGCAAGGACGGTCTGACCTGAGACATTGGTCTCTGCCCCAGAACCTCACCGCTGAAGAGAAAGTCAAACCCCCTTTTCTGCATCAGTTCGCCTGCGATGCGAAACATGAGCGCATGACAGTCCATGCAGGGGTTCATATGTTTTCCGTATCCCGCAGGCGGATTTTTCAGCATCCGAATGTACTCCGGCATGATCCGTTTTATCGTCAGGGGTATTTTGCATAATTCAGATGCGTTGACGGCTTTTTGAGAAGAAAAAAAAGGGGTTTCGAAAGCGACCCATTCGACCTCGATCCCCTGCCGCTGCAAGACAAGGCCAGCCAGCATACTGTCTAGCCCCCCGGAGCATAATCCAAGAGCACGTACTTTTTTTAATGATCTTTTCATGGTAAGTATCATACTATGAAAAATAAAACAGGAACAGAAAAAAACCGACCCGAAAAAAACCGACCCGAAAAAAACCGACCGGATAAAAAACGACCGGATAAAAAACGGATAGATAAAATCCGGAAAATGCTGAAACTGCGCTATCCGGATGTAAGGACACAGCTTACTCACGATAATCCGTTTCAACTGCTGATGGCCACGATACTCTCGGCGCAATGCACGGACAGGCAGGTTAACCAGGTCACCCCGGAACTTTTTAAGCAGTTTCCGACACCCGAATCCCTTGCAAAAGCTCCCATCAAAACAATCGAAAAACGGATCCATTCCACCGGATTTTATCATAACAAGGCGATGAATTTAAAGCGGTGCTGCAAAATGCTGGTTCAAAAACATGAGGGAAAAGTTCCTTCGACACTGGAAAAACTGGTTCTGCTCCCGGGTGTGGGTCGGAAAACCGCAAATGTTGTTCTGGGAGCCGCATTCGGTATTCCGGGAATGGTTGTGGATACCCATGTTGCAAGAATTTCAAAACGCCTGGGCCTGACCGGAAACACCGATCCTGAAAAGATCGAGTATGATCTGATGAAAATCATTCCAAAAAAGGAATGGAACGTTTTTTCTCTGTATCTGATCTATTTTGGAAGGGAGATCTGCCGCGCGAGAAATCCGTTATGCAACACATGCGGCATGCTGAACCTTTGTCCGTTTCCGGACAAGAACTTATCGTGACTGAAGTGAATATAAAAGTTTGATCTCCCTTTCCCACGCATCCGGATCCGGGGTTTCGAGTATCAGCGGAATATCATCAAACCGTTTATCGTTCATGATCGAGCGGAAAGCAGAGATGCCGATCTTCCCCCTTCCAATCTGTTCATGCCTGTCGATTCCGCTTTGATAATCCTTTCTGGAATCATTCAAATGCGCTCCTTCAAGGTATTTTACTCCAATGATACTATCAAAGGCTTTCATGGTTATTTCATAAGCTGCAGCGGTTCGGATGTCATATCCGGAAGGAGAACAAAACAGATGGCAGGTGTCGAGACAGACGCCCACTCTTTCTTGATTCTCCACATGATCAATAATCCGGGCAATCTGTTCAAAAGAATAGCCCACATTGGTTCCCTGCCCTGCCGTGTTCTCAATGACAGTAATGACCTCTTTTGTCTGTGAATGCGCCATATTGATTGATTCCGCGATTCTTTCCAGACAAGAATCAACCGGTATGCCGTTCAGATGGCTTCCGGGGTGAAAATTACATTTTTTGACACCAATCCGTTCACATCGTTTAAGCTCCTGGATAAAGGCTTTTCGAGATTTCTCAATCCCTTCCCGGTCCGGATGGCCCAGATTGATGAGATAACTGTCATGCACAAGGAGATGATTCAGATCAAACCCATATTGAGTGCAATTTTCTTTAAACTTTGCCGCCTGAGCGTCGCCAAGGGGAGGCGCTTCCCATCTTCTCTGGTTCTTTGTAAATAAAGCGAATGCTTTTGCACCGATATGTCCGGCTCTTGCCGGCGCGTTTTCAATTCCGCCGGCCATGCTTACATGGGCTCCGATGTATTTCGCTCCCGGCATGGTGATTCCTTTATAACCATTTAAAATATCTAAAAATACGAACGTCCCGCCGTTTAAACCAAAAATGGTCTTTCCCCAGCAAACCATTACAGCAGCTTCCTGCATAGCACGGTTTTTGAAAACGATACAACAAAAGACGCATTGATAATCAGTCGCCCGATGCACAATAAAAAGTTCACGTTTTTCGCCTGCGGCCCTAACCTGGACTTTTTGCAAAGCCATCAATAAAAGGTTGAATGGAAAAAGACTACCTGATATTTATAAATGGACTCAAATCCTGTGCAGGATCGGACACCTTGAAATACGCAACGCCGGAGAAATTTATGAACTCGCGCGATTATTACCTTATAACCATTACAGCGGTTGCCATTACATTGTTCGCATCTGTACCCCGACTGGTTGCGGTCGAAAGCAAAACCAGCAGCGCAAAAGCGGCACTTGTCAACGAAGCCGTCATCTTTAAAAATGATCTGGATCGTGATGTAACTCTCATCCTGCGAAAATTGAAAGATCAAGAAAAGGATGTGCCTGAAGACCAGCTTCCAGGCATCAGAAAAAAAGCGCTGGAAGACCTTATCAACAGGGAACTGCTTTACCAGGAAAGTCGTAAACAAAAATTTTCCGTCGACCCTCATGTAATCGATGAGCAATTCGAACTGATTAAAAATATGTATTCCAATGAAAAAATATTTTCCGATAAATTATCCTTCATGGATTTATCGGAATCCGAAATGAAATCCCAGATAGAAAAGAACCTTATTGTACGCCGTTTTATCAACGAAAATCTTGCCCGGGGAATTCTTGTATCGGAAGAAGAAAGCCGCGCCTTTTATAAAAAAAATATGAAAAAATTCAGACAAGCTGAAAAAATTCGGGCCGGCCATATCCTGATTAAGGTTTCCCCGGATGCCCCGCAGTCTGAAAAAATAATAGCGCGAAAAAAAATCGAAACCATTCTAAAACGGATTCGAAACGGTGAAAAATTTTCAGATCTGGCCAAAAAATTTTCTGAAGGCCCGGCCGGTGAAGCAGGAGGAGAGCTGGGTTATATTGAACAAAAAAACATGGCCCAACCTTTTTCAGACGCTGCATTTTCTTTGAATACGGGCAAGACAAGTGAGATCATTGAAACCCCTGCCGGGTTTCATCTGATTCAGGTAACAGACAAAAAGCCTGAAAGAGATTCCACCTATGAAGAAGCAAAAATTGAAATCGATCGGCTTCTCGCGCAAAAAAAACTGAATGAAAACATCAAGAGCTGTCTGGAAGAATTGAGGCAGAATGCCGGAATTGAAATTTTTGAAGAAACAACCGCATCGAAAACAAAAAAGTAGCCCCCTGTACCCCGCACCAATCACCTGCTGAAGGTTTTTATAGTGATTGTCATAAATCTATTCCGATTGAAGCCGAAGATGATGAAACCGAGTGAAACCTTTTACGGATGTTGATCGTTTCTTAACAAAGCGGAGCATTGAAATTAAAACTGTTTGAAGCCGCGCAGCGGCTGAGTTTTTTAATTCCAGCAAAGCGAGTTTAGAAACGGTCAACATCCGTAAACCAGCAAATGAGGTTCATCATCTTCGGCGCATCGAAACGGAACGTTTTTCTGACAACCGCTCTACAACCCTTTTCGCACGATTGCCACCAGCAGCCAGATTCCCATAATGGCTGCGGCCAGAAAACCGATTATCCCTAAAAAAGAAATTCCATAAACCAGCGGGGGGGTATCTGAAATGACGATTAATGCGGATCCGATAAGCAGCGCTGCGATGATGATGGAAAATGAAAGCCGGTTGCTGATCTGGTGCTGAGCCGCGAGCATGGTCTCAAGGCCCTGCTGCTCAATCTTGACGGTCAGCCTTCCCTGCCGGAGAAGACGCGTGATATCAAGCAGATCCTTTGGAATCTGATTAAAAAAAGTACGCATCTCCCCTGCGAAATCGATCAGGTCTGCAATGATTCTCTGGGGATAAAACCGGGCGATCTTGACCTGTGCAAGAAATGGCGCGACCTGTCCCACCATATTAAAATCCGGGTCCAGTTTTTTGGCCACCCCTTCCACCGTTCCAAGGGCTTTTATCATGAGGTATATATCCGGCGGAAGCATTAAACGATGCCGTGAAATCAACTCTATCAGGTTGTGCATCAGTCTCCCGACTTCAATATCCCGAAGGGGTTTATAAAGATGCTTTGTCATAAAATCCGACAGCTCGGTTTCCAGAAAATGAATATCCGGTTCTTTATCCCATGTTGTCAGTTTCAGAAGCGCCTCTGCAGCGATTGCTGCATTCTTATGCACCACACTGTCAAGAAGATCCACGAAAATCTCGCGGGTCTTGCGATCAACCATACCAACCATCCCGAAATCGATAAGCCCGATCACATTGTCAGGCATCACAAAAAAATTTCCAGGATGAGGGTCCGCGTGAAAAAATCCGTAATGAAACACCTGCCTCAAGGTAAGGTTCGTGCCGCGAACAGTGATAATTTTTGGATCAAGCCCCGCCTCTTTAAGCTTTTCAACCTCGGATGCTTTTATCCCCTCAATATACTCCATCGTAAGAACGCTTAAGGTTGTCGTATCACGATACACTTTTGGGATATAAACAGTCGGATCTTTTGCGAAGATACGTCCGAACAGCTCCATGCTGGAGGCTTCGATGGTATAATCAATTTCCTTCTCGAGTGTTCGCGCGAACTCTTCAACGATTTTTACAGGGCGATAAAGAGCAGCCTCCTCTATATTTTTTTCCATCAGGGTAGCGAGGTGAAGTATTATCTCAAGATCAACTTCAATAATCTTTTTAATGTCAGGCCGCTGAACCTTGACCACCACTTTTTCGTTTCCTTTCCGTCTCGCCATATGGACCTGCCCGATCGAAGCGGAAGCGAGCGGATTTTCGTCAAACGATTCAAACAGTTCTTCGGGTTCCCTGCCCAGTTCTTCTTTAATGATCTGCCTGACCTGGGTGAAGGGAAAAGGCGGGACTTTGTCCTGAAGCTTGGAAAACTCTTCGATAAACTCGGCCGGGATAAGATCCGGACGTGTCGAGATAATCTGCCCGAGCTTGATAAAAGTGGGGCCCAACTCTTCAAAAGCTTTTCGAACCCTTTCAGCTCTTGTCAGCCGCTCAACACGCTCACGCCGGTTTCTCGTGATAATCTGAAGACCCGCTTCAATATACTGTTCTATCTTGAGAAGGCTCAGAAGATCTCCAAAACCATATTTCACGAAAACAGAAAGGATCTGGCGGTAGCGATTGAAATGGCGATAGGTTCGACCTATCACACCTATTTTTTGTATGCTCAGCATATAGAATATACTACCCTGTTAGTCTTCTGAACCGGACAGGCGTGCATTCTCTTTTCGCAATTCATCAATCTCTTTTTTAAGGGAGTCCAGCTCGTCCATGGATGCGACCCTCGCTTTTTTCATAATTTCTTTGGTTACTTTTTCAATCCTCTTTTCAAGATCCTCCCGGGCCTCATCATATCGCTTCAAAAGTTCATCTACAAATTTTTCTCCCTCGTTTTCAGAGAGCTCACCCCTGGTCACAAGATCTCTTGCCCAATCTTCTACTTCATCTTTTGTTTTCAAAGCCAGGCCGATACCTGTCATCATTGTCTTTTTTACTACACTCATAATATCGGTCATAAAACGCCTCCTTTTGCGGGGGTAAACCGGTTAAACAGAAAAACTACAGGTGAATCAGGTCTGCACCGGTTGAAATCATTTTCTAATTTCCCGCCTGTACTTTTTCTTGATGAACCTGTATTTTGTATCTTCCGATAAAAATCCTTGTGGCAAAAACAGTTTATTTGCTTCCAAATGAAGATTCAAGCATATCAACAGCGGTTCCGTCCAAGCCTTCTATCGCATTCAGCTTTCCCATGGTAACGGGCAGGATAGTTTTTATAAAAAATCGGGCTGTTTTAAGCTGGCCTTCGTAGAAAGCGGCATCTTTATTCTTTTCAGCCGCAGCACGTAACTTTTCAGAATCACTTCCACCAGCAAGTTTTTCCAGTTTCGGCGCAGCGATCGAAGCCCGCCATAACAGCATCCAGGCCATGGATAAGTCTCCCATGACTTCAAGAAAAGGATGGGCAAATGCAAACGCATATTGTACGTTGTCGGACATCGCTGTCTTTCCCAGTAGAAGGGCGATTTCACTTACCCGGTTGAACAGTTCCTCAACGCTTCCGGCAAGTTCGGAAACGAGTGAAACCTTTTTTGCAGTATCGATACTTTTTCTGATTTCGCCAAGAAAATCCATGAAGACTTTTCCATTTTTCATTCCCAGTTTTCGTCCCAGCATATCCATTGCCTGTATGCCGTTGGTCCCTTCATAAATCATAAAAATGCGGCAGTCTCTCATAAGCTGCTCAACAGGGTATTCTTTTATATAGCCGTATCCTCCATATATCTGGACAGCATGACTGGTAACCTCAAGAGCCTTATCCGAGATATACCCTTTGACGATCGGTGTAAGCACTTCGATGAAACCCATATACCGGTTTTTTTCATCCTGGTTGTCAGAAACCGCAGCCAGGTCATAACATCGGCCGGTATAGTAGACAAGACTCCTCATTCCTTCAACGTACGCTTTCATCGTGATGAGCATTCGGCGCACATCAGGGTGCTGTATGATCGGGACGGAACCCTCTTTGGGTTTCATCATATTTTTACCCTGGATTCTCTCCCTCGCATAATTCAAGGCATAGATATAAGCGGCAGTCGATACGGCGAATCCCTCCAGCCCCACAAACTGGCGAGCCTCATTCATCATCTGGAACATTGCGGGCAGCCCTTTATTTTCTTCCCCAAGAAGTGTTCCAATGCACTTCCCCTTACTCCCCAGCGTCAGAGAGCAGGTCGCGTTTCCATGGAGTCCCATCTTCTCTTCGATACCGGTGCAAACCACATCATTAAATTCTCCAAGGCTTCCATTATCGTTGATACGGTATTTGGGTACCAGAAAAAGCGAAATCCCTCTGCTGCCTTCAGGGGCTCCTTCAATTCTTGCAAGAACAGGATGAATAATATTTTCAACCATATCCTGTTCTCCACTCGAAATAAAAATCTTTGACCCTGTAATGGAGTATGTTCCGTCATCGTTTCTGACAGCAGAAGTTGTGAGCGCTCCCAGGTCAGAACCCGCCTCCGGTTCGGTAAGCAGCATGGTTCCTGACCATTCCCCGGAATACATTTTATGCAGGCACATTTTTTTTTGTTCCGCTGTCCCGAATTCTTCCACAAGCCTTGCGGCACCGTGGCTCAGGCTGTTATACAGCATATAGGAAGCATTGGCCCCATGAAAGTATTCATTGGCGGCAAGTGAAACCAGTTTCGGCATTCCCTGGCCTCCCCATTTCGGGTCATCCGCCATGGCAAGCCATTCACCTTCTTTATACAGCTTATTGATTCTATGAAAAGATTCCGGTACCATCACCTTGCCGTTTTCAAGTCGACATCCTTCATCTCCCGGTTTCTGAGTAGGGAGGAACTCCTTTATGGCCAGCGTTCGTGCTTCCGAAACGATTAAATCGTCTGTTTTCCTGTCAAATTCAGCAAACTTTTCATACTTTGAAAGCTCCCCGGCCTCCATCTGTTCATGCAGGACAAAATCAACATCTCTGCGATCGGCTATCAATTGTGCCATTCTGTAATATCTCCTTTGATGATATAGTTTCCAGACGGCGCTTTACCCGTCAAGGGCATCCATGCCGTCCTGTTTTGTTGCAACATCCGATATGGCCATTCCAAGGTTTCTTTCAAAAAAGCCAAGGCCGGAACAATCTTATCTCAAACTACAGCCTTGCACGATAAGCGGCAAGGCATTTTATAATAATCGTAAACACTTTAATTTAAGATAATAGCAGGCTGATGTCAAGCATGAGCCTGCAATTTCAAGCGAAAGAGACGCATGGATATGACGCTGCCGTAACAGGGAATATCCAAACTGAAAAAGAAAGACAACCCATGAAAGCAACCTACCATCCGCATCGAAGCGCCCATGGAGGAACAAGCGGGCGGCTTTTGTGTACGGACAGCATCCTGATGTCAAGCCGGCATGAAATGCCTCTAGTTTCAGGTTGCGGACCCCGCCCATGGCACAGGTTCTGATTCCAAACCATGGAACCGGATTCACCGGTTTAAAATCGTACTTGACTGTTTATCGCAACTGACTTAAATTAAAATTTTTTATATCTTGAATTTAACCTGTTACGCTGCAATACATTTCTGAATAGATAGAGATTGTTTTATTCAGTTGAAAGGAAAAAGTTTATGCCTCTGTCAATTGCTCTTGCCGGAAAAGGAGGTACCGGTAAAACGACTGTCTCCGGAATGCTTATCAAATATCTGGTCCAATCAGGGAAAACACCAATCCTGGCGGTTGACGCTGACTGCAATGCCAATTTGAACGAAGTTCTCGGCCTTGAAGTCGCTGACACGCTTGGGAATGCAAGAGAAGAGATGAAAAAAGGAGTCGTCCCGAGCGGCATGACCAAAGACATCTTCATGTCCATGAAGCTGGAGCAGGCGGTTGTAGAGTCTGATGGATATGACCTGATCGTCATGGGACAGCCTGAAGGCTCCGGATGCTATTGCGCCGCAAACACGCTTTTAACCGGATTTCTTGAAAAACTCTCCGGGAACTATCCTTACATTGTAATGGATAATGAGGCCGGTATGGAACATATCAGCAGGCTGACGACAAGTAATGTGGATATATTGCTTACCGTATCGGATACATCGAGGCGCGGACTTCAGGCAGCCATCAGAATAAACCAGCTTGCAAGAGATCTGAATATCGGTGTAGGGAAAAGTTATCTGATCATCAACCAGATCAAAGAAGAGCCATCTGAAGCTGTTCTGAATATGATTCGTGAAGAGAACCTCGAGCTTGCCGGCACGATACCGGAGGATGATGCCATATACCGGTTTGACCTGGACGGCAAACCGACTGTAGATATACCCAATGATAACAAGGCAATCCAGGCTGCGTTTCAGATTTTTGACAGAATTATCCCCTAAGGTTTTCATATTCGGCCAACCAGATGTCTGAGACAGAACAAAAAAAAACAGACGCGGCGGCAACACATCCTCCTGCGCCATATAAGGATTTATTTATTTACTACGTAAAGGGCCATCTGCCATACAATACCCTGCCTTCCGGAACCGATTTTATCGGCAACTGGGAGGAAGACGATTTTTCATTTCTTTTTTTTACCAGGCCCTCCGATTTTGTTATCAAGGATCTGCTGAACAAACATCCCGGACTCAAACTCATTGACACGTACAACATGACCTATGAAGAGTGGCACGGAGATAAAGTCACCTCGTTTTATGCAGGCCGCTTTTTAATCACACCCCCGTGGGAAGACGAACCGCATGAAAAAGAGTTTTCGGAAAATCTGCACATCCGCCTTGATCCCGGAGTTGTTTTTGGCACCGGAACGCATCCGACAACAAATGACTGTCTTGAAGCGCTTGTTTCTTTATGTTATGGTGAAAAAATAAGAACAGTTCTTGATCTTGGTACAGGTACGGGACTCCTTGCCATCGCCGCAGCCAAACTGCAATGCGACTTTACACTGGCGGTTGATTTTAACTTTTTGGCCGCAAGAACAGCCCGTGACAATGTAAAACGTAACAGGCTCGAAAAAAATATTATTGTGGTTCATGGCCGGGCGGAGGAACTGTTGGACAAACCGGTTGATCTCATGATATCAAATATCCATTATGATGTTATGAAGAATTTAATCAATACAAAAGGATTCCTTGGCAGTCGTTTTTTTATTTTATCCGGGTTGCTGCGCAGCGAAGCTCGTGAAGTGATGGATCAATTGGACAGACTCCCTGTAAAAATATTGAATATCTGGGAACGAGACGGTATCTGGCATACATTTTTGGGAAAGACAAAATAACATAATTCGGCCTGAAAGGTAGCTCATGTATATCAAATGCTGGGGATCAAGAGGCTCTATTCCGGTTTCCGGAAAAGAATTCATCAAATACGGCGGAGATACAACCTGCGTTGAAATTAGAAGCAAAAGCGATGATATCATTATCATCGATGCCGGAACAGGGATCAGAAGACTGGGCAACAAACTGATTGAAGAGAATAGAAATCGTTATAACATCATTTTTACACATGCCCATTGGGATCATCTGATCGGATTTCCCTTTTTCAAACCGCTTTTTATCCGGGAAACGGAGATCATTGTTTACCGATGCCCGTTCCCGGGGCAGTATGCGGAAAAAATGATTACCAAGCTGCTGGCCCCTCCTAATTTTCCCAAAAAGTATGCGGACCTTAGCGCTGAGATCGTTTATAAGGACGGCTGTCCCGACAGTTTTGAAATCGGCTCTGTCACCATTGTTCCCATTCACCTTTCTCATCCAAACGGCGGATGCGGATATAAATTCATCGAAGATGGGAATGCCTTTGTTTTCCTGACGGATAACGAACTGGCATTTACCCATTCCGGAGGTCTTGATCCCTCCTCATACCTTGAGTTCTGCTCTGGAGCAGACCTGTTAATCCACGATGCCGAATATACCCCGGATGAATATAAAGATAAAATCGAATGGGGTCACTCAACCTATACGGATGCTCTTGATTTGGCTGTTAAAGCCGGAGTCCGCAGACTCGGCCTGTTCCATATAAACCAGGAACGAACCGATTCGGAAATGGACAGAATTGAAGAGGCATGCCTGCAGGAAATAAAAAAGAAAAAGTATAAACTGGAATGTTTTGCCGTAGCATGGGATATGACCTTTCAGGTTTAGCAAAGCAATGGCTCATGAAATGCCTTTGCTGATCCTGCCTGCCTGGTTTCCAGACTACCTCCTTTTTTTCTGAACGTCATGAGAACAATCCGGTTAACAACGACAACCATATCGATATAAAAAGATTTGTGATGGAAAATACAGTTCAGGGCTGGATAAAAACCATATCGCTTGCCCCGCCGACGCTTCAGAACAATACGGCAGATGCGGATCGACTTCTTTCAGCGCTCAAAATGCATCTTGCTACAGATCAGATTGAACTCTCGCTTTCCCTTCTTCGAAAACTGCCGGATCAAATCCGAAAATGGAAATACATGATACGCTGCATCCTGTTTAAAGATCGCAAACGCTGGATACTTGCGGGCATTACAGATCCAGACGATTCGTCACCAGTCACCGGTCTTGCGGTCGACCTCGGAACAACGCGTGTGGTAATCCGACTCCTTGACCTGGTGACAGGGAAATCCCTCGGAGAATCCTCCTTTGACAATCCCCAGATTGGCATCGGTCCCGACATTCTGACACGAATCCATTTTTCCGATCAAAACCAAGGCCTTGACAAACTGAATCAGATGATAACAGGCGCGTTAAATACTAAAATCACATCCCTTTGCCGTTCATGCAACACAGAAACACAGCACATTTTCCTTATGGCTGTAGCCGGCAATACCGCCATGACTCATCTCCTGCTGGGTTTGAAGCCCCATTTTATCATCCGCGAGCCCTATATCCCCGTATCCAACACTCCGGGTGTTATCCGAGCATCCGAACTTGGGTTAGAGGTCAATCCAGATGCACGGGTGCTGGTTTTTCCAAACGTCGGGAGTTACTTCGGTGGTGACCTGATTGCCGGTATCCTGTTCTCCGGATTACACCGGAAAGAAGAGACCTCTATCCTTGTTGACGTTGGTACAAATGCCGAGGTTGTTCTTGGAAACAGCAATTGGCTGGTTTGCTGTGCCGGAGCTGCCGGTCCCGCTCTGGAAGGAGGTGTAACCAAAATGGGCATGATGGCAGGGAAGGGCGTGATCGATAAAATTGCCATAGATCCCTCTACCGGACAGTTTACGGTCCACACAATCGAAAACAATCCACCAATCGGAATCTGTGGATCAGGTCTTATCGATCTTGCCGCGCAATTGTTTCTTTCCGGGATGATCGATATCAGAGGGAAGCTGATGGTTTCTGAAACCGGGCCTCGAATCAGGGAAATTGACGGTATACTGCATGTAACCATCGTTCCTGCTGAAAAATCCGCTACAGGATCCGATCTGACCATAAGCCAGACCGATCTGGACAGTCTTTCACGATCAAAAGCGGCAATGTATACGATTCTTGAAACAATAACGGAAACTGTTGGTATCCGCCTTGCGGAATTATCCACTTTTTACGTGGCAGGCACATTTGGGTCATTCATCAATCCTTCCTCGGCGATATCGATTGGAATGCTGCCTGACCTGCCGCTCGACAGTTATATCGTTCTTGGCAACAGTTCGCTGGAAGGAGCTGCTATCTCTCTCACAGACCGTTCCCGTATGGATGAAATAACCGAAATCAGAGACCGAATCACCTATATGGAGCTTAATGTAAACCAGGAATTCATGAACCGGTTCAGTGCGGCAAAATTTTTCCCCCATACAGACCCTTCCCTTTTTCCCTCCGTTCAATATCCGAATCGGGCAAAATCGTTCTGAACCGTATTTAAATTTTCTTTAAATTGTCTTCCGAGGCGTTATCAATATCGATAATTTTCCTGCCTCCTACATATTCTCGTGTCTTATAACTTGTAATCCCCATGAGCTTTTTCGTGATCGCTCCCATCCGGTCAATCTGAGACTTGATTTTACCAAGGGATGCATACAGTGAATCACTCTCCGGCATATCCATCAATAAAATTTCAACCGCTCCGGATACGTATTGCAAAGGCTGATTTAGCTCGTGACAAATGCTGCCGGACATCTCAAGCGCTCCCTGAAACCTTTCCTTCTGAATCCGATCCTGTTCAGCCTGGATACGCCAGGTGATGTCTGATATTGTCATAACAGAATGGTCCATGAAATTGTCACGATTCCGGCTGCTGATATTCAAATTTCCAAAAAAAGTCGTGCCGTCTGCTCTTTGAAAGACAGCATCCACTTTTACAGGTTGCCCTGCCTTGAGGTTGTCTTGGACAATCGATGTAACCCTTTGACATTCATGGTCTGATGGATAAAAAATTCTGGAGTCTTTATTTTTATAGGCAACATCCGAATTGAATCCGAACATCTCAATCATTTCATCATTCGCCCATTCAATGAAGTTGTTTATGATAAGGCATATTCCAACCGGCGAGGCTGCCAATATATTACTCTGAATTTCATTGCTTCGCGTAAGTGCATTTTCCGCGCGAATTCGCTCATTTATTTCCAGGGTCAGTTTTTGGTTCGTATCTTCCAGTTCAGCCATACGTTCCTGAACCAACTCCTCAAGATGATTTCGATAACTGTTCAGTTTTATGTTGGCCTGGCTCAATGAATGGGAAAGCTTGTATGCCCTCAAGGAAGCGGTTACGGAAGTTATCAGCTTTCTGGCATTGAATTCTGTTTTTGATTTATAATCATTGATATCATACCTGGTGATCACTTCCTGTTCAGGCGCCTGTCCCGGCTGACCGGTATTGAGTACGATCTGAACGATATCGTTTTTCAACTCTTCGCGGATATACCGCACAACCTCAAGGCCTGAATCATCGGTTTCCATCACCACGTCAAGCAAAACAAACGCCACATCAGGATTTTCACGAATCAGCTTTTTGGTTTCCTCGCCGGAATATGCACTGAAAAATTTCAATCTTTTATTTTCAAAAAAGAAATCCCCCAATACCAGTTTGGTTACACTATGTATTTCCTCCTGATCATCGGCAATGATAATCTTCCATGGATCGCCCTCTTCCATATCCCGGCTGCTATGAACCGTTTCTTCGGAAAATTGAAGTTCATCATTTCTTGCAACCGGCTTTTCATCCTTAGCAATCATATTGTCTCTCCCGGTTCCACTGACGCTGACGGCCGCCCGAAAATTTGGCCGACATTCTTCTCATACAGGTCCCCCCCAAAAAGGTACAAGCGCTCATGCTCTAACTTCACCTCTCTATTCCATTCAAAAGCAAAACTTTCCAAATCGTAATGACTCCATATTTTCGCATGGAATGTTCTTTTTTTACAATTGCATATAAATTTTAAAGGAATCACGTCGATTGTCAAGGAAACATTTTACTGTTTTGATTTTAAACGAGGCATCCTTTTACCACAATCCCGGCTTGACTTGTACGGTGAATAACGATACAGTTTATCCGCCTTATTCCCTGCCGGCTTTTAAAAATAGGAATGCGGCCTTTTCCCTGTAACATAATACACCGTGCATAAAAAAGCAGAAAATTGAGATAACTGACATATCAAGCAGCCGAGGATATCATGACAAACGATATGCCCATAGATGAGTTAATCCCAAATAACTATTATGGAAGGCTTTTGACCGGAGATTACAGTGAAAAACTAAAAAAAAAAGTAGCGGCTATGCTGCAACGTCTTTATATACTGAACGAACTGGATATACCGGTTATCATCTATCTCGCCGCCTGGACCAAAGAGGAAAAAACAATCTGGTATGAATTTGTCAGCAGGCAGTTTACCGAGCTGATGGGATGCAGCCCTTCTGAAATCAGCGGTGCTTTCAGGAACAGTATTATCGGCCGCAGAGAATACAGTTATAAAGATGATTATATCAATATCGAAAAAAAAGTTTTTGACAAACAGGAACTGAGCGGATCCAGAAAAAAACTGCGTCTGGAAACTCGAAAAAAGGGAAACACGGAAGCGGTCTACAAACTGCTTTTCGAAAAAGGCCGCGCTGTCTGGTTAAAGGATCAGGCCTCTATTGAATCGTTTCAGCAAGATCGGATTTATCTTTCACTTGGGTGTATGACAATCATATCCAAAGAGATGGAGGCTGCGGAAGAGAAAGAAAGAGTTGCCGAGAGACTGGAATCACTTCTGAATGAAACCGGAAGACGGCTTTTCCGAAAATAGATGTGGCATTACAGCCCTGGAACCCGAATGTTCCTTCCGGTACCTCCCAAATCGTTGAATAAAATTAATTGTTTGCCCTCAGAAACTCCACCCCGATGCCATCCGAAGCGATTCTGACAATTTCAGCGGAAACCCTGATATGCTTCCGGTTATCGGTAAAAGGAATTTTAAGTACAACCATATTGCCAACGGAAAACTTTTCATCGGTTTTAATAAACATTCCGCCACCGCTTATGTCCTGACTGAAACCTTTAAAAGGAAATCCTTTTGATTCAAATTCGATCTCATTGATATAGGGTTTTCGGATGTCATCTCTCTCTCCGAATCCATCGGAAAAAAAAGAAGGGTCCTCTATCTGTTTTAAAAGTGTGGCCTGCTGCTGTTCGGACATCTCCAGAACATGCTTGATCAAACGAACGGTAACGGCTTCTTTGCAATCAAGGTCATCATGAGATACCATCGTCATGGGCATCACTCCTTTACCTTACTTTTCGTTACGAACAGATCCTCCATCTGCAAGAAGTTTCAGCGCTTCATATCGCTCGGAAAATTCCTTTTCGAGCCGTAAATGAAGTTTTTTGGCTTCTTCCGGAAAAATATTCTGGAGAGAGGAATATCGGACTTCACCGGAGAGAAATTCCTTTAGATTTCCGTCAGGAGCCTTGGACTCGAGTACAAATGGATTCCTGCCCTCCTCCTTCAACATGGGATTATAGCGGTAAAGAGGCCAATAGCCGCACTGCACCGCAAGCTTGGTTTCTTCCTGGGTCTTCCCCATTCCTTTTCTGATTCCATGATTGATACAGGGAGAGTAGGCCATGATAAGCGATGGCCCGTCATAGCTTTCCGCTTCAACCAGTGCTTTGATGAGCTGCTGTTTATTTGCTCCCATACCTACATTTGCGACATAGACATAGCCATATGTCATCGCCATTCCACCTAGATCTTTTTTGGATGTTTTCTTTCCGGATGCCGCAAACTTGGCAATCGCTCCGGTTGGGGTTGCCTTTGAGGATTGCCCCCCTGTATTGGAATAAACCTCTGTATCAAAAACAAGAATATTGATGTCCTCTCCTGTTGATAAAATGTGGTCGATTCCGCCGAAAGAGATATCATAGGCTGAACCGTCACCGACAAAAACCCAGAATGATTTTTTGGTAAACAATTTGGAATAGCTCTCAATTTCGGCTAACACGGGGTTATCGCGCAAATCCGGCAACCGTTTTTTAAGCTGATCTCCGTATTTTTTTGACAACTCCGGATCTTTCATGTTTTCAAGCCACCCGCTCATGGCATCCTTCAAGTCCTGAGGAATCTCCATAGACAACGCTTTTTGTACAAGATCCGCAAGCCTGGATCGCTGTTGCAGCATGCCGAGAAGCATGCCATACGTGAACTCCGCCGGGTCCTCAAACAGGGAGTTGCCCCATGAAGGGCCGAATCCCTCTTTGTCTACACAGTAGGGAATAGATGGTGCTGAACCGCCCCATATGGAAGTGCAACCGGTAGCATTGCCAATGATCATGCGTTCACCGAAAAGCTGCGTTACCAGTTTGGCATATGGCGTTTCACCGCATCCGGCGCATGCTCCGGAGAACTCAAGGAGAGGTTGACAGAACTGGCTCCCCTTGACACTGTTTCGTTTCACCAGGTTATCTCGAACCGGCAGGGTCAGCGAATATTCATGATTGGCCACCTGCAGTCCGGTTTGCGTTTCAATCGGTTTCATGACAAGAGCAGGTTGTTTTGCAGGACAAATATCCGCGCAGTTTCCACACCCCAGGCAATCAAGGGTATTGACCTGAATTTTGAAATTAAAATCCTTTAATTCCTTACCTGTTGCCTTGATTACTTCAAAACCCGAAGGAGCACTTGAAGCTTCTTCATCCGTCAACAGTACCGGACGAATCGCGGCATGCGGACAAACCATGGCGCACTGGTTGCATTGAATACAATTTTCCTTTATCCATTCCGGCACATTAATGGCAACACCGCGTTTCTCATACTGGGTTGTGCTTACGGGAAAAATTCCATCCGGCCTGAAACTGCTCACCGGGAGCTTATCCCCCTGCTGAGCCAGCATCGGACGCATCACCTTCTTTACAAAATCCGGTTCCTCTTTTCTCTTTCCTTCCTCATCGGAAGCATCACCCCAGGAAGCGTGATATTTGATCTCGACCATGTTTGCGAGGGTCTGATCCACTGCAGCATTGTTCATGTCTACAATCTCTTTCCCCTTCCTGCCGAACATTTTTTTAATCTGTTCCTTGAGGTAAGCGACTGCATCGTCTACCGGGATAACATTGGCCAGTTTAAAAAAGGCTGTCTGCATGATCATATTGATGCGGCCGCCAAGTCCGACATCCGATGCAATTTTAACGGCGTCAATATTGTAAAATTTCAGTTTCTTGTTTGCAATGGTCCTGCGCATCCGGGCGGGGAGTTCCTTCTCCATCTCTTCTGCCGTCCACATTGAATTGAGCATAAAAGTCCCGCCCTCTTTAATCCCCTCGAGTACATCATAAAGATGGACATAATTTGATTTGTGACAGGCAACATAGTCTGCTGAGTCGATCAGATAGGTAGACTGAATCGGCTTTTTCCCGAACCGGAGATGGGAAATGGTCACTCCTCCTGATTTTTTAGAGTCGTATGCAAAATATGCCTGGGCAAACATGTCGGTATTATCACCGATAATTTTAATTGCGCTCTTGTTTGCGCCGACAGTGCCATCCGCTCCAAGCCCCCAGAATTTGCATTGTACGGTCCCTTCAGGAGTAACATCGAGCCCGGTTTCAACCGGAAGTGATGTGCCGGTAACGTCGTCATCGATTCCAACCGTAAAATGATTCTTCGGGCTTTTCCCGCCCATGTTTTCAAAAACCGCTTTTACCATACCTGGATTGAATTCCTTGGATCCAAGCCCATAACGGCCATTGATGATTTTTGCACGCCGATCTTTTTCCATGAAAGCGGTTACCACATCCTGGTACAGGGGATCACCAATCGCCCCGGGTTCCTTGGTTCGGTCCAATACCGTGATAAGCGATGCAGAATCCGGTATCACATCAACAAGATGATCCGGAGAAAAGGGACGATAGAGCCTCACCTTGACCAGACCGACCTTTTCTCCCTTACCTGTCATATAGTTGACGGTTTCTTCAATGGTTTCACAGGAAGATCCCATGGAGATAATGATTCTTTCCGCAGCAGGATCACCGACATAATCGAAAAGTTTATACCTTCGCCCGGTGAGGTCGCCCACTTTTTTCATATATTTTTCAACAATTCCAGGTATCTTTAAATAGTAAGGGTTAGCTGCCTCTCTTCCCTGGAAATAGATATCCGGATTTTGTGCCGTTCCTCTCAGCTCCGGTCTTTCCGGGTTCACGGCTCTTTCCCGAAATTGTTGAACCGCCTTCCAGTTCACCAGCTTCGCCATATCTTCATAATCAATGATTTCAACTTTTTGAATCTCATGAGAGGTTCTAAACCCGTCAAAAAAATGGAGAAAGGGAATGCTCCCTTCAATAGCGGCAAGATGAGAGACCAGCCCCAGATCAATCACTTCCTGAACGGATGCTGAGGCGAGAATGGCAAAACCGGTCTGTCGAACAGCCATTACATCCTGATGATCTCCGAAAATCGAAAGCGCATGGGTAGCAATGGCACGGGCGGTAACATGCAGGACACCCGGCAGAATCTCCCCCGAAACTTTGAACATATTAGGAATCATCAAAAGCAGTCCCTGGGAAGCGGTAAATGTCGAAGTGAACGAACCGGATGCCAGGGCGCCATGAAGAGATGCTGCGGCTCCCGCCTCAGACTGAAGCTGTCTGATCAGCAGCGTCTGCCCGAAAATGTTCTTCCGGCCGGCGGAGGCCCACTCGTCTGCGATCTCGCCAATGGGAGAAGAAGGTGTAATCGGATAAATGGTCGCCACATCGCTCATGGCATAAGCCACATGAGCAGCCGCGGTGTTTCCGTCAATTGTTTGCATTGTTTTTGCCATAGAACCACTCCTTTGCTAAACCTACTGGTAATTATATGTAAACAGGTATTTACGGAACATTATTTCCTCTCCGCACGCAGCCATGATCTTCACTTTTCTAAAAACAGCGGGCAAGCATTCTTGCTTTTTTTTTCAATCAACCGTGGAAACAGGCTTATGCTGCTTGTGAGGATAACATCTTGCAAATCAGATCCGAGAGACGGACTGTCTGCCATACAGTCCCACAAAAGCTATCAATTTTTTCTAAAATGGGTAAAATATACCAATAAATATTGCTTGTAAAGAGGAAAAACAATGGAACCCCGCCGATACAGCAGGCGTTCAAAATGAAAAGGGCATGACGGCAGGCACACCATCAAAACCTATACCAGAAGATTTTCAAAAAAATCATTTCCCTTGTCATCAACAATAATAAAGGCCGGAAAATCCTTAACGGTAATTTGAAATACAGCCTCCATTCCAAGTTCCGGGTATTCAATTGTTTCAACGTTTGTGATACACTCTTTTGCGATCCTTGCCGCCGGGCCGCCGATTGCCCCCAGATAGAATCCACCATGAATTTTACACGAATCCGTAACGCTTTTTGAGCGGTTGCCCTTTGCCAGCATGACCAGTGACCCCCCGTTTTTCTGAAAGGCAGGGACATAGGGGTCCATTCGGCCCGCGGTTGTCGGCCCAAAGGAACCGGAAGGATACCCGGATGGGGTTTTGGCCGGACCTGCGTAATAGACAATGTGGTCTTTAAAATAGTCGGGAAGCCCGTCTCCATTTTCGAGTCGTTCATAAATTTTCGCGTGGGCAATGTCTCTGGCAACAACAATCCGGCCGCTCAGAAGCAGTCTTGTCGCCACAGGATATTTTGCGAGAATGTTCCGTATCTCATCCATGGGCCGGTTCAGATCGATCTGTACGGCATTGGATTTATCTTCAGAAGACTCGGGCAGAAATTTTGCGGGATCGGTTTCAAGCTGCTCAAGAAACAACCCTTTTTCCGTTATTTTTGCTTTGATGTTTCTGTCTGCACTGCAACTGACTCCGATGCCGACAGGGCATGAAGCCCCGTGCCTCGGCATTCGGATGACACGGATATCATGACAGAAGTACTTTCCACCGAATTGTGCGCCAATCCCCAGTCTTCTGGTTATTTCCAGCAGTCTTTTCTCCAGATCATGATCACGAAATGCATGCCCGTAATCATTCCCTTTTTCCGGCAATCCATCCAGATACCCTGCCGAGGCAAGCTTAACCGCCTTTAAGTTCAATTCCGCGGAAGTCCCCCCGATCGCGATTGCCAGATGATAAGGCGGGCAGGCTGCTGTTCCAAGTGTTTTTATTTTTTTTTTCAGATAATCCACCAGCACCTTCGGATTCAGAACGGCCTTTGTCTCCTGAAATAAAAAGGTTTTATTGGCCGAACCCCCGCCTTTGGCCATAAATAAAAAGTGATACGCATCACCGGGGACGGAATGGATATCAATTTGAGCAGGCAGATTACATTTTGTATTTACTTCACGATACATATCAAGGGGCGCGTTTTGAGAATACCTTAGATTATTTCTCGTATAAGCGTTGAAAACCCCCCTGGAAAGCGCCTCTTCATCCGAAAAACCGGTCCAGACTCTATGCCCTTTTTTACCCAGTATAATTGCAGTACCCGTATCCTGGCACATGGGAAAAACATAGTCAGCGGCGATCACCGCATTTTTAATCATTTCAAGAGCCACATAGCGATCATTTTCAGAACTTTCCGGATCATCAATAATTTTTTTCAGCTGTTCCATGTGAGAAGTACGCAGAAGATGAGACACCTCTCTAAAAGCCGTCTCGGCCAATTCCGTCAATCCTTCGGGAAAAACCTTAATAACACTTTCTTCCTCAAACGATGTTTTTACCAGATAAGAATCGGAGAGCAAACGGTATCGGGTCTGGTCTTCATGGACAGGAAACATCTCCTGGTAGCGGAATTCGGGCATAACATGGTCCCTCGATCATATCAAAACCAATTTCAACAATCATAACAGCAATCATTGTGCAGTAACTGTTCAGGCCGTTTTATTTTTCCAGGATTGCAAGCCCGACCATAAAATGACCTTTGAATCGTCCCTTGTCATCTTTTGAAACATGCCGGACCTCTGTTTCAAGCTGTTCAACCTGTCCTGGAAAATCTGTAGGATAATATTTCATTTTGAATATTTTCCCCTTCTGCAGATGATGGAGAACCGCGGAGTCTTCCCGGACCAAAACGCACATCCCTTTTTCTGAAAGGTTCCATATCCTGAATTGATAGACCGGTTCCAGGGCTTCGATTGAAAACTCCACACTGTAATATTTGTCTACAACTTTCCTGGGTTCCTGCCTGTTTCCTGTTTCCGGGTCATTGGGGGTAGCCTGTTCCATCATATACCTCATACCGGTTGTAAAAGATAAGAATTCGGCGAATATCTTTTTATCCATATATATCATATTCCAAGATATTTCAATCCAATATATGGTCCTATCCGGCTTTCAATGCCGTTTTCATCAGATCCCCGATCATCCTGGAAAAACGGGATGGATTTTCCACCTTCCCCCCCTCACCGACCACGGCAATGTCATAGAGCAAATCGCTGTAATCATTAATCTGCTCGTTTTCCTTGTCTTTTTGAAACAGGTCTTTAATCCCGACAACAACCGGATGCTCCACATTCAATTCCAGGACTCGCTTGCTTTTCGGTATCTCCTGACCGGATGACTTCAGTATTTTCTCCATGTAGGCGCTCATATCATGGTTATCTCCGGACAGACATGCCACAGAATCCTTCAAACGCGTAGATGGTTTGACTTCCTTGATATTTTTTTCAAGCCTTGATTTGATATGATCAAAAAGGGAGGTAAACTCATCCTTTATTTTCTCATCAACCTTATTCAGATCAAGGTCACCTTTTTCCGCGCTTTTAAGCTTTTTGCCGTCATATTCGGTAAGAGACATGACTACCCATTCATCAACCGGGTCTGTCATCAAAAGGACTTCATAGTCTTTCTCCTTCAGCGCTTCGATATGCGGGCTATTCAAAATGGAAGAAAGGCTATCCCCGGTAATGTAGTAGATATCCTTCTGATCCGACTTCATTCTCGAGACATACTCTTTAAGGGAAATAAAATCTTCACCGGATTTGGATGTTCGATACCGGACAAGCTCTGATATTTTATCCTTGTTTTCAAAATCAGTATGAATTCCGGTTTTGAGAATTTGGCCGAACTCCTTATAGAACGCTTCATATTTTTCTTTTTCCATGTCGGAAAGGAGTTTAAATAATTTACTGACCAGGTTTTTACGAATATTCCTGACAAGCCTGTCCTGTTGAAGAATTTCACGACTTACATTCAGGTTCAAGTCCGGAGCGTCAACCACTCCCTTCACAAAACTGAAATATTCCGGTATCAGTTCCTTGCAGTTCTCCATAATAAATACACGCTTGCAATACAGCTGCAGACCGTGCTTTCGTTCCGGCATAAACATATCAAAAGGAGCTTTGGAAGGGATGTAAAGAAGCACACTGTATTCCACGGTACCTTCCAGTTTCAGATGCATGTTTGTCAGGGGAGGATTCCAGTCATGGCTTAAATGTTTATAAAACTCGGCATGTTCTTCTTCGGTAATTTCATTTTTATTCTTCAGCCAGATGGCTTTCATCGAATTGAGAGTCTCCTCCCGGACAACCTTTTTCGTGGTATCCCCGACCGGTTTGCCGTCCTTGTCCAGTATCTTGTCTTTGTCAGGGATTGGCTCATTTCTTTCAACATCCATCACAATCGGATAATTCACAAAATCGGAATGTTTTTTTACAATCTCACGAATCGTCCATTCATCGGTAAAATCCTGTTCCCCTTCCTCTTTTTTCTTCAGTTTGAGAATAATATCCGTTCCCCTGGCTTTTTTGGTCGTTTCTTCGATGGTGTATGACCCATCTCCTGTTGACTCCCATTTGACGGCAGTATCCGATTCAGACGCCCGTGTAATGATCGTGACTTTTTTCGCGACAATAAAAGCACTGTAAAATCCGACTCCAAACTGTCCGATCAACTCAGGCGCAAGCGTTTTATTGTTTTTGGATTTTTCCAGCGCCTCCAAAAAAGCCGATGTGCCGCTTTTTGCGATGGTGCCGATATTCTCCATGACTTCATCATATGTCATTCCAATACCATTATCGGAAACCGTAAGCGTCTGCTTTTTCTGATCCGGAATAAGCTTGATTTTGAATTCAACATCATCTCCAAGAATTTCCGGTTCTGTCTGAGATCGAAATCGAAGTTTGTCGATGGCATCTGATGCATTGGAGATAAGCTCCCGCAGAAAAATCTCCCTGTTGGAATACAGGGAATTGATGATAAGGTTAAGAAGCTGCTGAACCTCTGTCTTGAACTGACGTGTTTCCTTTTTCCCTTTCATTACCACTCCTTTCTATCAATAAGGATTATTAAACTGGATCGATTATCTGACAGTCTTACCATGGAAAAACATGGTAAACACCGTAAGCCCTTCTTTTCGAAATTCAAATTTAAGATTTACAGGGCGATTGAAACTATCAAAAGATGTGTGCAAAACATGAATTGTCAAGCCCGAAGTCGAAGACAAATGAAAAAAATAGAGCTGAAAAAAGGCATTCAGAAGGATATATCGGGATGGATCGGTTATCGTCCGGACCTTGGGGTAAGGCCCTGTGGCATTTCAGAGATCGTTTCAAAACTTTTTGCTTACACTATGCCAGATTGTCAGGGAGGGTGTCATATATCGCATGTTTCTGAATAAATGAGTAAACCTGATTTTTTTTTGCCTCGGGAAGAGGAAAAAATTTTACACCTACCCTTCTTGTAACAACCGGATAAAAGGGACTCTCGGTTTCCATCATAATATCTGAAATAATTTCAAACGGTAACGATTCCAGTTTTATACCATGTCCGCTGACAAAAACATCCAGTTCAGAATAACTGCTTCCCACCTCTTTTGTGTCAATAAACTGAAATGAAAGCCCCCCCCTGCTGATATCAACCATACTTCCCAATTTCGATGAATGAGATGAAGGATGCAGTACCACAAAGATTCCGTCAAGAACCTTGTAACGTTTATACAGCCTCTTGTTCGCGGGTGTTTCTTTTTCAGATGGTACCATGGATCATTTCCTTGGCAACAAAAAAGGAACGCTATAACATAGCACAGATACGATTCGCCAGACAACCCTGTTCAAAGCCGGAGATCAAACCGACCCAAGTGCCGCTGGTGCAGGAAACCGTGCCAAGGTGTCTGGTTTGTCCGGGAATATTAAAAAACCAAATCGTATAGACGGGTTATATTTAAAAAAGGCCTTTTTGTCAATTATCGAATGCATTGAATCGATCCCATGTCCCTTCAATCTTTACCGAGAATCTCTCGGACGGATAACGAAAGTTGCTTGATCTTAAACGGTTTCTGTATAAACCCGTCACAGCCTTTTGACAGAATCGCTGAAGCCTGGGCATCAATACTGCAGCCGCTGGAAAGAAGGACTTTGGCTCTCGGATTGATCTCACGTATTTTGTCAAATACTTTCTCACCATCCATGTCCGGCATGATGATGTCAAGAATAACCAGTGAGATATTCTCTTTTTTCCCGGCATAAATTTCTATGGCTGCCTTGCCGCCTCTTGCGACGATAACCTCGTATCCAAGCTCTTTGAGCATGGATCGGCACACATCGATAACAATCGTCTCATCATCTATAAGCAGAATGGTTTCCGTACCTTTCTCAAGGTGTTCCACTGGTATATCCTCTGCCGAATATTTTTTTTCCGTTGCCGGCAGAAAAACGTCAAATCTTGCGCCCTCGTTCTTGTTGGTCTCTACATCAATAAAACCGCCATGGTTTTTTACGATGCCAAAGGCTGAAGCCAGTCCCAGCCCGGTGCCTTCGCCGACCTCCTTTGTTGTATAAAAAGGCTCGAATATTTTTTCCAGAACCTTCTTGTCGATTCCCGGGCCCGTATCCGCGATGGACATTTTAACGTATTTCCCAGCGGAAATTCCCAAAAACGCAGCCTCTGATTCGGAAAAAACAACATTTTCCGTTTTCAAATACAGGTCACCGCCTTTTTCCATTGCCTGGGCCGCGTTGACATAAATATTCAATAACACGAGTTCGATCTGTCCCTGATCTGCTTCGATGGTCCAAATATTTTTTTCAAAGCTGCTGTGAATTTTGATCTCCCGTTTTGACTGGGCGAACATCTTTGAAGTGTTATAAATAATTTTATTGGGATTTAATGATGTGACAAAATATTTTCCACCCCGTGCAAACCCCAGAAGCTGCTTTGTCAAATTAGCCCCGTTTTCGATACAGCGTTCAATGCTCTTCAACTCATCCTGATGGTGCTGACTCATCTCTTCATTCAACAATATCAAGGAAAGATTCCCCTGAATACCCATCAAAAGATTATTGAAGTTATGCGCAATTCCTCCGGCAAGGGTTCCGATCGAATCCATTCTCTGGGCTTTTTCCACCCGTGATTCCATTTTTTTCTGCGCAGTGATATCACGCAAAAAACTGAGAATAGCGGGCCGGCCTCCCCAGAAAATAGAAACATCATTCAGCTCCACCCATAACTCCTTTCCGGAATCCGTGACCAGCCGAAAGGAACAGATTTCAGGAAGCGATTCACCGGAAATTCTTTTCAGATGCCTTTCGATAATCATCTTTCTTTCTTCAGGATGAATGTAATCAAAATAGGAGGAAAGTGCGGATCGGCTTCCAAGATATTTACCGAGTTCTACTGCTTTTGGATTTGGAAAAAGGATTCGTCCATTCTGCACGATAAAAATAGCATCATTCGCGTTCTCGGCCAGAAGACGGTATTTTTCCTCGGACTCCTGGAGAGACGCTTCTATCTGCTTGCGGGCCGTGATGTCCGTCAGGATGGCGATCAGGCATTCCTCGTCACCATAGTTCAAGCTTCTGGCAGAGACGATCGTATTCAGTGTCGTACCATCTTTTCTCCTGCATTCGATCTCAAGCCCACTCACCTCAATTCTTTCCACCAGTGTTTTTCTGATTTTTTCCATATCCGACTGATCGACAACAATATTCAGATCAGCAGGTGTTTTCCCGATAATCTCTTCTCTTGAACGTCCTGATAAAACGCAGAACGCCTCGTTCACATCAATAAATTTACGATCCGCAATACGGATAATCATAATGGAATCGGGTGCTGCTTTAAATATCTTCCGATAGCGATCCTCACTTTCACGGAGTGCTTTTTCAATTTTTTCGCGAGCGACAATATCCTGCTGAAGCCGTCTGTTCGCCTCTTTCAGCTCCTCGGTGCGCGACTCAACCCGTTTCTCAAGCTCTTCATTGAGACTGAACAGTTCGCTGCGCGCCTTTCCCAGTTTTCTGAGCATCCTGTTATATGTCTCAGCCAGCGTCTGGAATTCATCGTTTGTATCGATAATAACTTCTTTCGGGGCCAGGCTGTCCATATCCTGCATGGAAAGGGTAAGCTTTTTAAGAGGAGACAGGATTACTTTTCGAAATTGTATGTGAAACAGAAAAAACAGAAAAAAAGTAAAGAGTGCCGTAAAAAGAAAAACAAGCGCACACAGCCAGAACTTGGTTACCGTCAGGGAAGAATTATCCCGGATCATGATTACCGCATAGTTTCCATTGCTGCCGTAATCTCCTGGAAGTGGAATGGATTCATAATATATCTTCGTATTAACGCCCTCGAGAACGACATTGTCGGCAAAGCCGCTTTCGCCGTTCGAAACCAGGGTAACAAGGTCGGAAACAACGGGAGACCAGTCCAATTGAACATCCCGGGTCCTGTGGTAGCCTGTTTGATTCTGAACAGAACCTCCTGACCGATTTTTTACCAGGACATTTCTTGTAAGATTTTTCAGGTTATACATTTCCCTGAGTTTGTTTTGATCAGGATGCGCTATAATTACGCCTGCATTGTCAAGTACAATTGCTGAAAGATCTTTTGCATTCAAATAATTATGAACCATTTCCTGAAGCTTGGCAAAATTGATGTCTGTTCCCATGACGCCAACAATTCGGCCGTTTTTCCATATCCCATGGAATACGGATGTTACCGGCTTATCCCCGGTTATGGAATAATAAGATTTTGAGATAAAAGGCTTATGACCTTCTTCGATAAATTTTTTAAACCACCATCGCTGCCCGCGATGTCCCAGATCCCCAAAGCTCCTCGCGACCTGGTCTCCCTTGATATCCTGAGCAAAAAAGAGCTCGACGAAATCATATCGCTTCTGCATCGTTACAAGCAGGGATTCCCCGCTTCGGTCACCCAAAGCGTTTCCAGTTTTTTTCCCGATCCTATATTTCCTGACCCGCTGATCCCAGTCTTCATCGGCAGAATCAACCGCTTCGACAATGATCGGGTTCATTGACAGCTGGTAATTCAGACTGAACGCATGATCCAGTAATCCCTTAACCGTTCCGGAAAGGCCCTTTATGTGCAGCATATCCTTTTCATGCATGTCACGACTGGATCGATTAAGAAGAAAAATGCTTATAGCAATTGAAGATACAAGAACGGAGACACATATTGAAAAAAAAATGATCCCACTGAACTTGGAAGCGACAGGTCTGTTTTTCATAGAATATTATCGGGATGTCCTGAGTGTGTATAAACTTTTGTTCCTATCCTGCATCTTGTTTATAAATTCAAGTCGTATAAAGCAAGAGGAAAAAAACCACGGACAGCCGGATGCCGGAAATGCATGAACTGACGTGGTCTCTACTGTCGAAAGGAGATCCCTCCCGTATTTTCAGCAGACGGACTTCCTTTGATATGGTATCAACTGATTCGAGCATTTCAGTCACAGCTTCCCGGCGATCCGCCCTGGATACCCTGCAATCTCGAATGCACCTTACGGTATCTCATGCAACATTGAATCCGAAACGGGTCCGGACAAGGCTTTCTTTAAGTACTGCCCGGTATAGGATCTTCTATTTTCTGCAATCGCTTCGGGAGTTCCAACACCGACAACCTCCCCGCCCTTGTCTCCGCCTTCAGGTCCAAGATCAATAATATGGTCCGCATACTTAATGACATCCAGGTTATGCTCGATCACAATAACCGTATTACCGGAATCCACAAGCATCCCAAGCACGTTCAGAAGCTTTCGTATATCATCCGAATGGAGACCGGTCGTGGGTTCGTCAAGAATGTAAATTGTCCGTCCGGTCCCTTTTTTGCTCAATTCCCTTGCCAGCTTTACCCGTTGTGCTTCTCCTCCGGATAGCGTTGTTGCGGGCTGGCCGATCTTAATATAGCCAAGTCCTACATCTGCGAGCGTTTGCAGTTTCGATTTGATCTTTCCAAGTTTGCCAAAAAAAGAAAGGGACTGATTTACCGTCAAATCAAGAACCTCCGAAATATTTTTTCCCTTGTACCGAATTTCCAGGGTTTCCCGGTTATAGCGCTTGCCCATGCAGACATCGCATGAGACATATATGTCCGGGAGGAAATGCATTTCTATTTTAATGATACCGTCGCCGCTGCATGCTTCACACCTGCCCCCCTTGACATTAAAACTGAAACGGCCCGGTTTGTATCCGCGAATACGGGCTTCGGGGGTTCTTGTAAAAAGCTCACGAATAAATGAAAAAATCCCTGTATAGGTCCCGGGGTTTGAACGCGGAGTCCGTCCGATAGGGGACTGATCGATATTCACCACCTTGTCGACATGTTCCAATCCCTTTATTTCATCATATTTTCCTGCGGGAATTCTGGCCTGATAAAGCTTCTGGGAAAGCACGCGATATAATGTTTCAAAAACAAGTGTCGATTTGCCGGATCCGGATACCCCGGTTACGCAGTTAAAGCATCCGAGCAGAAATTCAGCGTCAATGTGTTTCAGATTATTTGCGGAAGCTCCCTTGATAACAAGCTTTTTCCCGGTATTCAAACGCCTTCTGGCAGGGGTATCGATCTTTTTTCTGCCGGACAAATACTGCCCGGTCAACGAATCAGGGTGTTTCAGCAGTTCCCGGGATGATCCGGAAAAGACAACCTGCCCTCCGTTCATCCCTGCAGCCGGCCCCATATCAACAATGTGATCCGCAGCCATGATTGTCTCTTCATCATGCTCTACTACAAGGACGGTATTGCCAAGATCCCTCATTTTAAGCAGGGTTTCAAGCAGTTTCCGGTTATCCCTCTGATGAAGTCCGATGCTCGGCTCATCCAGCACATAAAGGACACCGGTCAATTTTGATCCAATCTGCGTCGCAAGGCGGATTCGCTGACTCTCTCCACCGGAAAGTGTCGACGCTGCTCGATGAATAGTCAGATACGAAAGCCCGACATTTTTGAGAAACCCCAGCCGCTCGATGATCTCTTTTAATATTTTCTCTGCAATTGCAGCTCGTTTCCCGGAAAGTTTCAGATCATTGAAAAATTCAAACGCATTTTCAACCGACATCGCTGAAATATCTGCAATGTTCAAACCTTCAATTTTTACGGAACGGCTTGACCTGTTTAAACGGCTGCCTCCGCACTCCGAGCAGGGGCGGAAGTTCATGTATCTTTTTATCTCTTCTCGTGCCTGAAAAGAATCTGTTTCCTTGTAGCGACGTTCCAGGTTCGGTATCACCCCTTCAACTTTTTTTCGATAAATCACGCGCCTTTCATTTTCTTCAACGTAGAAAGGAATTTTTTCACCACCCGAGCCATAAAGCAGAACCTTCTTGAAATGATCGGGAAGTTGGTTATACGGGGTATAAATATCAACGCCATACTGTATTGTAAGGGCATCCAAAAACTCCGCGAACTGCACTGAATTTCTGTTTTCCCAGGGCGACACCGCCCCTTCACGCAGCGACAGTTCCTGATTCGGCACAATCAGATCCGGATCAAATTCCGTGGTTGATCCCAGACCGTCGCACCGCGGGCAGGCTCCCTGGGGCGAATTAAAGGAAAAACCGGCCGGCGTAAACTCGGAATAACTGACACCGCATGCCGTGCATGCGGATTTTTCACTGAAAAGAATCTCCGGCCCACCAATCACATCCACGGCAGCCAACCCATCGGATTGAGCCATAGCCAGTTCTAATGAATCAGCCAGCCGGTTTCTGATTTTGTTTTGGATAACAAGCCTGTCAATCACAACATCGATGGAATGCTTCTTGTTTTTATCCAGTTTCGATGTATTCTCGATATCCAGAATCTCACCATCCACCCGTATACGGGCGAATCCATCTTTGCGGAGCTGATGAAACAGCTTCTCATGGGTGCCCTTCTGTTCTTTTGTCAGGGGTGACATAATGATTATCTTTGTACCTTCCGCCATTGCCATGATCCTGTCGATTATCTGATCAACCGTCTGAGATGTGATGGGCTGACCGCAGACATAACAATGGGGAATTCCAATGCGGGCAAACAGGAGGCGAAAATAATCATAAATTTCCGTAACGGTTCCAACGGTAGATCTTGGGTTATGGCTTGCTGTCTTTTGTTCAATGGCAATTGCCGGAGAAAGACCCTCGATCGTATCCACATCCGGTTTATCCATTCGTTCCAGAAACTGACGCGCATATGTGGAAAGAGATTCAACATACCGGCGCTGTCCTTCGGCATACAGTGTATCAAAGGCAAGGGTCGATTTGCCGGAACCCGATAAACCCGTGATGACAATCAGTCTGTTCCGGGGCAGATCAACATCGACATTTTTCAGATTATGCTGTCTTGCACCGCGGATTATGATCATATCGGATCTCATCTATGAGGTCTCCTGCTTTTCGGACAGAAAAGCCGCCTGGGATGCCGCCATTCTGATTGCGGCAGTCATACTGCCGCAATCAGCCTTTCCGGTTCCCGCAATATCATAGGCGGTTCCATGGTCGACTGAAGTCCGTATAACCGGAAGCCCGAGGGTTGTATTTACGCCATCCATAAAATGCAACAGTTTAAAAGGAATCAAGCCCTGATCATGGTACATACACACAACAGTATCATACTGTCCTTGATACGCATGATAAAAAACGGTATCCGGAGGAAACGGACCGAACACATCCATTCCTTTTTCTACGGCTTTTCGGACAGCAGGTGAAATGATGTCCTGCTCTTCACTTCCAAAGAGACCCTCTTCTCCTGCATGAGGATTCAAACCGGCAACCGCGATACGAGGCTTTTTCAACCCAAAGCGTGTCTTCAGAGCCAGATGTGTAATTTCAATTGTCTTGAGAATCTTCTCCGTCATCAGGGATGCTGCAGCCTCCTTCAACGACAGATGAATGGTTACTAGTGAAACCCGCAGTTTTTTACCGGCCATCATCATTACGAAATTATCCGATTTTGTTCGATGGGCAATATACTCTGTATGCCCTGGAAATTCACTTCCGGCCATTTTCATGGCTCTTTTATTGATAGGCCCGGTGACCATCGCGGCAATTTCTCCGGCAATCGCCATGTCAACGGCAGACTTTATATAGGTGATCATGGCACACCCGGTCAGCCCGGATGGATTTCCCCAGCTGATCTTCGAGGGGTCAAGGTCAGTCTGGTCAATCACATCAACGGATCCAGGGGTATACTTCCCGGAAGAAGGAAATTTCACCCGATTCAATATGACAGGACGGTTTAAGCATCTGCCCGCTGCATCGAGAATACGAATATCACCGAATACAAGAGGACGGCAGCACGTATAAAGGGAAGGATCTTCCAACGCAAGCAGCACGATTTCCGGGCCGATGCCAACCGGATCTCCCATGGTAATTCCAATAATCGGTCTGGTATCTTTCATGATGCATCCTTTTAAAAGTTTTCCGGTTCACTGTTTCAAGCCCGCACATTTTACCGGGCGATTGTTTTTTTTTCAATTACGAAACGCTCTTCTTCTCAACATGACATGACCGGACTGACCACCTTTGCAATAACGGCAGATCGTCTGTGATCTCTCTTTCCGCATCGGCAGTATAAAACGGATAAAGCCTGATAAAGAATCCGGGCGACCTTCGAGCCATCATGGTTTTGCACATGAACAACAATTGTTCATAACATGTTCATAACCATCGATAGATTGTTGATAACCCGGATAAACCCCGCCGTAAAAACCGATACAGCGCCTATGAGATCCGGCTTGCATTCGTTAATTGTTGATAACCCTGTATATAACCCCAAAATCGCTTTAAATCATTATAAAAACTGAATCTACACGTTTCGAGTTTCCAAGTCTCCGAATCTGTTTTATTTTTATTATCAAATAAATAATAAAAATGCTCTGTTTTTAATGCCCAAATCCGAAATCCATTTTTTTCAAAAACAGGCGGCAAAAAAGTTTTTATTTTTTTAAAAATAAAAGGAAATAGAAGAAATATGACGATTTTAAGAGATAAGTAAATTATTCAAAATTATTGAATAATTTTTTATATGCTTAAAATTCTTAAAAAAAAAATGGGAATTAAAAGGGTTGTATTTCAAATTAGTTGGCAGGCTTTTTTTAACTTTATACAACTTTTTCAAATTGTTATCCAAAATGCCCTGTGGATTCCCAAATAGTCACTAAACACTGTTCATCCAATTTGACTCTAAAGTTCACCTAAGCTATTTCTTGCCCAACTGTTTTTCAGGTGGGATCTAAAACTTGAAATAATCCCTGCAAGTACCGAATCATTCAGAATAAGTTTCGATTTATCTATTCATGTTGAGCTGTCCTTGACCCTACAATTTGGAAATGAGTTGCCATTATGGAAGCGATTTGGAATCAAGTCAAAACGGTTATAAAAAACAGCATCCCGAGCCACAGTTTCAAAATGTGGATTGAACCATTGGAATTCAACAGCGCGGGAAATGATTTCATCCGTTTAGCCTGCCCCAACTTTTTTTCGAAAAAACGGGTTCAGGATAATTACAGTTCTCTGATCGAATTGGAATTACAAAGTATTTCCGGTAAAAATTATAAACTGGATTTTTCAGTGCCGGACACAAAAGAAAGAAAAAAGAAAAGAAAAGGCTCCTCCGGCAAGCCCTCTGCTCAAGAACTTGATGCATCGGAAGGGTATCAAAAATATTTACCCAAATTAAATTTTCATTCCCCGCTGGGCCGTCTTTTGAGAAAGGATTACACCTTTGACAATTTTGTTGTGGGCAACAATAATGATTTTGCATATTCGGCTGCGCTGTCCATGGCATCGAACAGGACAACTTCCCAGAATTCATTATTTTTATTATCCAAAACAGGGATGGGCAAAAGCCATCTCTCCCAGGCCGTAGGCCATCAAATTCTTTCATCCAAACCCATGGAACGGGTCTATTATATTACCGCAGAAGATTTTACCAATGAAATGATCCATGCTTTCCGGCATGATTCCATAAGCGGTTTTAAAGAAAAATATCGCAACCAGTGTGATGTTCTGCTGCTGGAGGATATCCATTTTCTTTCCGGCAAAGAAAGGACTCAAATTGAGCTGGCCCAAGCGCTTGACTACCTGTATGAAGCAGATAAAAAAATTATTTTCACAAGCTGCTGTCTTCCGGCAGACATGCCGAAGCTGAGTGAACAGTTACGTTCAAGACTTACAAGCGGGCTGATCTCCAATATTGAATCCCCCAGTTTCGCTACCCGGGTCAGGATACTGCGGAAAAAGTCAAAAGCAAGAGGGATTCAGATTCCGGACAATGTTACCGACTATCTGGCGGATGAACTATCGGAGAATGTAAGACAGCTTGAAAGCGGATTGATCGGCGTTGCGGCCAAATCATCGCTTTTAGGCACACCGATAGACATGAATCTTGCAAAAAGTGTTGTGCAAAATATTGCGCAGCGTAATAAAAAAATCACTATCTCCATAATCAAAACACTCGTCTGCAAAGATTTCAGTATTTCTGAAAAAGATATTGTTTCACGATCCAGAAAACAAAATGTTGTCATACCAAGGCAGATATCCATGTATCTGGCACGTCTATATACCCAGCAGCCGCTTCAGGCAATCGGGAAAAGTTTCAACAGACAGCACGCAACCGCCATTCATTCGATTGGAATCATAGAGCGGGAAATGAAAAAAAGAGGCCCGATCAAGGAACAGGTGGAATACCTTTGTAAAAAACTGGATGATGGCAAATTCTAAACCATAAATTCATGGCAATTCCCGGGAAAGTTCTAAAAAAGCTTCAACAAATCGCAGGCAGCGGCAACTTCTCAACAGAACGTGAAGAGCTTGCCTGTTATGCGTATGATGCCACTGCGCAGCATTTTCTTCCAGACGCCGTTATCTTCCCCAAAAACAGCATGGAAGTATCCGCTGTTCTCTCTCTTGCCTCTGAAAACAACTTCTTTGTCATACCCCGTGGGGCTGGTTCCGGAATGACAGGCGGATCACTCCCTGTCAAAGGCGGTGTTGTGCTTGTCATGACCAGAATGAATAAAATTCTTAAAATCGACTGCGATAACCTTATCGCATTTGCGGAACCAGGAGTTATCACCGGCCATTTCCATAAAGCAGTGGAAGAAAAAGGGCTTTTCTATCCTCCGGATCCGGCAAGTTCCGACTTCTCAACGTTAGGGGGCAACCTTTCTGAATGCGCAGGCGGACCAAGAGCGGTGAAATACGGTGTAACGCGTGATTATGTCCTTGGCCTTGAAGCCGTTCTGCCATCCGGAGAAATCATCAAAACCGGTGTGCAGACCGCTAAAGGTGTAGTAGGCTACGACCTTACTCGTCTCCTTATCGGCTCGGAAGGTACATTGGGGGTAATCACACAAATGACTCTTCGTCTCCTACCGCTTCCAAAATCCCTTAGAACCATGACAGCCGTTTTTAAGAGCATGGAGGAGGCGGCGGAAACCGTTTCAGAAATTATCCGGCAGGCGATCATTCCAAGGACAATAGAATTCATGGACCATGCCTCTATAAATTGTGCCGAAAGCTATCTTGGAATTGGCCTGCCCAGAGAAGCTGGAGCCATGCTTCTTCTTGAAGTGGACGGAGAAGAACTTGCTGTTGAAGCTGACATTAACAAATTGAAGGCGCTTTGTCTAGCACAAGGAGCAAGCGATGCAGCAATTGCCTTATCGGAAGAAGAACGAGCAAATCTCTGGAAAGCACGAAAATCGATATCACCGGCTCTCTATCGCCTGGCACCCGACAAAATAAACGAAGATATCGTTGTCCCCAAAAACAAAATTCCTCATATGGTTCGAAAGATTGAGGAGTTAAGCGCCAAAACCGGCCTTTCCCTTGCGAGCTTCGGGCATGCGGGTGACGGCAACATCCATGTCAATATCATGATCGACAAAAAACAGCCGGACCAGGTAAAAAAAGCCGAGGCTGTTCTTGAAATCCTCTTTGACTATACCCTTGAGCTTGGCGGAACAATATCCGGGGAACATGGTGTCGGTATTACAAAAGCGGCTTTTATCAGAAAAGAGATCGGAGATGTGGAACTGGGGCTTATGAAGAGTATCAAAAAAGTCTTTGATCCAAAAGGGATTTTAAATCCAGGGAAGATATTTGATTTCAGAAAAGAATAACCACGCCTAAAAAAAAACGAACGCTCACCCTTTTTAGCAGACAGTAATTTCAACTCCTTGCTGAAAAAAATTGAAAGTTCAGGTTCTCCCGTGCCTGCTACTGTATTCTTTCATTCAAGTTTTCAGCTGAGAGCAGGTCTTCCAGAAGCTCCATGCGGGAATTTTGATCGTTCTCGATTGCACACCTCAGGCTCAGCGCGCAAAATTTTCGACAAATATTATCTTCGATATTGAAATTACCGAAACATCCCAGGTGATTTTTCGAAGGAAGCATTTTCATTGAATCAATTCTCATATCGTTTTTTTAACTCCAGCAAAGAAATCATTTCTTTATGAATTTTACCGTTGGTTGCCAAAATTTCAGTTTTTTCAACCCCAAACGGATTGTCTGAAAAATCCGTTACCGAAGCTCCGGACTCCCGGGCAATCACAACCCCTGCAGCCGTATCCCATGGTTTCAGATTCTGTTCCCAGAATCCATCAAACCGGCCACTGGCGACATAACAGAGGTCTAAAGCGGCAGATCCCAATCTCCTTATTCCTCTTGCCGCGCCCAGACAATTTTCAAAACGCTGAAGAAGCGGTCTGAGAATTGTTTTAAAATCATACGGGAACCCCGTAACAAGAAGGCTTTCCGATACATGGCTCCTTTCGGATACCCGGATCTGTTTCCCGTTCAATGCAGCCCCTTTTCCTTTGCGCGCTGAAAAAAATTCACCTGTTACCGGATTGATCACGATCCCGATAACCGGCTCGCCATTCACCGCGAAGGCAATGGAAACCGCAAAAACTCCAAGCTGATGAGCAAAATTTGTTGTACCGTCAAGTGGGTCGATTATCCACTGAAATTCAGAATTCCCGGCGGTCAAACCACTTTCTTCAGCCAGTATGGCATGATCCGGAAACCGTTTGCGAATTGTCTCAATAATCATCTTTTCAGATGCCGTATCCGCTTCGGTCAGGAGGTCGATCTCTCCCTTTTTGACAATATTCTCAATCTTCCCAAAAAAAGAGTGGAGAATCTCAGCTCCCTTGAATGCCGCGTCGGTACCAATTCTCTGCACATACTCAAGATCCATAGGAGCATCTTTATAATCGATAGGCGTTGGAGTCAACACAAATAATTAAAAACAATCAAAATTTGCCGATATCCCGCTGATTATTCCGATGTCTGGTTTTCTTCCTCGGAGACAAACAAGGGGCGTATCCTGGTATCGATACTCCGGATCATTTCTCCCAGGGTTGCGGCTTTGTTCGCGGATATGGGGATTCCATTATATCTTACCGCGAGCCTCTCCGCCATCTCTTCGGTTACAAGATCTTTTTTATTCAGAACATAAATAACCGGTACATGCTGAAGTTTTAAATCTTCCAATATCTTTTCAACAGAATCAATCTGATTTTCAAACCTGGCATTGCTGATATCAATTACGTGAAGAAGCAGATCCGCATTTTCAAGTTCCTCCAGAGTCGCTCGAAATGCTACCATCAATTCTTTTGGGAGATCTCTGATAAACCCCACGGTATCGGTAATGATTACTTCCATATCTTTTGGGAATCTGAGACGACGGCTCGATGGATCAAGTGTGGCAAAAAGCCTGCTTTCCGCCAATACCTGACTTTTTGTCAGGGTATTCAGCAATGTGGATTTTCCCGCATTGGTATATCCGATAATGGAAACAACCGGCAGGCTTCGCTTCCAGCGCTTGGCTTTCTGCTGTTTTCTCTGCTTCCTGACCTGATTCAGAGATGTCTCCAATCTTTGGATGCGATCCCTAACCCTTCTTCTGTTAATCTCCAGCTTGGTTTCACCAGGACCGCGTCCACCAATGCCTCCGGTAAGACGAGACATGGCCGTGTTCTTCGTAACCAATCTCGGAAGAAGATATTTTAATTGCGCCAGTTCAACCTGAAGTTTTCCTTCTCTGGATTGAGCCCTTTGTGCAAAAATATCAAGAATAAGCTGTGTCCGGTCAATGACCTTCAGGTCAACCTGATTGGTAATCGAACGAATCTGTGACGGATTCAATTCCTGGTCAAAAATTACGACCGTTATTCCATTAAAAAGTGCTGAAACAGTCAATTCACTCAGCTTGCCGCGTCCCAGAAGAAATCGTGAATCAATTTTTTTCCGCTGCTGGAGTATGGTATCGGCTACCTGTATACCAGATGAAACGGCAAGTTCCTTCAATTCTTCGAGAGATTCTTCTGCTTTCCGTCTGGATTCTGTCGTAACACTCACCAGAAGCGCCTTTTCTTCTGAGGCCTTTGAATCTGCCTGAATGCTGGTAAGGGAGATCTCTGTTTCCAGAGCCCGAATCAGGTCCAGACATCCGATATCCAGTTCATTTACGTTTAGAAAAAATGTCTGATAAATCGTCTCTGCGTTTTTTTCCGGTGTGATATTGCCTGCATGGACCCCCTGCGGCAGGCCATCATTATCGACCAGGATAGAAGCCATCAGATCCAGACGCAACAGAGCCAGATCGGTCAAATCATCTTGGGTCAGCGACTCATTGGAAAGGTGGGTGTGGATGCATCGAAGCCCCCGTAATCGTCCGGAAGCCGAGCGATAGTCACTGGTATCCGGTATAACGATCTTCTGCCGGTCGCCCACGATCACAAACATGATTTGCCCGGAACGATCGATTAACAATCCGATCTGCCGGCCGATCTCCCGGGAGAGTTTGCTGATATCACGAGCAAGTTCAGTGGTAACAATAAATTGAGGTGGTGTGCGGCGGCGATATAAATTTTCAAGCCGGCGGAGTTGACTGGATTTAAGCCCGCCGGAATTCCCAAAAATCTTTTTCATTCAAAATAGCTGCCATGAGCAAGATCCTCAAACCGGGTATATGATTTGAGGAACGTCAAAAAAGCGGTCCCGACAGGTCCGTTTCGCTGCTTGCCGAGTATGATCTCCGCTTTTCCCCGGTTGGGATTGTTTTCGTCCTGGTTGTAGACCTCATCTCTGTAAATAAACGCAACAAGATCCGCATCCTGCTCAAGAGCCCCGGACTCACGCAGATCGGAAAGCATGGGCCTTTTATCACTCCGCTGCTCCAGCATTCGATTAAGCTGCGACAGTGCAATTACGGGTACGTTTAGCTCTTTGGCAAGAATTTTTAATGATCGGGATATTTCTGATATCTCAAGATCACGCCTCTCTTTCGAAGTACTTCCCCGCATAAGCTGAAGATAGTCGATAACAACCAGGCCAAGCCCCTTGTCTGCTTTCAGACGACGGGCCTTCGCTCTGATGTCCATTGGGGTTACATCCGCAGAATCATCAATATAGATGGGAGCTTGCTCCAGAATGCCTGCCGCATTTGTCAGCCGCTCCCAGTCATCGTCATTAAAAAAGCCTCCCCGAAGGCGGGCTGAATCAATACGCGCTTCAGATGTAAGAAGGCGCATGGACAACTGCTCTTTTGACATTTCCAGAGAAAAAATGGCCACGGGAACATTTGCGTCAACCGCGGCATTTCTTGCGACATTCAGGGCAAATGATGTTTTTCCCATTGCAGGACGCGCAGCCACGATGATCAGGTCCGACCTCTGAAATCCGGAAGTCAATTGATCCAGGCGTGTAAAACCCGAAGGGATGCCCGTAAGCATTAATCCGCTTCCCTGGCGTTCTTCGAGCGTGTCAATATTGCCATTGATAAGGTCGCTGACCGAAAAGAATGACTTTTTTATTTTGTTTTCCGAAATCTCAAAAATCGACTTTTCCGCAAAATTGATCACCTCATCCACATCACCCCGGTCTTCAAAGCACCGGTTGACGATGATATTTGCCTGTGCAATCAGCTTTCGCAATGACGATTTGTCGCGTATAATCTTCGCGTAATGTTCGGCATTGACCGCAAGAGGAACAGTATCAATCAGTTGCGCGAGATAAGTCGCCCCGCCCATATCTTCAAGCTGGCCTTTTTCCTTCAGGTTGTTTGCAACTGTCACAAGATCGATCGGTTCACTCTTTGCAAACAGTTCGGTGATGGCGGCAAATATTTTCTGGTGGGCTGTTCTGTAAAAGTCTTCGGGAGAAAGAATTTCAACAATGTCAAGCAAGGCACTGCTATCGATCAGAACAGCGCTCAGTATTGATTCTTCCGCTTCAATGTTTTGAGGTGGAAGCTTATGAAGCGATGGATCTTTGACAATTTGCAAACGTTTCTCAGCCATATCTCAATTTAAAAAATACCCTTTGTTAAGGAGTGGAAAAAATATACGGCGTTCCCCCTCTCCCTAACCCTGACAAATTTTGGAGAGAGGTATTTTTACTCTGGAACGACCTCAACGGTAATCTCCGGTTCGATATCCCTGTAGACCCGGATTGGAACTTGGTAAGTACCCGTTGTTTTGATTGGGTCAGATAGAAGAATCATCCGTTTTTCAACCTTCACATCCTGTGCCTCCAGTGCTTCGATGATGTCATGGATGGTAACAGAGCCGTAAAGGCGGTCTTCTTCGGTAACCTTTGCAACGATCTTGCAGGTAAGGCCTTCAAGCCTTTTGGCCATTTCTTCGGCAAACTCCTTTTCCTTTGCAATCTGAAGATCGAATTTGGCTTTTTCCTTTTCAAGAACCTTGCGATTCTGAGGCGTATCGATTACAGCTTTACCCTGAGGCAGAAGAAAATTACGTGCGTAACCGGCAGACACCTCTACTTCCGAGCCGATAATCCCCAGGGATTCTATAGTTTCTTTCAATATTAGTTTCATGCTAACCTCCGAATAAATATAATCGCTTCTATGTGAAACGAATCTTTTTTTGTTGAGCAGATGCCTTTCAATTGGCCTTCTTTCTGTCAAGCTTTCTGAAATTCAGCCATACATCGAAAAATCCAAGTCCGATAATAACAAAAAGCAACACCTGCTGGATAACAATGATCGTGTAAATAAAAACCTTGAGCAACCGTGGAAACTGTTTTTTTTCAAAATAGAAGGCTACGATTGCAATCCCCTGAAAAAAATAGATCGGCATTAAGGCAATCAGGCCGTTTAAACCGATCAGCCTCAAGCCGCCGCCGGGTAAAAGCAGCATCAGTCCGCATGCAATGGCCACCCAGACTAATGGCTCAGGTGCCTTCCACCTGTTAAGAAAGCCGAAGTCAGGATTAAATAAACGACTTACGGCTAAAAGTGACCTTGAAAAAAGCAGATTCATCCATACGACAAAAAGCGTCAGCGCGACAACGATGGACGGAATCAACCGTACCATATCGTGCAGAATCCTGTCAAAATTTTCTGACAACAGCAAGGCGTTCTCTTTTGACATTCCCATATTTTCATAGAGCTTCAGGCTGAACTCCAGATTTCTGCCGACATGCTCGGTTACGAGCTGAACAATTCCCGAACCCGACTGGACGCTGTAAAAAAAAAGGCCCATGCCAAATGCTCCGAGAACAGAGCCTGCCGAATATAATACGGTTTTTTCAACCGAAAATTTTCTTTCAAAGCTCTCACCCATGGTGTACCCGAGGAAAATCAGCCCAAAAAAGAAAAATATGTCGAGCAGGACACCTCGGGATACGATACTCACCAGTATCAATGCAGCCAGCGTAATGGCTGTGCCGGTTTTCCTGCCGAATTTTATCCGGCAATAGAGGATCGATAACGGAAGAATAAAAAAACATGTAAACGGCAGAAAATTTGAAACAGCAATGGCGGCACCGGTTATTGCAACACCCGCGATAATCCCACCTGCTGATTTTCCGCTGTCGTTATGAGGCACAATCCTTATTCTCCTGAGGTACCGCTTGAGAACTCTAAAGGTCCATCGTGCCGACATACGGAAGCAGGGCGATTGTTCTTGCCTGCTTTATGGCGACGGTCAGAGCCCTTTGATGCTTTGCGCACGTTCCTGAAATACGCCTTGGAATGATCTTTCCACGTTCGGTAATAAAATATCTGAGGGTCTTGGGTTCCTTGTATTCTATTTTAATGCTTGTATCTGCGCAGAATCTGCAAACTTTACGGCGATGAAAAAAATTTCTTTTTTTTCTGTATTTTGGCGGGGTCATGGTTCTACTCCTCTGTATCGTTTTTTATTTCCATCTCATCCGAATCGGAGAGTTCCGACGACTCATCCAGCTCATCGTCTTGAGCTTCGATCCGTTTTTCAGCCTCTGCCTCCCGGGCGATCTCTTCTTTCACTTTTTCAAGATCAACGTCCTTGTTCAGGACAATGGTCATGAACTTCATTACCCGGTCGTCAATTCTGAACGAACGTTCCAATTCAGCCACGAGAGCTCCGTCACCGCAGAAATCGATCCGGACATAATGCCCGCGTCCTTTTTTTTTGATGTCATAGGCGAGTTTCTTCACACCCCACTCATCGAACAAAACAAGAAATCCGTTCTGTTTTGCAATCAGATCTTTTGTTTTTTCAAACAGCTGTGCCCGGTCGTCCGCTAACAGATCCGGATCTGAAATAAAAATCGTTTCATACCTTCGCATGCAAAAACCTCCTTATGGATTTAAAGCCCCGCACAAAAAGCTGTCGGAGCAAGGACAATGAGATATAATCTCAAATAAAAAAACTGTTTAATTATCACTATAAAGAACACCATGTCAAGATTCTTTTCAGAAGGCAATACAAATAGATTCGGGTTCTCATCCAGATTTTATCGATTTTGCCGTGATTCTGTTTTTAGATCTTGATTTCAGCAGTTCTTTTTGAAATATAACAGGATATCAATATCATGCGCCAGACCGTTGATTCCTGACAGAAATGGCATCAATCCAAAGGAGATATGATGAGGCCGACCAAAGAAATGATCCTTGAAACCAAGGAACTGGTAAATAGGACACAGCGAGATATCCGGAAAACCATCAAAGAAAATGACATGAAGCTTAAGTCAATTCGGGAAAAAGATAAAAAACCATCTGAAAAAAATTATAGACCTCTCTTCTGGATTCTGCTCATTATTGCTCTTATTCTTTCCTATCCGGTATATCGCTTCTTTATTCCCTGATCTGCCGCCGATACTTTCTCCTGTTGCAACGCTACCCGAAGCCAATGACGAAAAGGATGAAAAAAAATATCAGACCGGACCAGATTGCAGTCTTTATTTCCCCTCATGGTTTTGGTCATGCTGCACGGGCATCTGCTGTCATGGAGGCCTGGAAATCGAAAAACAATTGGATCCATTTCAACATTTTTACGACAATCCCCCGATGGTTTTTTCAGGATTCCCTGTCAGAACCATTCGATTATTTCTCCCAGTTAACCGACATCGGTCTTGTTCAGGAAACACCCTTTCATGCGGATCTTGAGGAGACAATTCGTCACCTGGACCGTTTCCTTCCATTTCATCCGGAGATTACAACGGAATTCGCAGACAAATTGACAGCGGCCCGATGCGCTCTTGTCATCTGTGATATTGCACCTCTTGGCATCGCCATCGCCAGACAGGCCGGGATTCCGTCCGTTTTGATTGAAAACTTTACATGGGACTGGATTTATGAAGAATATAATGAAACGCACCCCGGATTGACTGAGCATATCCGCTATCTGCGTGCGGTGTTCAACACAGCGGATTTTCATATTCAGACTGAACCGGTCTGCGCCCGCGGGCCTGTCGATCTGACGGTAATGCCCATCAGCCGAAAATTTAAAACCCCCCGGTACCACATCAGAAAACAACTCAACCTCCCTCCGGATTCAAAGATGGTTCTCATCACTACCGGAGGTATTAAAGAACAGCTCAAGTTCCTTAACAAACTGAAGCAGTTGCAAGACATCTGTTTTGTGATCCCCGGAGGCGGAGAAACCTTCCGGAGAGACAAAAACGTTATCCTGCTGCCCCACCAGTCCGATTTTTTTCATCCGGATCTGGTCAATGCTTCCGATGCTGTTGTCGGAAAAGCCGGATATAGTACCATCGCGGAGGTTTATCATGCAAATGTTCCGTTCGGCTATGTGTCCAGGCCCGCTTTTCGCGAAACACATAAACTGGAAGCTTTCATTCAAAGGGAAATGACCGGCTTGCTCGTTGAAAGCCCGGAATTTCAAAACGGCGGGTGGATTTCAAAAGTCGAAGCGCTTCTCAGCCTTACGCCTCCTGAAAAAAACATGCTGAATGAAGCCGACAGGGTTGCGGACTATCTGGATAACGTGCTGCGTCATCATCGTTCCAAAGCTACGTAGATTTCTTGGATTCAGAGCGTCCGTCAATCTCAGGCAGCACAAGATTGAGGCTCTTGATTTTTCTAAACAGGGTGCTCTTATGCAGGCCAAGATCCCGGGACGCGGCCAGCCGGTTAAAATTGTTTCGTTTCAACGCTTCTAAAATTACACGGGCCTCGGCTGATTTCATGACATCGCTCAGATCTTTATTATGCTCCGAAGGGAGTGGTTCTGACAGCAGGTTTCCGGGCAAATGGGCCGGTTCGATGATTCCGTTGGGACAGAGTACAAAGGCATGTTCGATGATATTTTCCAGTTCACGAATATTCCCTGGATAATCATGGGACATAAGGATTCCCAAGGTTTTCGGATGCAATCCGGTTACCGATCTACCCCGGAGAGTATTCATCCGTTTAATAAACCTTTCAGACAGCAGGGGGATATCCTCCCTTCGTTCGCGAAGCGGCGGAAGCTCAAGCCGCACCACGTTCACGCGATAATACAGATCCTTGCGGAAGGTGCCGTTCTTCACCATGGCGGCGAGATCTTTATTGGTCGATGCCACAATACGGATGTCCGCTTTAACCGTTTTTACGCTGCCAAGAGGTTGATATTCTCGTTCTTCAAGAACGCGTAACAGTCTCACCTGAAACGCAGGGCTGATATCACCGATTTCATCAAGAAGGATTGTGCCGCCTTCAGCGGCACCCAACATCCCCTGTTTATCCTTTACCGCATTGGTGAAGGCCCCGGCCTTATATCCAAAAAGTTCTGATTCCAGAAGCGTATCCGGGAGAGCTCCACAGTTGATTGCAAAAAATTTATTATTTTTACGGTGGCTTAGGTCATGAATCGCTCTGGCCAGAAGTTCTTTGCCCGTACCGGTCTCGCCCTGAATCAGAATCGTACTGTCGCTTTCAGCGATCTGCGGAAGAATGTTGAATATCTTCTGCATAATCGGACTTCGGCTGACCATATCGCCGAGTTCGAAACGGGAATCCAGCTCCTTTCGAAGCTCTTCTACAACACTGAGGTCCCGAAAAACCTCCACGCCGCCAAGCACCTCTCCTTTTTCATCGCAAAGCAGGGAGGTGGATACGGCAATCGGAATGCGTCTTTTATCAGCCGCCACAATATACGTGGAGGTATTGACAAAAGGCTTGCTTTCTTTCATCGTATTCCGGAGAGCACAGTCCCCTTCGCACATATTGGAACGGAACACCTCCCAGCAGTACCTCCCAATCGCCTCAACCCGGGAAATACCGGTTATTTCCTCAGCAGCCCGATTAAAGGACATGATTTTCCAGTTGTGGTCAACCGTGAACACGCCATCCGAAATGCTCTCAAGAATAATATCTGTAACACCTTGTGAATTTTCGATTTTTTTAGGATTTTTCATTGTATCGGATACCGCTAAACCATTTTGATCTGATCTTCAATCGTTCGCGGATTCAGCCTTTCTCATCCGCAGGCAACACTCGAATTCTCAGATCATTATACCGATGAACGGCATAAAGACAAAGCAAAAAAATAAAATATTTTCCTCCGGACACCTTATCGATTATTTACCCGGAAGTGAAAATCATTTCGGCGTCCGATCCGACAAAGCCGTTCCATGTTTTTCCAGGCTGATTTTAAAGGCCGATATCATTCCCGGACAATATAATTTGCATTCTCACAAAACATGGGTTAAGGACGGATAATCTTACTGAAACCGCCTTAAAACAGAAACAAGGAGCACTGCCTTTGAAAACACGCGTTACAGAACTTTTCGGAATCCAGTACCCCATTCAATGCGGCGGGATGTTATGGCTGGCAACGCCTGAACTGGCGGCAGCCATCAGCAACACAGGTGCGATGGGAAATCTTACTTCCGGGAACTACAACTCCGGAGATGAACTTCGGGCAGCGATCGACAGAACTCGTGAATTGACGGATAAGCCGTTTATCGTGAATATTACCACCATGCCATCGATCCGTCTTCCGATTGAACTTCTTCAGGATTTCTTTCGGATCTGCTGTGAAAAAAAAGTGACCGCAATGGAAATCGCGGGGTCTCCGGTGGATAAATTTCTTGGCCCTGAATTTATCCCCATGGCCAAAGATGCCAATGTAAAAGTACTTCATAAGGTAGGCACGGTGAAGCATGCTGTCCACGCTCAAAAAGCTGGCTACGATGCCGTTACGATTGCCGGGTTCGAAGAGGGAGGGTTTCCACACAAAGACAATGTTTCCACGATGATTTTAGTTCCAAAAGTGGTAGAAGCGGTGGATCTTCCTGTCCTGGCGGCAGGGGGCATGGTCGACGGAAAAAGCCTGGCGGCGGCGCTCGCACTTGGCGCTGATGGCATCATGATGGCGACACGATTCCTTGCGACCAGAGAAAGCGATGTACACCCCAATATTTATCAAACCCTGATCGATAAAAATGAAAATGATACTTCCCTGAACCTTCAGAGTCTGCTAGGAAATTTTGGTCTGCAGGTTCGCGCGCTCCGGAACCGTATTATCCGAAAAATCGAAGAAGTGGAACAGCGAGGCGGAGATCTGTCTGAATTGCTGCCCCTGATTTCCGGAGAACGGGCAAAACAGGTATGGAAAGATGGAAATTCGGAAGACGCCATGCTCACAATCGGTCAGTCTGTCGGACGGATTACGGATGTTCCGTCGGTATCGGAACTGATCGAAAGAATGGTGAAAGAAGCAGAAACAGCATTACGGGATTCGCTGAAAAAAATTGAATGAGAACCATCGGAAATTCGGCATAATCGGGAAAGAACACCTTGCAGCTTCATGCCGAAAATTTGATCCATCCGGCAATTGGTATGGGTTCAAAAAGTATAGAACCGGTTCTAAAATCGCCGATGGATTCTTAGGATGAGGTCGAGAAAATGTGTTTCATGTACGGTACGTTTCGGGGCTTGGCTTTCAAATGAAAAAAGGGAGATTTCGGATGAAGATTAGACTGATACGGTTGTGGCTTTCAATTGGGTTGCTTTTTACGGTTTCGATTGCAATGGCAGATGAAAAATCATGCAATGAGCTGATAGCCGAGTCGGAAAAACTATGGGCGGATAACCAGTTTGACGAATCGGATAAGCGACTGGACGAAGCCATGAAGACCTGTCCCAAACTGGCGGAGCCTTACTGGCGGAAAGGGCGCAACATTTATGAAAGACTGGAGAGTTTTGACCGGAACCAAAAACCGGAAAAAAAAGAACTGATCAGGCTGTACATGGAAGTCGAAACCTTTGCAGACAAATGCACGGAACTTGATCAGAAAGACGGACATTGCTGGCTGTGGAAAGGTGTCGGTATTGGACGCAGGGGAACCACACAGGGCGTTCTCAAATCGCTCTTTATGGCTTCCGACGTGGAGGACGCATGGGTCAAGGCGGATTCTCTGGGTCTTACCTACCGTTCGGAGGACGGCACTTCAAACGCAAAATGCGGCGTTTCTTATGCCCTGGGTATGTTCTACCGTGTTGTTCCGGAATGGCTCTGCCATTTCCCGTTGAAGCAAATTGTAGGCACCTGCGGAGACTTGAAAAAATCCATCACGTACCAAAGGAGTGCGATTGCGTGTGACCCGAATGCAATCGACAATAATAAGGAACTGGCTGTAAGCCTCTTATGTCATGGTCAGAAATACAATCAGCCCGAAGAAATCGAAGAGGCGAAAAAAATTCTCGTCGATTTGCAGTCACTGCCTGAAACCAGGGTCTTTGATAAAATAGACAAGGAACATGCCCGGATGCTCCTTGCGGATATTTCGCTCGCCTGCGGATATCAGCGCGACAAACAGCAGGAACAGAGTAAAGAGGCGTATGACAACGACAAACAATAATGATCCTATTTTAACTGAAATCGGACCGGCAGTTTGACCCACATCTCAACGCTCTGGTTCCCACTCGTGCCCGGTTCAAAAATCCAGTTTTTAACCGAAGCCAGGGCGGCATCATCCAGAGCCTCATATCCGCTGGATTGAAGCACCCTGAGGTCCTTGACACTGCCGTTCCGATCAACCAGGACTTCAAGGGAAACCGTACCCTGGTGGCCTCTTCTTCGGGCCACCCTGGGATAAACCGGCGGCGGATTTTTTCGATACAGCGGGCTTGCCTCTTTGATAACCGCTGCCGCTGAAACACGATCGGCCTTGTTTGTGATTTCAGGTATCGTGTCGTCCGATAATTCTTTTTTCGAATCTTTCGCGTCTTTGGCTTCCGATTCCAGGGGAACAGGCGCGACTTCGGCTTTCTCCGGTTCCAAAGGGCTCCTGATCTCTTTTTTTCTGATTTCCTTCGCAGATTTTATTTGAGTTTTTCCGGTCTTCTTTTTTGTTTTTCGGGGTTGCCCGGCAGGCAGTTCCGGTTCTTTATAGGACATGGTGATGGTCACGTTTCGGGTTTTCGGTATCGTGACTCTCCGGTCTTTCAAAAAACTCCAATTCAGACCGAAAAACAGCCAGTGGATACCAAGTGAAAGCGCTGCGGCCAACAGAAATCTCGTTTTCATTGATTCTTCATTTTCTCCGCCTGAAGGGAGATCTTCTCGAGGCCGGCCAGTTTAATCTTGTCCAGAACCTGGAAAAGTTTCTGATATGACAGATCCCGATCCGCAAAAAGAAGAACCCCGGGTTCCTGATGTCCTTCTGCTTCGGTTTTCAGTCTTCGCGTCAAATCGGAAAGAGCAACAGGGTTTTTATCGAGATAAACACTGCCGTCCGCCTTTACCGTTATCGATAGCACAAGTTTTTTATCAATCTCCGCGGAAGAGGATATCGGAAGATCGATGGGAAGACCATGATGAACGGCCATGGAAAGCATGGCGTAGATAAAAAATACAAGCAGCAGAAAAACAATGTCGATCAGGGGAAGCATTTCAATCCGGGCCTTTCGCTTTGTTTCCAGACAGAGCTTCATGCCGATCCCCCCTGAATTTGATTCTGAGCCGTAATATTTTTTTCATAAACGATTTCAAGGCTGGTCGCGTATTTTTCAATCGCCAGCGCCGCCCGCTCAACCCGTGCAGTAAAATAGTTATACGGGAAAACCGTAAAAATCGCGATCCCAAGCCCGGCCGCAGTGGTGATAAGCGCCTGGGCAATTCCTCCGGTAACCGCTTCCGGATGCTCGATTCCAGCTCCGAGCATGTCAAAGGACGAAATGATTCCAACAACCGTACCGAAAATTCCCAGGAGCGGGGCCACGGTAATCATGGTATCCAGTACCCCCATAAAACGACGCATCTTGCGGATTTCTTCCGCGGCGGCAGATTCCATTGCCTTGACCAGAGAATAATCCCGGTGAAGAATGCCGCTGATGAGTATTCGGATAATATAATTTTTTGATCCGGCTGCTTTGTCTCTGACCTGCATCCAGTCTCCCCTGCGGCACGATTCCAGAACCTCATCCACGAGATTCTGGTCATAACGGAATTGAACCGTCAGCCAGAAAAGGATCCGTTCAATGGTAACGGCCAATGCGATGATCGAGCAGAATAGAAGCGGAATCATGACCGGCCCTCCGCTTTCAAAAAATTCCATCATAATCGTACTCCTTCATTCTGTAGATGGTAAAATAAAAAATTCAAGGCGCGCAAATCCCGATACCGTTCGATCGCTACTGGCAAGGGATGATACGCAGTGCGGTTTTCCAAGCCGATAGGTGCAACCGTCAGCGCTAACCGCAAAACAGAAGTTGATCCCATCATGGTGTGCTGACAAGCATCACATACGGTTTCCCCGACAGGGGGTTTTTCTTGATCAGAACCTCGGTCTGATAAACCGCTTCAATGGAAACCCTGGTAATAACCTCTTCCGGAACTCCTTTTTTGTATATACTGCCGCCGCTGCCGTTGAGAAGAACCAGCCTGTCCGAATATTCGCTTGCCAGGTTCAAATCATGAAGCACCATGAGCACGGTCAGCCCCAATTCCCGATTCAACCGTTTGATCAGTTCCAGAATCTGCACCTGATGCGTAATATCGAGATGAGATGTCGGTTCATCCAGCAACAGAAGGTTCGGTTCCTGTACCAGCGCACGGGCGATGGAGGCCAGTTGCCGCTCCCCCCCGCTGATCGCGCTCATCAGGGAGTCTTTCAATTTGAATGTATCGGTCAGCTCCATATATTTCCGTGCCAGGGCCATATCGTTTTTGGTTTCAAAAAACTGATATTTCCGAAAGTAAGGAAGTCTTCCGAGAAGAACATATTCTTCGACGCTCATAACAGCGGATTCAACCGCCTGCGCGACAAAAGCGATCTTTCCGGCAAGCGCTTTGTGGGAGATCCTGGCAAGGTTTTCCTCCTGAAGAATAATTTCTCCCTTTTCCGGTTTGATAATGTTCGATATTGCCCGAAGCAGTGTTGTCTTTCCGGAACCATTCGGCCCGATAATGCTGATGATTTCTCCTTTAAGTGCCTCAAAACCGATATCCCGAAGAATGATCTTTCCATCATAACCGCAAAAAAGGTTATTGATCCGGAGAATCGTCTCTTTCATAGTGCAACCCTTTTTCGACTCAGAACATAAATAAATACGACACCACCGATAATGCCGGTGATAACGCCTACGGGAAGTTCAAGGGGGGATATCACGGTTCGGGCAAGAACATCACAAAGGGTTAAAAAGGATGCGCCTGCCAGAAATGACCCGATTAACAGGATGCGGTGATCCGATCCGACTGTGAACCGCATAAAATGAGGAACGATAAGGCCCACAAACATGATAATACCGGCTACCGATACGCTCAAGCCGGTTAGAACCGAGGCAATCACAAAAAGAATTCGTTTTGTCCTGTCAATATTCACACCCAGATGCATCGCCTCTTCTTCGCCCAGCGCAAGGGCATTTAAATCCAGACAGAAAAAATAGGAAAAAATTAATCCGGCAAAGGAACCGGCCACGGCGATTTTAATCAGCGTCATATTCGGTTCGTCAAGAGACCCCATGATCCAGAAAACAATGCTTTGCAGATCTTCGCTGTGGGAGATCGCCATCAAAAGCATAACCAGGGATGAAGAAACAAAGCTGATCATAACACCGATCAGCAGCATGCTGTTCGTTTTCAGGGTTCCAGTCCTCATGCTCAGGGTGTATACCAGCGCGATCACGATCATCGCTCCGAGAAAGCCGGAAAGCGGGTATGCGATTACGCCAAGAACTGCATACCATTTCAAAATGATATTCAGGCATACCCCCAGAGAGGCTCCGCCGGATATGCCAAGCGTATACGGCTCCACCAGAGGATTTCGAAACATGCCCTGAAGCAGGGTACCGGCAAGGCTCAACGCACCTCCGATGGCGATACCGAGCAAAATCCTTGGCAGGCGTATACCCAACAGTATGTTGTATTCCGCGGTCTTCTTTCCGGACAACAGGATGTCCGGAATACTTTTTACGGGTATTCCCGCACTGCCTGTGCAGATGGCGAGAATACAGACACAAAGCAGTATCAGAATAAGTATAAGAAGAACAAAAAACCAGTATCGTATTTTATTGTTTTTCATTCCGTTAAACCGATCTCCGGGTGAAGCAATTTCGCAATTTCCTTTAACGCCTTAACAAATGAAACAGGCGTGGGACTGCATATAATATCCGGATCCAGAATATAAATTTCGTTGTTCCGGGAAGCATTGATTGATTTAAATTTCATCCAGACTGCCTTTTCATTTTCTCCGGCGGTTCTTGCAGATCCCATGGTCGCTATAAAAATCACATCCGGATTTTCCTGCAGCACTTTTTCCCGGCTGTATACGCCCGACCTTTCGTCCAGCGCAATGTTCTCCCCTCCGGCAAGCTCAATATATTCATTGATAAAGGTTTCTTTCACAGCGGTATGAAGCGGCTTGATGCCGATCTGAATGAAAACTCTCTTCTTCGGAAGTTTGCCGGTTTTCTCGATGACGGCATCCACTTCTTTTCGGGTGTCCGCGACGATCTGTTTCGCTTTTTCCTCCTTACCCAAAACCCTCCCGAGCCTCAGGGTCATCCGGCACATTTCAGAAAAGGTTTTTGAATTTTCGAATTTGACAACCCGTATCCCCAGACTTTCCAAGGTGTTGATCTGCTTTTGTTTCGTAAGCGCATTTGCCAGCACCAGATCCGGTCTCAAACTGATGATCTTCTCGACATTCATCTGAGTGACCGTTCCGATCTTTTCTTTGAGATCGGCATCCGGGGGAAAGACACAATAGGTTGTGTCGGCAATAAGCTGTTTGTCTGCGCCGAGAAGGTAGATTGTTTCCGTAAGGATCGGACCGAGAGAAACAATTCTCTCTGGAATCGGAAAAGACTCGCCGGCAGCAGGAACCGGCAAGACAGCACAGGCAAAAGCAACCGTGAAAAATGAAATCAGGACAACCTGTTTTATTCTGAATAAAAAATATATTTTCATAACCGCACACAACCCCGATTATTGTATTGAACCGGATGTTCATCATCAAGAAAATTCTCATTCCGGCACGTTTTGCCGCATGTCCTGAAACCAGTTGAACCCGTATTGGAAAAATAGAGAAAGATTTTCAACATTCTGTTTTCGTATCCGGTAATGAAATTGAGCAAGTAAAAATCGTAAAATTATGATCTATTTTTTTCCCCGATAATAGACTCCGTTACAGATTGCATTCAGGGAAATTCCGATTACCCGCGGCATGTTTTCAGTCCGCGCAATCTCTCTGATTTCATCGATCTCCTGCTCCGCGATCTCCTCTGCAACGCTTTTGGCCCAATCGTTATATTGCGTCAGATCTCTCACCAGCCCCTTTTCATAGTCATCACTCAACGCGAGCGAAGACTGGATAAAGCCCGCGTATCGGGGATGAAGCAGTATGGCTTCAACCGCTCCGGTAAAATCGCTTCTGTCACGCCCGCAGTCGCATATTTCTTTTGAGATAAGGCCATATATCGTTATATTTCGCTCTTTCAACCGCTGAAAAATATTCCTTGAAGCGGTTAATCCATTCTGCATCCTGACAGCTTTCTGAACGCCGTCATAAACACTGCGCGCGATCAGCTCGCCAAGCTTTGTATGCCCTCCGGAATTATCCAGCTGCACACCCGTGCCTTCCACAACGATGATATTGTCGGTACCCGTTCCGGTTGCCCGATATGCCCCCTCATGATAACTGCTTCGGATATCCATATCCAGAAGTGCCGAAGTTTTGGCCTCGGTTGCTGATATAATGGCCCGTGTCATGGCACGCGGGGTCAACTTCATGTTTGTCATGATAATCATGTTGATGGTTCCCGGCTCATAAAATGAGCCCTGATCTTTTGCCATCCTCATGGCATTTGACTCCACACCTGCTGTAACCAGCGCGTACACTGCCAACTCCTTGAACGTTACATTCGTTATGGCAAGGTTATCCATGTCTGCGGCGGTAAAAAGAAAACAGGCATCTTTTTCAGATTGTTGAAGAACATCATAAACACGTTTTTGATGGCCTTTCAATCCTCCCTGATGTCCTACCGCCCAATATTGGGGAGATGAATAGTGGTTCCCGACCGTATTGATGTTCCGGCGCTGCCCTTCGAGGGTTGAGATCACGGACATGGATTCTCTGAAGTCGATAATCAGCGTCTTATTGATAAAATCAAAAATCCGGCTGTGTACAATTCGGATATCTTTTACAAAATCGAGATCGATGGCAAGGTTTTCCGTCTTAAAGGCATCTTCCCCGAAAAAACGATTTTCCGCTTTGGAAAATTCATCTCCATAGGTTCGCGCCGCAAGCCATGAAACAAAATATCCCGTATTGGTGGATGCCCGGCAGGTAAGGTCACAGGGGAAGTAATAGATGCTGCCGGTTTTTACAGCCTCCACATCTTTCCATCCAGGCTGACTGAAAAATTTTTCAGCCGTCTTCTGGTCCCCTCCGCATCCATAGATAACCTGCGGATTAAACCGGAGCCATTCTTCTTTTTTGACCTCGATGATCTCTCCGCTTCTTTCAAAATTATGAGATATTCCGCCGGCTGCCCGAATCATTTCATTCTGGAAAGAATCGATTCCAGGCGTCATCACCTTTTCCCGTCCCATCAGACGGATCACCCTCTTTCTCTCCTCTTTTGGAATGACGGAAATTTTCTTAGAAATAAAGGCGAGTTCCTGCTGAATCTCCTCTATCACTCCGGATGCCGCTTCTTCCCGGTTAAAAATTTTTCCAAGCAGCTGAATATTTTCAAAGCTGTCGGAAATGGAGGATGTTTTAAACGCTACCAGAACACACTCCTTTTCCGCAAATCTTTCCATTACCTTTTCATGGATATCATCCACAACAATCAAATCCGGCTGAATTTTCTCGATGGCGGACAGGGAAGGCTCAAAAAAACCGCCGACAATATCCATATCGGAAGCACCAGAAAGATAACCACTGTGATAGGTCATCCCTTTTACGGAATTACCGGCACCAATTTTAAAAAGAACCTCGGTTACGGACGGCACAAGAGATACGACCCGCCTCGGTTCTTGCTGGAGTGTTACCGGCTTGCCTCTTGCATCTGTAAATGTCACGGGAAAAGAAAAGCAGGAAGCCGGAACAGCAATCCACAGAAGAAAACATATTCTCAGCATGTTAAAAATCATTGTATTCATGGGCAGATCCTTCAGGGGTTATGGCTGTTGTCACATATATATAGCCGGAACCATGGTGATCAATCAAAATCAATAATCATACCTCAAACCCAAAAAGAAACTTCTGCCGGGCATGGGATACCCTTTTGCATAGCTGTAATTTTCATCAAACAGGTTCCGGATTTCTCCTTTCAATGAAAGCCCTCCCAGCCTGTCAACTTTTATAAGCCGCTTGTTGATCGTCAAATCCGCTACCGTGAAGCTTTCCTGTGTTACTTCCGGATAGGGGTATGCGCTTTCGTAATCGGTTACCGTCATCTCCCCGGTATAGGCAAAATTCAATCTTGCCGAAAACCCGTCATAATCTGAAATGGAGATTCCGTAAGACGCATTCATATCCGATGTTTCCAGCAGATCTTTCTTGGTTTCCTCATCCTTATAACGCAGCATATAAACAATACTGACATACGGTTTCACTTCATATTTCCAGTTCAGGCGTGATCCGACATCATAGGAAAAGGCCCCCTCAATGCCTTCAAGAGTCGCTCTTCCCAGGTTTTCCCATGTCATTTCATTGATCCCGGGACCCGGGGTTGTTTCGATTTTTTCTTTAAAATTGGTATAAAAATAGGTCAGTGATGAATTCAGCGGTCCTTTGGAATAATCAACACCAAGATCGTATGTCTGGCTTTTTTCCGGTTTCAAGTCCGGATTCCCGACATACCGGGTCGAAGCCGGCATATAGTCATAGGCAAGTTCTTTGGCGGACGGAACGGAAAACGCCTCTCCGTAATTTGCCCTCACCTTGAGACTGTCGGATATCAGATACGCTGCCCCGAACCTCGGCGAAACGTTGTCAAGGGATTCTGTGTTACCGGCAGGCTCGATCACCTTTACCGTAAAATCATCGTACCGGAGCCCGCCGGAAAGAATCAGCCGCTGACTGAACAATTTTTGTTTGCCAAAGACAAAAAAGGCGAGGTTGTCGTACTCTGATTGTTGAGGAGCGTAATCGCCCTTGATATCATAGTGCGCCCAGTCACTTCCCGCGGTGATGGTTGTATTCTGCAAATGGATCGATCCCTGGGCCTGCCCCCCTTTCTGGTCTGTTTCACTCGAGGTCGGAACACCATCATCATATCCGTCAGGATCACTTTCCACTGGATCAAAATTTGTTTCCTCATCACTGGACTGAAAATATTTCATCTTCCAGGAAAACCTGTCGCTTGACGTCGCACCCTCATAATCGATTTCAAAGGAATCAAAACCCGACTCCTTAAAATCATCCAGATCCTGCTGGCTTTTGTATCCCGGCAAACCAACGCGGTCTGCATCAAAATTGCTGTACATCAGGCCGATTCTGTTTTTTGGAAAAAACTCAAACCCCGCATTCAAATTCACATCCTGCTTTTTATCATAGCCGGTGTTGTGATAAAGATCGCCATCTCCGGTTACATAATCATTCATGGTCGATTGGGTAAAACCTGCCGAAAAGTCAAATTTTTTTACCTTTCCGGCAAAGCCCGCACTTGCTTCATCATACCCGTGGCTTCCGGAAAGGCCTTCCATAAAAATCTCCGGCTCTTCTGTTCCGCGCCGGGTAATAACATTCACAACGCCTCCCATGGCCGCGGAGCCATATTGTACAGATGCAGGTCCTCTGATAATCTCAACGCGTTCAATGTTCTTGGTGATGATTTTGGCTGCATTGCCGGTTCCAGCTCTCCGGCCGTTTACGGTGATCAGCACATGCCCCTGAACCTCATCACCGAATGTATCTGTCCGAAATCCCCGAATGCCGATCACATTGCTTGTTCCGGGATATTTCTTGGAATAGCCCACACCATTTTCAGCGAGCAGCTCCCCAAGATCCTTTGCCGAAGAGGTTTGAATCATTTCCTTATCGATAACCGTTACATTGGCGGCAAGTTCTTTCTTTTTTTCCTCTATCCTTCCGGCGGTGACAACGACCTCATCCAGTTCAGTAATATCTGTTTTTTTTTTGGTATTCTCCTCTGCGGCGCTTATGCCTGTCGACAGGATAATCATAAGTAAGAATATAAAAAATCTTTTTTTCATCTGCTTCCCCCTCCCTAAAAAAAAGTACAATTCAGGGTCCGAAGCAATAAAAAAACCCCGGACCGATAAAATCAATCGATCCAGGGTTTCCCTTTTTTATCCTCAAGATCTTTCAGGCGCTCTCTTGGCCACGGAGAATTCGCCGCTTATTCAGGCAGGTCTTCTGACTTTTGGATCATTCAAATCACCGCGCCTTCCCATCGGCTTGCTAACCGGCAGTGGCAGAATGCGGCTTTTGTCCCCAATCACAGCGGCGGGCCCGTCCCGGATTTAAACCGGGTTCCCTGTTACGTCCCAAAATCGGGACACCTGAATAGAATAAAATTGTCTATTGAAATAAACAGATAAAGTCAAGAAAATTTTAAAATCCATGGTTCGGCATATCCCGCGGGAAAATTTATCTTTCAAGCCGTGCCGTTCTCAGGCAGCCGGCTTCTCCTTCTGATACTGAAGGCATTCCGATATGAAACAGCCTGCCGCTTCTGGCCGGCTTCCGAAATGGAGATGAAAATAACTTCCCAGTGTACGGTTTTTCTGAAATCCCTGCAGCTCTGTTTTACGGCCGTCTATGGCGGTAACCAGAAAAACATTTTCAACCTTTTCGGAATTACTTGAAATCTCGGAGTAATGAAATTCGTGGCCGCGTACGGTCTGATTCGTTTTCCCAATGATGGTGTCATCCGTAAATGTCACCTCTCTGTACCCTAACGCTTTTAAATGATTCAGCATGCGTGCTTTCATTTTCAGGCAGCCGCTCATCCTCCATGCCGTTCCTTCTCTGTCCACCAGTTCATCACACAGGTACATGAAGCCGCCGCATTCCCCCAAAATAGGCATGCCAAGATTACTGGCATGGCGAATCTGACCTAACATTTCGGAATTCCTGGAAAGATTTTCCGCAAACAGTTCGGGATATCCGCCGCCCAAATACATTCCATCCAGATTTTCAGGAAGCCTCCTGTCTGAAATTGGTGAAAAGTATACCAGCTCCGCGCCATTTTCCGTGAGCAGTTCAAGGTTCTCCGAATAATAAAAGCAGAAAGCGCTGTCTCTTGCGATTCCAACTCTTACACGTGCTTCATGTGTTTTCAGGCTTCTTTCAATGCTGACATCCAAAACACCTGCTGTCCGTAAAATGGCATCAACATCAATATGGTCTTCAATCAGGTTCGCCAGTACATTTACGGTCTTGTCCTCTATCCGGAATTCATCGCTTGTAACCAGTCCAAGGTGACGTTCGGGAATTTCAACTACCGGGTTGCGAGGAATTCCGCCAAGGAAAGGCATTGTTGCATGTCCGGACATTGCATCTTTCAAAATCCGCAAGTGGCTTTCACTCCCGACATGATTAAAAACAACCCCGCTGAAACGGATATCCGAGTCAAAATTTTCAAAACCCTGAACAACTGCGGCGGCACTCCTGGCCATGCTCCGGGCATTCACGACCAGAACCACGGGAGCTCCAATCCACTTTGCCATCTGTGCGGTAGACCCTGATTCTGTTTTTCCATCATACCCGTCAAACAGTCCCATGACGCCTTCTACAACGGCGATATCGTTTTCCGCTGTATTTCGGATATAAGTCGAGAGGTTATACTCTTTGGAAAGCATCCATCCATCCAGATTTCTCCCCTTCTTGCCGGTAATGAGGCAATGATAACCAGGATCGATAAAATCAGGGCCGACTTTAAAAGGCGCGACACGGATACCCCGTTTTATAAAGCTTGCCATCAGTCCAAGCGAAACGGTTGTTTTTCCGCATCCGCTGTTTGTTCCTGCAACTACGATTCCTCGGATAACAGCCCCCTTCGGGCCTCCCGGCATTTTTGATCGATTGTCATGTCTGATAAAAAACCGGATCGCCCTGCTTCATGGTCAACCTGAAAACCTGCAATTCATTTTTAAACGTAATCGACATTCCGGTTCAAGAGGTGGTTTCCGGCAAAAAAAATTTTATAAACAAGGAAATGGTCCAAGTTGTGTTCGTGAATCTACTATCTCACTCGGCAGGCACTCCGATGGGCATAACGTAAAGAGGCCTTGCTTCCGGGATGCTGTTTAACAGAGCATTTACTTCATGATCCAGAAAGGCTCCGACAACCACGCTTCCCAGCCCTTCTGAAACAGCTTGAAGGCAGATATTCTGAGCTGCGTGGCCTGCTTCGATATGGACATACCGTTCTCCCCGCTGCCCATATTTTCTCATCGTCCGCTCATAGACCGCGCTGATAACCAATACGGCAGGAGCATTTTTCACCGAGCTCTGACTCAAGGAAGATTTGCATAATTCTTCGCGGACATTCCCCTTCCTTGTCAAGGCAATTGCGTGCTCATTTGGAAAATATCGATAAACCCCTTCGTTGAGACCCGTAACATCAAAAGCGAACAGATATACCTCAAGCGGATAAAGCGCTCCGGCAGAAGGAGCGGTCCGGTATCCTCTCGGGCTCGTCTTGCCCTGGGAGGACCAGAGAAGCTGGGAGATAGTGTTCAGGCTGAGCGGCTCAGCCTTATAACTCCGTATTGATCTTCGCAGATGGATTGCTTTTTCCACGGAAACCTTTCCGTCATGTCTTGGTTCGGGCAATTTAATTTTTTGAGGTTCCGTCTCCAATGCCATTGCCTGCATTCCTCCTGAGAAAAGAAGCATCAGCACCAGCCACAGGAGGATATTTCCGGAAGTCCGGAAAATTGTGTCTCTCGTTTTCATGAGTTTACACGATATAAAATAAAATTATCCATGAGGCTATGTTTGTTCTAAACGCTTTAACGCCTTAAATCATTTTAAAACATAGAAAACCAATTTTACGAAACCATCGGGTATATCAACCTGCCTCAAGCAAAGGCAGACGGCCGATCTCTTCGAACTGCTTTTTTAATTTCCGATAATCTTCGGCGGTCAGCATCCGATAGGATGTATCTCCGCGCATGCGAAAGTAGATCGTCATATCCGGTTGCTTTTCGATATTAAAGTGTGCCCGCTTGAGAGGACGAATCAAAATCTTATGCGTTCTGGTTTCCGGGAACTCATCCATGATGCGGATATAATCCGGCATCCATTTTGGATCCATCCCTGCTCCCTGCTGCTGTCGCATAAACCAGTCAAAAGCCTTCTGCGGATCGAATTCTTCTCCTTTTGCGAGTTGCAGCGCAACCATGACCTTTTCATCCGATACCTCACAGGGTGCTCCAAAAGCAACTGCAACATCAACTCCCGGAAGATTGATTGCATACTGAGAGACATTCTCCGCTGAAAAATTTTCCCCGTCTTTCCGGATCCAGTCATCTGTCCGGCCGTCAAAGTACAGATACCGCTTTCGCTTATGCAGACAAATGTGGCCCAAATCGCCGGAACGATAAAACCCGCCTCGATATTTTTTTTCAGAAGCCTCATTGTTCTTATAATAACCGTCAAAAAAAATATTGTCGGTGTCCATTTTCCGGACAATCTCGCCCACAGCCTCTTCGTAGTTCAACAACTTCCCTTTCTCGTCCAGGATTCCCGGAGGGCATGGTTCATCGTTTTCATTCAGGATCATAATTTTTTTTGAATCCAGCGCGCCGACGCTTTCAATTGGATCTCCCGGCATAACCATAGTTGTGATCGGTGCTTCCGTTGATCCGTATAGTTCATAAATATGCTCCATTCCGAGATATCGAATCAATTTTTTTCGATCCGTCGGCGGTGCTCCATTTCCATGAGCGATCCTGAAATGGTTTCCGGGATGATTGCCAAGAGCCGACTCCACTTTTTCACCGCTGCCATACTTCTTTTCAAGTGCAACCAGAATATAATGAATCGGCTGACCGACATAATTCATATAGGTGACACCGTGTTCCAGAATATCCTCCTCAAAAGCACTGGCGCTGAAACGACGCTTCAGCAGAAAACTACCTCCGGCGGCCATCATCGGCATGATCCCCAATAGAATTGCATTGGAATGAAACAGCGGCATGCAGATATATCCTCTGTCGTTCAAGGTCAGGCCTATTCTTTTCTTTATGATAAACCCCGCCCCAACGCATTTCACATGAGAGCAAAGCACTCCCTTTGGCGCACCGGTTGTCCCGGATGTATATATAACCGTCAACGGGCTGAAATTATCAATCTTTACCCTGGGCGGACGGGAGGGGCCGAATTCATACCTGGAGATCGCTTCATCGATTTTCTTCAATCCACCGTTATCTTCTTCTGCTGTCTCTCCGACCAAAAAAAGATCCTTTTCCTGAAGGTTTTTTGTTTCAGGAAGGATGCGTTTTACTTCTCGAATGGTTGTCGAATCGGAAAACAATAATGCGATATTGGCCTGATTGATCACATTGACAAGCGTTTCACCGCGAAAACCGGTATTAATGCCGAAAATTGTCGTGTCACTCAACGCAGCACCAAACAACGCAAAAACATACTCCGGTGTATTTTCCTGGTAAAGACCGACAGCAAGCTTCTCATCCGGTTCTACCAGCCCGATCTTCTGCTTGGCTTTTCGCACATCATGAAAAAAATGTGAATACTGAAGAGCCTTTTGATAGACATCACCATAGGTGAACTCCTGCCCTTCAAAAATGAAAAAGATTCGATTTCTGCGAGATCTCGAAAGAGCCCTCCGTTTAAAAACCGATCCTGCATTGATGAACCCCAACCCCTTCCGAAGAAAAGTTTTCAGACTTAGCATAGGCATCTTCCCTCCCGCTGATTAAAAATCCTGACGTTGCAACTTCGGTACTGACTCAATGGCAATTGGAAAAAACATGATCCAGCAGAAACGTAAACCGTTATCATACGTTTTCAATTTATTCCGCAGCCCATATCCAAAACTATTTTGTGACAGGATACCCATATCTTGAAAAATTCATTCGGTCAATTCTTTATGAAATGCTCCCGCCATAATAAAAAATAGAAACCGTCGAATCATGAGAAGGAGAGGCTTTAATGGTTAAAATTTTAAATTCTGATGCTGATGAAAATTAAAAGCAGAACAATGGTGATCAGGAGGCGATGCTGAAGCCCTCTTTTTTACTTCTTCAAAAAAATCCGGAGCGGTCTGAGATGGACCGCTCCGGAGCAGGGGGATTCATGGAGGCAGAATCTCTAATGAATGGTAATCTTCTTCGGCTTTGTTTCCTCGGTCTTTGGCACACTCACCTTGAGAATACCATCCTTCAAGTCGGCTTTTATCTTATCGAAATCGGTTCTGCCCGGCAATTTGAAAGATCTTTCAAACTTACCGTAAACGCTTTCTTTTCGATAATAATCCTCTTCTTTAACCTCTTTTTCATGATTGCGTTCACCCTTCAGCGTCAAAATGCCGGCATTGACATCAACTTTAATATCCTTTTTTTCAACACCGGGCAGTTCGGCCTTGATGATGATCTCGTCCTTGTTTTCATATACATCCACAGTCGGATTCCATGCATTTGCAGCCATATCTTCGTTAATGCATAATGCAGGCTGGAGTAACTCATTAAAAAGACTACCGATAGGATTCCTCGCCCGCAACCCCCCACCAAATGGATTCCATCTAACAAGTTCCATGGTTGTTTCTCCTTTTATTTGACTATAAAATATTTTCTTTCTAAACCCTTTTATCTTCTTTTAATAATATGATAAGAAGATTTTAGATTATGTCAATATATGAATATGCAAATTTTTTCATATTATTTTTAATAAATTTATCAATCAAGTAATATCCGGGAGGGTTGAAAGAGTGAAACCAAAAAATCAGAACTGGACAATTGAGATCTCATTACCCGGAACGACAACAGCAGATCTCAGGGGAAGGCAGTCCGTCAGAGCGACGTTTAAATTGACCGCAAAGGCAATCGATGCGCTCAGCGTTGTTTCGACACACCTGGGGATCAAACAGAAATCACTTTTCGACCATTTAATGCAGGATTCCGTTTCGTTAGACATGATCGCCCGGGAAATTCAAAACGACAATTTTAAATTTGCCGACCGCGTTCAAAAAACCTATGTACTGAGCCGAAAAACATTATCCTGCATCGAGAGTGCCGCCAAAAAATTTGATGCCCCCCGCGACGCTCTTGTTGAATATTCCATTCAGAGGCTGTTGCCGATCATTATGAAAGAGCGGGAAACACACAGAAAACGAAAAGAGATCCTGCAGGATCTGGCAGCGTACGTAAATCACGGGTATACAATCTTGCAGAAAGCGCAGGATCTTATGGGGAGTGATGATCCGATGCTTGAGAAAATCAGACTTGCGATATCGACCAGTGAAAACATGGTCAGCGACATCAAAAATTTTATAAAACGATGTGAAATAATAGAAAATTTCTAGAAAAATAGCCCGTTCGGCTGTTTCCATCCTGTTTAAAACAGATCACCAAAAAGCCTATTTTTCACTGATATCGGCTGACAGCGCGTTTAACTGTTTCAAAACAGAATCATATTCATCTTCAAGATCAAGTAAATCCATCATCACGGGCGGCTTAACCGAATGTGCCGGCAACCTTTTTTTGGTTTCCCGAATTTTCTTTTCAAGTTCATGAAGTCGTTTTTCAAGCTTTTGTATGGTTTTCATAAGATTTCCCAAATCGTCAAACGGTTCACCTCATCACATTTACAAAAACAGGACTGCCGGCCGGCCGATCGGCAGGGTTTGAACAGGAATCGGCGGACTGCAATCAAATGCGGTTTCGCAAAACTCCTGGAAATTCAACCTGCTTACAAAGGAGATCCCTTCTTTCAGGGGTAAGAAAAAATCATCAAAGTGTATGGGGATTATTCTTTTCACCTGCAGGGGAATGGCTGAATTCATTAAAAGCTCCCCTGTATCCGCCCGGCCCGCGATACTGAGAAAAATAACATCCACTGCCATGCCATTGAACATGCCGGGCAAAAATCCGGCGCTTCCCTGATGCACGAAATTCCCCCTGGGATGCTCTACAAGAATCGAAAATATTTCTCCAAGACGATATTTGGAAGCCGCAACAGGCGGTTTGAGTGGTGAGATAATTTTTCCCGGCCATGGAACGCTGCCGAAAAGTACCGGGCTGTGGAGACTTTCCAGAAACGTAATCCCGAACTTTCCAACTCTCAACTGATCCCCTGCCCGAACAACTCGGATTTGCTCATCCGGAAGTCCGGCACCGCGCCCGATAAAGGCGGTACTCTCTCCACCTGCCAGAATCGCACCTGTCCGGCTCGCAAAAAAAGGTGCATCCATCGAATGATCATAATGCGAGTGGCTGACAACAACAGCGTCCGCCTGTCCTCCGCTTGTCTTGACAATCCATTCTCCAATGGTTTCCGGATTCGGTTTTAAGGAAAAGCCCAGGGCAACCTTCAGAAAACCATGCCGGCTCACAAACGGGTCGATAAAAATGCGGGTTTCGCCATCATGAACATATAATCCCGCTGTTCCCATCCAGACAACCTGAACCGAATCGTATCGGGGTGAAAGCGGGGACGCGATTCTGCCTTCATACAACCGGAAAGACCTGGAACGGGTTTTAGAAAAAAATGGGCTCATAATACAACCAGGCGGCTTCTATTTCATTACCTCCGATATTCTCACATAGGATGACATGGAAATGTTTAATTTCTGTTTCTCCTGAATTCTGAATCTACCGTGAAGGCGGCTGCCATCCATTACAATGCCCTCTTTCTGACTGCAGTTCTGGAGAACAACAATATGATCATAGTAACGGCTCATGGCAATCATAATTTCCCTTGCATGGCTGTTGGCGTACTCAAATGAAACCGCACCATATTGATGGATCACATACAGATTGGGCCGTTCAGAGATGATCAATGTATTTCGTGGATCTTTGTATTCCGTTTCCAGATAATTCAACACTTTTTGATACTCTTTCGGAAGGGGAAGCGTTTTCAGGTTCTTCTGATGCGCGCCGTAAGGCCAATAGAACAAAAGGTGAAGCATAAAAAAAGTGATCAGGAAAAGCTTCCATGGCTTTCTGGTTTTCCGCTCAATGGAATCAAGACAGAAAATTGCGGAGAATACCATATAGGGAAGAAAAACGATCGCGAACCGGTTTGATAAATGGTATTGAAAATTCCCCCAGTAATAGGAAGAGATGATACCGATCATCAGGACAAAAGTAAGTATCCCGAACAGAAGGATGCCATTGAAGGTTGAAGACATTTCGGGCGGGTCTGTCAGTTTTTTCTTTGCCAGCAGGTATATCCCTGCAAGGGAAAGAATAAACAACACAGGGGTAAACCCGAAATTCGAATCCAGTCCGGTCAAAACAAAAATATTTTGTGGGATATTGCTCAGGAAATTGCCGGTCGAAAATACCTGCGCGGGTATTTCAAACTGACTGGGGCCCTTTTCGACGATTAACGGTGCAACAGCATCGAATAATCTTCGCTGCCACAGCGTTGGGATAAGCAATACCGGCACAATATACATGATATAGCTATATTGAAGAACGTGCTTCCGATCGACCAGATGGGGGAGCAGAAACAGAATCGCAACCATAAAAAGAAGTGATTCATACCGGCATTGCGCAAGCAGAATCAATGTCAGAATCAGCAGCTCGGCATGATCACTGTTTTTATCCTGTAAAAACTGGTAGAAAAACAGGAATACAAGGATGATAAAGAGCAGATTGACGGTCTCAAAACCGCTTGACGTGATCCAGAGAACAAAAATCGGGCATCCGGAAAAAATCAAAACAGCGATGGCAGCATAACTTCGGGAAAACGTTTTCGAGATAAAACCGTATACAAAAAGAAGGATCAGAATTCCGCACAGGTAATTAACGACAAAACCATGATATGCGCTATATCCAAAAACAGAATGGACAAGTGAAGTCAAAAACGGAAACAGCAGCGGCCTTTTGTTTACATTCAGTTCTCGTCTTAAATTGGCGGAATCACCGTAGTAATACCCCTGTATGGGAGCAGATGAAATCTTACTCTCATGCATCATCATCGAGATTCCGACCAGCTCGGCCTCATCATTCAAAACCTTAAACCGCGGCGGGGACATGAAAAAAATCGCTGTAACAATGACAACGGACATTATAATACCAACATAATGGCGCCCTGCGATGACGCGAAGATTTTTTATGTAAACCCTGGCGATCAAAGCGACCCACAACAGGAAAGATAAAAACAGAAAATAGTAGGCATAGGAGCTGTAAACAACTTTCAACGTCTCGAAGGGGAGGAAGAAACCTGCGGAAAAGGAAACCGCGGCAATTGCCGCAAACAAAAGGTTCTTTCGGGAAAATTTCATATCCTGCTGCACTCTCTATGATAAATATTTGCTGATACCTACACCATCTGCCGGAATAATTCAACAAACCAGAACGTTTTAAAAAGATATCGGTACTCATCCGGTTATCGAAAGTGTCTCGCCTGATTAGCCTGTGCTTACCGGAAGCGATCTTAAAAAAACCAGGGTAGAATCCTGTGACGATCGGAAAAGATACCTTTTATTTTTTTCTTAAATCAATTTTATCGATGAAATCCCTGTAAACCGGAATCAGCGGAGAATTTCGGGGCAATCGCCCTATTATCTTTTCAAAGCAGGCTTTTGCCTTTTCCGGCTGATGCTTCTGGTTTAAATATACATACCCCAGATTGTGCAGTGCCTGAAGGTAACCGGGATCGATCAAAGTCGCCTGCTCGTAAAGATGGTTACCGCGTTCAATCCGCTCTTTGTCATTGGACTCTCTGCCCGCCTTAATGTGCCAGGCGCCCTGGAACAGCAAATGCTCTGCCAGTTCCATCTTCGGATCACGCGGGGCGTTCAGGGGCCCCAGAACATTTGAAAAAAAATAAAGAAAGATGAATATGAACCCATAAATGATCCCCATGCTTCTTTCCCGCAGGGGCTTGCCGCGCCTGATTTCCAAAGCGGCATCATAGACTTTGAAAATGCAATATGAAGCATAGGGAATCAGCAGGCAGATCGCGGGCAGACGATATCGGGTGCAGGGAAAAAAAAGAATCATACCGAAAATGTAAGAGAATGCTACCAGGCCCGGCAGAATGCCGCTGAAATAAACACGCCTCGATTGAATCGTGTTGAACGAAAAAATCAGGAACCCCATGATCGAAAGAGGCAAAACCAGACCTGTCGGAAAAGCGAATACCGGAACCCCGGAAATCGTCCATTTCCAGAGAAGTACACCGGCTGCGTTTGAATGCTTTCGCAACGGATCAATGGGAAAGTTTCTGCTTATTTCATCTCCGCTGAAGGATATTACAATTTTTTTCAGTCCTGTAAACAGAACCGCAACCGGATGAGAAATCACATTTTTTAGTGCCTGTTCCAGAAAATAACGATTCTTCTCTGCCGGAGTGAATGCACCGGCGGATAACGCTTCCAGGCGCAAAGCTCTCCATTCCACGCCATTTCTGATATTGAATTTCGTTTCAAAATCCGGATGATTGCCGATATATAAATTCGTACCTGAGTTTAACGAAATAAACGTAACTTCTTTTGACACGATACTGTTTCGAAAGCTGACAATGGCCGGTGCAATCGATACGATTACGAAAAAAAGAACAACCGCCCGGAAGGGAGACATGTCGAAATCGTTGCTGATTTTCCGGCTCATCCTTTTTAAAATCCACACTGCAATCACCGGAATCGCGAAGATAGACAGCCCGTGAGAAATGATCGAAGCCCCCAGGCAAAACGCCGCGGTACCTAAAAAAAAATATTTCCCGGACTCGGCAAACCGTTCCAGATAAATCAGTGTCAGCAGGTTTAACAATATGATACTATTCACCGCCAATGCCTGGGTATCGAAAAGGATGAATGGAAAATAAAATACCGCAATCATCATGGAAAGCAAAGCGGTTCTCTGGTTGAAGATTTTTTCTGTCAGCAGAAAAAGCAGATAACCATTCAGGCATCCGATGAAAATGTGGAGCAGCTGCACAACCAAAAAAGAATCGCCCAGGACTCGATAAAAAACCGCCAGTAGAAAAGGATAAAAAGGGGCCTGCCAGAACGGTATGGAATTGTCATATTCTCCGGAAATAAGTGAAAGAGCCATATCATGATAACTTTTCGCATCAGAGATCCTGATGTTTCCGAGATAGGTATTGCTTCTCAGGTCGGACAAAAACCACAAGCGCAGAATCAGGCCGGATAGCAGGATAAGAAGGATAAAAAATTTATAGTGTTTTCCATTCATTTGCGATTCAGGAATCCGTGCCGTTGCCGTCGTTTGTTTTCAAACCCGTTCTACCGCTTTAACTCGTATAAGGCATAACCACCTTTGCCAAGAAGAAGTTTCATGTGGTTTTTAAAAAATTCTTTCAGTTTTTTCTTTTCCCCTGCATTAAATGTTGCATTTGCCCATTTATTCATCAGCGAGTGTCCGATTAAAAGATGAGTCACCTCATGCTTTGCCAGTTCCATGGATATTTCATTCGAGGAGATGCTGTTTTTAACGATTCTCTCAAACTGATTGATACCGAAGAAAATATCCTTCCGGCAATAATAACGCCGATTACCCAAAAAAAGCGCCATGATCCTGGCATCGGATGGAAGATACTCATTTGCATACGTTATTGCGCTGTATTCAGGACGATATTTTTTAATATACGCTTCCCGGTCCATCCGTCCGGTAATATAAGCAAAAGGATCCACATGTCTGAACTGTTCTGCAATATACATTGCATTCAAAAACAATGCAAAAGAAGCGGTGGCGGCAATGCAGAATCTGCGCATTTTATTCCAATTTACAGGGCAGTATTCTGAAAGCAGTTGCGACAAATTGCTCAGCCCGAAAGTGGAAAGGATTACAAGGGGAGGAATAATAGGTGAAATCCACCTGATCCTCATGTCTCTCGCAAAAAAAACAAAAAACAAAAAAAGGATTGAGAATGAAAGAAGTATCTTTTTTTGTGTCTTGATTACCGAAGGAACACCGCTGATATTCAAAAATGAAAAAAAAGGAAGAATAAAAAGAAATGGATTCAGCTTCCCGTCAAAAAATTTCGGTTTTCCATCTTCTCCGAAAAAGAAAATTCGAATTGGTGTCAGGGCGATCTCCCACCATGAATCTTTATATATAAAATGCCTTATGGAAAAATGATTCCAGCCGGCGGATGCGGAGGAAACCGCTGTTTGAATCCGTTTCGGATTAAACCAGTCGTCATAAAGCGGGTAGAACGGATTATCGGTCCAGATCGTATTCTTTATCATCCAGGGTGAAAAAACCAGAAGCGCAACTGCAAAAAAAATGGCGCCGTAAGCAAGGCCTTTCATCTGACTTTCTTTTTCGGAAGAAGCAGACCGCAAATAAATAAACGGGACAAAAAAGGTGAGGAGAAAAAAAACAATAAGCCCGTTGTATTTGGTCCCGAGCGCGAGTCCGCAGCTTATGGAAGACAGGATCAGATACTTTAATTGGAAACCCTTTTCAAGCCACATTAAAAGATAGAGAATCGAAGCTGTAGAAAAGAAAATCAATCCAAGATCCACATAAACGATAATGGAAAGTTTCACCACAACCGGTATGGAAAGAAAAAAAAGTGCGCCGAAAAGCGCATACTCCGTATTGAGTCTTGGTTTTAAATATTGGAACAGCAGCAGGGCTGTCGCGAGTGCAAACGCGAAGTGAATATATTTCGGAAAAATATCATTGCCAAAGTAGAGAGGAATCAAATACAGATAGTCCAGATTCATGGGATAATATGAAAACCGAATCTGGGGGATTTCATAAATTCCGCCATACTCGATGTAAAGCATGGGTACGGCAAGATGATGTGTAAGGGCATCCCGACTGACAGGCGGGACAGAGGCAAGCACGATGATTGAAATGAAAAGAAGAAGCAAAAGCAGAATCAGGGTGGTGCGAATCCAAATCTTTCCGGTCTCATTTTTGGCATTCAATTTGTTTTACCTGTTTGCCTTAAAGAAAGTCCGCTAAAATTTCAGGGGGTATATAGCCCGAATATTTTTTCCCGTTGATAAAAAATGTCGGTGTTCCGGTGACTCTTAATTTCATCCCGTCGAAAATGTCTTTTTTCAGTTTTTGCCGGATATATGGATGGTTGATTGACCTGGCTAGTTCTCCCGCGTTCAGACCTGTTTTATCTGCCAGCATCCTGGTGTTGATTAAACTTTCCTTTCTTGCGATATCAAACAGGAGATCATTCATCTTCCAGAATTTGCCCTTTATCCCGGCCAGAATAGAGAAACAGGCAAGCTCTCCCGAACCAACGTGGTACGGGTTTTTCACAATGGGATTTATGTTATGATCCATCGGGAAATGGCGATGGACAAGCCTGATTTTATCCGGATTTTTTTCCACAATCTTTCGCAGAAAAAAATGCATCTTGCCGCATTGAAAACATTGATAGTCTGAAAATTCAATGATGGTCAGCACTGGATCCTCTGCGCCGATCCATGGATATCCCTCATCGGTTACCCCTTTTGCGATAGAGGGTGATGGGGGCGCGGGTATTCTATCCCAGTATTTAGGATAAGCAAGGATTATTCCTGAAAGAAGGATAAAAAAAGATAAAAACAGAACCAGACCCCTTTTTTTGTGCCGGTACAGATGGTGAATATCCTTCGGAATCCCTCTGATTAAACTGAATCCGCCAAAGCGTTTCCCGACAAGCCAGGTATAGTAAAGCAGCATAAAGTTTATTCCATAGGAGGCAATACACATGATACAGTAGCTGTGGATGTATAAAGAAGATATAAGTGCAAGAACGATGCTGTAAACGCTATACCCAAGAGACAGCAAAAAGAGAATCGGCCACATCCTCTCCTTTTTTGCATCTTCCAACCAGGCAAATGGGAGAAATAACAAAAAAAAGGCATATCCGACAACACCCCACACCGGTACAGGAATATCCAAAAAAATGGAATATGAGCTTTGAGAAACCGTATCACAGTTTATGGACTTTGAAACCGCGCAAAAACTTCGATACCCGATGTCGGTGTAAACACGATAATGGGATATGGATAGATACAGAGAAACCAGCAGCCCTGAAAACGCTAACAAAGCTACTGTCCAGAAATAAACAGGAAACGGAAGCGGTGTTATCGTTTGATCTTTTTTCGCCATTTCAAAAGCCTGCTGCGGAATAACGTTTCAATAGCCTGTCGGCCAGTTTATGGTTGTCGATCGCTTTCCTTTCTATCCTTTCGGCGATAAATGGCAGCAGGCGCTCAAATGAACAGGGCACCGCAAGGTTGTCATGTTGAAAATTTTTCAAAAAAACTTCCAGGCGGCTCATCCCGACGGTATCGATGAAGCGGTCAATGAAATGAACTGCCTGTGATTTCATTTCCGCTTTCAGAGAGTTGTCGGCAATACAAAGCATAACAACCGGGTCGTTTTCATACAAAGCATCTGCCTGTCTTAAAAACCATAATCCCCGATCATACTCGCCAAGCATTCCCATGGCAGCGCCCATGAACACCAAAGAATCCCTGTTTTTGCGGGAAAGCCGCAAACCTCTTTGAAACCAGGTGACAGCGCCTTTAATGTTGTTCTGCTTTAATAATATAAAACCTTTCAGGCTGAGATAGGCTTCGTTTTTTAGCTCATTTTCGAGTAACAAATCAAGATTTTCTTCTGCATCCTTCCACCTTCCGAGCTGTATCAGTGAAAGTGTCAGCAGATAATTCGCAGACCGGTATTTTGGATAATAATCAAGGGCTTTCCGGAGATGTTCCGCGGCCTTTTCATACTCTCCCCATCCATAATAAATCCCGCCCATGTTATTGAGGAGAAAAGCCGGACTCTCTTTTCTGGTCCCCGTGCTCTGAAGCGCCATTTTATATAATTCCAGTGCTTCAACGGATCTGCCGGACCGTTGATATCCAAGAGCCAGGTTGTGGTAAGCGCGCGCGGAACCAGGAGCTTTTCGGACCGCATCTTCCCATAATGTCGTTGCATTAGACCATATCCAGTTGCGGTGATAGGTTCCTGTCCCGATACCTGCAAGTAAAATCGTCACAAACGAAACGATCATCAGGTACATGAAGCGTTTTTCCCGGTACCTCGTCAATAATTGCTTCAACCCCGCGGCCACAGGCAGAAAAAGAAACATGGAGGGGAGGTAGTTTCGATGCTCAAAGACCAGCTCCAGCGGTATAATCGTTGATTCAATGCCATGGTTTAGAAAGAAAAAAAGGATGCCGAAAGAAAGCAGCGGCGTTTTCCGGATCTGCATCAATCCGTATCCGATCAGTCCGATTACCCCCAAAACAGCCGGAAAGGTGCTGACGGGGTGGAACAGCGATGTGGAGGCAAGGATGTCATGAGCGATGGACAGCCTTTGCGAAACCGGATAGAATAGCTGGCTCAGGTAGAAGAAAATAATCCTCGGCTGCGTGAGAAGACGCTCCCAGAGAGAAAAATCTCTTCCGCTATAACCGGCAAGAAAACCAAAAAGATTGCCCCGTATGAGAAAAACGGCTCCAAGGATTATGGCTGCAACGCTACCTGCGATAACGACCTGCGACAATACAGGCCATCGTCTTTTTGAGTGCTGCATATTTTGAAAAAAAATAAGTTCGACCAGAACAAGGGTAAACGGAAAAAGGATGGCATTTTCTTTAGAGCCGAGTGCCAGTAAAAAACAGATTAGACAGGCCAGATAGGAATAAAAGCGATTTTTTCCCTTTCCATGGAGCCTTCCTTGTAGATAAAAATATAAACTCAGGATGTACAGCATTGCGCAAAGTGAAGCCATTCGCTGTACGATATAGGTCACTGCCTGAATCTGGATCGGGTTGATCGCCCAGAGGACAGCCGCAAGGGCGGCGATAAAATGTTCACTTCCCTGGTACCTGTTTCGCAGATTGGGGGACTGGAACAGAGTCAGGCATGTAAGGAAAAGAAACCAGGAACTCAGGACATGGATGGAAAGATTTACGATATGATAGCCGATTACTTTTTTTTGACCGAAATACCAGTTCAATGCAAGGGTGAAACTGGATACCGGGCGTCCGCGATATGCGGTAAAAGCATCCCCCAGCGCTTCAAGAGAAATCTCCTCTAAATGCATCCTGGAATTGTTAACGATCTTGGGATAATCATCCAGATGCCAGGAAGCGTGAAACGTATTGGAATAAATGATCAGAATTAAAAAAAAAAGGGCTGCAAAGACCGGAAGGAATTTTCTGTCCGAACAGGTATGATCGGTCATGGCGGATTTTAAAAATGGTTAAGGGGGGATAGGATCCCCCCTTTTTGTTAACATGTGGTTGCGGAACTTTCAGTTCCAGTCATTGCCAAGGATGCTTACAGGCATGACATTCTATCTATCCATCCCGGAAACCAGATTATAGACCATCACCCCAACCGTCGCCGGCGCTGCTTGAAGGCATTGACAATACAAAAACAGCTCCCCTTGGGCAGCGGTTGCTGTTATCGTCAACAGTAATGGTGATATTATCCGTGTTACCGGCTACAGTGAACTGATTTTCATTCGTGGTGTTAAACGGGCTGTCACCGGTAGGATTATAAGAAATTTCTCCAGAAACGGTCGGCAGGGTTGTATGCATCGGGTCGGAAAAATAATCCGCAATAACCGCTGCAATGCCGTTTGCATCTGATTCAACGCCACTACAGAACGCCTTGTTACGATAGGAAATAAAGTTAGGAATAGCAATGGCTGCCAGGATGCCGATAATTGCGATAACGATCATCAGCTCAATCAGTGTAAAACCTTCGGTGTTTCCTCTCATTTTTTGTAACATAATCATTCTCCTTGTTTGTTGTTGGTTTTTCATCATTAATTTAGACTGTAATCGGTTACGTGTTGGTTTATTACCTCCTTTTCAACCTGTTGCCAATTGTGTTTTCAGAGCAACAATCTCCAAACTTAAGCAACGCCCTAAAGCTCAAGCAAATAAAATGCCAACCCATTCCCTCAAAGAATTATATTGCTATCCATTTGTTTTTACATAGGCATATTTTCAAATCCCAAACTTTTTGCACCCTGCTGCTTTTTTATGCTGCCGAAAAATGTCACTTATTGTCCGGGTGCTGACAAAAATTGTCGCGCCCTTGCCGTCTATTCTTTTTCACCGTGTAAATGCGGCATCTTTTCGATCCCGAGCTTCTCAAACCGGTAACGCATGGAACGGAATGAAATGCCGAGAAGTTCGGCCGCCCTGTTTTTGTTTCCATTGCTGCACTCCATGGCCTTTTTCATATACCCCGTTTCAATCGTTTCCAGAATTTCATCAAGATTGACACCATAGGCCACATCATCCAGATCAAACCGCCGGCCTTTTATCCCTTCGATCCATCTCCTTTTATGGATGGAGATAGAAAGGCTTTCCGGAAGAATGATATTGGTTGTTGAGAGAGCGATACTTCGTTCAATAAGATTTTCAAGTTCACGGACATTGCCCGGAAAATCATATCGTTTTAAAAGATCGATGGCATAGGAAGAGATTTTGGTAACCTCCTTCCCGATCTCTTTTGCATATTTTTCAAGAAAATACTGAACAAGGGCCTTGAGGTCGCTTTTCCTTTCCCGAAGGGGAGGCACTTTGATCTGAATGACATTCAGCCGGTAAAACAGATCTTCCCGGAAACGCCCTGCAATCACTTCTTCTTCAAGTCTCTTGTTGGTTGCCGATATAATCCGGATATCAACCGAAATATCCGTTGTCCCTCCGACACACTTGAATACCCGTTCCTGAACAGCTCTTAAAATTTTTACCTGCAGCGGCAGGCTCAGCTCTCCGATTTCGTCAAGAAAAATCGTTCCCTTATGGGCAATCTCAAACAACCCTTTCTTGTCTTGTGTCGCGCCTGTGAAAGCTCCCTTCTTATGCCCGAAAAGTTCGCTCTCCATGAGCGACTCGGGAATTCCTCCGCAGTTGACAACAACAAAAGGATTTCCCCTTCGACCACTCTGCTCGTGTATCGCCCTTGCAATAAATTCCTTACCGGTTCCGCTTTCTCCGGCAACCAGAATATTCGTTCTGGTTTTTGCCACCTGACGGATCATTTCATAGATTCTGAGCATTCCCGGGCTGTTGCCGACAATTTTTCCAAAATGAAGATTCTTTTTCAGGTCATCATCAAGAATCTCTTTCTCATGCTCAATCGTCTTCAGATCCAGTGCATTGGCAATGGTCTGTTTCAGCTCGTCATTATCGAAAGGTTTCGGGACATAGTCATATGCGCCCTTGTTCATTGCTTCAACCGCCGCCTCGGTGGTTGAATATGCGGAAATCATTATTACGACAGTGGAAGGATCTTTCTGCTTGGCTTCGTGAAGCACTTCGATGCCGCTGATATCGCCAAGCCGGATATCGCAAAGCAGAAGGTCATAGCGATTTTCCCGGATCATCGATTGTGCCATTTTGCCATTTTCGGCACAGGATACCGTATAACCGGCCTTGCTCAGCATGACATCGAGAAATTCACGCATGCTCAGTTCATCATCAACGACAAGGATATGAGCACTTTTATTAAAATCTGGCATGTTTGCAGTGAGTGGTCCAATATCAGTTTTTAGTAGTCCAGGTTACCACCAGTCAATGCCGTTTCAAACCTGACAACCAGGTTATTGGGCAAGCTAACAATAACAGACATGCTTGTCAATAAGGTTTTATAAGATCGAATGCTTATAACCTCTTGCTATTAATCAGTTCATCAAAAACAATCCGCCCTCCGACTACTGTTAACAACGCCTTACCTTTCAGTTGCCATCCATTAAAAGGCGTATTCCGGCTTTTGGAAAAAAAGAGATCCGCATTGATTGTGTGCGGCAAACCCGGATCAATGACGGTAATATCCGCGGGACCTCCCTCGGCAAGACCGCTTTGAAGTCCCAAAATCCGAGCTGGATTTTTAGATAATTTTTCGACAAGGGATTCAAAGGTGATCACCTTGTCTTCCACCAGTTTCAAACCAAGCGGCAGGGCTGTCTCAAGACCGATTATTCCGTTTGCCGCTCTGCTGAATTCCAGATTTTTTTCAAGGGGAGAATGAGGCGCATGATCCGTCGCAATCGCATCTATTGTTCCGTCCGCCAGTCCTTGTCGAACAGCTTCTTTGTCCCTGGATGACCGCAAAGGAGGATTCATTTTGTAATTTGCATCATATCCTGAAATATCTTCATCTGTCAAAGAGAAATAATGCGGAGCTGTTTCAGCCGTTACCGGCAGGCCTCTTTTCTTGGCATCCCGTATCGCATAAACGGATTCCAGGGTGCTGACATGGGCGATATGAAGTCTCGCACCCGTGAGCTCACACAGGGCAATATCACGCATAACCATGACCGATTCAGCAGCATTGGGTATCCCGGCAAGCCCCATCCGGGTTGCGGCCGGCCCTTCATTCATCAAACCTTGCCCGGCGAGTTTCAGATCCTCGGCATGTGAAATCACAGGCAAACCAAATCCCATGGCATATTCCATGGCTCTTCGCATAAGCTGAGAATTCGATACCGGCAACCCGTCATCGGTTACAGCTACCGCGCCTGACTTCTTAAGTTCTCCAAATTCTGAAAGATTTTCCCCGGAAAGTCCCCTGCTGATGGAAGCCACCGGATAAACACGCGCCTTCCCTGACTTTTTTGCTTTTTCAATTATATATTCCGTTACTTCAGAACTGTCATTAACAGGGTTTGTATTGGGCATGCAGCAGACCGCCGTAAATCCACCTGCTGCAGCCGCCATGGTTCCGGAAGCGATTGTTTCCTTGTATTCATGCCCGGGTTCTCGCAGATGGACATGCATATCGATTAAACCAGGAGTGACAATTTTACCGGATGCATCGACAACCGTATCTTCCGCCCCTAAAGGCTCTTTGGATGTTCCGGATTCCCGGATCACGGCAATCTTCCCATCTTGAATAAAAATATCAAAAACACCGTTTATGTTGCCGGGATCAACCAGGTTCCCGCCTTTAATCACCAACATTTCTTACCCCTCCAGCCAGGAGATAAAACAAGGCCATTCTGAGAGCGACACCATTGGTAACCTGATCCAGAATAATGGAATGCGGTCCGTCCGCAACGGAAGGGGCGATTTCCACTCCCCGATTCAAAGGACCGGGATGCATAATCAGGACATCGGGTTTCAGGATCTCCGCCCTCTTTTCCGTCAGACCATACGCAATCGCATATTCTCTCTCGGAAGGAAACAGAAAGGCTTCCTGTCGTTCTTTCTGAATTCGAAGCATCATTACCACATCCGCATCTTTCATGGCTGAATCCGCCTGATAGGTAACAGAAGCGCCAAGCGCCTCGACACCTTTCGGTATCATTGTCGGCGGACCGGAAATAACAACGTCCGCCCCCATTTTTGAAAATCCGACAATATTGGAGCGTGCGACCCGGCTGTGTGCGATATCGCCGACGATGGCAATCCGAAGCCCTTTGATTGAGCCCTTGTTTTCCCGAACCGTCATCATATCCAGAAGTGCCTGGGAGGGGTGAGCATGTATTCCATCGCCCGCATTGATCACCGATGTTTTCAGATGGCGGGCCAGCAATTGCGGCGCACCGGATGCTGGATGCCGTATTACAATCACGTCCGGTTTCATCGCTTCAAGATTTCTGGCTGTGTCGATAAGCGTTTCACCCTTCACCATACTGCTGGAGCCGGCTGAAAGAGATATGCTGTCCGCGCTCAACCGCTTGGCGGCTAAATCGAATGAAAGTTTGGTTCTGGTGCTTGGCTCATAAAAAAAGAGAACAATTGTCTTGCCTCTCAAGGTCGGAACCTTTTTGATGGGCCGCTCTGAAATCTCCTTCATTTTTTCAGCCGTATCCAGAATAAAGGAGATCTCATCCGAAGACAGGGATGCCACATCAAGGATATCTTTTTTATTAAATTCCATGCCGCTCCCGTGCTACTTCAGCAATTTTCCCATGCGGTTCCACCGGACATAATCCAGAATCGACCCTTGATTGTCACCGTTCCAGGACCAGTAAATGATAAACGCTTTTCCTTTTAAAGCTTTCAACTTGACAAAACCCCAGAACCGGCTGTCATGGCTGTTATCCCGATTGTCTCCCATGACAAAAAGAGAACCCTCCGGAACCGTTATCGGTCCCATGTAATCCCGTCCCGGAAGGCTTCGATTATCCGTAAAAACGGCAAACGAATGTTTCTGAGGTTTCCCATTTACATAAACCTGTTTGTTTCGGATTTCTATCCGATCCCCTGCCACACCGACGACCCGTTTGATAAAATCCTTGGAAGGGTCCTGAGGGTATTTAAACACCGCGATATCGCCCCGTTCAGGATTTTTTACAGGAATCAGTGTGAAACCGGAAAACGGTTCTTTCACACCGTAAATAAATTTATTGACCAGAATATGATCACCAATGAGAAGGGTATTCTTCATAGAACCGGACGGAATTTTAAACGCCTGAACCACAAAGGTTCGAATAATCAAGGCAAGTACAACCGCAACCAGAATCGCTTCAATATTTTCACGAAGACCGCTTTTCTTTTTCAGACCCTCTTCTCTTACCGTCTCTTTTTGTTTTTTCAAATTCTCTTTATATCCTTGTTGGATTGTAAGACGCCCATTGGACACTTCGATGAAAATGAAGCCCGGGCTAAACCGGCAGCGTAAACTGTGGCTCACCGAGAAGGAACTTCCCTTTTGATATCCATGTTTTCAGAATTTCTGCAATCTCGCGAGCCTTCACCATGCTTGAGAGCGGAACGGTCTGAATGCTTTTACCTTCCAATTCGATTGTACCGCTTTTGAGTTCCGCATAACTGACCTGCCCGAGGCTTTTGGATATTCCATTTGGATAATCAGTGCCATAATCGATGATCTGCGTATAAATCTCTTTGTCCGATACCGCTGTATAGGATGCCATCTCCTCGTTCAGTATCGGTATGGGGATTCCCAACCCGACAGCAAGTGAGATGCCGTATCCCTGATAGCTCATCCCGACCAGCCAGTCAGGACTCATCTGTTTCAGATCACCCATCACCCACAATGTGCCGGCTGGTTTCATGGGAACGCCTTTTTTCGTCCTCGGAACAGAAGGATTGTGCTGGGTTCCCTGCCAGGTCACATATCCTTGTGCGCCGCCCAGAAAAATCCGGGTTCCAAGGCCAATTGTCTTATAATATGGATCATTTAAAAGAGGACTCAATTCTCCTGCCGAGCAATAATTGGCATTGCCTGCTTTGGGCTTCAAGGTCCCCATATAGGTATAAATGGTCTTATTGGTAAGATTGACCGCACAATTGTAATTCTGGTAACCGTTCCGCGGATTACACAGGGTGGCCGACTGCAGTTCATTCAGGCCGATCTTCTTCTCGATCATGCGGTTGGGATAACATGACGTGCCGTAAGCCGTTGCCTTTAAATGGACCTTTTTGCCTGCAACCAGATCCTGGATCACATGACCGCCCCCGTAATTAAACTCTCCGGGCCATACTTTGTTCAGCGGGTCATCCTCGCAGGCTTCTGTGGCTCCGATATAACAATCAACCGCGGCAATCCCCGCATATGCCGGAACATTATTCAACCACACCTTTGAAGCCTTGATTCCCGGCTTTGAATGCCCGAAATTGAGGAACGCTCCGGATGAACACATGGGAGAAAAGGTTCCTGTCGTAACCACATCCACCTTTCTGGCTGCTGCAACCGCCCCTTCTTTTTCAACGATTCCGATGATCTCTTCGGCGGTTACCACAACCACTTCACCGGAACGGATCTTCGCATTGATCTCCTGATAGGTTTTGTTTACCTTGTGCTTCTTCATTCTGTTAACCGTTATGAATATCCTCTATCTTGGAAGTAATATTGTTTTGTATCCAGGCACTGTCCCACCATTCAATCGGGGTTATAAAAACAGTGTGCACCATCATGCCAAAATGGAGGTGATCTCCTCCTGCAAGGCCGGTCGTACCTGTCAGTCCAAGGATGTTGCCCCTTGCAACCATTTCCCCGTTTTGAACCGCGATCTGGCTGAGATGAGAATATAAACTGAAAAGTCCGAAACCGTGATCCAGCACGACGGTTTTCCCGTAGATTCCGTTTACGTCGGCAAATATGACTTTTCCGGAATTTGCGGCAGGAACCGGAGAGTGCGCTGTTGATGCGAGATCAACTCCCATATGGTACTGATGATCAACAATCTTTCCCTTGTAGCTATAGCTTCTTCTGTCAGCGAAACCCGCTCTGGGTGCTGATTTTGGCAGCCTCAGGAAGGTTCCTTCCCAGTAGATTTTTTTTTCGGTTTTTCCGGCAAGACTTGCAAACAAGGCTTCGTTTTCTACTCTCATCGTACGGTTTACCGCAAGAAATTTTTCAATTCCGCTGAGCTGGCTGCCCCGGGAACCCGCGATTTCAAATTCAGGCATTTTCCAGTTTAAAAATTGATCCGGAATTGAAATCGTATCTTTTTTAAAAGCCCTTTTTTTAAGGTAATACGAGAATCCGGCCCTTGTGGAATTTCCGGCTTTATCCATCGCTTCCGCATGAATTTCAGTATCTGTTCCCTGAAGATGGTCAAGGGCGATAAATGCCATAAAAATCGATCCATCTTTAAAATATCCGCTGTATCCCGGGAAAAAATTCCCGCCAACCGCGACCCCGGTTTTTGAATCGGCTTCCGATACGCGATAAATCACGAGCCCTGCTCCTCCCTGACTGATATTATGCGTTTTTGTCAGGATATCGATAACAGGAGGCTTCGTATCGATGACAACCTCATGCTCCAGATAGGTTCGGTTGCCCTGCCACCGGTTGCGCCACGAATAATCCCAGGCGGCAATGCGGATAATGGCTTTGCCGTCATCGATCCCAAGTTTTCGGGGCTCAATCTTTATTTGAATCGGAGTGTCTTTTACCGACCCTCCGCTGATAAATGACTGAGACGGAAACGCCTCTTCGGTCAGGACAAACTCTTTCCCATCTTTCAAAAGACCGACCCAGAGTTTACGGACACCGCTTCCAGGATCAGACACATCTCCTTTAAATTCAGTGGAAAGACCTATATACGGGGAGGGGAGTTCCAGAAGAACCGCCGGTTTTCCGCCTTCCATCCGCGTAATGACTACCCAGGCGGACGGCAGAAACAGCAACAGACATAATAAAATAACAAGTTTGATTTTAATATTTGTGTTTTTTGGTTTCAACGCAAAAAGTAACTGCCCAAAGTGTTGATATAATCCAAAAGATAGTAGCAACTTGTAAAGCACTGCGCAAGGATTTTTTCGCTCCTTGACTTTTAATCTGTCAGGGGCTAAAACTCATGATCATCAACAGTCTGAAGCAACCTCAAAAATGATTATTATAATACGGTATTAGAAAAAATATGGCTGATATCACACAAGCAGGAGACATTCCAATCGGCAAGGGCTCGCCTCTTGTATTGATCGCGGGGCCGTGTGTCATCGAAGACGATAAAACAACCCTTGAAATCGCTTCCTTTTTAAAAGAGCTGACGGACAGGCTGGAAATACCCTTTATTTTCAAAGCCTCCTATGACAAGGCCAACCGGACTTCGATCAACTCCTATCGGGGGCCCGGTCTGAAAAACGGACTCGATGTCCTGAGGCGCGTCAAAACCGAACTGAACCTGAAAATACTTTCAGATGTGCATTCCGTAAACGAAGTCCCTGAAGCCGCAGATGTTCTGGATGTGATCCAGATTCCTGCTTTTCTGTGCCGACAGACCGATCTGATCCTTGCGGTTTCAAAAACCGGCAAAACCGTGAATTTAAAAAAGGGGCAGTTTCTGGCACCCTGGGAAATTAAAAATATTACCCAGAAAGTGGTTTCAACCGGCAATCGAAACATCATAATTACAGAACGCGGCAGCATGTTCGGATACAACAATCTGGTGGTTGACTATCGAAGCATCAAAATTATTCAGGACTCAACCGGTTTCCCGGTAATATTCGATGCCACCCACAGTGTTCAGCTTCCGGGCGGAAGCGGAACCAGTTCCGGCGGGCAGCGCGAATTTGCCCCGATACTCGCGAAAGCTGCTGTTGCCGCCGGTGCAGACGGCGTGTTTGTAGAAGTTCATCCGAACCCGGATAAAGCTCTCTGCGACGGACCGAATTCACTGAAGCTCGATACCCTGGAGGGACTCCTCGTTCATCTGAAAGCCATAAGAGAGGCCACTGCCTGAAAGTTCAAAACACTATCAATTTTTATCGTTGCCGTCATGTCCATGTAAATGACGAATCCGCGTACTTCTACTCAAATTGCAGTCCCGGGATTCAGACAACCTTTTCAGATTATCCGAAAAAAGGAGAAACGCTGCCCAATGAATCAATTGATCGAAAACAAGCTTAAACGAATCAAACTTCTTCTCCTTGATGTGGATGGCGTATTAACGGACGGCGAAATCATTTACGATGACAACAAGGTGGAAACCAAAGCGTTTAACGTAAAAGACGGACTTGGCCTTCGCCTTCTCATGGACAATGGCATCCAGGTCGGAATTGTTACCGGAAGAGTTTCATCCTCGCTGAAACACCGATGCGAAAATCTGGGAATTACGATCCTTTTTGATGGGATCCGTGATAAAGCTGAAGCGCTTGAAAAAATTATGGCAGAGACCGGAGCAATCCCTGAAGAAATTGCTTTTGTCGGGGATGATCTGCCGGACATCCCGATCATGAAACAGGTGGGGCTTTCAGCTGCCGTGGCAGACGCCCATGAGAATGTCCGTGAAAACGCGGATATGGTAACTTCCGCCAGAGGGGGCGGCGGAGCTGTCCGGGAGGTATGCGAAGCCATTTTAAAAGCCGGTGGAAAGTGGGAAAAAATCATAAGCAGGTATACATAGTCTATGCCTCACCGTTCAAAAAAAATTAAACTCATTCTGATCCTGGTCATCGTGGTTTCACTTGGAGCCCTCTTGTCGGTATTCATCGGATTTCGGATCATCTCCAAACAGCCGGAGATGGTGATGAAGGCGATAAAAGATCATGCGACCCTGTCCATAAACAATCTTCACCAGACTGCGTCACGAAATGGAGTGCAGGAGTGGACACTTAATGCCAGGTCAGCGCATCTTATTCAATCCGAAAACCGTTCCATACTGGAAGACCTCTCGGTTGTCTTTTTTCTGGAAACCCAGGAGGAGGTCACGCTTACCGCTCAAAAAGGGGTTTTACAGACCGATACAAATGATTTTCAGGTAAACGGTCAGGTCGTTGTAAAAGGCTTGGAATATAAAATGGAAACCAGCGAACTGCGGTACCGGCACGACAACCGCGTAATATTCACCAGCGTACCAGCCGATATCACAGGAAAATCCCTGAAATTCACGGCCGATAAAATCTCCTTTGACCTGAACTCTTACAAGGCCAGGCTGGAAGGAAATGTGAAAGGAACCATACATGGCACCATTGGATTTTAAACCCAAAAAGGGCATGATACTGTTCTCGGTTTTTTCTGCCGTTATTCTGTTAACATTCGGCATTTTATCGGCATCGGACATCGAAAGTTCAAATGGCGTGAACACGGATGAGCCAATCCACATTACAAGCGACCAGCTTCTTATCGACAACGAAGCCGGTGAAGCGGAATTTATCGGGAATGTGCTCGCAACGCAGAAGGAATCCGTAATCAAGTCGGACAGGTTAAAAATATTCTATAAAAAAAATACGATACAGGATGGAGATGTCGCTGCCGGAGAGCAGTCTATCCAAAAAATTATTGCAGCCGGCAATGTGAGCATCCGGATTGACAACCGGCTGGCGGAAACCGAACAGGCGGAGTATACCGCCGACACCAAAATTCTGGTTCTCTCCGGAAAAAATTCACGAATCACCAGTGAAAACAATTTGATCTCAGGTGAAAAGATCATCATGCACCGTAACGACGGGCGGATCATTGTTGAAAGCGGACAGAATCAGGAAAGAGTTGAAGCGGTAATCAGCTCAGGCGGAAACGGTCTGAAGTAGACTTTACAGTTTCGATTTCACCGGCAGCAGACGTTTCCGCTGCCTTCCGGCGGTTTTCCACTTTGGCCGGGGAAATCATAATTGCATTGATTATGCGGCCAATCTGGACTATAACAGGACTGGATGCAAAAAACGTACAGGATAAAGCGGTTCGATGCGGATTTTAAAACTTAACTTTATAGAAGCAGTGGCTTTATGCCCGTTCTTACACTGAAAAATCTGGAAAAAACATATCACGGCAGACGGGTTGTCGATTCGGTAAGCCTGGAAGTGAAAAGCAAAGATGTTGTCGGACTTTTGGGACCCAACGGAGCCGGCAAGACAACAACCTTTTACATGGCGGTTGGGATGATCAAGGCGGATGGCGGAGCGGTCTTGATCAATGATGAGGACATCACGGAATATCCAATGTACCTGAGAGCGCGGAAAGGGATTGGTTACCTTCCTCAGGAGGTTTCGATATTCAAGAAGCTGACCGTAAAAGAAAATGTCATGGCGATACTTGAACTTCTCCCCTTTTCAGCTTCCGAAAGGGAAAACCGGTCGGATTCCCTCCTGGAAGAGCTTGGTATACGCCACCTCTCGGATCATAAAGCAAGCTTTTTATCCGGTGGAGAAAGACGCCGTCTCGAGATCACCCGGGTGCTGGCCACCGACCCCTCCTTTATTCTTCTGGATGAGCCCTTTGCCGGTATCGACCCTCTGGCAATTATTGATATCCAAAATATTATCAGACATTTGACTCAACGCGATATAGGAATTCTGATTTCAGACCACAATGTAAGGGAAACCCTTGGCGTTTGCGACAACGCTTTTATCCTGAACAATGGCAAGGTAATCGAATCCGGAAATCCGGAAAAAATTGCATCCAGCAAAACAGCCAGAAAAATCTACCTCGGAGAGGAGTTTAAACTGTAACTGAGCATGGCACTTGAATTACGACAACAACTTAAACTGACACAACAGCTGATCATGACTCCTCAGCTGCAAATGGCGATCAAACTTCTCCAGCTCTCCAGGCTTGAGATGGTCGATATGATCAGTCAGGAGCTGGAAAGCAACCCGGCACTGGAAGAATTTCAGGACCCGCCAGATGAAGATTCCATCGGCAAACAGGCTGAAGCGGAAATTACCGCCGCAGACTCACGAGACATGCAGGAGGTCAAAATTGGTGAAAATATCCAGAGCGAGATCGATTGGAGCAACTATCTGGATGAATACAATTCACCGGGCAGGACCCATTATGAGACGGAAAGACGGGAGGCTCCCGCATATGAAACATTTATTTCCGCAAAAAAATCCCTGAATGATCACCTGCTCTGGCAGTTGCTGATGATACTGCCTTCGGAAGAGGAGGAACGAATCGGCAGCCTGATTATCGGAAGCTTGAACCGTGACGGCTATCTTGATATAACGGTCGATGAAATTGCCGAGATGAGCGGCCAGCCGGCAGCGGATGTTGAAAAAGTCCTCTCCACACTCCAGACCTTTGATCCCATAGGCGTGTGTGCGAGAGACCTGAAAGAATGTCTTTTAATCCAGGCAAAGCACATGGGGCTCGACAACACGATCGTGATCGAAATTATCACAAACCATATCAAACACCTTGAAAATAAAAACTATAAAGCCATCTGCAAAGCCCTGAAAATTTCGATCAAAGAGGTGGTATCTGCCATAGACATCATTAAAATGCTGGAGCCCAAACCCGGACGGGAGTATTCCGACGATGAACCCCAGTATATCAGCCCGGATATCTATGTGTACAAATATGAAGATGAATTCGTGATTATGCTGAACGATGATGGGATGCCCAAATTGCGTATCAACCCGTATTACAAAAAAGCGGTAAGCCGTGGTGAAAAAATCCAGGCCGAAACAAAGGATTACCTGCAGGATAAAATGCGGTCTGCAGCCTGGCTTATCCGAAGCATCCACCAGCGCCAGAAAACAATCTACCGGGTAATGGAAAGCATTTTGCAGTTTCAGAAAGATTTTTTTGATAACGGGATTACCCGCTTGAAGCCCATGGTTCTCAGGGATGTCGCCCAGGACATTGGAATGCATGAATCCACCATCAGCCGGGTTACAACGAACAAGTATGCCTATACGCCCCAGGGTATTTTTGAACTCAAATACTTTTTCAACAGTTCAATAAACCGCGTTCACGGTGAGGCCATTGCCTCAACAAGCGTACAGGATAAAATAAAAAAAATCATAGAAAGTGAAAATTCAAAAAAACCTTACAGCGATGATAAAATCGCGAAACTATTAAAGGAGGCCAACATCGATATTGCACGAAGAACGGTTGCCAAGTACCGTGAAATGTTAGGAGTACTCTCTTCCAATAAACGAAAACAATATTAGGGAGGTGCCATGCAGACATCTGTAACATTTAAAAATATTGACCCTTCTGATCACCTGAGATCTTTCGTACAGGACAAACTGGACAGATTCGACAAACTCCTCGACAACCCTGCCGAAGCGAATGTCGTGCTTTCTGTAGAAAAATTTCGCCATATTGCAGAAATCAATCTGGCCGGTGACAGACTGAACATTATTGGCAAAGAAGAAACAAACGACATGTATTCCTCCATTGATATGGTTCTGGATAAACTTGAAGCGCAACTGAAGAAAAGCAAGCAGAAAATCAAAAAACGCCGGGCAACCTCGAGAAAAAAAAACAAGGGATTCAAACCCGGAGAGGTGGCATATCCGGAAGAAGAGATGCCGAGGCGGGTAATCGTCCGGAATATTGAATACAAACCAATGGATGTTGAAGAGGCCCTCATGCAGATGGACCTGATTGATGATCACTTTTTTGTTTTTACCAATGCCAGGACAGACCGGGTAAACGTACTCTATCGCAGATCAGACGGCGATTACGGACTCATTCAGCCCAGCAAGGTCTGACATCCTGAAAATATAGTTAGGACAGTACATGAAAATTCTTGATGTTTTACACGAAGAAACAATTATTAATGAATTAAAATCAAAGGATAAAAAAGGAGTCCTTGAAGAACTTGTCGAGCCGGTTGCCCGAATCACTGGAATCAACCACGAAAAACTGGTTAAGATTCTAATGGAACGTGAAAGACTTGGAAGCACCGGCATAGACGGGGGTATCGGAATACCGCACGGGAAATTGAAGGAACTTGATTCTCTTGTCCTGGGTTTCGGACTAAGCAAGGGCGGCGTCAATTTCGAGTCGATGGATGGTCGGCCGACGCACATTTTTTTTCTGTTGTTTACGCCTGAAAATTCAACGGGTCTCCATTTAAAGCTTCTGGCGCGAATTTCCCGGCTTCTCAAAAACGAGGATTTTAAAGAAAAGTTGAGAGCGGTATCCTCTGTGGAGGACGTTATATCCATTATCGGAAAGGATGATGAAGATTTTTGACCGGCCTGTTATGCGGTCGCTTGACTGACAGGTAACCTTTCATTCAACTGGTCCGGAGTCAAGAATCTGTGACGACAGCCCCTTGACTCCCGGACATTACGCGTTTACCCTCTTCCGGTACTTTTCAACGTGAACGATAAAAACATCACCATAATTTCCGGTCTATCAGGATCTGGAAAAAGTGTCGCCATTGCCGCCCTCGAGGATTCCGGTTTCTACTGTGTCGATAATATGCCGGTTGCCCTGCTGCCAAAATTCCTGGAGCTTCCCCTGGATCATTCAACGGAAATTTCAGGCTTTGCCTTTGGGATGGATCTCCGGGAAAAAGAATTCGCCATAAAATTTCCTAAAATTTTTAAAGGGTTATCCGAGAACGGATATAAACTGGATATTCTCTTTCTGGAAGCGGATGAACGAGTTCTAATCCGTCGATACAGCCAAACCCGCAGGCATCACCCGCTCTCGTCTCACAAAACCATCATCGACGGAATTCGGGACGAACAAAGGCAGCTTGCCGGTTTGAGGGAACAGGCCGGCACAATTATTGATACCTCCAGCTTGAATATGCATGAACTTAAATCGATCATTTTCAGATATGCCAGAGAAAAAATATTCACCGACATGATGCAGACGCATATCATGTCCTTTGGTTTTAAATATGGCATCCCTGCCGATGCAGACATGATCATCGATGTGCGTTTTTTGAAAAATCCATATTTTATCCCTGAACTTAAGCCTTTTGACGGTGAAACCAGGGCTGTGGAAGATTTTGTTCTGAACACCGAAGAAGCGAAAACTTTTTTGAAAAAATACATGGATTTGCTTGACTATTTACTCCCATTGTATGAAAAAGAGGGAAAAGCTTACTTGACCATCGCATTTGGTTGCACAGGCGGCAGACACCGCAGCGTTACGGTGGCACGAAAGATTTACGAACACCTCAACTTGCCGGGAAAACTGGTCGTTATTTCTCATCGTGACAAAGGTGAATGATCCTTGGCATACCGAACACACCCGAAAACATGATTGGACATGAAACGATAATCGAGCTGTTGACGGCTTTAAATAACCTTTAAAAAAACAAGAGGTTTTATGGCGGGTATCGTAATTGCTACGCATTGCAAACTTGGAGAGGCATTGATCGATGCGGCTGAGTTCATCCTCGGCAAAAGACCCGAAGGTGTGGTGCCCATATCGATCGATCTGAATGATAAGCCGGAGAACCTTTTTGCCAAAATTTCCGATGCAATAAAAAAGGTCAACAAAAACAAAGGGGTTTTAATCCTGACCGACATGTTTGGCGGAACCCCGTCCAATTTAAGCTATTCGTTTCTGGATGAGGGTCGCATCGAGGTCCTTTCCGGAGTAAACCTTCCGGTATTGATCAAAGCGCTCAGAATGCGAGAGGAAATGAATCTAGAGGAGTTCGCAAAGCCCTTGGAAGAGTTCGGCAAAAAAAGCATCTCCCTTGCCAGTGGAATACTGAAGGGCCAAAGTCGGAGTTGATCCTTGAAAACCTGGAGTATGGAATCCATGACTGCAGGTGATATCGATCAGATTCTCGCCATTGAACAGGATATTTTCCCGAATCCATGGAATCGAATCTCTTTTGAAAAAGAACTGAGCTGCGAGGATTCCAATAATTTTATCGTAAACCATAATGCCGGAGAGCGACGTTCCCCTGTCATTGCCTATATTTCTTTTCGTCTGGTTATCGACGAAATGCATCTGCTCAAAATCGGTGTCGACCCGACGTATCAAAACCGGGGAATAGCAAGCCGGCTCCTTCAAAAAAGCATGCAGATGGCAACTGAAAAGGGAGCGACTGTTGTTTATCTTGAAGTCCGTTTATCCAATATCGGCGCGATCGCGTTTTACCGGAAACTCGGTTTTAAAACGATCGGCAAAAGAGCCCGGTACTACCCGGAAACCGGAGAAGACGCCCTTATTCTTATGAATCACATCCGGTTGGCAGACCATACTTCAGAAGTCACCTGAACAGCATTAAAACTGAAATTCACAGCAACCAGACCGTTCTTTCTGATGAACACAATTTATAATTAAATCATTATCTTGAATTAACAAAATGGAGGTGTAACATGAGCATAAAACTGGCTATCAATGGATTTGGAAGAATTGGCAGGGTGGTTCTCCGGGCCGCGCTCTTGAATCCGGATATTGAAGTTGTCGCGATCAACGATCTCACCGACCCTGAAACACTGGCACATCTCTTAACCTATGATTCCGTGCACGGAAAGCTTGAAAACGATATCAGCGTGAAAGAAAATGCCATTGTCATCGACGGAAAACCCATAGCCGTCACCTCCATCAAGGATCCAGCGAGCCTTCGATGGAGTGAGTTTAACGTGGATATTGCCGCGGAATGCACCGGTCTTTTCCGGGACCGGGATTCCGCAGCCAAACATCTGAGTGCCGGGGCTCGCAAAGTGATTATTTCCGCACCGGCATCCAATCCGGATATTACGATTGTCATGGGTGTAAACTCGACACAGTATGACCCCCGGCAGCACAATATCATCTCAAACGCTTCCTGCACAACCAACTGCCTCGCACCCATTGCCAAGGTGATGCTCGAAAATTTTGGAATCAAATGCGGCCTCATGACAACGATTCATTCTTATACAGGAGATCAGCGCCTGCTCGATTTTCCGCATAAGGATCTGCGAAGAGCGCGAGCCGCGGCGCTATCCATGATCCCGACCACAACAGGCGCGGCAAAAGCGGTAGCACTTGTTCTCCCGGAACTCGACGGCAAACTGAATGGACTGGCCATCCGGGTTCCGACCCCGAATGTTTCGATTGTGGATCTGGTTGTCACGATTGAAAAATCAGGGGTGACCGTAACCGATGTGAATGATGCCCTGAAAGAAGCTTCGGAAAAATCTCTCTCGGGAATTCTGGGTTTCAGTGACAAACCGCTGGTGTCAATCGATTTCAATGGTGTGGAGCTGTCTTCGATTGTGGATGGGCCGACAACATATGTAGTTGATAACATGGTAAAAATTTTATCCTGGTATGATAATGAAACAGGCTATTCAAGCCGGATGATTGATCTGGCCATCATGGTTGGATCGCAGTTGTAAAGGAGAAATTCGATGGAAAACAGAAGACCCATGATTGCCGGAAACTGGAAACTGTTCAAGACCTGTACGGAAGCAGTTGAAGCCGCCGGAAAGATTGCAGCGCTTACATCGGATGCAACCGGAACAGATATCATGATTGCGCCTTCCTATACCTCGCTCATGCTGGTGTCTGAAAAGCTTAAAGGAAGCAATATCAACGTGGGCGCCCAGAATGTGTTCTGGGAAAAACAGGGGGCCTATACCGGTGAAGTTTCCGCTGAAATGATCGTATCGGCCGGATGCAGCCATGTGATCATCGGCCACTCTGAGCGGCGTCAGTATTTTGGAGAAACCGACGAATCCGTGAACAAAAAAATCAATGCCGCAATAAAAGCAAAACTTGTACCGGTCCTGTGCATTGGTGAAACCGAATCCCAACGGGATGAGGATCAAACGTTTTCTGTTCTTGACAAACAGGTCAAAATGGGGTTAGAAGGATTTCTTTCAGGGGATCTCAAGTCTCTGATTATTGCATATGAACCTGTCTGGGCCATCGGGACCGGCAAAACAGCGACAAGCGGTCAGGCGCAGGAGGTTCATCATTTTTTAAGATCCCTGCTGAAAAAGAATTTTGACGATAATCTTGCCGGTTCCACCAGAATATTGTACGGGGGAAGCGTCAAACCGGACAATATTGCTGAGCTGATGTCCATGCAGGATATCGACGGAGCACTGGTGGGAGGCGCAAGCCTCGATCCGGAAACATTCAGCAGGATCGTTCACTTTTAGCGGAAAGGCTTTTTTGATAATTTTATGACTATACTCATTATCGCACTGCATATCTTTGTATGCATCGCTCTGATCATGATCGTACTGCTTCAGACAGGTAAAGGAGCTGATATGGGCGCCGCCTTTGGCGGTGGAGGCAGCCAGACCCTTTTCGGAACCACCGGGGCAAGCACATTTTTAAGCAAAGCCACAACAGTTGCAGCAGTCGTTTTTATGGTAACCTGCTTTTTATTGGCGTATATGTCATCCAACAGGCAGGCAGCATCCATTATGGAAAATGAAAAACCGGCAATCGAGGAGACAGTACCCGGCCAGCAGACTGCTTCTGAAATACCGGTTGCACCTGCCCCAAACGGGGATAAACCGGAAAAGACGAATTAAAAATTTGCTGTTCCATATGCCGAAGTGGTGGAATTTGGTAGACACGCTATCTTGAGGGGGTAGTGGCAACAGCCGTGCCGGTTCAAGTCCGGCCTTCGGCACCATCAACAGTTTTTTAAGAACGGTTTCAGTAGGTTACTGAAGCCGTTTTTGTTTATATGCAAAAATATGGCGGTTTTATTTTATTAATTTTTTATATGTTAGGAGTTTAAAACCTCTCCCGACCCCTGAATTAACCAAATCGCTGCGGATTCGCTGCGGAAAGGTATGACGCCATGGCCACTACACATTACTACACCTGCCCTTTATGCGAGGCCACCTGCGGTCTTTCGATAATTGTAGAAAATGGCCGGGTTCTTTCGGTCAGAGGCGACAAGGAGGACCCCTTCAGCAAGGGCTACATCTGTCCCAAGGGTGCGGCCCTGGGAAAATTGCACCATGATCCGGAAAGATTGCACAGGCCGTTGGTTAGAAAAAACGACGAACTTGTCGAAGCTTCCTGGGCAGAGGCCTTTGAGGTGGTGGAAAAGGGCCTGATGCCTATCATTAAAGAACACGGCCGCGACGCCGTGGGGGTTTACCTGGGCAATCCCTGCGCCCATACAATGGCGGGTACCCTGGCCATGCGCCCCCTTTTAAAAGCTCTGGGCAGCAAAAACATATTCAGCGCCAGCACGGTGGACCAGATGCCCAAACATGTCTCCTCGGGGCTGATGTTCGGCCACCCAATCAACATCCCTGTGCCGGATATCGACCGGACCATGTTCATGCTCATCCTGGGTGCGGATCCGGTAACCTCCAACGGTTCCCTGGCTACGGCCCCGAACTGGCCGGGACGTCTGCGAGTACTGAAAAAAAGGGGCGGGCGCCTGGTGGTGGTCGATCCCAGAACCAGTCCCACCGCCCTATTGGCCGACACCCATCTGGCAATCCGGCCGGGCGGTGACGGTTACCTGCTGATGGCCCTGGTTAATGTTCTGTTTGCCGAAAGCCTGGTCAAGCCGGGCAGGCTGGCCGATTTCACCAATGGCATTGAAAAGGTCAAGGAACTCTGCCTCCCTTTTTCGCCCTCCGCCGTGGCTGAAAAAACAGGCCTCAATCCAGATCAGATCACAAGCCTGGCCCGTGACCTGGCCGGTTCCGAATCAGCCGTTGTTTACGGCCGCATGGGAACTTCCACGGTCTCCTTCGGCGCGCTGACCAACTGGCTGGTGGATGTGGTCAACATACTAACCGGCAACCTGGATCGGCCAGGAGGAGCCATGTTCCCCACCCCGGCCATTCTACCCCAAAAGAAAAAGCCAGGTGGCAGCGGCTGGGCGCCTGGCCGATGGCAGAGCAGGGTCAAGGGCCTGAATGAAGTTATGGGTGAGCTGCCGGTCTCGACCCTGGCCGATGAAATGGAAACAAAGGGTGAAGGTCAAATCAGAGCCCTTTTGACCATCGCCTCCAATCCGGTCATTGCTCTGCCGAATGCCCGGCGCATGGACCGGGCCCTTGCCGGGCTGGAGTTCATGGTCTCAATAGATTTTTATGTTACCGCATCCACACGACACGCTGATGTTATTCTGCCGCCCACAGGGCTTCTTTCCACGGCTCAATACGATATCGCCTTTTACAACCTGTCCGTTCGCAACGTGACCCATTACTCCCCACCCGTATTTACAATGCCCGAGGATGAAATGGATAAATGGGAGATCATGTATAAGCTGGCCCTGATCTTCGGCGGCCAGGGGGCGAGGGCGGATATCGGCCCAATGGATGACTTCATAATTCAAATGATGGTGGCAGGGGCCACCAAAAAGGAGACCTCCCCTCTTCACGGTCGCGACAAGGAGATACTTGATGCGTTGTCAAGATACAGGGGCCCTAACCGGATGCTGGATTTCTTGCTGCGGACCGGTGCGTACGGCGACGGTTTCGGGCTTGACCCGGACGGCCTCAATCTGGACAAGCTGAAAGACCTGCCCCACGGGCTGGACCTGGGCCCGCTCAAGGAGATGCTGCCCGGCCATCTGAAAACCCAGTCAGGCCGGATTGAACTTGCCCCGGAACCATTGGTCAAGGATGTTGACCGGCTTCAAAAAACCTTGGATGAAAAGCCCGTCGAATTGGTGCTGATCGGCCGCAGGCATCTTCGGACCAACAACTCCTGGCTGTCCAACATACCTGAACTCGTTTCCGGCCCACCAAGGTGCCTGCTCCAGATAAACCCAGCCGACGCCCAAAAACTGGGCCTGAAAGATGGTGATAACGCTCAAATCGAAAGCCGGGTAGGCAGCGTAACGGCACCAGTGGAAGTGACCTGCAAAATCCGTCAGGGGGTTGTCAGCCTACCCCACGGCTGGGGTCATGACCTTGAAGGTGTTGGCATGAGCATTGCCCGGAAACACGGTGGCATCAATAGTAACATTCTGACCGACGAAACGGAATTCGATCCCCTTTCCAACACATCGGTCCTCAACGGCATACCGGTCAACGTAAAACCGGCTGTGTAACGGTACTTACCAATAGCGGACGCTTCGGTTTCTTGGTGTATGACATTACCAGAGAAGGAGACGTTTCCAGTCGTGGCCATTCGCACTCTTTAATGACAGAAACGGTATCACTTTTTTCCCCGGAATGAGATCTTTCTGCTCAAAGTGAAGCACTTTTTTGAATTCTTATAAACGGCTTGAAAGAGTATTATCTTCATAGCTATTTATTTTATCATCCTTTTCGTGAGACCTCAATTTCCATTTTTAAGCTGTCTTTATCAGTACGCTACTTCCGATAAGTGATTTCTTTTTTGATTACATTGGTGCAAATAACCCATGATATTATGCCAAAGCATCAAGCTTTTTAAGCAATCCGGGAATTTATATTTCTAGTTGCCTGAATTTTTATTACTAAACCTGTTAAAGCGATATCCGGAAAGATTTAAAAAGAATGGATAGAAAACTTCCTGATTATTTTTCAGACTCCCTTGACCTGCCGGCTGCATTCCTTGAACTTCATTCCCACCTGTCTTTTTCAACCTGCTTCAGGTCGATATATTCTATTTTTCCTCTTCCGCCAATAAAGGAAGTGAGGAACCAGCTGATCAGGCTGATCAGCAAAGAGCCGAAGACCGCGGACCAGAACCCGCGGACTTGAAAGCCCGATATGACACCGGAAACCATCATAAGCATGATGGCATTGATAACAAACATAAACAGCCCCAATGTCAGGACGGTTATGGGAAGTGTCAATATCAGCAATACAGGACGAAAAACAGCGTTCAATATTCCAAGAGCCGCAGCCGCGAAAAAGGCTGAGAAGAACCCTTTTACATATATTCCATCCATTAAATACGCAGTGATCATGATTGAAATTGTCAGAATCAACCACCGAATCAAAAAACCGTTCATTCCTATTCTCCATTAACTTTATGATTCAAAGCCGCAATATACTGAAAACCAAAACTTTTATCGAATCACGCCTCATACTTTTACCTGTTGAGAAATTGCGGCCTATTCTTTGTCTGATAATTTTTTGCCGAGTTGGCCGGGTTTATCGCTGACACAATCAATTATTTTCACCTGGGTCAAAAGCATAAAAAAATCTCCTGAGTAAAAAGGCGGAGGTTTAATTGACTATCGCGATTGTCTGAATATTAAATATATCATTTGCATCAAAAAAGCAAAGTTGAAAAATTTGTGCGGCCCTGCGCCAAGGCTTTAGCTGCATGAAAGGGCACCCTCTAAAAACCATGACTGCTTCTTTTATGAGCTGGCAGTTTATAACATTATTATATAATACCAATATATTATTGCAATTTGATTTTCATTGATATAAGGAAGCATATAACAATCAAACGATTATACCTGCCGACAATTTAACCAACGAATTATTTGGTTCTGATAATCAGGTTCATTCAAGCCACCGGAGAATAAACAGTGCAGCTTTTCATTAAAAGCCCTGGTACTTTTATCACTCAAAAGGATGAATGTTTCTGCTTGAAACAGGAGGAGAAACGTTTTGATATATCCCCTGTAAAGGTTGAATCCATCATTATCTCAAACAAGGCCATGATAACCACACAGGCCGTTGCAATGGCCATGGAAAACAATATTGATGCCGGAAAAATACCAATTCAGTGGCAGAAGCCGTAGGCCCGCAAAAGACCCCTTCAATGCAGTGCTGAATTACTGCTACGGAATGCTTTACAGCCGGGTCGAGAAAGCATGTATCCTTTCGGGTCTCGATCCTTTTGTGGGGTTTCTGCATACCGATAATTACAATAAAAAATGTCAAACGCAAACACATCATCCAGCACGAAGCACACAGAATGGCCAATATCATGCTCGCTGAGGAAGGCGAAAAAAGACCGGAATGGCTGGATATTGTGGAATTTTAAAAAATGTCATCAATTCTTGCATGGATCATATACGATATCGTTGAAGATAAGCCTCGTGCAAAAATCGCAAAGGCGTGCAAAAAATTCGGACTTAAAAGGGTTCAGAAAAGCGTATTTCTGGGCAGGCTTGAATTAAACCGGTTTGATGAGCTTTCGGAAATCTGCCTCGATCTGATGGATGAAGATACGGACAGCGTATATCTTTTCCCTTTCTGTCAGGAGGATTTCAGACGAATAAAAGTATTGGGACAGGGTTTTGATCAAAAACTGGTCAATGATGAAATTCTTTCACAATTTTTTTAATAATTTTAAGGTCACAAATTGTGACCTTAAAATTATAAGCTATCGCTGAGCTCTCTGCGGCTTAAAAAAATTGATAGCCTGAATAATTAAGGAAATGGAATGTCAGACATTATTTCAACAGAAACGATTGCATCCAGAATCTTTTTCATTCGTGGGCAAAAAGTAATGCTGAGCCTGCACCTTGCTGAGCTTTATGGCGTTGAAACAAAGGCCCTGATACAAGCGGTTAAACGAAACAGCGAACGCTTTCCGGATGATTTTATGTTTCAGCTTACAGATCAGGAGTTTATAAACTTGAAGTCACAAATTGTGACTTCAAGTTGGGGCGGTATCCGCCGTGCTAATCCATATGCGTTTACTGAACAGGGTGTTGCCATGCTTTCAAGCGTCTTGAGAAGTAAACAGGCGGTTCAAGTCAATATCGAAATCATGCGGACCTTTACCAGAATCCGGAACATGATCTCCGCCAGTGATGAATTGAAAAAAGAAATTGATGAACTTCGAAAACAAACCGATGACCGGTTTCAGATTGTTTTTGATGCTCTGGATCAGTTGTTGAACTCTGAAAGTAAATCCAAAAAGGAAATCGGGTTTACCGTCAAAGAGCAAATTGAACAATACGGGTAGCATCAAAAACTTGAAGTCACAAATTGTGACCTCCAACAATATAAAGATGGGGCTGTGATTCCGGTATATGAAAAAGATTTGAAAGTAGAGGACGTGGATTTTGGGTATTCAGATGAAACTTATATGTATGAGTTTATTTCTCCCTGGATTGGACTAAATCAGAAAAATTTTAAAAAATATGCGGATTCAGACAGAGATGGAAAGCAACGGGAATGATCCAACAGAACAAGGATTGAAACGTAACTCTGATTTACCGCGACTTTGGATTTAATTTTTTCAACTGCTGTTTTACTTCCTCGCTTAATTTTACAAACTTAAAGCCAACCCGGTAGTAAGCTCTTCCGGTGTTTTCTCTATAAAAGTTAGTCCAGACAACTTTTGCCCGCATATTCAGGGTAACATTGGCACCTGGGACAAAAAAATCAATGTCATACAACTCCCCCATTTCCAGAGAGACTTTTGAAAGCGCCTGAAGCCCTTTTTCGCTGATATTGACCAGGGCTGTTTTGTATTCCTGTTTGCGCAGGCCGAGAAGTTTACGCCGGCACAAGGTCAAAGGTGTGCTGTGAAGGCTGAAACGATTGGCCTTGCGCTTGCCAACTGGAATGTGTTTCTTTTGAGTAGATTTTTCCGACACAACCACCGCGCCCTCATGAAAAAAGAAGAAACAGAAACCGCAAACACCATTTGGATACCATCTTCTGAAACTATATAAAATTATATTCAACTGTCAAATATAATCGGTTTACTCCGCTCCATCCGGAAGAAATCACGCTTAATTGGTTTCCATGCCCAGGTCGATCAATCGAAGGACCATCTCTTTTTTCTCAGGAAACTGATACCCCTCATAATCGAGGCTGAACAGATTCCCACCGCTCCTGTTTCGCCAGTAGTTACCCGCGTGATCAAAACAGACCTTTGAGGCAACATCAAGGCCCTCTATCGTCAGCTTCAACTCTTCGAGCGTTTCAGCCGGTGATAAAAGCTCCAGTTCGCCCCGTTCATACTCCTCCAGGAGAGGTGAGCCCGGCAATGGGAAAAACGGTCTTGACCTGATATAGTCAGGATTTATTTCGTTCAGTACCCGGGTGGTGTTATGCGCATGCTGTTTCCACATTTTTTTTCCGCCAAGCCCGGGCATCCAGTATTCGGAAAGTTGAAACCCTGCCTCCATCGCCCTTTTACCGCCGATGATTTGCTCCTCACTGGTTACGCCTTTTTTTATCTTCGCGAGGAGTTCATCATCGCCGGTCTCCAGTCCTACATGAAGCCTGTCCAGACCGGCTTCCCGGATTTTTATCAGTTCCTCCAGCTCTTTTCTCGCAAGTGATTTAGATCTCGCGTACGTGGTGACCCTTTCCAGGGCAGGAAATGTTTCTCTCAAACAGGTTAAAACTTCCACCAGTTTATCGGTTTTCATGACCATGCTGTTGGCATCCTGCAGAAAAGCCGTTTTTCCACCGGAATTAAGCCAGTTGATGACCATTGCGAAACCATGGCTGTTGCTGAGGGAAGGCTCCTCTTCCATCATTTCCATAGCCACCTCTCGGGTGACCCTCCCGCCTTCCCCGAGTTTTATTGAAATCGATTGCAACCGCTCGCACAGAGAAGCGATAGCGTCTATATCGCGCTTTATTTCCTCACTTGATCTCAGAGAAAACTTCTCTTCCTTGTACATGCTGCAGAACGCACATTTATTCCACGGACAATTCCGCGTGACCCGTATCAAGAGGGAGCAACTTCCCCCTTCACTCGGGGGTCTATAAACTCCTGTTTCAAATGAATATTTTCCAACTGTATTGTCAGACATCCTGTTTCCTTTCAATGATAATTCCGTCCACTTTTCCTGCTTTGATCCATAATATATTCGCTGCAAGAAACTACAGGGGTACTTCGACTTCCCTTTCAGAATCGAAAAGAAGAGAGTGTCGCCGCTTGACGCGGACTTTAACCGTGTCGCCTGATTTTTTATAAAGCATCTCGATCCGTAACGTGTCAACATCCGGGATTGCTACGCCATCGATTGCAAGGATAATGTCATCTTCCTCGATGCCTGCCTTTTGGGCGCCTCCATGGGGTGAAAGATTTTTGACAACAACGCCTTGATCGCTGTCTTCAATGCTCACGCCTAACAGTGCCGCTTTGGGCAATTCCGCCTTCGGCAGGAAAATGAGATAGTCCGCATGCTCTTTTTGGATGATTTTGTCAGCGGCATTCACCAGAACAACCTGCTCAACCGGCATTCTTCTGTATACCCTCGGCGGTATTGCGGTGTTTTTTACAACATGGCCCTGGCCCGCGATAATGACCATTTGCCTGTCAGGATGCGCCTGTAAATAATCCGTTATGGTTTCGGCCATGGTTTCATCCCATAAGGCTTGGGATTGCAGGAAGTTTTTAAACCTGTCATTTTCCGCTCCGCTGCTGTCATGCAGGAGGAAATAGGTGATCAGGCGATCGCGGTATCCCGGCACATCCAGGTCCCTGTCAGCCGGAATGGCTTTCTTTTCCTCGTCGGTCAGGCTGGAAACACCGCCCTGCTTATACACCTTGCTGACGATTTCTTTATCAAGGTTGAGCGCGACAACCGGGATATGGTTCAACCGGGCAAAATTCAACATGTCACGATACAATCTGTAGTCGAATCCCCATCTCTTAAAATAATTCGTTTTTTTTAAAAATTCCCGCTCATCGATTTTCCGGCTGATAAATTCATCGAGTGCTTCCTGATCGATGCGTGAAAACATTTCCAAGCCAAGTGCGATTTTCAAATTGCGGCTGTGGAGGGCGCGTATTACTTCGAGCTGCATTTGATGGTCTTCAAACCGGGTGTGGTTCTCACCAACATAGATGACTCGTTTTTCGGCAATATCTGCCATGATCTCCTGAAACGTCAGCGATTGCCTGGTTGCAATTCCTTCAGGCGCTTTACGGATTTTGTATCGCTGACCGTTTTCACCGGGTTGAATTGTTTTCTCCGTTACGCGGCCGTTTTCGAAATGAAGATAACTGTATTTTCCGTAATGTCCCAGCTTGTGAAGGGCGGCTGTTATTTCTTTCCGATTTTCCGTGCTGATGAGCACCGCGGTTTCATCCGGGTTCAAGGGATTGGTGCGGACATCCACTGTAAATCCTGTTCCCGGATGGTTGGCATCGGCAAATATGGCTCGGGCCGGTAAAAGATCCGCCCCAAAAAAAACAATCGAGTGCCCGGCCAGCAGGTCGTCGGTGACTTCACCAGCCTGAACGATATGATCTTCGCCAAAATGAAATAACGAAAAAAGCGGAGCATACAGGCTTTCCTCGGGTGGGCCATCGATAACCCCAAGTTTATGACTGCCGCCCAACAGCCTGGACCACACCGGCGGAAATTCCGCGGTGGTGAGTTTTCGCATCAGGTCGTAGTCCTTATCGATGATGAGCTCAAGGGGGGTTGCCGAAAGAGCGATCTCTGTTTTTGTTTCCGCTTCGGCCAGGGTGATCGTTTGATCTAAAGTCCCTTCCATGGTGCGAATCTGGAATGGAAGTTCAATGGCATACGGCTTTTCAGTTGTCTGGATTACGCTGAAGGAAAGAATTGGTCTGCCTTCTTTTTCTTCAACCGCAATTCCTTTGATCTGAATTTCAGGAATGTCGATTCGTTCCAGCCACTGCGAGAAAAATTCCCTCATGCTGGAATGGGTTGTTTTTTCAAAACTTGTCGCAACATCATCCCAGGAAGCGCTTTTACCGTTCATCCGCGCGTAAAAATCCTTTACCGCTGCAAAAAACGCTTCCTCGCCGATCCGGTTTTTAAGCATATGAAAAACCATAACGCTTTTGGAATATCCAACGGCAGCCGTGGATCGTTCTCCTGGATTGAGATGAAATGCCGATCTGAAATCCTTCAGCGCAATCACATTGTCCGGATACACATAGCTGGAATATTTGATAAGCTGATTTTTTCTGAACTCGGCATCATTGCCCTTGTCTTCAGCAACCAGATGGTCTGCAAGGTAAGTGGTAAGGCCTTCGGCCCAGTTTCCTTGCTTCCGGTTGATATCGACGCCGCTTCCGAACCACGAGTGCAGTACTTCGTGGCCGAGGGATGTTTCCGTGATAAAAGGCAGACGAACAACCATCTGGCCCAGCAAGGTAAAGGTGGGCATGGCAAAACCGGTGGGGAGCCTGTTCTCTACAACTGAAAATCGTTTATAGGGAAAAGGCCCGATAAGGTTTTCATACCGTTCCAGATAGCTCAGGGTCATCTCCATGTATCGATTGGCCAGGGCTCTGTCTTCCGGAAAAAAATATGTAAAAAGCTCTTTGCCGTTGCCGAAGGGTTTCCTTTCGACAATATAGGGGCCTGCGGCAAAGTGGAGTCCGGCAAGCGGTGCAGGATATAAGAAATGAAACGCTTTCCCTTGCGGGGTTTGGACAGCCGTAATCTCCTCTGCCTCGGATATTGCCATGAAATCATTCGGAACCGTGGCTGTAAGTTCGAACAGGGCCTTACGTTCAAGCATCGGATGCCAGAAACCGGTAAGGGTGATGCCGTCTTGCGCAACATACCCATCTGTCCGGGCGATGTTTCTGGGGAACGATTTTTCATAGGAGATCTGAATGCGCTGGGGCCTAGAGGCGGAGCGGATGTTGATTACAGATTTCGACTCGTTTATTTTATAACCAGGACCGGTAGAAGTGGTGCCTCGCAGCTTGAGATCCCCGTAAGATATCGTTGCCCCGGTTTCAGGCGGCAACTCGATTACAGATGAGCCGAAAAGCCTGCCTTCGTTCAGGTCAAAAGCAATGTTGATCTTTTGTAATGGCGGTTTTTCTGTCGGAAGCACAGGAGGCGCGGTTACGCAACAAAATACAATAAGAATCATCAAAAAATACCAGGACACGAGTTGCGTCATGTTCTTCCCTTCCATTTTTATTCTAGCAGCTGAATGTTTCATTTACGGAATTGTCTGAAATATCCTTTCCCGTTCCAGACAGGTACACCGGGTCTGCAACGATGCCGTTTAACAGCTTGTGCCTGCCGGTTTTTCCGGATTGCGCTGGATATCAGAATGCAGGTTTCCAGATCCGGCAAGTCAATGCATTCCATCAGGTATGCCGAATCGTATCTCCGCATCAGTTTACCATAACCCTGTTAGCAAGACAATCTTCAAGGTATGCTTCAAGGTATGCGTTTTTTCAAAGGAATTCAATGAGATTTTCTTACAGGAATCACTCTCTCAGGGAAAAACTTGAAAAAATCGTCAGTCCTCGATAAAATACGCATACAACCTTCGACTTGAGCCGTATGATGAAAGAAAACAAAAAGACATTCGACTTGTTAGAAATGTTTATGCGATCGGTGAACCGGGCGAATGCTCTCGACGTGGACGATCCGAAACCGACCTCACCGCAGAAGAAGACAAAATCGCTTCAAGAGAAATACAACCGGAAGAAGGATAAAAGGACAAATAAAATAGAAACGGAGAAATTTATGAATCGCTTGGCTAACAGGAACATTCTCTTTGACGGCGGCATTCTTATCATTGCCGGTATGTTAGGATTTGCCGGGGTTGGATTGGGCTGGTTTTTCTACGAGGCTGCTCCCATTGGAAACGGCTTTGTTGCAAAATACCTGTGTTCAAGCACATTTATTTCCAATAGAAATCCTGAAACCGTTTTTACGGAAGATATCGCCCCGGTAAATCCCCTATCCAAAATTGTTGAATATAAAATTGACAGCGAGAATAAATCCGTCACATCCGATTCGTTCGGACTGCTCAAGATGAAGGCAATTTATCGCGAGGGCTGCGGCTGCTCCCTGGTTATCGGGACAACAGAAGAGCAGATGAGGGCTCAGAAACTGGTTGAACCGGGGTTTGAAAAAACAAGGCTGAAACATCGAGATGATCTGCCATGGCCAATGGGAAGCGGCGGACCGGTTGACGGCCAACGCATGGGGATCGATATGGCAGCGCTTGAGAAAGCGATTGACGAGGCCTTCTCTGAACCCGGTCCTGACAATCCCAAAAAAACCAGAGTTGTCGTTATCGTCCATAACGGCAAACTGATCGCTGAACGATATGCGCCGGGTTTCAATAAGGAGATGCCACTGCTGGGCTGGTCCATGAGTAAAAGCATTACGAATTCACTTGTGGGCATTCTGGTAAAAGAGGGAAAGCTCGATGTCATGCAGCCGGCTCCGGTCAAAGAATGGCAAAGAGATGATGATCCGAGAAGGCGGATAACCCTTGATCAACTGCTTCGAATGAGCAGCGGCCTCAAGTTTGAGGAAGTGTATGCCCCGCTTTTCGATGCCACATATATGTTATACGGCAGTTATGATTTTGCGGCGTATGCGGCGGGAAAACCATTGGAAACCGAACCGGACGAAAAATGGTATTACTCCAGCGGAACCGCCAATATCATCGCGCGAATCGTCCGGCAAACAGTTGAAACGGAGTATGAATATTACTACCGCTTCCTGTATGAAAAACTTTTTAACAAAATCGGGATGTACAGTGCTGTGATGGAGCCGGATTCATCTGGGACTTTTGTGGGATCATCCTATACATTTGCAACAGCGAGGGACTGGGCGCGTTTCGGCCTTTTATTCCTTCAGGACGGAGCATGGCAGGGGGAGCGGATTTTACCGGAAGGATGGGTAACGTACACCACCACACCGACACCCAAAGCAGCAAAGGGAGAATACGGTGCGCATTTCTGGCTGAATGACGGCAATACAGAAGATCCGGAAGATCGCAAATGGCCGCGGTCGCCTCGGGATGCTTATGCGGCAATGGGCTTTCAGGAACAAAAGGTAATCGTTATCCCCTCCAGAAAACTCGTACTGGTGCGATTCGGGGCCACATCCGATCGGGATGCCTGGGATACGGATGAATTCATAAAAAATGTTTTGGAAGCATTTCCTATCATTGTGTCTTACTCCCCCACTGTTCTTTCTCGACCACTTTTTTGACAAGGTCGATACCCCTTTTCTTCAGGTTCCGTTTCCGCCATTGATAAAAGAAGGCTCCCGAAGCGATAAAAAACAAAAAGCAGCCGATATTCACCGGGGTCTTCAGGTCAATCACAATCACCAGGCCGAAAAACAGAACCATGAGAATTCCCACGACCGGACAGGCCCACAGCCAGAATCCCTTCAGCTTGAAATCGGCGTTCCGGTATTGTTCCGGATACAAAGAAGGAAACCGAAGGGCAGCCAGCATGGTGGGAAAAAAAATAATCAGTCCGCCAAGGGCCGCGTAGGATGCAAGCGTATGCAATGACAGGCCGGAAACGATTCCCGCGACTGAAAAAATCCAGATAAACAGCAGCAGGTTCCAGGGGGTTTTAAATCTGCTGTGGATCAGGCCGAAGCGTTTGGGAAGGAGTTCATCTTCGATAATGATCAGGATGGATCGGGTTCCGACAAGAAACATTGCGTTCAGGGTGGTTATCAGCGCCAGAATGGCGCCGCCGATGATAAAAAAAACAGTTCCGCCTTTGCTCAAGATAATTCTGCTTGTCGCGATAAGCGGCTCATCAACCTGTTTCACTTCTCCTGCCGGCAGATTGGCAACCGTCGCGATCGCCACGGCAATATAGATCACCGCCACAACCGGAAACGCGATCGCAAAGGCCCTGGGGATTGTTTTTCCGGGATTAACGATTTCACCCCCCATTTCAATGATGGCATTGGAGCCGAAATAGGTAAACGTCAGAAGAGCGGTTCCAATGAAAAGATTTCCCCAGCCCTTATCCAGAATGTTCGTAAAATCAATAGAGGAGATGGCCGTAAAACCCGAAACCGCATAATAAAAGAGCGCGGCAATCAGGATCAATACCAGAACACCCTGGATTTGAGCGGCAGGTTTAACCCCTGTCAGATTGATAACAAAAAAAAATGTGACCAGGCCGATCGCGAAACCCTCCGGCGACAGGGAGGGGAAAAGGAGTTGCGCATACCTTGCACAGCCTAAGGCGTACAGGGGAATCTGGCCGAAAAAGGCCGCAAGGGCATATACCCAGATTCCGACAAATGCGAGTCCGGGAGATACCATTCTGCTGGGATACCGATAGTTGCCTCCCACCGTCGGAATGGCCGAACCCAGCATAGCAAGGGGCAGCATGCTGATAAAGACGGGAATAACCGCAAGCAGGTAGGCCAGCGGAAGACCGGTTCCGGTAATTTTAAAAACAATGCCGGTAAAAATGAACACCCCGCCTCCAATGGTCGTACCGATGGCGATAAAGGTTACTGCTGGAAGCCCCAAAACGCGTCTTAATTTATGATCCAACATCGGCGCTGCTCATCTTGTTAAAACCTTTTCCAGTTCTTCACCCTCTTTTCGACAAGATCCTTTATAGGTTTGTCATCAATATATTCCGATTGAAGCCAAAGATCATGAAACCGAATGGTAAATCCGCTGCCCCTGTGTATGGCACTTTTTATGAAACCTGTCCACCATTTCAGCTTGATTTTTAAATAAATCCATGATGTTTTACAGAAATGATCCGAAATGATGATTTTCACAGCCATCATGCTTCATGCTTCAATGATCCATTGGTGATCACGGGTTCAGGCCGGAACTGATTCCGGCAGGGCAGATGGGGACAGAGAACACGAAGAAGAAATCAAGACACATGCTTTCACAGCTAAAAACCAATTTCTATCTGATAGACCTTGCGATCGGTTATTCCATACCGGTATTCCTCTATGTTCTTTACAAGCTGAAAGTCGTAACAAAAATAACATGGCAGCTCTTTTGGACCGGAGCGGCGATCGGCCTTTTATGGGAAGTGCCGATTTTCGTTCTGAGTGCCGAAGCCACGTCCTACCCCGTTATTGAGTGGATAAAACCCCTTCCCTATCACTATCTGATTTTTATGCTCTGTCATACAATCTGGGACGGAGGCCTTTTTCTGGGAGGCATCCTGCTGGTTCATCTGCTCCACCGCCCGCCCCGGTTTGAGCGGTTTTCCTTCCGGGAACTTTTCATACTTCTCTGCTACGGACAGGTGTCCGCACTTCTCGTCGAGCTGGCCAGCACGTTTAATGACGGCTGGGTATATTTACACGGGTATTGGTGGAACCCGACCCTGTTTCTATTCAACGGTCATCCGATCACGCTTCTGCCGCAATTCATATGGTTTCTGGCACCCATTTTATTTTATCTCTGCGTGCTGGATGCAAACCGATAATGCGCATTCAGGGCTGGTCAGGAAGTATCGGCCGGACTTTCCGGAATTGCCCGGAGGACAGGCTCACTTTTACCTGAAAGAAATGATTGTTGCGGTTGCCGCAGCCAGGAAGACAGGTTGAACGCGGTCAAAGCCTGCCCGGCAGGGGAAGATGGCATTTCGCGCTATAATGAATTGACCGGCATGTGTCCTGACGCTGCAGCTGCGGCAAGATCATATCCAAACCGCTTTGCGGTTTCCCCGGTTATTTCCTGGATATCGGCCAGTTCCACATCTGAAAAATCCGGTCTGTAATACCGAGGCTCCGCAAGCCTGGCGACATACTGTTTTTTTACTTCCTTGAATTTATCCGCCGAAAAGCCGATATGCTGAATTATCCGGTCGATTGTTTCCGATGGATTCCGGCAAAGGTCCTCATATCGAACCACAAGCCCGGCTTTTTTGAGTGCGGAATTCTGTTCCAACCGTTCAGCGATAAAACGGTAAATCGCCTCCCAGTAGACCGCCCATCCCCTCACGTGCCTGCCTTCCGCAAACAACCTGCGGATTCGATGAATGGTTTCGGTATTTCCCGGATTGATAAAAGCCAGGTTCGGACCGAACTCAAAATGACCTATAATCCCAAGTGTTTTATGCAGATAAGAATCTTTTTGCGTCATCTCCGTAAAAAGACGGTGCTGCTTCATCAGGCTTGCGATATGATTGATGGGATTCCGGATGACCAGAAGAAAAACCGCATCCGGAAATAGTCGCGCGATATACTCAAGCCTTGTAACATTGTAATTGTTTTTGGTGATGTAGCGTTTTTTGTTCTGGTTCCAAAGCAGCTTTTGAATATGCTCCTTATAGAATGCTTCAAATCGTTCATTTCGGACTTCAGAGCCGAGTATGTTCGAGCAGTTCTCATCGTGCAGCCCGTTAAAAAATGCCATCCACAGCATCTCTTCCACCGCATCCGGGCTGTCTCTGGTAACCATCAGGCCATCCTTGTGAATCCGCTCCACCGGCTGAAAAACCGGTACGGGTAAGGATGAAATCAGACACTCCCACCAATGGGGCAAAAAAGGCACCGGCATGTGATAATAAAAGTGGTTGCCCGCATCCGGATGCTGATGAAACATCTCCAGCGTGATCGTGGTCCCTGAGCGGGCGATACCGCAGATATAAACCGGCCGGATGATTTTAATATTTTTCAGTTTCGCTCGGAGCTGTCTGCTTTCCAGTTCGCTCAGTTTCAGGAAAAGGGGCTGCAGGCCTGATACGGCTCTGAAAAGGAAGTTGGCGCCGACCGGAGTCTGCCATTTCCCGGATGCCTCCGGAACGAGGAGCTTTGCAAGTATATTCGTTTTCATCGGTATAAAAAATCTCCATCCATGGATACCGCAACACAGGATCGGGCTGCGACAAGCAGGAAACGATAATCAAATATCCGGTCAAATACAAGAGTGACGATCCATTCCGGTTCAACGGATTCAACATATCGAAGGGATGCACTGCAATGGAAGGCTGTTTGATACCCGGCACCCGGCAGGATAAAACGCCCCCGGAGGCTGTTGTTTCCGCCCTGAAACATGCTCAACCCGGACGGAGCACTCTCAGTTTTGCATCGATTAATTGATCGTGTGAAAGACGCAGCAGGTTTGAGAGTTTGTGGATCAGGTAGTTCTCATGCTTGTCCATCTTTTGATCGACAAAGATAATCCTCCAAAGGCTTTCGATAATTTCAATTTTTTCTTCAGTTGAATAATTCTCGTTTATGCGTTTGGCAAACTGCCAGTAATCGATACTTTCAGTCAATTCTTTTTCCGCCTCTGCAATCAAAGCGTCCGCATGTTCCTGGGAAAGGCCGTATTTCTCTTTCAAAATCATCAGAATTACATCCTCTTCCTCACCGGAGAATGTTTCGTCTATACGGGCCATCTCCAGAAAAAGCGCGCAGACCGCCACGATTTTGTCATGGCCCGTGTTCCGGCTTTCCGCTCCTGGTTCTTTTTCTGCGGCTTTATTGAAAAAACGTTTTACAATATCGATCATTCCATCTCCCCTCATCCATTTCAAAAAATACCGGCAAACCGGCGACATCTGAAAAACGGATATTTAAAACCGGAATCCGGTTATTCTGCCGCCAAACTTCCGGGAACTCTCCAAACCGGGTTCCAGAACCTTCAATCAGGTACGATCGGAAACCTTTTTCCGGAAAGGCTTTGTTATTTTTCTGTAGTACCGCCTTCCATGCCAGTTCTGGTATGCCCAGACCAGTCGGAATTGAATCGGTAGATCCGGTATCCAGAAACGATCCGGAACAGGTTCTTTCGGCCTGAATTTTTTTCCTAAATCCACATCCGCGATGATAAATCCTTCCCCCTCGTCACGGGTCATACGGGCCAGTATGCTGCCCTGCCCATCAACGATCTGGGTTTCCCCGAGAAAGTATGATGTATAGGGGAATCCGGGAAGCATCGGCAAACCACCTTTCAGCGGCCCGGCATGAGAGGCGTGAATAAGCGGCACGCCCAGCATGCCTGCCAGTCTTCCGGGGGTTCGGGTTAATATTTCAATATTTCGATCATCAAGGGTTCTTGGAAAACCCGGAAGCGACTTTTCAGGCAGCGCCCACCAGCAGGAACCGCCGACAACCAGATCGACACGGTTCAGCAAACGCCGGGGAGTGCGGCTTCTGATCATCTCCCAGCACATGACCGCCCCGACTTTTCCTGCCGGCGTGTCCAGAACGCCATCATCATTTCCGCCGACATACCAGCAGTTTTCCCACATGGTTGGCTGGTCCTTGTCATGGGAAAAGGTGGTCCCATCGGGAAATGCCAGCACAAAGGTGTTGTAGCTGTCATCACCGCGAAGTGCAATAAACGATCCGCCGACAACTCCGTTATGCTCTGCGGCAAGGCGTTTGAGCAGTTGCATCGGCTTTCCGTCAAGGGGGCTGACCGCTTCGATCATCTCCCGGTTAAATCCCATGGCAGTGGTGAAAAACTCAGGGAGAATTACCCATTCAGCCCCGCTGGCAAAAGCCCGGGATGCGAGCGCATGGGCTTTTTGCAAATTCACTTCAATCCCTGCAGGTTCGGCCGTCATCTGAACAGCGGCAACTTTGAGTGTCACTTTTTCCCTCCCAAACATGATTTCCCGTCAGTCCAATGGGGGAAAACAACCATTGTTAAACTTTCCAATTCGAATTCAAATTTCAATCCGGCATCCCCTTTCAGCTTTCATTCTTTTTAGGCCGGCGGACATTGAGCCTTGTATAAATATTTTTGGCTGTATAGAGCGCACCCAGCGGATTGTGCGCCAGCACCCGGTCCTTAACCGCGAGGACACTCACAGGGGCCTTGGAATGCTTGATAAAAAGTGTATCATCCCCGACGCAAAGTCCAAGAATAATATTGAAATCACAGCCTTCATTATCCAGAACCATTGCCTGGCCGATCGGATTGCACATGGGTTGACGATGACCGGGGAAAATCTTGTCCTCATCCGGAAGGGATACGTCATCCGCGCTGAGCGCTCCGCACATGCAGCAGACCGATACCACTTCAAACCCCTCATTGAAAAGCAGGTTGGTGAAGAGCTCAGCCTCCTGGGACAATCCAACGCAAAATGCCAGCCCTATCTTTCTGTGCCCCTGAAGCCTGGCATACAAAACCATTTCCTCGACACGCGTGAGCTTGCCATAGTCCTTCCAGGTGCGGGCAACATCCTGAGCCATCTTCTGATTTTCCTCTGCGTGAAGCGTTTTTTTCGATTCCTCCAGCACGTCTGCCCGCTGGATGGAAGGGCAGAATGGGGGCGCTTTGCTGAGGTCGCCAAAAAAACACCGCTTTTTCTCACAATAACTGCAAAGAATCTTTTCCTCTGTCATGTCGGGTTACTCCTTTAACCGGTTTGTTATTGAACCATATCCTATTTTTTCTTATCGAGCCTTTTTGCAATAGGTTACACGATATAAAACAAAATGATCCATAAGGCGAAACGTTCCCCTCTGAACTATTTTTCCAGAACCTCAACAATCTCGATACTGCTGAACAGCCATTCATCATTTTTATCTTTTTTCAGAAGGCAATAGAGTTCATGTGTTTCATCAACCGATTCTCCGGACAACAATTTGCCTTTGAGATTTCCGGTGACATGAACCGCTGCGGTGCCCTCTTGAGACAGATCGATACCAAAATCGACAAACCGTAACGCCATGTTCGAATAGTGCGAGCGGACGTTATAGATCGGGGCAGCCAGCTCCTTTCGCGCGAACGTTTTTGAAATGGAACGGGAGGGGATATCCACCTGAATGGTTTCCTGGATCATCCGCGTGATTTTATTTATGGTTGCGGCGGCGATCAGTTTTGTTTCATCCGGTTCCTTAGAAATCCGCTCCGAAAGTTCTTTGAAGCGTCTTTTTACCTTTGCTTCTTCATTGTAAAAAACATAGTAAACAACGAAGAATCCGATGATCGCGGATAGCCCCGCGGCAATAACGGCATTTTTTTTTACCATAACGGTGTCCCCACAATTCTGTTTACAGGTGTCTGCCCGAACTGGTGTTTTTCAATTGAAACCCCCCGGTTGTCGCCGATAACATATACATGGTTTTTCTTGACCTGCCTTGGAGGAAGATTCCAGCCGGACGAATATCGCACATATGGCTCGAGCAGCATGTTCCCATTGACGAAAAGCCTTCCGTTCCGAAACTCCACGATCTCGTTCTCCGTTGCGACCACACGCTTCAACAGCATAATTTTTTTACCGGCCAGCCGGATAACGACCACATCCTGTTTTTCAGGTTTTGAAAAAAGGGTAACCGGTCTGAAACAAAAATTGAAGCTGCCGTCGGCATAAGTCGGTTCCATGCTGAGGCCTTTGACGGAAAACGGTATCAGAACATAGCTGAACAGCAGGAAGGCAGCAATCCCTACCAGAGAAACCCTGATCAGCAGCTTGACGGAAAAATCGGGAAAAATAAATTTTTTGATTCTGGGATATACCGGCATAAGGGTATCTTATAGCAGATTCAGAAATTGCAGTAAAGCCGGCAGCGATTTTCAGGTTTTACAGTTGCGATACGACTTTTTCGTGGCAGATCAATTCGAAAGAGTCTGATCATGAAATTCCCTGGTTTTGTGGAACGCTATCGCCGGCCAATTTTCCATGCAATAGCCGAGCTGCCATTCACTTATCGTAAGATAGGCCATTGACCCCTCTGAATCCCGTGCCATATTGGCGCTGTTTTTCCGCTCAAAATCCGCCATCTTTTTCGGATCATCGCACTCGACCCATCTGGCCACGCTATAGTTGACAGTTTCATAAACCGCATCCACACCGTATTCGGATTTCAGACGCTCCATGGTGATGTCAAACTGCAGCATCCCTACAGCGCCTAAAATATACTCATTGCTGACCTGGGGTCTGAAATATTGAACAACCCCTTCTTCGGCGAGCTGGGTAAGTCCTTTTTGAAGGTGTTTTATTTTCATGGGGTTCTTGAGTATCACTTTTTTAAAAAATTCAGGCGCGAAGTTCGGGATTCCGCAGAATTGCAGGGGCTCCTTTTCAGAGAAGGTATCACCAATTTTGATGGTTCCATGGTTATGAATACCGATAATATCTCCCGGATAGGCTTCCTCTATATTTTCACGGTCATTTGCCATAAAAATGATGGCATTCGAAAAAATAACTTCTTTTCCGATTCTGTGATGAAAGGCCCTCATGCCGCGTGTAAATTTACCGGAGCAAATCCGGATAAATGCGATTCTATCCCGGTGTGCCGGATTCATGTTTGCCTGTATCTTGAACGCAAAACCGGAAAAAGAATCTTCATAGGGAGAAACTTCACGGGTAAGGGTATTCCGGGGGCCGGGAGCCGGAGCCATCTCGATAAAAGTTTCCAGCATCTCCTTGACACCGAAATTATTGATGGCGCTTCCGAAGAAAACAGGCGTCTGGCTACCTTTCAGATAATGATCAATCGAGAAAGGGTCTGCGGCGCCTTCAAGCAGTTCGATATCTTCTCTCAACTCATCGGCCTGGCTTCCGAGAATTTCATCCAGTCGCACGTCCATGATATCTTTGATGAGAATACCGTCCTGCTTTCGAGTTTCCCTGCCGGGTTTGAAAAGAGTAAGCTCCTTTTTATACAGATTATATACCCCTTTAAACCTTTTTCCCATGCCGATGGGCCAGGAAAGCGGCGTACACTCAATCTGCAGTTTATTTTCGATGTCATCCAGAATATCCAGAGGCGCCATCCCTTCCCGATCCAGTTTGTTGATAAAGGTTATGATTGGCGTGTTGCGCATTCGGCAGACTTCCATCAACTTTTCGGTCTGCGGTTCAACACCCTTGGCACTGTCAATCACCATAAGGGCGCTGTCAACGGCCGTAAGCACCCGGTAGGTATCCTCTGAAAAATCCTGATGCCCCGGAGTGTCCAAAAGGTTTATCTCAAAATCTTTGTAATTGAACTTCATCACCGATGTGGTTACGGATATCCCCCGTTCTTTCTCAATTGCCATCCAGTCGCTTGTCGCATACCTTCCTGCTTTACGGGCCTTTACGGCTCCTGCCTGCTGAATGGCGCCCCCGTAAAGAAGAAGCTTTTCCGTCAGCGTGGTTTTCCCGGCATCCGGATGGCTGATAATCCCGAAAGTCCTTCTTCTGTCGACTTCTTTTCTGTTATTGCTCATCATAAAATCATGTTCTTTCAATTTAATTTCATTGCGGCTCCATCACCTGTAATCTCCATGGATGGATAAAAGCCCACTGGGGAATATAACCATCGAAACCCTTCTTGCAACCTTTTTATGAACAACACGCGCATCATTCTGTATTCTTTTTATGGCTTAAGGCTGTAACCTGTTCAATTCGTTCATTTCATTGTGGGGTTCTTGAAATTGTTGCCGCATACCTCCTGTAAAAATCGGGTTCAAGTTGTTTTTTTATTGACGGATTCGCTTGAAAACACTTGAATTGTAAAAAGGAATTGAGTCATATGCACGGATGAAATATTGTATTCAACATCTTTAGCCATTGATAAAAGGAGCGGACAGATGGATGATTTGAAAAGAGAAAAAAATAAAGGGTTAAGTCGCTGGTATTTAAAGGATGTGCTCCTGAAAAGAAGAATGATCGGAAAAAAATATCATACCCCAGGCTTTGGACTGGCCGCGCAGCTTTTTGCGACCATGTGTAAATTCATTATCAAAAAACTTGGACCGGAAGAGGGAGAGGCCCTGATAAAGGAGGCGGTGGAGCATTTCGGTAAAGAGCGGGGAAAACGGATTGCGCAAACGGTTACCTCCCTGGGCAAATCCCTTTCCTTCAAAAACTGGCTGATCTACACCGATATTGACGGCAGCAATTTTCAGGTGGAACCCTATATCGACGATGATGATCTTGTTGCTCCGGTAACGGAATGTTCCTTTCATACGGCCGCAAAACGGTGGGGGCTCGAGGAGTATGCAGGCCTGTACTGCAAATACGCCGACTATGCCATCCTTGAAGGGTACAATCCGGATGTAAAGCTAACGCTTGAGCAGCGTTACAAGACAGGCGGCGATCACTGTCTTTTCAGATATGGCATGAAAGAAAAGAAGTAGGCGCACGGCTGGAAACAGCAGATAACCTCCCGTATATTCAACCTGCGTTTTCTTCTGTTGCGGTCATTTTATTTCCGTGATCCATCTCCGGGCGGAGAGGGCTCGAACTCGACCTCCGGGCGGAGAGGGCTCGAACTCGACAAGGTTTCGTCCTTTTGATTTCGCGCGGTACAGAGCCTTGTCCACGCGCGCAAGCGTTTTATCTATTGTTTCCGGAGGGGCATATAAAGTCAGCCCGATGGAGATTGTAATTTGAATGGAGTTATTTTTATGATGAAAAACGGATGATTCAACCATGTCCCGAAGCCGCTCAGCCGTCGCAATGGCATTATCGATCTCCGGGTAGGAAAGGATCAGGGCGAACTCCTCACCTCCGTATCGGGCGATATAGTCCTCGTTCCGAAGATTTTTCTCCACACGCTGAGCGAGTTCCCTCAATACGGCATCACCGGCCAGATGGCCGAATCTGTCATTGACTTCCTTGAAATGATCAATATCAAATATGCATACGGCAAATTTCGAGCCCCTTCTGTCGGCCAGTGCCTTTTCCCGTTCAAAAAGATTGAAAAGCTGTCTTCTGTTGAACACGGATGTCAACTCATCATGAATTGCCTGAAGTTCGGTCATGTGGCGTATTTTGCTGAAGTAACTGCCGATAAAAGAGAACCAGATCAGAACGATTGCAAAATTCAATCCCAGAATCATTTCAATTCTCAGGTTGCAATTTTCCGGATACAGTAAAAAACGGAGGTAAGAGGAGACCGTATAACACAAAAAAGCAAACAGCGATATCATAAGGAATTGTCGCCATTTAAGACGAAACACACCGAAAGACAATGGAATAATAAAAAAGAGAAGTGCAAGCCCTCTTTCCTGCTCCAGAAAAAACAACATCGCCATGGCGATCAGAGTGGCAACCACAATCTGAGGCAGGGTAAGGCTCTTTTCCTTGAAAAGCAGATTAAGACCGGAACGGAAAATGATATAGAATACCAGATTGATGAACAGGATCGCTCCGCACCATGCCAGCATGAGCGCAATGTTCATGCGGAGTATACCGGCATAGTAGCCGATGAACATGATGCCGGCGCACACCAGGTAGGTGCCTGCCGCCATAAAGAACCGTGTCAGCCTTAACTTTTGACTCAAATCGTCTTTGGGTATTATGCTAAACATAGCAGGGCAGTAAATCAGGTCGACATAAGGTTAAAAATTTTTTTGAATCGCGATAAATTGAATGAAATGAACAGAATCCATATAATTTATCAATGTCAAATCATGTACAAAATTCAATTTCATGTCAACATAATTATACCATTGTATCCACCTGTTTGACGGATACATTTAAAATTGATGCGATCCACATCATATTGACACGGTGTCATCTTTATGACAAAGTCGACCGGGAAGCAGACATACTCAAACAAACTGTTATTCCATATGGTTACAGATTTAATACTTTTTCAGGCCTGACACCGGGAAGTGACACATGGGATTTTTAAAATTTTTTTCCGGGAAATCGCCCCAAGACTTTGAGCAACAGGCGGATTCCTATTTTCAAAAAGGGGCCTGGGGCCCGGCAAAAATTGAATACGAAAAGGCGCTTAAAAAGCTTGAGAATCGTTCTGAATTGGACGCCGACTATAAAAATCTTCTTGAAAAAAAGCTTTTCCGGAGCAAGGAACAGCTGGCGTTGGAGCACAGGCTGAATGGAGAGAGACTGATCGAAGCAAATTGTTTTGCGGATGCGGAGGAGTTGTTTCGCCTTGCGATCGAATTAACGGAGGATAGCACGCTCATCGGTGAAATTGAAAAAAAGCTCGCAGCGATCCCGAATCTTTTTCCAAAACCGGATTCCAGCGACTTTCCCGATTTCGCTTCCGAAACTGAAGAGGAAGAGGATGACGAGAATGAAAAGGATGACCATCAACGGGTCGACGAAGAATATTTTACGGCGATCTGCTGCTCATTGCCTGAAACCGATCAGGATGCCTACCACACTTATGGAGAACGGTTTAAAAAGGGATATATTGCGTTGAACCAGGGGGATTTTGAAACCGCCATCTCAGAATTATCACAGGCCCTGAAAGAAAATTCATCGACAAAAAGCTTTATCCCCCTTGAACTTGCGACAGCTCATTTGAATGCTGGAAATTATGAACAGGCCCGTTTACTGCTCGATGGGTTTCTCAAAAACCATCCGGAATCAATCAGAGCCTACCACCTGATGTGTGAAATCTTATGGGAAAAAAATGAATTTCACAGCGCAGAGGAATTTCTCCTTTCCTGCTCGCAGGAACTTTCCGGTTCACTGCCGATAAAAATTCTACAGGGTGAGACACTTTTCCGGGCCAATAAATTCAATGAGGCCATATCCCTTTATCTGGAAGAGATGAAAAACTTCGGATGGGATGATACCATCGCTCAAGAACTAGCCAAAAACTATGAAGCACTCGGATTCAATGAAAAAGCCCGCGATTTATACGGGCAGATCATCAATGCGTGTCAGGGTTGCGGAAGTCGGGTCGATCCGTTCATCAAACAGCGATATGCGGATACCAGCTTTGAGTCGGGAGACTGCTCCACCAAAATTTTAGAGATTTACCTGGATCTGAGCCGGGAAGATCCGGACAACCGATCGGCCTATTTTCAAAAAATCAGCAGAATTTATTCCCTGAAGGGGAATGAAAAGGAAGCGAAACGATTTTTATCCTTTTCCGAAAAATAAAAACCCATCAGCCGGTTGTGTCAGAACGGCCCTCAGCAGCTTCAAATACCTGCCGGAGGTAACGGAAAAGCATTTTTGAGGATTGCGGAGGCTTATGATTCTCTCTTTCCTTTCCGGCATTTCGAACAAGTTGTGTCAGCCGCTGTCTTTCCGCCTCTGGGAAACGGATCATAATCTCCTCGATCAAGGTGCCATTCCCATCGATCAATTCATCCCGAAGCTTCTCTATCTCTTTAAATTCTATGGCTTTACGATAATTGCCAAGCGCAATAACCTCCCGAGCCTTCTGAATCGGCTCTGAGTCGATTTCTCTCATGAGTGCGCCGATATGCTGCATCTGCCGTCGATACGCTCCGTGCTTTTTGATGGTTTTCGCGAAGATAACCGCCTGCATCACCTCATTCGGGATTTCCATGTTTTCAAGCTGCTGACGCGACAGTTTCACAAGGCGCTCTCCCAGAAGCTGAAGGCCCCTGGCCTCATTCTTTTTCTGTGTTCTGCTTTGCGGTTCCAATTTAAACTCCAGCTCCAGCGGGCCATCAAGATAAAAACCGCTTTGGCCCCGCTTCTGTATCAGGCCCTGAGTTTATTCCTTAAAAAATATTTCAAACAAACTCTTGACCCCTTATTCTTTTAGTGCTTTTTCCATAGAGGTATATATTCTTTCTCTTCGACCGACAAGGATAAAACAGATGTTTGAAGACAACACCAGGAAGATGCTCCGATACAGGTGGTTTATCGTGATCACGCTATCGATGGCATATCTCTTTGTTTATTTCCACCGGCTTTCTCTCTCCGTGGTAGCGGACAGGTTGATCAGTGATTTCAACTCTACGGCAAGCGTCATTGGGCTGCTCGGATCATTATATTTCTATTGTTACGCGGTCATGCAGCTGCCCGCAGGACTTCTCTCAGACTCCATCGGCCCACGAAAGACGGTCACCCTGTTTCTTTTAATCGCGGCGCTGGGCAGCATCCTTTTCGGGATCTCCAACGATATTCGAATTGCTTTTGCCGGAAGGATTCTGGTTGGATTTGGCGTTTCCATGGTTTTCATTCCCACCATGAAAATTTTTTCTCAATGGTTCCGTAAAAATGAGTTTGCGCAGATGGCAGGAATTTTAAACGCCGTCGGAGGAGCGGGTGTCCTTGCTGCGACATGGGTGCTGGCACTGATGACAAATACCTTTGGCTGGCGCCTCTCTTTTATATTGATCGGCGGAATAACCTTTTTCATCTCAATACTCTCCTGGATCATCGTCCGGGACCACCCCCGGGATAAAAAATGGCCATCCATTTTCGAAATCGACGATAAACGGAATGGAACCCAAACCGAAATCGTCAGGATCTCCTTGATGGAAGGCGTACGCAGAGTGGTTTCTGAAAGGCACTTCTGGCCCCTGGCCATATGGTTTTTTTTTGACTGCGGAATTTTCTTCGCATTCGGCGGTCTGTGGAGCGGACCCTATTTAATGGATGTGTATGGGATGTCCAGAACAGAGGCTGGTGCCGTGCTGAGCATGATCGCATGGGGCATGATAATCGGAAGCCCTCTTCTGGGCCTCCTGTCGGACCGGGTGCTGAAAAGCCGGAAAAAACCCTTTGTTCTCTGCACGACAGTCCTGACGATCCTTTTGCTGATTCTCTATATTTTTCCGGCAGACCTTCCAAAATGGGCAATCTATATCTTCTTCTTCCTTTTTTCGATCAGCGCTTCTTCTATCGTCATTGTCGGCTTCACATCGACAAAAGAGCTTTTTCCCGTGGAAATCGCAGGCACATCGGTAGGGACCGTGAACCTTTTTCCATTTGTAGGCGGCGCGGTATTCATGCCGCTTCTGGGAAAGGTTCTCGACTCCTATCGGATAACCGGATCAAATGGATATTGTCTGGAAGGCTATTCCTGGCTCATTCTGATTCTACTGGCATCATCGATCATCGCACTGGCATGCACGCTTATGATGAAAGAAACCTTTGGGCACTAGGCATGTCTCACCTTTTTGAGACACATCTGTCACATGCGTTGATTTCCTTTCATATCGCAAACCCGGCTTTCCTGTTCGATATTCATGATCAAGGAAGGCCTGAAACTCGTAACTTGCTGTAACCAAAATATAAAAATGCATAAAACCTTTCCGTTTCCATTTCAAAAATCGGTATGCATGGGTTTTGGCACAACAATTGAAAACAACGGAGGCAAATGGTAGAACACTCCAAATGCCGGCATCAACGAACGAGGAGGCTTTTGATCACCGTTCAATCGGTACATATTTATGACATTCGCTATAAAATCAAAATAATCCAACAAAAGGAAAGGAGAAAATTTATGAGTCGCACTGAAAAAAATCTGTGGGAAGCATTTGCCGGTGAATCTCAGGCCAACAGAAAATATCTCGCCTACGCCAAAAAAGCGGAACAGGAAGGGCATGCCCAGGTGGCAAGGCTTTTTCGAGCAGCAGCGGAAGCTGAAACCGTTCATGCTCACGCGCATCTGAGAACCATCGGACAGGTTAAAGGCACGGCGGATAATCTGAAGGATGCCATCTCCGGTGAAACCCATGAGTTCAAGGAAATGTATCCGAAAATGATCGCGACAGCCAGAGAAGAGGGAAACTCGGCTGCAGAGCGCAGTTTTACGTATGCAAATGAAGTCGAAAAGGTACACGCGAATCTCTACCAGAAGGCACTGGACAATCTGAACAATCCTGAGGCAACAGATTACTATGTCTGCTCTGTATGCGGCTACACCTGTGAAGCAGAAGCCCCGGATGAATGTCCGGTATGCAAATCAAAATCCAAAGCCTTTTTTAAGGTTGAATAGAGGCGGTTTCAGGACACTCAAAAAAACCGGGATAAAGATTCTATGCAAAATGGAGGGTAAAAATGGATAAATGGGAATGCCCCTGCGGCTATATTTATGATCCGGAGAACGGCGTGGACCCCGGAATTCCCTTTGAAGAATTACCCGAGGACTGGTTGTGTCCGAAATGTGATTCTGAAAAAGAGTTCTTTGAAAAACTGGAAGAATAAACCACTGTCCGCAAAGCCCTGACAGGAGGATGGCTCATCTCTCCATCCTCTTACAGGGCTTGCCGGGATTTTTTCATAATCGTTTTTCCGACTCATGGCGTTTCGCAGTGACCCGGTGGCGGTCTCCGGGTAAAGCCTGTTGAGGGGTTTTGAAACGTTCGATCTTCAATGAGGCAACGCGTCAGTTTGAGGGAGTCTGCGACCGGGTTTTCAAGTTCAGCCGAGCAAATGACGGAACCGTCCAGATGCCGGGATCTGCTTATTCCAGAGACTGAAATTGATTCATAAACTTTCTGTCAATATAATCTTTCAGAAAAAAAGAAACCTTGCCGTCCAGGGTAAACCGGTTTTTCCGGAGTATGCCGGTTCCGTCTCCCATATTGAAAATAAGAAGATAGCCTCCCCCGGGTTTAAACGGTCTGAGCGCTGTTTCATCAAGTGACGCCATCAAGTTTTGATACAGCACCATGTTCTGTCTCACCGCGTATACACCCACCTTGTCCAGCGGACTTTCTTTAAAATAGATGCAGTCCCCTCCTCCGAAAATTTCAGGATGGTCCACACTCTGCAGATATCGGTTCACCAGCAGTCCGCCATCCGGACCGACAGAAAGGCCGGACGCATCAAAAACCGCGGAAGGTTTTACCCCAACCGCGAGAAATATCAGATCCGATCGATGGGTTGCTCCTGATTCCAGCGTTATTTTTCCGGTTTCAACTTTCTTTACCAGACTGTTTTCAACAATCCGGATTCCACGCGTTGATAAAGAACGAATTACCTTTTTTCGGATACTGTTATGGAAACGGTCCATAAACGGTTTCCCTGAAAAAACTCGAATTTCAGGCATATGAACGCCGTTCGTTACTCCAAGCCGCCATATGTTTCCAGCAACCTCAGCAGAAGCCGGACCTCCGCCGATGACATCGATTTTTGCCTTCTTTTCGGAAACAAGCTCGAGAATCCGTTTTCCGGCATCAATCAGCCGTTCAATCGGCTTTACGGGATAGATGTCTCCCTTGTTTTCGGAAACGATCTCCTGAGGAACATAGCTGCCGACATTGAAGGATATGACATCATAGGCGACAATCTTTTCCGATTTTAACACGACAGTCTTCTCATCCGGATTTACACGATCAATTTGATCCTGGATAAAAACAGATCCTGATTTTTCAACCATGTGCCTTGTCGAAAATCTGATTTCCTCGGGCCGGTAAGTCCCCCCGAGCATTCCCGGGCCCATTCCGGAATAATAATGGTAGGATGATGGCCCGATTACCGTAACATGATATCCCTTCTCAACAAATTTTTGCAGGTTTGCAAGGGTAACCATGTGTGCATGACCACCTCCTGCCAGTACAAGGTGCTTTGCCACGACCTTTTCCCCTCCATTTTAAAGGGTTCCATAACTGCCCCGGATTGATACGAATGGGCCCGCTTCCCATCAGTGAGCCGCGCTGTATCTTTTTATTGCTTTTGTTTTGATTTTTTGGGGAGGCCCGCTGATCACCATCAAAGTCCCGGGCTTCAATTGACAATGCGATCCCGATATACCTTCAAAAATAAAAGCAGCAGCGGTATCAGATGGAAAAACAGGTCAAAAATATCAATCAGCTTTTTCAGGTTTCCGTTTTTAAGCATCAACAGCTTTTCAACCACATGCGGCATGGGATAAAAAGGGGCAAGGAGCATGAAAACAGAAAAAACGATTAAAACACCATATGGAATATGATCCAGGAAATTCAGCATTTTTTTAGCGAAAACCTCTGATGATGATTTTTTTCTTCTCTTATTGTTGTGTTTCTTCAGCAAAAACAACCGCGGATAAAAATAGGTCCACTACTTTGGGGGCAAACTTTTTGCCGGACTCTTCTTTAATCAGATCGATCACTTTTTCTCTGCTCCAGGCTTTTCGATAAGGCCGATCATTGGTCAGGGCATCAAAAACATCACAGACAGCGATTATCCTGGCGCCGATCAATATGCTCCCACCGATAAGACCGTATGGATAGCCCGTTCCGTCATGTCTCTCGTGATGCTGAAGGATAATTGGAATCGCATCCGAATAGGAACCGATGGGTTCCAGTATTCGAGCGCCCATTCGTGAATGCGTCTGAATTTCCCGAAACTCGACATCATCGAGTTTTCCGGTTTTATCCAGAATGTCCGCAGACACGCCGATTTTCCCGATATCGTGCAGGAGCGCTGCCCGCTGCAGCGTTTCCAGATCACTGGCGTTGAGTTCCATTGCTTTACCAACTGCAAGGGCATATTGTGTCACGCGCTCTGAATGACCTGCTGTCCAGGAGGATTTCGCGTCTACGGTTCTTGAAAGCGCTGTCAGTGTACCCAGGTTCAATTGATTCAGGTCCTTCACCAGCTCCGCATTTGAAACATATTCATTTTATACCGTTTCTCTCCAGGATGGTTCTTTTGATCATAAAAAAATAAAAGAGGAACTTCAACCATTATTTCTGATACACAACACGTGCAACGATCACTTATTTAATCTGATCGATGGATGCTCCTGTCTTGAATGACTGAATTCCCATATCAGGAATCACCGGCAGGCAAGGACGATCAGCACCGGCAACCCTGGCTGATAGAGAAAAAGACCCAAAAAACACTAGACGCGCGAAATCCTTTCCGCGATTCCGGTCAAAACAGGTGTTTCGAAACCTGCTTCCGCGGCGTACGCCAGTGCCCTGTCAAGCCTCTCCCGTGCAACCCTTCCCCGGCATTTGTGCCCCGGAACCTTTTTAAACACTGAAATCATAGATGATATAAGCTGATCGCGATTAAATCTTTTTTTCGCGAGCCATTCCTGAATGTCAATCACTTCATCTGCTATCCTTTCCGCGAAATCAAGATGATGCATCAGCAGGTCGCCCGTCGTTCCGCCCTTTTCAAGACCCGCAATGTTTATCGTCAAAACATATACATTTTTTTTCACCAGTTCGACAAGCAGCTCATCAGGACTGGAAAGCACTTCGCACGGTATATCCAGTTTATGGAGCCCTTCTCTGACAATGTCCGCATGGGGCCCAAACACTGGCGTTGGCTTAAAAACCGATACCCCTCGGCCTTTTTTTTTCTCAAACCAGACCGCCATGGCCGTGGTTGTTTCTATGCCTTCCGTCTGCCAGTCTTTTGGGAGCAGTTCGTTCTGCAGCAGCCCCAATTTGTTTTTCCACGGTTTCGGGATCGATTGGATTACTGCATGCAGTTTGTTTTCAGGGACTGCCAGTAAAATAAAATCACATTCGGGTATGCTTCTGATCGACGATTCAAAGCTCACCCCCTGAGCAACCGGATAAACAGGATATCCGGCTTTTAAAAAACCTTTTGCAAAGACTCCGCCCATCTGGCCGATACCGACGATACCAACCGGCTTTTTCATATCCATACGATTCCTTTCCGAATTGAAACCTGCATACAGGTTAAGCGTGGGATCAGATCTCGACAGCAACGGGAAGCGCCCAAGCCAGATTTTGGGTCGACACAATTCCCGAATATACCTTGAATGGATACCATGGGACGGACGGTGAATACAATGAGAGAATTTAGGAGGCGCCTTGCTCCGATAAGGTTTTTCGGCCCTCCTGCCCAACGGTTAATTATCATTCATGATCTCCTTTGAAGCTTGCAATTATGGAATGTTTTCACTATACAGTAAAAGAATATTGATTCTGGTTACAATTGCCCGCGAGTGGTATTTCCTCAGGCAAACAAGCCTGTTCAAGCCTTTTCGCGGACAAGTTCCACCCTGACCAGGCGTCTTCTCGGGAATGTTTTAAACCGTATAAAAACGTTTTGTACGGATAATGTTGAATATTTTTTGAAAAACCCGTTACAAATCATTTTTAAACAAAAAAACAGTGATGCATCTCTTTAAAAAAAACAAAATTTGTTCTTTTCTTAACGATCTATCAATGCAGCGAAAGGGGGATTCATGAAGAAAACCGTAATGGAAAAAATGAAAAGCACCGTAGAAAAATTTGGAGGCAAAGTAGCCTTACAATATAAGGTAAGCGGTGTATGGCAAGAGACAACCTGGAACGCGTATTATGACCAGGTACTCATAGCCGCGCGTGCTTTTATTGCGCTTGGGCTTGAAAAAAAGAAAGCGGTAAGTATCCTGGGATCCAACTGTCCCCAGTGGTTTATATCGGATCTTGCCGGCATTTTTGCCGGCGCGGTTCCCGGCGGCATCTATACCACAAACAGCCCCGAACAATGCCACTATATTGCAGAGCATAGTGAGGCAAATATTGCAGTTGTCGAGAATGCGGAGCAACTGGCTAAATTCAAAGAGATCCGAGATCGGCTTCCGGATCTGAAAGCCATTGTTCTGATGAATGGCTCTGATGATGACGAAAATGTCTATTCCTGGGAAGAGCTGCCGAAACTCGCGGAAAAAGTATCGCAGGAGGAACTGGATGAAAGAATCAAGGCCCAAAATCCGGATGATTGCTGTACCCTGATTTACACGTCCGGAACCACAGGCAACCCGAAAGGCGTAATGATAAGCCATGACAACCTGACATGGACGTCACAGCAGGTCATTAAAACCGTCAACGGAGGTCCGGAGGATCAGATCATCAGCTATCTCCCGTTGAGCCATATTGCCGAACAGGCGGTAAGCCTGCATGGCCCTATAAACATGGGGGCAACAACGTGGTTTGCAGAGAGCATAGACCTTCTGGGTGACAATCTGGCTGAAGTTCGTCCCACTATTTTTGTAGGAGTTCCCCGGGTCTGGGAAAAAATTCAGGCAAAAATGGTAGCCGCCGGTTCCCAGAATCCCTGGCTGAAAAAAAAGATCGCTGCATGGGCAAGAAAAAAAGGGCTGGAAGGCGGCTATGCCCATCAGGAAGGCAAGCCCTATCCTCCCCTTTATGGTCTTGCAGACAAACTGGTTTTCTCCAAGGTAAAAGAAAAGCTTGGGTTTGACAGGTGCCGGATATTTATCTCCACTGCCGCTCCCATCAATATGGACACGCTGGAATTTTTTATAAGCCTCGGCATTCCGGTTACAGAAGTATACGGCATGAGCGAATGTACGGGCCCTGCAACCGTATCCCTTCCGGAACCTTTCAAGTATAGAACCGGTTGGGCCGGGCCGGTCATGCCCGGGGCGGAAATGTCCATTGCCGATGACGGAGAGGTATTAATGCGTGGCCGCCACGTTTTTCAAGGGTACTTCAAAAACGAAGAAGCCACAAAGGAAACCATCGATAAGGACGGCTGGCTTCACTCCGGTGATGTCGGGAAAATTGATGAAAAAGGCTTTTTGAAAATTACGGACAGGAAAAAAGAGCTGATTATCACCGCGGGCGGTGAAAATATTCCGCCGCAGGTTCTGGAAGGAAAACTCAAGGCAATTCCGGCATTGAATCAGGTTGCCGTAATCGGCGATAAACGGAAATACATGACCGCATTGTTCACCCTCGATCCTGAAAAGGTAGAGGCAGAGGCCCTGCTGGCCGGAAGTCCGGCAAGAGATGTGGCATCAGCGTCAAAATGTGAAAAATTCAATGCCTATATACAAAAGCAGGTGGATGAAGTGAACAAGACACTTGCCAGGGTTCAGACCATTAAAAAATTTGTCATACTGCCTGAGGAATTTACCATCGAAGGCGGTGAACTGACCCCGACCATGAAGATGAAACGCAGAATTATCAATGAAAAATATGACAGCCAGATAGAAAGCTTATACCAGTAGCAAAACCCAAAAAACCCGGTTTTCTCCTGTTTCCGTAAAGAGAACCGGGTTTTTCCATGACTACAGGCATATCCACACATACCCGCCTCCGGCATAACCATATTTTCTCAAGATCCCGTTATAGGTCCATGAAAGCCCCTTAAAAAAAGTATCAAATGAAACCCAGTACGGTTCCTTGACATATGGATCCACGTCCAGAATCAATACGCTCTTCTTTTCCGGATTGACGGCACCGACCGGAGAGATATGGGGCAGATGAAGGCCTTTAATAAAAATTCCCTGATTAAAATGAGCGGCAATAAAACAATTGCCGATGCTTCCCAGTCCGGCCATCCGATGGAACAGTTCTTCCTTCAGATCGGAAATGTTCGGCAGATCCTTTCCAAGCGGAACCACGGCAAATGTTTTATACGGGATATCGAACTGTTCCAGCGTATTTTTTAAAACAATCCCCAGTTCTCCGATGGGAAGTCCCCGTCTGTCCCGAAACCCTTCACGGCTGATCCGCTCTGCCCAGTTAGCGGCCCTTACTTTTTCAAGAATCTTCTCCTGTGTAATCGCTCCGAAATCCGGCTTTCGGTTCAACAGGATCTGCATTGCATTCAGTATCGTTACAACAGAAGCAACCGAACAGGCTGCATCATTGAACTGAGTTACAAAACTGGATCGAAGGGATTGGAAAACAGGAGAGTCACTCCCTTCAAATAAAGGATTTTCCTGAGAGAGGGGGGTCGATGCAGGCTCGCAAAAAGGGTTGTGGTTCAGCAGCGCATAAATTTTGGATTGAACAAAAAGGGGAAAAAAGGTCCGATAGCGATTTATCACTTCAAATGAGATGCTCATCTGTTTTTTCCCGCCTTCCGGACGGTTATCAATGATCGGGAAAAGCGTTTCCGCACACGGCGCAACACTTATACTTTCTGGAGTTTCCAGTATGATTTAAACCGGAGATGGTACGCCCGGCAGGATTCGAACCTGCGATCTTCAGCTCCGGAGGCTGACGCCCTATCCCCTGGGCCACGGGCGCACGGTAACACGGTAAAACGATAAATATGGTAACGGTTTCAAGATGTCAAGCCTGTCAGTCTCGTAACAGGTCAAAAGTTTAATGGCAAAGAAAAAAGTCCAAACTCAAGGCACTCAAATCCTGAGGAATACCGTGCCGGAGGCAGCCGTAGGCGTGTGCAGTTAGCCTGTTTACGCCTTTGGCTGCCGATGCGCTCCGCGGTAAGGACAAGGGATGCGGCGCACACGGAATTGAATTTTTTGCAAAGCCCTCACGTGTCAACGATTCAAATTTTCAATTTTATTTCGTAATGCCGGATCGATAGAGCCTCTCCGGGTCTTGTCTTCCACCAGAGGTGAAGGGTTCAGGTCTGAACTAAACCATACCCGCTTCTTCAAAAAACGCCCTTGCCTCTCCGACAACATAAAGAGAACCCGCAATGCAGACCGCCTCATCCGGAGAAGCGGTTTGAATGGCGTGCTGAACAGCCTTGCCCACATCATGAATAATTGTAACATCGGAAACATACCTTCTGGCAATCGGATACAGTTTTTCAGGTTCCAGGCTCCGGTCGATTCTGGATCGTGTCAGAATCACCCTGCTGCAATTCGGGAGGAGTTTTTGAAGCATTGGCTCATAGGATTTATCGTCGAGTATCCCGGCAACCAGCGTTATCCGGCGATGAGACAGGTTGTCCGCCATGTATTTTGACAAATTCCTCACTGCCGAAAGATTATGCGCCCCATCCAAAATAACCAGAGGCGCCGCCAGTATCTGTTCTAAACGGCCGGGCCATCTGTTGTTCTCAAGCCCTTCTTGGATGGATTTTTGCGGGATATCCAGAGCCGGAAAATTGTCGCGCTCTTTCATCAGCAATTCACAAACAGCCAGAACAACGGCGGCATTTTCAATCTGATGATCCCCTTGAAGACCTATCCGAAGATCTCGCCAGATATGGTCGATGCCGAAGTAGGAAAACCGATTTCCTTTTTTGCGGCGCACCCTGAAATCGCCTCCCAGCCGATAAAGAGAGGCGGATTTTGAATCTGCAATATTCTTTAATACCGTGAGGGCTTGCTTTTGCCTTACGCCTGTAACGACCGGTGTAGCGTGTTTGATAATACCGCCTTTTTCAGCCGCAATCGCAGTAAGGGTATCGCCGAGATACATCTGATGTTCAAGCGAAAGATTGGAAATAACCGATACAGCCGGATTTAAAATATTGGTGGCATCCATTCTCCCACCCATGCCGGTTTCAATGATCGCCCACTCAACCTTGCAGTGGCTGAAATAATGAAATGCCATCGCGGTTGTATACTCAAAGAAAGTAGGCTCCCGATCACCATATTCTGCATTTCTGACCGCCTTGTAGGCCTCAAGAACCTCCTGATCCGAAATTTCCAGGTTGTTGATCTTAATACGCTCATTAAAACGAACAAGATGGGGAGAGGTGTATAGACCCACATGATATCCGGCTGCTCGAAGTACAGCGGCAAGACCGGAGGCAATGGACCCTTTCCCGTTGGTTCCGGCAATATGAACGGAGGCAAACCGGTCCTGCGGGTTCCCAATGCTTTCCAGGATTTTTTTTATGGTTTCAAGGCCGAGAATGATGCCAAACCTTCTCAGCGCAAACATCTCCGAAAGGCATTTCTCGTATTCAGTTTTCTTGTTCCCGCTGAAGCTCAACCGTCACGTATCCATACAAGTAAAAACCCGGCGAATGAATGTTGATTCACAGCCGGGTTTGTTTTGGTGTTGAAAAAGGGTCGCTTATTTGTCTCTTCGGTATCGATTTCTGGAAGCGGCTATTCGCTGCCGTCTCAATGCTTCTCTCTGTTTCCGACGCCGATACTCACTAGGCTTTTCATAGCTTTTTTTAAGTTTCAATCTTTTGAAAAGACCATCATTTTGAATTTTTTTCTTTAAGATTCTCATGGCCTTTTCAAGGTCATTGTCAAGGACCCGAACTTCAATTTCCTTCAAATTACTCGCCCCTTTCTTCCATCAATATTGGATGATGGTTATTTAAATCAATTAAAATTGATATTCATAACGTAAAACAAACCATCTTGCAACAAAAAATATCGTTTTTATATTTCGGTCAGATATCGCTGCCGTCTGTTTCTCTTCTCTGCCGAAAAAGGCAGGTGATTTCAAGCCATCCCATAAAAACGAGTTTCTACAATTTGGATATCAACTCTGCCGTAACCTCTTTTACACTCGGTTTTCCGTCCAAGGTGATATATTTAATATTGCCCGCTTTTTCGGCAAGTCCTTTAAAATAGTAAGCCGATGCCAGCGTTCCGGTATCGGTATCATAATAGATCGAGTGGCGCTTATTGATCGCCTCTTCATCCTGGTCATCCGCTCTGGTGCTGAGACCGCCACCGCATATACGGCATTTATCACCATCAGGCATGATTGCATCGATAAAAATATTATTCGGATGGTTGTTGTCGTTTACGCAAAGCCTTCGGCCCATGATCCTGTTTTTTGCAATCTCCTTGTCGAGAATAATCTCTACGACAATGTCCAGTTTCATGTTGGCCTTTTTAAGGGATTCATCCAGTTTTTCAGCCTGCACCTTGTTTCTCGGAAAACCGTCCAGCAGCCACCCATCCTTGCAATCATCCTGTTGCAGACGATCCAGAATCATGGGGATGGTGATCTCATCCGGAACCAGATCACCCCTGTCGATATACGCTTTCGCCCTCTTGCCAAGCTCGGTACCGCCCTTGATGTTTTCACGGAAAATCGCACCGGATTCAATATGAGGGAGGTTGTATTTCTCCTTTAAAATAGCTCCCTGTGTACCTTTGCCGCTGCCGTTGGGCCCAAAAAATAAAATGTTCATTCAGATCTCCTTTCGCTAAATTTTGAATACACCGTTTCAATATTTAAAAAAATACATTATATCAGCAGGATGCTTCTTCTACTCTGAATTTTTGTATTCCAATCAGGGCATGTCGGCACATCGGCCTTACTATTAGAAAGGGTGTGTTTTGTCAAGAGTCGTAACTTTTATTTGCCAAATACCAAAACAGATAAAAAAACGCAAAAAGCCCTTGACACAAAATAATTCATGGTATAGCCTTGCGTATCGAAGGTCTGGTACCTGCCATGTTTGAAGATAACGATAACATTCTACTTTCATAAATCAAAAATCAAAAAGCTCTCTTACATCTTCTAAAAACCTTGGATTCAGCCCATTGACCATCTTAAAATTAAAAGAACAAGTTTTTTGTGACACATGACACCTGAAAGTGTTTTTCATACCGCCGGATGTGTTCGAACGATCAGACCGGCAGGTTTCACCGGATGACATCACTATCTTAAATACTAAACAAATTGAACGGGGTAAGAATTAATGAACATTGTCGAGCTAAAGGAAAAAAGTATCAGCGAACTCACAAAGATGGCGAAGGAATTCAAAATTGAGGGCGCTGCAGGCTTGCGGAAACAGGAACTCATGTTCGCCCTTCTCCAGGCCCAAATTGAAAAAAACGGGTTTATCTATGGAGAAGGTACGCTTGAAATCCTTCCCGACGGATTTGGGTTTTTGCGGGCGCCTGATTACAATTACCTGCCCGGCCCGGATGATATCTACGTATCCCCTTCGCAGATCCGCCGCTTCAATTTGAGAACCGGTGACACCGTATCCGGCCAGATCCGACAGCCGAAAGAAACCGAAAGGTATTTCGCGCTTCTCAAAGTGGAAGCCATCAATTTTGAAGATCCTGAAATTGCAAGAGAAAAAATTTTATTCGACAATCTTACCCCCCTTTACCCTGAAACCAAAATGAAAATCGAAACCAGCTCCAACAATTATTCAACTCGAATTATGGATCTGATGACACCGATTGGTTTTGGTCAGCGCGGACTGATTGTTTCCCCGCCGAGAACCGGGAAAACCATGCTGCTCCAGGCCATTGCAAACGCAATCATTGCCAGCCACAAGGATGTTGTCCCTTTTGTGCTTCTGATAGATGAACGTCCTGAAGAGGTAACGGATATGGCTCGTACGGTTAAAGCGGAAGTGATCAGCTCTACCTTTGATGAGCCTGCCGAGCGGCATGTTCAGGTAGCGGAAATGGTCATTGAAAAAGCCAAACGTCTTGTAGAACACAAAAAAAATGTCGTTATCCTTCTTGACAGCATTACCCGGCTTGCAAGGGCCTACAATGCAGTAATGCCGCCAAGCGGAAAAATCCTTTCCGGCGGCGTTGACTCCAACGCGCTGCACCGGCCAAAACGCTTTTTCGGTGCAGCACGAAATATCGAAGAGGGAGGCAGCCTTACCATTATTGCAACCGCACTGATCGATACCGGGAGCCGCATGGATGAAGTCATCTTCGAAGAATTCAAGGGAACCGGGAACATGGAACTGGTGCTGGATCGTAAAATATCCGACAGGCGTTTGTATCCGGCAATCGATATCAAAAAATCCGGTACGCGAAAGGAAGAACTGCTCCTCGAGGAAAACGTGCTCAACCGGGTATGGATCCTGAGAAAACTGCTCGCAACATTAAATCCTGTTGACAGTCTGGAATTTTTACTTGATAAAATGACCGGAACAGAGGATAATCAGGAATTTTTAGATGCCATGAATGCATAAATTTTACGTAGGGGGTTGAAATAACGATGAAAAGCAATATCCATCCAGAGTACAATGAAACGGTTATAAAATGTGCCTGTGGAAATGAACTTGAGGTTGGCTCCACAAAAAAGGATATCCGGGTTGAAATTTGTTCAAAATGTCATCCTTTTTTTACAGGAAAACAGAAACTGGTTGATACGGCGGGCAGGATTGAACGCTTCAAAAGAAAATATGCGAAATTTCAGAAATAATCAAAACTGTCGTGACACGATAGAACCAACCTGCAGAACCGGCCACCCGCATAGCGGGTGGTTTTGTTTTACAGGCTTTCCTTAACGGAGTTTTGTCGTACCTCCTTACCGGCAGAAGCGAAATACATATCATTTTTTATCAAATCGTTGAGGCTGCAAGAAAAACCGATGTTTGATAAACTGTTAGGCGTTGAAGAACGATTTACAAAGATTGAACAACTGCTGAGTGATCCCAAGGTCCTTCAGGACAGAGAGGCTTACCAGAAATACAGCCGTGAACATTCTGAAATCAGCGAAATTGTCACCACCTTCAGAGCTTACAAGAAGGTCCTTTCCGATCTGGATGACAGCACGGAGCTGTTGAAGGACAGAGACTCTGAAATCAAGGCGCTGGCAAGAGAAGAAATCGACTCGCTTACGGATCAAAAAGAACACCTTGAGAGTGAATTAAAAAGACTTTTAATTCCCAAAGACCCCAATGATGACAGAAATATAATACTTGAAATCCGTGCCGGGACAGGAGGAGACGAGGCGGGTTTGTTTGCCGCGGATCTTTTTCGAATGTACAGCAGATATGCCGAAACCCGCAACTGGAAAGTTGAAATCATGAGTCAGCATATTTCCGGAGTCGGCGGTCTCAAAGAAATCGTTGCCATGATTCATGGCAATGGCGCATACAGCGTTTTCAAGTATGAAAGCGGGACTCACCGGGTTCAACGGGTTCCATCCACAGAAGCCCAGGGAAGGATTCACACATCAGCCGTTACCGTTGCCGTTCTTCCGGAAGTGGAAGATGTGGAACTCTCCATCGATCCCGGCGAAATCAAGGTGGATGTCTTCCGTTCCTCCGGACCGGGCGGGCAAAGTGTCAATAAAACAGACTCGGCGGTACGCATTACACACCTTCCTTCTGGTCTGGTGGTCACCTGTCAGGATGAAAAATCTCAGCACAAAAACAAGGCAAAGGCTTTAAAAGTGCTCCGGGCCCGCCTGCTCGACCAGATGATCCAGGAGCAGAGCGATGAAAGATCTGAAGAGCGAAAAAGTCAGGTCGGGACCGGGGACAGAAGCGGAAGAATCCGGACTTACAACTTTCCCCAGGGACGGGTTACAGACCATCGTATCGGCCTGACTTTATATAAACTGGAAAGTATTCTTCAAGGAGAGATCACGGAATTGGTCGAGGGCCTGGCAACCCACTACCAGTCCCAGGCAATGCAGAACGAAGAATCAGCCAATGGGTAAGGAACCTGAATGGACCATCGCAACGCTGCTGAAGTGGACCACGTCATACTTTGACTCACACAAGACAGACAGCCCGCGAATCACGGCGGAAATCCTTTTGGCGCATGCACTCAAAATCAAACGAATCGATCTGTACCTTCAGTACGACAAACCGCTTTCCGAAAAGGAACTTTCAGCGTTCAAGACCCTGATAAAAAGACGTATCCGCCATGAGCCGGTTGCTTATATAACCGGTTCAAAGGAATTCTGGTCCCTTGATTTCACAATAACCAGGGATGTTCTGATCCCGCGACCGGATACGGAATGCCTTTTGGAAACAGCTCTCCCGCTTTTGCCGCGTAACAAAACAGACCTGCCGAAGCTTGTCCTGGAATTGGGTACCGGGTCGGGCGCCGTTATCATTGCGCTTGCCGCCGAACGCCCGGGACACCTGTTTTTCGCATCAGACCTCTCGGTGCCTGCCGCTGATCTTGCAAAAAAAAATGCGGCCGCACATTGCATGCAGCATGCCATACACTTTTTTTGCAGCAACTGGTTTAAGGCCGTAAAAACAAAACCGCTGTTTGATATCATTCTTTCAAACCCGCCATACATAAAAAGCGGAGAGATCCAAACGCTTGACCCGGAAATCTGTCAATTTGAACCTCTCATGGCCCTTGACGGGGATCGCGATGGACTTGCCGCCTTGGAAAAAATAATCAAATCAGCCGATTCCTATCTGAAGCCGGGAGGGTACCTTCTCCTTGAAATGGGTCATGATCAGACAAACCAGGTCGCTGATATCGCGGAACGATGCGGCTCGTATGAAGAGAGGGAATTCCGAAAAGATTATGCCGGGCATCATCGCGTCGTAAAACTGAAAAAGAAGTAAAAAAATCATTGCGCATAACCGGATTATCTGATAATCATTTCAGGTTTAAATATCACAACACACGCTCTTTGATCCGCCTCCAGGTGCTTTTTTGATAAAAAAGTCGGAGACGGAGATGACGGGAGCGGAGGACAAAAAAAACCAACACAAAAGGGAGAAAACAATGGGTTACATTACAATGAAGGAGCTTCTTGAAGCGGGTGTTCATTTTGGGCATCAGACCAAACGCTGGAACCCGAAAATGAAACCATACATTTTCGGTGCACGAAACGGAATTTATATCATCGATCTGCAAAAAACCGTCCGCATGTTCAAGGGCATCTATGATTTCGTCGTGGAGACGGCTGCGAAAGGCAAGCCGATTCTTTTTGTCGGAACCAAAAAACAGGCCCGCGAATCTATTTATGAAGAGGCAAATCGATGTGAAATGTATTATGTTCACAACCGCTGGCTCGGGGGAATGCTTACAAACTTTCAAACCATCAAAAAAAGCATAGACCGTCTGAATTACCTGAATGATATTGAAAATGACGGTTCCATTAACCTGTTTCCCAAAAAAGAAAGGCTGAAACTGGGCAAAGAAAGAGTAAAGCTCGACAGCAGCCTGGGCGGAATCCGCAATATGCGTGGGATTCCAGGCGCCATGTTTGTTGTTGATCCAAAAAATGAAGCGATCGCCGTACGGGAAGGTCGCCGGCTGGGTATTCCCATAATCGCCATTGTGGATACTAATTGTGATCCGGATGATATTGACTATGTAATACCGGGAAATGATGACGCCATCAGGGCCATTCGATTGATCACATCCCGCATTGCGGAAGCATGCATCAAAGGCGGCAAGCGGTATGAGGAAAAACAGCAGGCAGAAGCGGATAAAAAAGAACCTGCTGAACAGAAAACAGCTTCCATCGAATTGCAGCCCGGCGAACGTAAAGTAATTGCAGACGGATCCAATGGGCCGGTTGTAGAAATAATCAGAAAATCCGCATCAGAAGAGATCGCAGAAGACGAGATTGCAGATATCTCTGAACCATCTGATGAGTAAGATACAGGAGAACAAAAATGGCAACAATTAGTGCTGCAATGGTAAAAGAACTCCGTGAAAAAACCGGAGCCGGAATGATGGATTGTAAGGAAGCCCTTACTGAATGTGAGGGAGACATTGAAAAAGCGATTGATTTTCTCAGAAAAAAAGGTATGGCAACAGCCCTGAAAAGAGCCGGCCGCGGAACTTCGGAAGGAACAATTCAGTCCTATATACATATGGGTGGCAAAATAGGTGTGATCGTTGAAGTCAATTGTGAATCCGATTTTGTAGCCAAAAATGATGATTTTGTAGAATTTGCCAAAAATATCGCCATGCACATCGCGGCAACAAATCCGGCAGGAATCTCTCCTGAAGATGTTCCGGAGGAAGTCATTGAAAGAGAAAAGGCGGTCTATCGCGATCAGGCGGTTGAGATGGGAAAACCGGACAAGATGATTGAAAAAATTGTGGAAGGCAAACTAAGCAAATTTTTCAAAGAATCCTGTCTGATGAACCAGCAGTATGTGCGTGATCCGGAAATCACGATCACAGACTACCTGAATGAAGTCATCGCAAAAATCGGTGAAAATATAAAAATCGCTCGTTTTTCTCGGTTCCAGATTGGAGGTTAGGAGGATTATTGACGCATTCGAAATATAAAAGAGTTCTTGTAAAACTGAGCGGAGAAGCCCTGATGGGTGATCAGGGCTTTGGAATAAGTCCGGACATGATCAAATTTGTGGCGGATGAGATACGATCCGTTTATGATCTTGGAATCCAGGTTGCGATTGTTGTGGGTGGAGGCAATATTTTCAGGGGGATAGCCGCCAGTTCCTATGGAATGGACAGGACTGCGGCTGATCACATGGGAATGCTGGCCACCGTAATCAACAGTATCGCCCTTCAGGACGCTCTTGAAAAAAAAGGGATACAGACCCGGGTTCAGTCCGCAATCTCGATGCACGAGGTCGCGGAACCATACATTCTGAGAAGGGCTGTGCGGCACCTTGAAAAGGGGCGCGTGGTCATCTTTGCGGCAGGAACCGGCAATCCATATTTTACAACCGATACAGCCGCGGTATTGAGAGCTCAGGAAATTCACGCCGAAATTTTCTTAAAGGCGACCAAGGTCGATGGCGTATATGACGCAGACCCGGTTCAGAACAAAGATGCGGGTTTTCTGTCAGAAATAAAATACATGGACGTTCTTGAGCGGCAACTCCATATCATGGATATGACCGCAATCTCCCTGGCCATGGATAACAAGCTGCCCCTTGTCGTTTTTAGGCTGACAAAAAAGGGGAACATGCGCAAGGTTGTCTGCGGAGAAAAAATAGGCACCCGGATCACCGGCTGACCATTCGCGTGTCTGCCATCGAGTCTCCGTATGTTTGAATTTTTTGGATAAAACTCAAGCTAACCCTCTGAGATGGTGAACTGTTATGATTGATTCAATTTATCAGGAGGCAAAAGACAGAATGGGAAAAGCCGTTGCCTCCCTTGAAAACGAACTGAAAAAAGTCCGAACCGGTCGAGCATCCCTGAACATCCTGGACGGTATCCGGGTCGATTATTACGGTGCGCTCACGCCTCTGAATCAGATGGCCTCACTTTCCGTTCCTGAAAGCCGACTGATAACCATTCAACCCTGGGATGCAACCGTAATCAAGGAGATTGAAAAAGCGATATTGAAGTCAAACCTCGGCCTGACACCTTCAAATGATGGAAAACTGATTCGAATCGCTATTCCGCCGCTTACGGAAGAAAGACGCAAAGAGATCGTCAAACAGATACACAAGATTTGTGAAGAGCGAAAAATTGTCGCCAGAAGTATCCGGCGGGAATCCAACGAGATGATCAAAGATCTGAAAAACGAAGGTGAAATCGCGGAAGATGACAGCTTCAAAGCCCAGGATCAGATTCAAAAAATAACCGACGAATGCATCAATCTCATTGACGACGCATACAAAAAGAAAGAGAAAGAGATCCTTGAATTCTAACAAGACGATTCAAGGGGACACCGATCTTGATCCTCTCCGTATTCCGGCTCATGTAGCCATCATTATGGATGGAAACGGCCGTTGGGCCAAAAAGCGCCTGCTGAACCGGGTGAAGGGACATGAAAAAGGGTCTGAAGCCGTTCGCACCATCGTGAGAACAAGCCGGGAACTGAACATCAAATACCTGACCCTTTATGCATTTTCCACTGAGAACTGGCAGCGCCCCAAAACAGAAGTCTCCGCGCTGATGACGCTCCTCGACAAGTTTCTGAAAAATGAACGAAAAGAGATGATGGACAACAATATCCGGCTTCAAACCATCGGCCAGACCGAGCGTCTGCCGGAAAAGGTGAGCAGGACACTGCGGGAAACGATTGCGCTGACCGAAAAAAATACTGGAATGCAGCTTACCCTGGCTCTCAGCTATGGCAGTCGAGCTGAAATAATCCGGATGGTTCAGGCTGTCGCGCGGGAGGCTGCCGAAAAAAAGATTTCTCCGGAATCGATCACAGAAGATTTCATATCCGGACACTTATATACCTGTAATATGCCTGATCCTGATCTGCTGATTCGCACAAGCGGTGAGATACGGATCAGCAATTTCCTTCTCTGGCAGATCGCCTATTCTGAAATTTTTATCACGGACACGCTATGGCCGGATTTCAGCAGGGAGGAGTATATTCAAATTCTAAAAGCGTATCAGATCCGTGACCGCCGTTTTGGCAAAATCGGTGCCTGATGTTTTTCAAACCACGAGTTCTGTGTTCAACCAATAATCTCAATCTAAGATAACTTGCCATGCACTTAAAAAGATGGATCACCGCACTCTCAATTATCCCCCTTCTGTTCTGGGTTATTTTTAAAGGGGGTATGGCCTTTTCCATTTTTATCGGGATCATAGCGGTTATTTCGCTGTGGGAGTATTACAGAATTGTTTTTAACCATTCCGGCAAACCAATCTTCGGATCAATAGCGATTATCGGGCTCTGTGCCGCTCCGCTTATGATCTATGCGGCTCACACGAAACAATTCCAACTGATTTCATGGATTATCACGGCAAATCTTCTTCTTGTTGGATTTCTTGCCATCTTTCTGTTTAAAAACAATCCATCCATCCTGGAAGACATTACAAAGCAGGTACTGGGGATTGTCTATATCCCACTCCTTCTGACAAATATTATTCTGATCCGGGACGGCATGGACGGAGCCATATGGATACTTTTCCTGTTATTCCTTGTTTTTTTTGGTGATACCGGCGCGTTCTATGCGGGCTCATACCTGGGGAAACACAAGCTTTGCCCTTCTGTCAGCCCTGGCAAAACAATAGAAGGGGCACTGGGAGGCCTTGCGGCCACCATTACCATCGGTCTGATCTTTCGATTCTTTCTCCTGCGATTCTCTCTCCTGCCGGATCTTTCACTCGGCTACAGTCTTCTTTTTTTTGTCTGCATCGGCATCATCGGACCGTTCGGAGACCTTTTTGAATCGATCCTGAAACGGGTCGGTGACATTAAAGATTCCGGTTTCATTCTTCCCGGCCATGGAGGTCTGCTGGACAGGATCGATGCGCTTCTGTTTGCCCTGCCGGTGGCTTATCTTTTCAAGCAATATATTTTGTGATCCTGGATCGGATAAATCCCATGAAACAACTTTCCATACTGGGTTCAACCGGCTCCATCGGCCGGAATGTTTTAAAAATCGCGGCCATGTTTCCGGAAAGATTCAACGTAAGGGCGCTTGCCGCAAAAGAAAATATCGAACTGCTTGCAAAACAAATCCAGCAATTTCAACCGGATCTGGTTTCCCTGTATGATGAAGCGGCCGCAGGCGAGCTTCAAAAACGGATTCCGCGAGGATTGCCGGTTCATATCCTCCATGGCGATGAAGGATACAATGCGGTTGCAACCTACAAAGATGCTGAGATGGTTGTGTCATCCATGGTTGGCGCGGCCGGTCTTGCACCCACCCTGGCGGCAATCCGATCCGGCAAGGAGATCGCACTGGCAAACAAGGAAACGCTTGTAATGGCCGGTGAAATCGTCATGCAAGAGGCGGAAAAAAACAATGTGCGGATCATGCCGGTCGACAGTGAGCACAGCGCGATATTTCAATGCATTTCAGGACAGAGAGAAGCGGATATAAACAACCTGCTGCTGACCGCATCCGGCGGACCGTTTTTAAACCGATCTCTTTCGACATTTGATACGATCACGCCGGAAGACGCCCTGAATCACCCCAACTGGGATATGGGCAGAAAAATCAGCATCGATTCCGCAACGCTCATGAACAAAGGACTGGAAGTTATTGAGGCCAAGCACCTCTTCAAGATATCAGAAAAAAAAATTCAGATTTTAATTCACCCCCAGAGTGTGGTTCATTCCATGGTTTCCTACCGGGACGGATCGGTGATCGCGCAGCTCGGCGTTCCGGACATGAAAGGCGCCATTGCTTACGCCCTTGCCTGGCCTGAGCGACTTCCCATTAATCAGCCGGAACCGGATTTCGCGAAGTTGGGAAAGCTGGAATTTCAAAAACCTGATTATCAAAAATTTCCATGTCTTGCTCTTGCTTTTCAGGCATGCGAAACCGGAGGAACCCTTCCCGCTGTTTTGAATGCTGCCAATGAGGTGGCAGTGCAGGCATTTCTGGATCAGAATCTGTCTTTTGTCAAAATACCGGAAGTCATCGGAATGACGATGAAAAACCACACAATTGACAAACAGCCCAACTTGTCTGATATTATTAAAGCAGACAGCTGGGCCAGACTCAACGCTTCTGAATTGATCCGTGAAATGTAACGGAAAGGAGCGGCAACCAGACGGGATTTAATATTATTATGGATTATTTTTACTCATTTATCATTGTGCTGGGAGTTCTGATCTTTTTTCATGAACTCGGACACTTTCTGGCAGCACGAATGTTCGGCGTAGGCGTTGAAAAATTTTCTCTTGGCTTCGGCCCCAAGATAATCGGCAAGACTTACGGAATTACCGATTACCGGATTTCAGCCATACCGCTTGGCGGCTATGTAAAAATGGTCGGTGAAGAACCGGGGGGTGAGATCGATCCCGAGGATATTCCCCTCTCCTTTACGCACAAACACGTCTTTAAAAGAATATGCATCGTTGCAGCAGGCCCTTTGTTTAATTTTCTCCTGGCGGTTCTCATTTTTTTCGGTTTTTTCCAGATATACGGAACCCACACCCTTCTGCCGATTGTCGGCGATATCCAGAAAGATTCCCCGGCATTCAAGGGAGGGATTCAAAAAGGAGACCATATCGTCTCCATAAACAACCAGGATATCGCTTCCTGGGAAAGCCTGGCTGATATCATCGGCCAAAGCAAGGGCGAGACGCTTGCTGTTTCCGTCAATCGCGGGAAAGAAAACATTCTGTTGCATATCGATCCGATCGTGAAGCCGGATAAAAATATTTTTGGCGAAGATATCGAGCGCTACATTGTCGGCATAACCGCTTCCGGGGATCTCTTTTCAAAAAAACTGAACCCTGTCCAGGCCTTTTCGGAAAGCCTCAAGCATACTTACAACGTTACGAAACTCATGTTTATCGGCATACTAAAACTCATACAGGGGTCCATTTCCGCCGACAACCTGGGAGGGCCGATCATGATCGCCCAGATGGCAGGGGACCAGGCCAGGGAGGGGTTTGGGAATCTTTTGTATTTTATTGCATTTATCAGCATCAATCTTGCCATCCTCAATTTTTTGCCGATCCCTGTGCTTGACGGGGGACATCTCCTGTTCTTTACCATCGAGGCGATCCGGGGCAAGCCCCTCAGCATCCGTGTGCGTGAAATTGCGCAGCAGAGCGGAATGTTTGTGTTGCTTTTACTCATGATCTTTGTATTTTATAACGATGTCATGCGGTATAATGTAATCAGTCATATCGGCAATGTCTTGAATTTCTTTTAAGTTGCCTGAAAAAAACAACTTTCACGATCAAGGTGTCCTGAATCCCATGCCAAATCGAATTGAAATCACACTCAAACCGGAACTTGCAGATGCTGAGGGACAAAAGATATGTCAGCGGGCAAAAGACTATTTCGGCTATACGCTGGAATCGGTCCGCACAATTCAAGTTGTAACGATTGATGCGGATCTGACCAGCGAGCAGCTTCGATCCGTCCAAACCCGAATCTTTACCAATCCGGTAACGCAGATCTCCTCCTTCGATCCCCTTTCCGTTGATTTTCACTGGACAATCTGGGTTGGCTTTCGGCCGGGTGTCCGGGACAACCCCGGCAGTACGGCAGTTGAAGCCATAGAGGATCTTCTCGGAAAAAAACTGAGTCCGGGTGAAGCGGTTTACACCTCAAAACGCTACTGCATCAAAGCGCCGGGCCTTACCTATAAAGAAGCGGACAAAATCGCAGGAGAGCTCCTGGCCAACAATATCATCCAGCAGTGGCGCATTGTTTCATACAAGGACTGGGACCCAGATGAAGGGATCGGATTTATTATTCCAAAGGTCAAGCTGGAACACGTCCCGACAGTCAGCACCATTCCCATTGAAAGCGACAAAACACTCCTGGAAGTAAGCGACAGGCGAAATCTTGCCCTGAACCCGAACGACATCCCGACCATCCGTTCCTATTTTCTGGATCAAGGTGTGTTGGCTCAACGGGCGGAGATGGGACTTTCCGACCCTACGGATATCGAGCTTGAATATATTTCCCAGGCCAGAAGCGACCATTGCAATCACAACACATTCCGGGGAAATTTCACGTACACGGACCTCGCGACCGGTAAAAAAGAAGGGATCAACAACCTTTTTAAAACCTGCATCGAGGCACCTACCCTTTTTCTGAAAGATAAAAAATCCTGGGTCATATCCGTTTTATGGGACAACGCGGGAGTTGGAAGGTTTGATTCCGATAACTATTATGTAATTACCGGAGAAACACACAATTCTCCCTCCAATATGGAGGCTTACGGAGGTGCTATCACCGGTATTGTGGGAGTTTACCGGGATCCGCTGGGTACCGGGAAAGGCTCCAGACTGATCATGGGCAGTTACGGCTATTGTGTAGGGCCAAGAGACTACGATGGAAAGCTGAAACCGCGTCTCCACCCGAGACGCCTTCTTGACGGGATTATTGAAGGCGTCAAGGACGGCGGGAACAAAAGCGGCATTCCCACAACCTTCGGTCAGGTTCTTTTTCACCCGGGGTATATGGGCAAGTGTCTGGTTTTTGTTACCGCTCTCGGGATGATGCCCGCCATGGTCCATAATGAACCGACCCACCAGAAAAAAACCTCTCCGGGCGAACTGATCATCATGTGCGGCGGACGTGTCGGCAAGGACGGTATTCACGGCGTAACCGCTTCTTCTGAGGTTTTTTCCGAGAATACACCTGCAGGCCATGTTCAAATCGGCGATCCCTATACACAGAAAAAAATGCACGATTTTCTTCTTGAAGCCCGGGATATGGGGCTGATTCGTTTCCTGACCGATAACGGAGGGGGCGGGCTCTCCTCTTCCATCGGGGAGTCAGCCGAATATTCCGGCGGATGCAGGGTGAATCTTGAAAAAGTGCCGCTCAAATATGAAGGTCTGGATCAGTGGGAAATCTGGGTGTCTGAATCCCAGGAGAGGATGACCGTTGCCATAAAGCCTGAAGATCTGAATTCGTTTATGGCTCTCTCCCAAAAACATGCCGTTGAAAGTACGGTGATCGGGACCTATACGGATTCCGGGAAGCTTCATATTACCTACAACGACAAAACCTGCGCATACATCGATATGGATCTGATGGCTTCCGGATTCCCCCAGTGGCAGTTTGAAGCCGAATGGCAGCCTCCGGAGTACCGGGGCCTTGCCGAACCGGTAATCGGTGAACCCCGGAAATATACAGATCTGCTTCTTGATATCCTGGCAAGACCCAACATCTGTTCCAAGGAGTGGATCACCCGCCAGTATGATCATGAAGTTCAGGGAACCAGCGTCATTAAACCACTGGTTGGAGCGGAAAGAGATGTGAACAGCGACGCATCGGTTATCCGTCCGGTTCTCCGTTCTGAAAAAGGGCTTGCATTTGCCCAGAGTCTTTTGCCGGCCTATTCAGCCATTGACGCATATCACATGACAAGCTGCACCATTGATGAGGCAGTACGCCGGCTTGTGGCGGTAGGCGCTGATCCGGATCAGATCGGCGGTGTGGATAATTTCTGCTGGCCCGATATCCAGTGTCACCCGAAAAAAAATCCAGACGGAAAATTCAAGGCCGCCCAGCTTGTCCGGTCATGTAAAGCGCTGAGGGACATGTGCCTTGCCTACGAAATTCCACTCCTTTCCGGAAAAGACAGTATGTATGTCGACGGGCACCTGACAGGTCCCTATGGAGAAAGCTGCAAAATATCAGCCCTCCCGACCATGCAGTTTTCCGCAACAAGCCTGGTAACCGATGTCAAAAAATGTGTCACCATGGACGCGAAAATTTCAGGTGATCTTGTATATCTGCTTGGAATAACACGAAACGAGCTCGGTGCATCCGAATACTATGAACATCTCGGGCATGTGGGTTGTAATGTTCCCCGGGTTTATCCGGAGCGATTTTTCCCGCTCTATCAAGCACTGAGTCAAGCGATTTCCGATAATCTTGTTGCCTCGGTTCATGGTGTCTATCGCGGCGGTCTTGGAATCCATCTTGCCATGAAGGCAATGGGGGGGAACCTCGGCATGGAAATCGAGCTTTCAAAAATCCCGTCGGAAGGGGCGGACAGAAACGACACCCTTCTCTTTTCCGAGTCTGCCGGGCGATTCATTGTAACGGTTGCTCCGGAGCGGAAAGAAACGTTTCAAGCCCGGTTCAAAGGCCTTCCCTGCGCTCTGATCGGAAAGGTCACGGATCGGTCCGTACTGCTGATAAAGGGCATGGACGGCAGTCCAATCATCTCTTCATCTGTTCAAGATCTTAAATCCGCCTGGAAAAGCCCTTTTGGAGACTTAATATGAAACCCCAAGTGAATGTTCTGGTCCTGACCGGCTATGGATTAAACTGTGATCATGAAACAGCCCATGCGTTTGAACTGGCCGGCGGCAATTCATCCCGCGTACATATCAACTCTTTGATTGACGGATCGATCTCGCTGGACAATTTTCACATACTGGTATTTGGCGGCGGATTCAGCTGGGGTGATGATCATGGCGCCGGAGTGGTTCAGGCTGTTCGGATGAAAACCACTATCGGAGATCACATTCTCCGGTTTATCGATTCGGGAAATCTTGTCATTGGAATCTGCAACGGTTTCCAAACCATCGTCAATCTCGGGCTTCTGCCTGGTTTTGACAAAGACTATACATCCCAAAGTGTTGCACTTACCTACAATGACTGCGGAAACTTCAGAGATCAATGGGTTCATCTGAATGTCAACCCGGAATCCCCCTGCGTTTTTACAAAAAATATCTCACACATCGAACTTCCGGTCCGGCATGGAGAAGGAAAATTCTATTCCGATGAGAAGACGATCAGCCGGCTGAAAGAAAACAACCAGATCGTACTCCGGTATGCGAAAAAAGACAATACTCCCGCAACTCAGGAGTTTCCATCCAATCCAAACGGTTCGGTTTTTGATATTGCCGGTGTGTGCGACCCGACAGGGCGGATCTTCGGCCTGATGCCCCATCCGGAAGCGTTTCATCATCCGACAAATCATCCGGACTGGACCCGAGAAAAAGAACATGCACAGCGAAAAGGGGAAACATGGCGGCCTTCTCCGATCATGGGGCTTCATTTATTCCAGAATGCCGTCAATTTTTTCCACCGCTCCTGAAAAATACGGTTTTTGCCGGTTATAGCGCGATTTCAACCGGTTGTATTCCGTGTTCCCTCAATACGTTCCATGTCTATCCCAGTGGGACGAAAGTCCTGTTTCATGATACGGTTTCCATTTTTTTTCAAGACACGCCGTTTCCAATTTTCAAGCCATTCCTCCTAACCTTTTAATTTTAAAATATATATAATATTTATCTCTTTTGATCTGTTTCTTGGCCTAATTTTTGAATTACATAACGTCAATCTGAAACTTTTTAAAGGAATTCACTTATGTTGTCTGTTTCAAGCATTCTTTTATACTCGCACCCCATACACAGTGGCGGCACACATCTGCAGAGACTGGTCGAAGAGGTTGTGCTTCGAGAAAATATTATTATTGCCCGACAGATGGATCAGGTTGCAAGAATTCTCAACCACCCCCTGAACAGTATTGTGGCTGCGATAATCGTTGCGGATAATGAACAGGAGCTGCAAGCTCTCAGCATCCTTCGGGATAAACTGCAAAGAATTCCCTTTATCCTGATTCTGCCGAACCAGGAAAAGAAAATGGTGACACAAGCCCACTCTCTCCGGCCCCGGTATCTGGCATATGCCGACGGTGACCTCTCCGATGTCCGGTATGTTTTCAAAAAAATTATCGGCAGGGTTTATCGTGATTACATCAATTGATGAACTTTTTGAATTTCTCGAAGCAGGCCTGCTGAAAATACCATGGGATAAGGCCATGTTCACTGGTTATATCGATTCGATTGAATTCGGTTGGATAACAGTAGCCTCTCCTGCTGTCCACCGAGTTGTCTGAAAGGGGTTACAGCCGTATTTCAACCTTGCCGCTCAGACTTTTTTTCACTTCACCCACCGAGACTTCTCTTCGGTGAAATATTCCCGCGGCAAGCGCGGACTCCGCTTTCGTTTGGGTGAACACCTCAACAAAGTGCTCTGCACAGCCTGCTCCACTTGACGCAATTACCGGAATCGATACCGCATTTTTGACAGCATGAATCAGTTCAAGATCAAACCCCGAATTGGTACCATCCCTGTCGATACAGTTCAAAAGAATCTCCCCTGCCCCAAGCTTTTCACATATCTGCACGAATGTCACCGCGTCAAGGTCACGGCCTTCCCTGCCTCCCTTGATGGTACACTGATACCAGCAGTGGTTCTCACCATTCGGGCCCTTAATTTTTGTTTCAATTACATGATGTTTTACTTCATCCGGTGATTTCACATAGACCCTCCTGGGATCGACAGAGATGACGACAGCCTGATTGCCATATACCCGTGCGATTTCTTCAATCGCGCTTTTCCCTGTCTTGCCGCCTGTTTTCAAGTATGCTTCTGCGATAAGAACCGCATCACTTCCAATGGAAACCTTATCGGCACCGGAACGAAAATATTTGGATGCAACCTCAAGAGCGGTATAAACCCGGCCATCCTTATCCATGTAGTCCCGTATCCCGCCGCCGATGGCAAGCGGAACAAAAACATTTTCAGAGGTCTTCTTCAACACCTCGAGCATCGGCATATCTTCAAGAGGAAAATCCCGGAACCCGGTGATATTGAGGAAGGTAATTTCATCTGCTCCCTCCTCATAATACCATCTGGCAAGCTCTGCAGGCTTGCCCAGGTTTCTCACATCACCGTTCTCCCGAACCTCGTACCGATCGCCTTTGGTGACCACCAGCTCCCCCTGATCATTACTGCGCACATCCAGGCAGGCAATGATTCTCCTGGACAGCCTGGTACCCTCATTCACCACAGGAGGCATTACGGACTTTCCCTGGGATGTGAGAAAGTTTTTCAAAATCCGAAGCCCGGCGTGACCGCTTTTTTCCGGATGAAACTGAGTGGCGATGACGTTTCCTTTCTGAATGGCACTGACAAACTCGTATCCGTAATCGGTGGTTGTCAGGACAGCCTCCTGGTCCAGAGGCACGACGTGAAATGAATGAACAAAATAGAACTTTTCATCCCCCCGGAGGCCGTTGAAAATTGGTGAAGGCTTCCGTATGTCAAGCCCATTCCATCCGATGTGAGGAACCGAAAGGTCAATGTCAAACCGTTTTACCGCGCCCTGAATAAAACCAAGGCCTTTTATACCCTCAGCCTCTTCACTGGTTTCAAACAGCGCCTGAAGCCCCAGGCAGATACCAAGAAAAGGCCTGTCTGATTCAAGATACGCTTTCAAAACATTGACGTAATTCTGCTCATTCAAACGCTTCATCATATTTCCGAAATTTCCCACACCGGGAAAAACAAGCTTCTCTGCCTGTTGGATATCTTCTGCACAGGTGACCCGTTTGACCACTTCACCCAGACTTTCAATCGCATTGATGACGCTTCGTACGTTTCCGGCACCGTAATCCAGTAAGGTTATCATCGCTATATACCTGTAACATCCTGTTTATGAACAGCCTTTAAAAAAAAGAGCCCGGCATCAGGTCGTCGCTCTCCATTCTATAAAGTCCTACCCTATACGATGTTTTGTATAAAAAAAAAATAAAAATCAGTAGCCATTTGCAAAACTGATAAAAATCAACCTGTTCAAGGAGAGATACAAAACAGGGTTTCAAACTGGTTGTAAAGCCTTATCAGGAAAGGTTTTTTATCTCCGGCCTGCCACTTGTAATGTTCATTTTTGTGTTTATATTGGCGGCTGGCTTTTATGTGAGCAATTTATGAGGTTTTTTCGAATATCGCATTCAATCGTTATCTGCCTGTTTGCTGCCGGAAAATCTTTTATAGATCGGGTTGAATCAATCCAGCCAAGGTTGGATAATTGAAAATTTCAGGAATGAATAGAATGAAAAACAGGATAAACAATACCGGCATCCGAAACATCGCCATTATCGCTCATGTCGATCATGGAAAAACAACTCTCGTTGATGCCATGTTTCGACAGAGCGGTCTGTTCCGGGATGGTCAGAAAATTGATGAAAGAATAATGGACAGCATGGACCTTGAACGGGAAAGAGGAATCACCATTGCCGCCAAAAACTGCTCGATTGTCTGGAATGACGTCAGAATCAATATCATTGACACACCGGGGCATGCTGATTTCGGAGGTGAAGTGGAGCGGGCTCTCTCCATGGCGGATGGCGCGATTCTGCTGGTGGATGCGTCGGAAGGCCCCCTGCCCCAGACCCGATTTGTATTGAAAAAAACCCTTGAAGCCGGGCTCAATGTAATCGTTGTCATCAACAAAATCGACAGAAAGGATGCCCGGGCTTCGGAAGTGTTGAATGAGATATATGACCTGTTTATCGAGCTGGAAGCAACGGATGGGCAGCTTGATTTTACATATCTTTACGCGGTGGGCCGTGAAGGGATCGTAAAAAAGAACCCCGGCGACAACGTGAATAATCTTCACCTGCTCTTTGACACCATCCTGAAAGAGATTCCGCCTCCTTCCTACAATCCGGAAGAGCCCTTCCAGATGCTTGTTTCAGATCTCGGGTATTCCGACTATCTGGGCAGACTTGCCGTGGGAAAAATAATCAACGGAAGCGTAAAATCCAAAGACCGCCTGATCTGCATAAACAAAGAAAACGCGCATATTCCTCTGAAAGTCACGAAGCTGCAGACCTATCAGGGCATGACATTCAAGCCGGTTGAAACCGCGAAAGCCGGTGATATTATCGTCCTGTCCGGTATCGAAGATGTAACCATCGGGGATACCATCTGTACCATGGATTTTCCAAAAGCGTTAAAACGGATCCATGTGGATGAGCCGACAATTTCCATGAAGTTTACCATCAATGATTCTCCGTTCAGCGGCAAGGAAGGGAAATATGTCCAATCCGCCAAAATACGGGAACGGCTTATGAAGGAAACCCTGATGAATGTCGCCATCCAGGTGGAGAGCCGGAAAGAAAAAGACAGTTTCCTTGTAAAAGGAAGAGGTGAATTTCAGCTGGCCATCCTGATCGAAACCATGAGGCGGGAAGGTTTTGAATTCTGTGTGGGCCGCCCTGAAGTCATCTACAAATATGAAAACGGGCATAAGCTGGAGCCCATCGAACAGTTTTTTGTGGATTGCGAGGAGAATTATATAGGTGTCGTAACGGAAAAACTCTCCATTCGAAAAGGCAAAATGATCAATCTGGTCAACAATGGAACCGGACGGGTCAGGATGGAATTTTCAATACCGTCACGCTCTCTTATCGGGTATCGGGACGAGTTTCTTACCGATACCAAAGGCACGGGCATCATGAATTCCAGCTTTCTGGGATACGAAGCCTATCGAGGGGATTTTCCAACCCGATTTACCGGCTCTATTGTTGCAGACAGACAGGGAAATGCAATCCCGTATGCGCTGTTTAATCTTGAACCCAGAGGAGTACTCTTTGTCTCTCCGGGGACTGCCTGCTACGAAGGGATGGTTATTGGAGAACACAACCGGGAAACCGACATCAACGTAAATCAGGCCAAGGAAAAAAAACTGACCAACATGCGTGCTTCCGGAAAAGATGAGGCGGTTGTATTATCACCGATTAAACCCATGACCATTGAAAGTGCCCTGAACTTTATCCGGGACGATGAGGTTGTCGAGATTACACCAAAATCCATTCGTCTTCGCAAAACGATTCTCTCCGCGCAGAAAAGACATTAGATAGAATCCCCTCCAGACCTTTGAAGGGGCCGGAAAGACCCCTTGCTGTCCCCCTTTTTTGTACGATATAGAAGAAACCCTGGAGAGCCGGTTATCGATTCGATTTCGCCTTGGCCTGCCGAATTTCAAGAAATCGCGGACCGGTATCACGACCACCGGTTCGTTTTCCCTCTGTTCCGCGCTTCAAATTCAATCGTTACGAACCTGGTTCCTCCCGTTGACCCGATCCGTCACATCCGAAAAGTGATATAAAAATTTTGCAGGCGAAAAATAATTTTTATCCGGCAGAAGGTTAACGTTTTCTCCATAATAGTGGCGTAAAACCACTCGAAACGTATTGACCGGCGTGATTTCCGGATACAGCAATGCTTCACCGCCATCAGGCAGATAATACGCGGACAGGGTTGCCAGGCACTCTTTCATATTGGTTCTGCCCGGTTCTTCCCAGTGTGTCTCGGACCTCGGCCCATGGTCACCGAAGAGTAAAATAACGGGCGGTTGTGATGATTTTTCCAAAATATCATCGACGATTGTTTTCATTTTCGAATTCACAAAACGCAGTTGATCAATATAGTATTTTTTATAGGCTTCAACCGTGAGACGCCCCGGACGGATTAACCAATCGCCGTCGTGGGGGCTGTATTTCGCCTCATAAAGCACATTCGAACCATCTGCATCGAAAACAAACGGCGGATGGGGGATTTCAATGTGTGCGAATACAAATTTTGGATTCGGAGTCAGGTGCTGCAAATTGCCCAGCTTATCCATAATATTCATGACGAGTAAACGGTAATTGTCGACCATACTGCCGCTTTTTATGGTTGCGGTGATCGCCGGAACAGGGGTTTGGTTTAAAAGCACATTCAGGAATACATTCACCGTCGCGGCAGGCTGTAGATAAATATCCATGCCTGTCAAATCTGTCTCAAAACATCCGGTAGCGAACGTAACGATAGAATATCCGCGTTTCTTCAGGTATTCGACGGCAAGGCTGTTTTCGATGAGTTTCTTCAGGACCTTCCGATCCCTGCTGTCCCGGCCGATACGCTGTTCGATCAGGCCGTTAACATAATTATAGTTAAAAAACGAGGCCATGGACAAGCCTGTCTGATTGTAGTTCGCAGAGGACCTTTCAGCGACATAAAATCCTTTCCTGCCGAGATAAGTCAAAAAATCCGAATTGTCATATCCATACAGTTCCGATAAAACATCATCGCGCGCATACGCATCCAGAACGATACAATAGATATCCGGTAAAACAGTCGGGGTGCTCTTCGCGAATTCCTTTGGTTCAACACCGCGTTCCCCGGCAGGAAATAACACCGGAGGGGCTGACGGGCTGAAGACGATCTCGATAAGGGGAAAAAGAACAAGGATGCCGGCCATGAAATTCAAGGCGCGGGTACTCCTGTCCATCGGTCCTTTCAGTCGTATCAGAATCAACATCCCCGTCGCTGCCAGCACAACTGCCGAAACAGCCCCAAGCCATCTAATGCCTGTTTTCCCGGCAATGATTTCCAGATGCCCGTAGGAAAAGAAAAGCAAAAGAAACAGACTGAGTATCAGTCCTGATTTCCGATAGTTTTTGGTGATAACCCGAAGCCCATACAGGCATAACGCGGTGGCAATCAGGATGAACAGAGCCGGCTTGATCACATCCGACAGATAAAATCTGCCGATATTGTTCGAATAGATAAACAATACAGGATACAGGGCGATCAAAAAAGGATGAAGCACCGGGATTGTTTTACGCATCTGATCAGGACCTTTTTTCCATCAGGTATAAAATCCGATTTGAACCTTTTATGGGAGCGCTGTTTTTGATGTCGAAGAATAATGCGAATGTCTTTTCAAACGCCTCCCGGGTATAGTCGGTAAATATATCTTCCCTGGCATCTAACATGCGCTGCACCTGAGAATCGGTTTTCGGCACGAATTCAATGACCAGAAACGTGCATACGCTGCTGAAAAAAGAAGCGATTTTAAGGAACGGAAGATTGTTGTGTATTGCCAGATGATGAATCAACGCAAGCGTGAAGGCCATCTCAACCGGCCCCCGCTCCATCAGAGACATCCGTTCTCTGTTTTCCCACCCGGTCCCCGGACTTGGATTTGACAGGTCTAACAGCAAAGGGAGGATATGGGTCTCTTTCTGTTCCAGGCATTCCAGGTAATTTTTTTCAACCGCAGCAGGATCCATATCAAACGAGACCGTCTCGATTCCCCTGATTGCGGCAAGCCTGCTAAAAGTCCCGGTATTGGCTCCGAAGTCCCATACTGCCGACGGTCTGACCTGATCCAGGAATTCAGATACGATCTGTTTTTTATGTTCGTGGGCTTCGGCAGAATAGTTGGTTTGTGCATAGTAATCAGCCCAGACCGTTTTTTCAGGCTTCCATTTTAATTTCCGGACAGTGGATTCCAGGTTGTCGATAATGCCGTTCATTGCCAGACGGGATACATTCCCTCTGGTTTTTCGTATCGATTTGTTTCCGAAATATTTCTGGCTTCCGGCATGCAGATGAATATGCGTGAGAAGCGAAAACCGCAACCAGGTGGTGGCAGGCAGCAGTGAAGCAGCCAAATCGGCAGGTATGCCGTCAATATATATTCGCAGCAGCTGGTTCAGCCTGACGTCCGTATAATGCATCAAGGCCAGCGGTGCTAAAAAATGCTGGCAGAACTGCCGATAAGCTGTCCAGGGTTTGCCTTCCTTGTAGCGCTCAAATGAAAGCGTATCGATAAATATCGGCCTTCCGTCTAAAAACTGAATATTGTAGGCGCTTGCATCTTTCAGCGACATGCCGAATAATAACGCCTGCTTCTGGATCTCCAGCGTCGTCAATGCCGCCTGTTGGATCTGGCTGAAGCACCATTCATACGAATACGATATCAAAGGAATTATTTTCGGCTGAATGATTTTATAGGTCTTGCCGGTATGGCGCACCGAATCGGTAACCTCTTCATGGGGTATGAGCAGCCTTGTATCCACCAGGGAGGTGTAAAGCCCCGAGTTGATGAAAAAATCATATTCTTCTTTATAGCAGTAGCTTATACTCCTAAACAACACGCCGTTCTGGTAGAAAAGCTGCCCGCTTGGATCTCTGAAAGACCCCTCAACACGTCCCTCAGTTTTCACGCGTATCCTGTTTGTTTTTAGATGAAAATAAACGCTTCATAACGGCAAGAATCTTTTGCCAATATGTCTTTATAACAAAGACTGCGCCCAGAAGCCCCGCAATTAAAATTTGAAAAATATATGCCCCTGTTCCCGGATCAATATAAGCCATCGCCATCTGCGGAATAAACATCGGCAGAAAAACTGCCGACAGAAAAATCAGCAGGAGGCGGCGACCGGAACACGTTAAAGCCGTTAACCCTATTGTTTTTTTTGTCTTTTCCATATTCTCCGTTAAAGCAGGCATGAACTCACACGTTTTTACCCATTTTGTATTCAGGTTACGTTATCATAACTCAGTGGTTCAATGAATTAAAATCTTATCACACCTTGCGTTTTTTATCATATAATATTAACAACTGTACGCGCAAACATTCATTCGGGCTGAAAGTGATGGAATGAACAAGGAAACATCAGATAACGACCGCGGTTTTCCACACCTTTACAAGCGCCTGCCGCTTATTGTACTCGCATTGATCTGCATGATGCTCTTTATCACGCCGCTGACCATAATCAGCTATGGGTATACGCCTTATGACGATGTGCTGCGACATACCGCGAAAATCCTCTCTGAAAAGGATTGGGGCGAGATTCTCCTGCTCAGGGACACCATCCCGCCTGATATGGATACACATCCGGGTTGGCATTACATTCTGGGCGTCATGCACCGGGCCTTTAATCTGGATGGCGACGGCCTGGTTGTTTTTTCGATTGTTTCTCTCTGGCTTGTTTTTACCCTGATACCGCTATTTTACTTCACCCGGCCCGAAGCGTTCATCCTCGTTCTCTTGTGCGTCGGTTTTTTAGATTTCGGCCTGATCAATCGTTTATTCTGGGGACGCCCCTTTATTCTTACGGCATTTACAGCACTTTCATTGTGCTATCTATGGGACCGCATGGTCGGGATGACGGGTAGTCGCCTGCATGAGAAGCAGCGATCGATCGCTCCAGTCCTGTGGATCATTGTCTTGACCGGGCTGGCATCATGGATACACAGCACCTGGTATCTGTTATTTATCCCCGTTTTTTCGGCATATTGCACCCGAAACCAGCGTTACGCGTCTATCCTGCTCTGCGCTACGGTCTGCGGGATTATCCTCGGCGGTACATTAACCGGAAATCCAGCAGACTACCTGCTGTATCAGGTGAAACACCTGTACTATTTTATAACCGATCTGTCTGTCTCCGGTGCCTTGACAGGGGAAACAAGTCCCGGCAAAGGGAGCCCCCTGATCGCAGCCTTTGCGTTAGGGTTGATTCTGTTGAACCGAAAAACAACCGGGCGATATCTCCCAGACATCCATGGTATTGCTTTTTATCTCATGATCACAGGATGGCTGCTCGGCTTTTTTATCCTGCGATTCTGGACAGACTTCGGATTTCCAGCATTTGTCTACTGGGCTTCACTTTCAATTCAGCGATTGCTTCATGCTGTTGATAATGAAAATGCGTTCAAGCGGTTATCCATATCCATCATGGTCGGCATTCTCTTTTTCTATACCCTGACCCATAATTCAAATGGCAGATGGAGCACCTCTCCGTATCGGCAAATGGATCATTTAAAACGCAATTATGCGGAATACGAGTCATGGCTGCCGGAAGACAATGGTATCATTTACTCCGTCAATATGCAGGTTTTTTATAATTTTTTCTTCCTGTCACCCAGAGCCGACTGGCGTTATGTCCTGGGCTTCGAACATGCCATCATGCCGAAAGAAGATCTGGAAATTTACAACAGCATTCGATCGAAGCGGAACTATTCTTCTTTTATGCCATGGGTAAAAAAAATGACCCCGAAAGACCGGATTATCGTTCAAGGCGGCCCGGAATACCCGGACCTTCCCTTGCTGAAATGGAAATGGCTGCCACCGCATTATTGGATCGGGCGCCTTCCCTGATATAACCATCCATCCGGCGGAAATATCTTGATTCTGCAATATCCCTGACTGAAAAAAGCTTTCCCGGAAATCCACCGAACCGTTTTAGCCATCTCATCACGATATACCGATTATCCTTTTTTATACACCTGTACTCGCAAAAGGATACAGAATAATACCCGGTCCACAAACCAACAGGATTCATTATTCAAAAAAATCATCTGATTTTCTTTTTTCATCCGTTAAAACCTGTTTCTTTTCAAATAATTATGGCTGCATTTCCAGGGTTGCCTCTCCTGAAAGACAGCTTCGGCAAACCGGTTGGTATGTCAGTTGCAGTATAAAACGTCGTCAAAGGCAAACCATCCGAAAGGATGGGACGCAAAGCCGTTGGCCTAAGTCCGGAACACTCAGGATAAGGTTGCGAGGCTGCCGAACGAA
>JAWOIJ010000092.1:0-60940 GCA_046484745.1 Desulfobacterales bacterium | reverse complement strand
ATGAGAAAGAGGAACTGATCTCCATTATCGATCAGTACCGGAATGAATATGTTCCGCTGATTGTACCGCTTACCCTGATCAGCCATTACGTGCGCAAATATGATCAGCCCTATTTGAAGCAGCAGAGCTACCTGAACCCCCATCCGATCGAGCTGAAGCTTCGAAACCACGTTTGACCGGGAGCGGGCAGGGGGTCTCGAATCTTGAAAAATATCACATCGCCGTAATGAAATCCGTCAGGATTCACGAGCTGCTACCCTGGCCTGGAGAAAAAAATGGAAGAGTCTGAACGAAAACAGAAGCCTGTCCTGGTAACGGGCGCAACCGGTTATGTCGGGGGCCGCCTGGTGCCGCTTTTGCTGGAGTCCGGCTACCGTATCCGTGCCATGGGACGTTCTCTGGAAAAACTGGAGGCCCGGCCATGGGCAGGACACGATAACGTCGAACTTGTCAAGGGGGATGTTTTTGATCCGGAATCTTTGATAAACGCTGCCAGGGGGTGCTGGGCCGCGTTTTATCTGGTGCACTCCATGAATACCCGGGAGAAGAATTTCGAAAAAGCCGATCGGAGCGCGGCGCTCAATATGGTTGAAGCGGCGGCAAAAGCAGGCCTGGATCGAATCATTTACCTGGGAGGGCTGGGCGATGAAAAAAGCCCCCAGCTGAGCAAACACCTGCGGTCCCGGCATGAGGTCGCCCGAATTCTTCAATCCGGCCCGGTTCCCGCAACCATCTTGCGGGCAGCGGTAATTTTGGGATCCGGAAGCGTATCGTTTGAAATCATGCGCTACCTGGTGGAGCGGCTGCCGGTCATGATAACCCCGAGCTGGGTGAACACCAGAAATCAGCCTATCGCGATTCGGAACGTATTGGTTTATCTGCGCGGATGCCTGGAAGCGGATGAAACAGCCGGGCAGACCTTTGACATCGGCGGTCCGGATATCCTGGCGTATCGGGATCTGTTTCAAATTTATGCCGAGGAGGCGGGTTTGACAAAGCGCTGGATTATCCCGGTGCCTTTCCTTTCTACTATTTTGAGTTCCTACTGGATTCACCTGGTGACCCCTGTTCCTTCCGCAATCGCGAGGCCGCTGGCCGAAGGTTTGCGAAATGAAGTGCTTTGCGGGGACAACCGGATACAGTCCATCATTCCGCAGCAACTGCTTTCCTGCCGGGAAACCATCCGCCTGGCCATCGACCGTCTCAACCGCAATCAGGTGGATACCTGCTGGTCCGATGCCGGATGCCTTTTGCCCCCGGAGTGGCTCTATTGCGGAGATTCGGAATTTAGCGGCGGTACCATTTTAGAATGCGGCTACCGGGCGCGGCTGCGGGCGACAGCCGGAGAGGTCTGGATCCCTGTTGAGAAAATCGGCGGCAGGACCGGCTGGTATTATGGAAATTTTTTGTGGCAGATCCGCGGCTTTATGGACCGGATGATCGGAGGCATCGGCCTCAAACGCGGTCGCCGGAATCATGATCAGATCCAGATTGGCGATGCACTTGATTTCTGGCGCGTCATGGAGGTAACGCCACCTGAGCGACTGGTGTTGCTGGCAGAGATGAAGGTCCCGGGGGAAGCCCTGCTTGAAATCCGGGTCAGGCAGATTGAAAGCGATCTCGTGGAGTTGCAGCTTTTGTCCCGTTTTTTACCCAAAGGCTTGTTCGGTATGGTTTACTGGTATGCGCTTTTCCCGTTTCATGCTATTGTCTTCAGCGGCATGCTTCGCTCTCTTGCCCGAGAAACCGGAAAGCCTCTGATCATCAAACCGCATCGATTTACACCGGTCTATGGAAAAAGCTGTGATATCCTTCCCATGTCTTAGAAGCGGTTTTAAAACCTCCTCCTGGGCTGAACCTCTGTGTTGGAGCGAAGTGGAAATCCGCCTGGGAGGAACCTTCGACCCAACTGAAGGTTTTTATGTTTCTATGAGGCTGCTTTTTATATAGATCAATTATTATTTCAACCTTGACTTTACAGAAAAACGTAATTACAATAATTACAAATATGTTTAAGATTTCAAGGAGCAATACCCATGGATAAACAAATACGATCAATGGATGTTAAACTGGTTCCTATTGGAAACTCCAAAGGAGTCCGCATACCCAAGGTGCTTATTCAAAAATATGGCTTAAACAATTCCCTTCTGCTTGAAGAAACAGACAGAGGCCTGCTTCTTCGGAAAAAGGAAGATAATAAATTTTCCTGGGAAGATACATACAAGGACATGGCGAGCGAAAAAGAAGACTGGGATGATTTTGATACAACTCTTCTTGACGGGCTGGAAGATGAAGACTTTGAATATTAAGAGGTATGAAATATATTTTGCGGACCTCAACCCTACGATCGGAAGCGAAATAAAAAAAGTCCGACCGGTTGTCATTGTCAGCCAGGATGAAATGAATCAATATTTAGAAACTGTCGTAGTATGTCCCTTAACTTCAAAGGTACATAAAAAATGGAGAACCCGACTTCAGATTAAATGCGCGAATAAAAAAGCTGAGGTGGCCGTTGATCAAATACGCACTATTAGCAAAAGAAGATTGAAAAAGAAGATTGATGAATTATCAGATGGCAAAGCCGCTCAATTGCGAAAGCTTATAACGGATATGTACGGTGAGTAGAACTGGTTTTAAAACCTTCTCCTGGGCCGAATCTCTTTGTTGGGATGACAGGCTCAATCCTCGAAATGTTAAATAGTGCCCGTCCATTAATGGTAATTTTGTCCGAGATCTGGAAGATGGCGGTTTAACTTGGTGTCTATTCTTTTGAGGTAAATTCAATATCAGGATAATGTTCTTTGGCACATTTAGGACAAACTCCATGGCTAATATCAGCTTGTAAATGTTTATGTATATAGACATCGACCTGTTCCCAATAACCTTTATCATCGCGAATCTTTTTACAAAAGGAGCAGAGTGGTAATATCTCTCTTAATGTTTTGATCTCTTTTAAGGCTCCCTTAAGCTCCTTTATCAGTTTTTCACGCTCTTCCTCAGCCTGTTTTCGCTCGGCAATCTCACTTTGTAATTTTTCAACCATTATCTCCAATCCATCGTGGGCTCCGTTCAGCTCGCGCCGGGAATTTTCCAATTGAATTGTATTTTCCTCAAGTTCCTTGTTTTGCCGGCGAAGCCGATTCCGTCCTTGTTTTAGTTTGCCGGCCGTAAAAGAAGCAATATAGGCGACAATAAAAAGCAAACAAATTACTACGGAAGCATTAATAAATTGAGTCGTCATTGATGGATTGAACTGGGGATTGACTTTTAGACCAAAGAGGCAATAGACCGGACGATGGCCCCTTGTACATGAGTTTTGGAAAGCTTTTCTCGCAAGGCGTCGGGTAACACCTTATCGGTCACGCTCATTCAATCGCCCCCTTCGGGTTTGCTATAAAGCCATGGATTGTTGGGTAACCCTGCTCTATTTCCCATCAGGAACTTATGCTTACCTGCATCATCCTTGAGTGCTGCATGTTTCAACGGATGTTCCCTGATTGTCAAGAAGGCCGGCAGCGACCTATCTTAATGAAATTATTTTATAATTCGTTTATACGTTAACTTCTTTTTTGCCGTCTTCATGAAGCGTCCGAATGCCCTGTCCTTTTTGCGTTTGTCCAGGTACGACATCTCATAGTGCTCAGACTCTTTTTTGAGTTTCAAATAACTGGAATAGCGCTCTTCACTTAACTCGCCGTTTGTAATTGCAGCAAGAACTGCGCAGCCTGATTCCTGGGTATGGCTGCAATCCGCATAGCGACAGACCATGGAAAGCTCGAGAACATCTTCAAACCCTTTGTTTATCCCTTCACCGGTGCCCAGAAGGCCTAATTCTCTCATTCCAGGTGTGTCAATGAACATAACGCCTTTATCCAGAACAATGAGTTGCCGGCGCGCTGTTGTGTGTGTGCCTTCTCCTGTTCCACTGACAGCTTTCGTATCCAGAGCATCCCGTCCAATCAGATGATTGATCAGTGTTGTCTTGCCGACTCCGGATGACCCGAGCAGGCAATAGGTGAGACCTGGGATTAATACCTGCTGGAATTCGTCAAATCCAGTGCCGGTTATGTTGCTGAGCGCAATAACTCTGGTCGTGATTCCGGCCTGTCGAACAGCGGCAAGCTTCTGTTGCAGCTCATCGTGGGAGATCAGGTCTGTTTTGGCAAGAATGACAATCGGATCAACCTGTCCGTCAGCCGCCATTACCAGATACCGATGCAGTCTATGCAGATTAAAGTCAAAGTGACATGACTGGACAATGAAAGCGATATCGATATTGGCTGCAATCATCTGGTAGTCCACTTCTGCGCCGGCACGCTTTCGACGTAAAAACGTTTTTCGTGGAAAGATCCCATGAATGATTGCTGCGGTGTCATCATTGTGATACTGCACGGTTACCCAGTCGCCGACACATGGCAGTTCGACCGATGACTCAACATGGAAATAAAACTTTCCCGCAAGTTCAGCAGGAAGCTCTCTGAGTTCATTCCGGATCATGCAGGAATTGCGGTCAACTGCCGACACGCGTGCAATGTCCTGACCCTCGCGGCGGATCTCATCGATATGTGCTTCAAACCAGTGGTCAAAACCCAGATCGCTCAATCTCATCATAACCTGTCACCGAATTCTTGATTATCCGGTATATTTTCCCGGATATTTTATTTCGCCATTTTACCGAAGGCCATACAGATGTCAGGCGGATTGTTTCTTAGCCGTTTCCGCAACGTGGGCTCCCTGGAAACGGGCAATTTTTATTTCGTTCTCTGATGGCTGGCGGCTGCCGTCGCTGCCGGCAAGAGTACTCGCTCCATAGGGAGTTCCGCCGGTGATTTCACTCATGTTCGTTAGTTCTTTGCAGGAATACGGAACTCCCACGACGATCATGCCGTGATGGAAAAGCGTGGTGTGAAACGAGGTGATGGTGGTTTCCTGTCCGCCGTGCTGTGTGCCCGTGGAGGTAAACACGCTGCCTACCTTGCCAACCAGCTTTCCGTCAGCCCATAATCCGCCGGTTTGATCAAGAAAATTGCGCATCTGGGCGCACATGTTGCCGAAACGCGTCGGCGTGCCGAAAATGATGGCGTCGTAGTTCGGCAGTTCGTCCGCCGTCGCGATCGATGCCGCCTGATCGAGCTTGGCGCCGGCCTTTCGTGCCACATCTTCCGGCATCAGATCGGGCACGCGTTTGATGGTGACGTCGATGCCTTTGACGCTGCTCGCGCCTTCAGCAACCGCTTTTGCCATGGTTTCTACATGGCCATACATGCTGTAGTAAAGAATGAGAATTTTTGTCATGCTGTATCTCCTTTTTTTTTGAGGTAGCAGAGTGAGCCGAACGTGCGCGTCTCCGGCGGTGGCTTTTTGTCGCTCCGTGGACGCGGAGGTTAACGTCTCGCATATGAAACGCCCAGTTCTGTTGCAGCTTCGTGGAGGCGACGATCAAAAGTCCAAAGGACAACATTGCCAATAATTGCAGATGCTAACAGATGAATATCGACATATCCAAGGCCGCGCCCCATAAGCGATTTACTTTCTATGAAATTTAAAACTTCTGTCGTCTCGACAATAGGAGAAGAAGGAAGCATACTTATGGGTAATAGAAAGGTGGTGTGGGGGCTGGGGGAGAAAAACCCCCGGCTACCCGATTCGGTTTTCATCTAATCTGCTATAGAATTTCTACAATGCTCCGCACACAATTTTTGCAGATTCTGGTCAAAACAGCCGGCAAGGATGCAAGGGATCCTGGGCTTTCAGCTGTAACATGCCTGATCATTCACATATATGTTGCCATATACGATTTCACCATTTTTTTCATCTCTTCCGCAAACAAACGCGCCCGTTTGTCGCCCCCGGGTTGGGAAAGCTCGAACCAGGCACGGTCCAAAAGGCATGTGGCGGTTTCTACAACGGTTTCTACAACGGTTTTTAAATGCTCCTGGTCAAGCGCCATACTCCTTTGGCCCAAAGCCTTTGAAAGGGCGGCCGCGTGCTTCTGATTCATTTGGATATCAATGGCCCGAAGCTCTGGGCTGGCCTGCATGGCAGCCCGGATGGCCCGGAGGCCCGGGATTTCTTTTCCGGCCAGATAGAAAAGCTCCAATGTCTCGGAAAGGACTTTTTCCCAGTCCGTGTCCTTTTCCCCCACATGGTCGTATAACTCCAGCAGCCCTTCTTCTGTTTCAGCTACCCGGCCAGCCAGGGTGAAAATAATGGACTGCTTGTTGGGAAAATACCGGTAGACACTCCGGATCCGCACACCGGCCAGCTCGGCCGCTTTCTTTGTTGTCAGGCCATCCGCGCCGGACTCCTCCAATATCAGTGCCGCCGCGTTCAAAATTTTTTCCCGGGTTTCAACCGCCCTGGCCTGGGTGGGCTTGACCCGTGTTTTTATGGGAGAAGATGACTTTTTATCCATAGTTTTGTATCCGTTGTCCATTAAAAAGGGAGTCCTGCTCCTTTTTTGTATTGACACCCGATTCCTCGACAATTATGATCTTTTCAAAAAGGAAGCGATACTCCCTTTTTGGAAGATAATATAGAACACGCAAAAAAAAATCAATACGAAAAGGAGGGCCTTCATGAAAATACTGGCGCTGGGCGGGTGCGGGAAAATGGGTGAATACACGGTGAAAACCCTTTTGAAAAGTGCCTCGCCACCCGAGATCATGGTCGCAGACAGAAACGCGGACGCGGCGAAAAACTTTGCCCGCGGCCTGAAAGACGCGGTTGGATGGATGGCTTTGGATGTTTCAGATAGAAATGCCTTGGATGAGGCCGTTCAAAAAGCCGATCTGGTGATGAATACGGTGGGTCCTTATTTCAGGTTCGGAAAATCCGTGTTGACCGCGTGCATTCGGGGCGGGAAAGACTATGTGGACATCTGCGACGACTGGGAGCCCACCCTGGAAATGCTGGATCTTTGCGGGGAGGCTGAAAAATCAGGAATCACAGCCATTATCGGCATGGGTGCAAGCCCGGGCATTTCAAACATGCTGGCCGTGAAAGCAATTGAAGAACTGGATACGGTTACGGAAATCTACACGGGCTGGGATTTGGACAGCGCCAAGCCTGAAAAAACAGGCAAAAAGCCCTCTGCGGCCACGGTCCATGGAATCCATCAGCTCACCGGCACCATCCGGGCCTTTGAAAACGGCAGATACGTAGACAAAAAGCCCATCAGACGGATCACCTTGGATTATCCCGGAATCGGCGCGGGTAGTGCCTGGACCATTGGACATCCCGAAGCCGTGACCCTGCCCAGGTATTTCCAGGGTCTTCTTTTGAGCAATAATATCATGGTCGCCACCCGGGTAAATATTTTCGGTCTTAAAATGATCGCACTTCTGGTGGATATGGGACTCATTTCCGTTGAGAGGGCGGCCTGGATCGCGGAAAAGCTGGAAGGCGCGGCGGAGCCTGAAAGGACTCCGGCGGCCATGCTTTCTGAAATTGCTGCCGCAAAAAGGCCGGGGCTGCCGCCATTGTTTGCGCTGGCCAGGGGGGAAAAAAATGGTCAATCCGCCACTGCCGGGTGTATGATAACAAGCGCGCCCTCCGGCGGCATGGGCGGGGCAACCGGGGTTCCCCTGGCCGTGGGCGCCATGCTCCTTGAAAAAAGGACTGTTTCAAAAAAAGGCGTGTTCGCGCCTGAAGGGGTGGTCCGTCCGGACGATTTTTTTGATATCCTGGGGCCCTTGTGCACTCCTGAAAGAAACGGTGTGAACGAGACGGTACTCACTACGCGTTCCTGGGAGCCCGGACAAGTGGATCAATTGCTTCAGAAGCTTTTTTGACCGGGTGATCTGTGGATATTGGTCCGACAAGGATTGGGGTCGTACCCTCAAGCTTGTCCTCGACGCTCATTTGTTCCACTGGAATGCTAAAGTGCATGATAATTTTCCAATAATTTTTCAGCAATATACGATTTGATACAACCACCTTAAGTTATGTCGTCTTATCCCATAAGTTGTAAAGGATTTTCCGATCTACTCAATTTTTCATGATACATTCGACCTGCGTTTTTATATGATCTTTTTGGAGAGCGAATTCTTTTCCGATGCCGCCAACGGTGCAAATAACCGGTGCAAATGGAGCGCAGCGGAATTTGCATCCGAGTTAATTTGCTTTGTTAGGTGCTATTTCTAATTATTCGGCTTTCTATCATTAACTGCTCACCCTTCTTGGTTAATGACCAAAATAGAGCCATTCCACCTTTTGTAGTTTGTGTGTAACTGGTGTTAATTAAGCCGTATGCCTTAAACTGTATTGTTATGGTTTTGAATTCTTTTTCAGTATAGCTGATGCCATCTTCTGTTAGTGACCCATAGCGACCACCAATTATTAGCAAGTAATAGTCGCAATCATCAATTACTAAGAGGGTTTTCGAGCATTATAGCCCTGTCCCGATATCAAGTTGATTTCAAACAATCAGGGGGCGACAGGATCTTGCATTCAAGATTCAATCTTCGACCTTCACACCCTTTGTTTTCAGGTCGTCAAGAACCGCCTTGATCTGCGCTTCATTGCAGTCATCGATGTTGTAAACATTTTGAACGCCGTCTAAAAAATATAAAACAATCTGGCCTTTTGGATTCAGGTGCGCTTTGCGGATATAGTCTTTTGAAAGCCACGGTTTTATGGATTCCATAAAATCAGACAGGTGGCATGTTTCCATTGGATCTCTCCTTTGCCGGGGTAAACCGGGGATGCCGATACCATTTCAATTCGAAACACTCACTTCAGGTCAAAAAAGGTTTGTATGATCTCAAAAATTTCTTTGGGTTTTTCCATCGGGATCAAATGACCGGCGCCGGCTACCAAGTGATAGGCTCCGTTCGGGAAGGTCCGGGATGCCTTTTTCAGGTCGATGTAGCTTCTGTTTTCACTCCGTTCTCCTTCAACCAGCAGCACCGGACAGGAAACCTTTGAAAGGAGCGGCCATGGGTCGTATTGCATTCCCCCCATGAACAAAGAGGCTTCCCGCTGGGGAGAGCAGCTGAGCTGAAGCCCGCCTGTTTCGGTTTCCATGATGCCGTATCTCAGATAGATCTCCAGGATTTCATCATCCCAGGATTGGAAAAATGGTTTTGATTTCAGGTCTTGCAGGACTTCCGTTCTGCTTTTCCAATAGTTGCGTCTTTTGATTGACTTGGACGCCAGGGGGTGCTGTTCAACAGAGAGCGAGATGGTATAAAATTCCTGCGGTAAAAATATGGGTTCAATCAGAATCATTTTTTCCGCATTGTTTTGATGCAATGCATTTGCCAGTGTTCCGACCGTGGCGCCCATGGAGTGCCCCACAAAGAGCGGCTCATCAATGTGAAGGGCTTCGCACAGCCGGCAGAGATCTTCAGCCAGAAGCATCCAGTTGAGACCTCCTTGTTGAGGATCCGTTTCCCGGTGATCGCAAAAATAGGGGGAGATTACCTGACCGTATTGCGACAATTCTTTTGAAATCGGATGCCAGAGCCAGGGTGAGAATCCGGTTGCGTGCAGCAGAATGATGGTTGGTCCATCTCCGGCATACCTGAGATATTGTATGTCGGTGTCGCCGATGTTCTGGAATTTTGCTTCAGGTTGATTGTCCGGCATATTTCTTCCCGTTTGTTTTTTGCGAAGCCATCACAGTCTGAACTGGTCTACCATCTTCTTCAGCCTGTCGGAAAGACTGGCCAGCTCTTTCGCGCTTCTGCTGATCGCACTGCTTCCCTGAGACATCTCAATCGAGAATTTATGGACCTCTGAGATATCCCGTGCGATTTCAGTGGAAACCAGTGAGGTCTGGTTAATGTTGTTATTGATTTCCTGGTTCCCTGCCGATGCCTGTGATATATTGCCGGCGATCTCTTTGGCGGTTATCTGCTGCTCTTCCACGGCCGCCGCGATGGCCGATATGATTTCATTTACATCATCGGTTACTTTTGAAATTTCTTCCATCTGGGAGACAGTCCCGGTTGTGGATTTTTGAATCCCTTCTATCCGTCCTCTGATCTGATGCGTGGATTCACCGGTTTGTTTTGCGAGCTCTTTAATCTCATTGGCGACAACCGCAAAGCCCCTGCCGGCCTCTCCTGCTCTTGCAGCCTCGATCGTTGCGTTGAGTGCCAGCAGGTTGGTCTGCTGGGAGATATCATTGATCGTTTCAGTGACTTTGCTGATTTCTCTGGCGGCTTTTCCCAGTTCATCGACCTGTGCGGATGCATTTTGTGCGTAGGATACCGCCTGGTTTGCAATTAAGCGTGCTTTTTCGGAATTTCTGGCGATTTCGCTGATCGTGCTTGTCATCTCTTCGGTCGCTGTCGCGACCAGATTCACATTGGTTGTCGATTGCTCCATGGCGGCGGCAACAGAGGCAAGGTTGGCGCTCATCTCTTCGGCGGAGGAGGCTACCGTTTCTGAATGCATAGAGGTTTTGCCGCCCATATCGGATGCCTGTTTGGAGAGCTCGGCAAACTCTTTGGATGATTTCTCAAGCAGCAGGGCATTTCCGGAAATTTGTTTGATCATGACGCGAAGCCTCTTGATAAAGCGATTGAACAGTTTTGCCAGTTCGCCGAACTCATCATTGGATGTGGAGGTGATGGTTTTGCTCAAGTCCCCTTCATCTTCCGCGATATCCTTCAGGAAAAAGATAATTTCCATAAGGGAATGTCGAATGTTTCGGGTAAAAAGAACACCGTTTAAAATTGAAAAAAACAGTGCCTGGGAAACTAAAATAAAAAAGCCGAGTTTGATGGAAGAGATCGCGATATCATTGTTCAGGGCTGAAACGATTCCGGCGATGAGAGTTCCCATCGGCGGGACCAGAATACATAAAACCAGCAAAAGGATTTTAGGGGTTAGCTGAAGTTTCACGTAGCTGCCCTGCTGAACATCGATCGCCGCGATTTCAGGAAGTTTTAAAAATTCGGAGACAGCCCGTTCCGAATTTAAAAAGGCAAAGGGCATGCAGGTGATGCTGGCGCAAAGCAACATCGATACCAGCAGCATGTAACTGGTGAACGTCATCTGGTCGATCGCAAAGAACGGGAAAACCACGATTAAATTTCCGATAACCGACCAGCGGATTAAAAAAGTTCCCGCGGTGATATAGGGAAACTGAAATGCCTGTATTTTGGCCCGCAACTGTGTTTCCGGGTCGACTTTTCCGGAAGCGCTGTTTCGAATTGCCTGATAAATGGCTCTGCTGGATATTTTTCGCTGGGTATATCCATAGAGCAAGGCAGCGACTGCGGCAGACACCGTCAGAAGCGCAAAAACAGAAAAATTGTTTTTTGCAAAGGGAAAACAGGTCAGTGCAAAGTACGTCAAGGCCGGCACCGCTGTAGAGTTCAAAATAACTTCCTGAAGGATAAAATCTTTTCTTAACTTTTGTGCTGCCACATGCTCCATAAGAGGGTTCTCCTAAAAATTGCAGTTCAAGGTTTTTCCATCTTTAGATTCCGGAATCGTATCATAGCGGTTTGTCATTCAATACGTGTATTTGTCATATGTGTCAAGAAATTAGACAGGTTAGATCAAGCCCTGAGATCCCGTCCGTGACGAACCGCTTTCCTGCCATTTTATGATACCGGTTTGCAGGAGATGTGGACATGGCCCTTTAAGGAAAAAGTGACTGTTGATTCAAACAATCAAAATATAGTTACGGCAGGCGCGACGGATTTCAAGCGCCGGAGAACCCGGCCTTTAAACCGGTGACGTATGCATTTAACGAAATCCTGATTCAGGGCAAGGTTATCGGTGTTCAGCGGGGGCCGGAGGTGCTGGAAAGGCTGTTGTCAGAAAAACATTCCGTTTCTATGAGCCGAAGATGACAAACCTCATTCGCTGACACCAACTGCATACCTGGATTTTTACTGTCCGGTCAAAGACGCAGGGCCTGTCGATAGCGGTTGTCATAATAATTTTACGGTTCATGCGTCCTTTCAGTGATCAATCGGCCTCTGAGTGAATTCTATTGAGGTCATTTGGAAAGTGTTCTTCATGAAAAAACCGGGTATTTGCCAAACCGTATCGAATGTGGGGAAAGATGTCCGGGGGCGTGCAGATCAGGTATCAAAAAAAGGGCACTGCACCAGAATGATGCGGCGCCCTTTTTGGGTTTTTGTAACTTTCAGACAACCGTTACGTTCACGGCTGTGGGGCCTTTTTTCCCGTCTTCAATCTCGAATGTTACGCGATCACCCTCATTTAAAGATTTGAAACCGGTCGAGTTGATGTTTGAATGATGAACAAATACATCCGGACCGTCTTCCTGTTCAATAAATCCATAGCCTTTTTTGTCGCTGAACCATTTCACGATACCATTAGCCATCCTAAAACCTCCTTTTAAGATTTTTTCCGGTTTCAGATCTCAGGTTGCCAATATAAGAAATGGTTCTTCCCTCAGAACGAAACCCACGCACCACGTCCAGTACACCGCCATATATGGATATTTCCACCAGTGTCTTTTTCAAGTTCAAATTTTATTGTTTGAAATGTTTCATCTATTCATCTGGCTTACATTACCGCCCATCTCCTTGTCCGACGCTTTTTGGCAGGGGGAATCGGAGAAACGATACCATTTATGGAAGGGTACTCCTTTATGAATTATTTCATAATCCTTCTTTTTGAAAAAAACAAGCTCGTTTTTTCAAAAACCCAGGGTTCTTTTTAAACTCGGAAACAGCCGGATAGCCTCATCGGGTCCATGAAAAGAACTATCGGGACATTATTTCTGATGGGGAGTCGGTAATCGGCAGGGGTATGGTGAAACAGGTTCCGGAAGCTATACTGTGCCGGTAGCAAACTCTTTGACCTTTTGCTGTCCACTCTATTTTCTTCATTATTATGTATCCTTTTTATAAAGCCATCATTTTTCAGGGTTGACGGTATTCAAGGGCGCTGCTGATAAAAGCACAGTCTGCTACCATCTTCCTTCAATCGTGGCCAGGGTACGGATTTCCTTCCAGTCTACGAATCCATTGAATGTTTTGGAATATTTCAGATGCATGTAAAGGTATTTATTGATCATCCATCCCATGCCGGCTTCCGTATATTCATAATGCTCGTATTCGCCCCAATCTGAAAACGGCTGTTCCGATTTGATCCGAAAAGAAAGCCATAGAGAATCAAAAAGTTCTCCCTCGATTTTAATCCCGGGCAGCCAGTAGTTTTCATCCTCTTTCTGTTTTACCCCCCATTCCGGCGTCAAGGAAAGCTGTTCGGAAAAGAACTGTAATGGAAGCGCGACAATATAATAGATTTGCTTTTCCTCTCCGCGTGCATACCTGCTCAATAGCGGGTTGTATAGATTCCCCATAAAACGGGTTTTGGCCTGGAAGGTAACGTGGTCTGAAATCGGTATGTCGAGTCCGGCAAAGGCTGCCGGAGCTTCAGCATACGCGAACTCTCCCTGAAGGAGCCAGTTGGACGGCAGTGTCCAGTTTGCATACATGCTGACTTCATTGCCCTGGCTGATCTCGGCCCTTGATGCGTCATAAAATGGATTGGTGTTATCATAAACATACATCAAACCCGCCTTGCCTTTATGAAGCCGATAGGTTTCTGAAATGCCGAAATACCGGGCATCGACTTTCTGAAAATCCGAATATTCAATAACAGCGTGGTTGAATATGCGGGTTTCAAAATTACCGTAAAAATTAGCGTATCTTGCGCCTCCTGCCGGATAGGTTGAGACGAGGAGGCCGCTTCCCCATGTTTCGGAATGATATCGTCCCAGATCCAGGGCGTGTCTGGCAGCCCTGTATCGGATAACCGGCAGAAAAAGAGTGTCATACGTTGATTCGGAATACCAGAGAACGCGGCCAAAAAGGCCGGCTGTTGCGGTTCCGCGCAGAAATTCAAAATCCCACAGGGTTTCCAGTTCGGTTACGGGGCCGCTTTCAGTTACGGTAGGAGTCGCCCCGCTGCTTGCATCAACCGGGCTGTTAATCTCCTGGGGTTCGAAAAATTGTTTCCAGCTCTGATAGCCCTGCCTGACATAACCGCTCCATTCAGAAAAGGCGATATTGATATCAAAAAGAACAACTAAAAGGATTGTAATCCATGCAATCACTTTGTTCATGGGGTAGCCTGGCTGGTTGCATCGACTTTGAGAAGTTTGATGTTTATTTTTTGAATCAATGATTCCCAGTCATCCGCAAGCTCGGCCGGGAGATTGCTGATTTCGTCAGAATATTTTTTATTGATAAACGATAGCTTTTCCGTTGCCGGGATCTGGTTATCCGTGAGATCGTACCGTTTCATTTCCGGATAGTGAATCACCTCTTCCAGTTTTCCGTCTGCATCCAGTACGACCCATAACTGACTGCTGTTTTCTTCGGTTTCCATGATTTTGATAATTTTTTCGATTTTTCCGTAATCCGCGAGAGCAAAATAGGTCTGTTTTTTGAAAATGACCTTTACGATACTTTTGTACCTGGGGTAAATTTTTTGAAGCGCGTCATAGCTCGTTTGAAGGGTTTTCCCGGGTGCGGCACAGGCGAGTATAACAAGAAACAGAAAAAGTCGAGTTACGACTGTTTGAAAACGTTTCATAACCGGGCAGCTTATTTTTTGAAGATTTTTGCGGCAAGATCGATATCTTCCGGTGAGAAAACGAAAAGACAATTTGCATCAGAGGAAGAAACGGATCCATAGACATAGTTAATGTTGATACCGGCTTTTCCGAATTTTTCCGTAATTGCGGCAAGCGAACCCGGGCGGTTTTCAAGCTCGACTGCAATGACCGGCAGGATGTCGAATATATATTCATGCTTTGAAAGGAGATCGATTGCCTTGTCCGGGTTGTCAGCCAGAAGACGTATCAATGCGAATTCGTTTGAATCCATTTTTATGGAGCTGTAATTGGCAACCGATGCAATCCTTTTTATCGATTTACCTCTCGCCCGGAATATTTCCTGAACGTAGCTCGATGCATCCTGTATGGTGAGTGCATCGATATTTACACCGGCTTTGCTCAAAAGCGAAGAAAGTTTTGCGAGTTCACCCGGAGCATTTTTCAAAAAAAGAGATATTTCAGTCCTGATCATGTTTTTCTTCCTTTATTAGCTATTAGCGTATTGGCGCTTTTCTCTATTCCATCATTTCCGTTATTTTGATAAAGACAAATTGTTTGAGCCGGGAATTAAAGAGGTTATAAACAATCGCCGAAAACGTGTCAAGTTTATTGCATCATGAAAACGCCTTCCAGTGTGCGGCGACAAAAGAGGCGATCAAAGTGGTTGTCACGCATTACTGATTTTTTTTATTTTGAAATTTCTTTCAACCGTTTTCGTACATCATGCTTTATGGGGGAGTTTGGGTTGGCATTTAAATAGTCCGTATAGATCGCTTTTGCGGAGTCCATGGAATCAACATTGTTTTCGGCTTTTTGGATAAGATCGTCAAGCGCGATCCGGTTGTCGAGCTGTTTCTTGAAAAACAACTGCAATCCTTTCAATTCATTGAAATAATGTCCCCTTTGAAAGTATTTGAAGTATTGTTCGCAGAGATCTATGCATTCTTCCCAGTCTTTCTTTTTTTCATGGATTACGATTTTATTTTTGAGAAAACCGTAATAGGGCTCTTCCATCTCAGCGATCAGCGTGGTTACTTCATCACGGTGCATGCCATCCGGATGATTTGCGAGATATGCCGTGCAAGCTTCAATCCTTTTTTCATAATTTTTTTCTGAAAGGGCCTTGATCGCGTTAAAGTCCCTGTTATCGAGCAAATCCGGTATTTCAGATCGTTTGATGCGCAATTCTTCAGCGTGGATGCCGTCGGGATGCTTTTTTAAATAGGTTTCATATATTATCCCGGATTCTTCGTAATTTTGATTGGAATTTTCAACTGCTGCTTTTGTCAGAGCAGTTCTGTAATCTTTTTCATCTGTGGAATTGCGCATGATAATTTTATTGTCAAGGACCTGAATCTCTTGCTCGGCCTTTTTTTTAAAATCGCTCTCTTTGGCGGATTTCACATATTCGGTTAATAGCTTCTTTTTTTTCTCAAGCTTTTGCTGGCTTTTTACCTTTTCAATCACACCTTCATATTCTTTTGAAAGATGCCTGGTTTTTAAAACCGATACCAGAACCACTGAACCGATTGAAACGATAAGCACCAGTGAGATGGCTGCTGCATACATGAGCCGCAATCGGTTTCTCTGTTTTCTGGATGTTGTTTTCCATCCTTTTACTCTGCAATATGCTTCAATATAGTTACAGGCTTCCTTGTAATCCATGCCGGATTTCACGGCGTTGGATGCGATTGCTTCGAAATATTCGGTACGGATTGAGCCGCCTGACTCCGCGATTTCAATATCGGAGTTGAACGATTTGAGAAAACGCCTGGTCCGTTCCGTATCATCGTTTACGATTATGGGTTGTACCGTATCCTCTTTTTTGTCCGGAGTTTTTTTTGCCGGAGCTTGTGATGCCCTTTCTTTTTTCAGCATCCATTTCAGGATTTCATCGGTTTCAACGGAATGATGTTTTACAAGCTTCTGAATTTCTTTTGAAGTCACGGCGCCTTTGCTTAAAAAGATTGAAAGGTGGCGGTCAATTGCCGCAAATTTCTGCTGTTTCTTTTTTTTCAGCAAACGTTGTGCTTCCATGGCTTCCTTTTTTCGCAGATCAGGATCGGTCATGACTTTTCGTATTTCAGGGATGAGGCTGATCAGTTGCTTTGCCGGAATCCCTTTTGAGGGGTGACGAAGCAGTCTGCTCCATTCAGTTTGTTTTTTGTTTATAGCGGCTTCAATTTTTTTAAGGTCTTCCTCGGGAGGTTTAACTGGAAGATTGAGAAGGATGTAAAAATTTTTCCGTTTCATGATTCACCATACAACTGTCGAGACGATTTCATTGCCGTCCATTTCAGGATGGGGAATTGTAAAACAGAATTCCATGTGTTGTCAAATATTGACATCTTACTTTTTACGGAGATGTTTATGGAAAGAAACCACAGCGCCATAGGCGGTGGCAATGGCAACGCCTGAACCGCATTTCATCCTTTTCCAATCATTATGCGCGACAATGGAACCGGCTGCAAAAAGATTTTGGAAAACCGGCTTGCCTGACGTTCCAACCGGGCGGAAATCGTTGTCGATTTCAATGCCGGCCTTGTTGATTTCATGGCCATTTTTACTGAAAAACTCTTTGTCGTGCCATCCGGTTCTATTCTCTGGCTGACAAACAGGCAGATCAAATATGGTTTCCTGAATATGCTTTCGATCGGCTGAGAGTCCTTTGCCGATAAAACGCCCGCTTGCGAGTATCGCCCCTCCGGCTTTTACGGTGACTTCCTTTTCCCTGGTACCGACATCAAAGACAAAGCTTCCGTCCTCGAGAGAGCGGGACCGCAGCACTTTTTTCTGGTACAGCGTTTGAATCCCGTCCCCATGAAAATGTTCCTCAAACGCTTCTCGAAGGCGAAGCCCGGTGACGGAAGGGGGCATTGCGGGAATTTCAAACACGGGTACTCCAAGCAGTTCTTCCATGTGACTTCGTGCTTGATCGGTTCGCGTCATGCCGAGGACCGGAGGCATTCCGATTGCCTTGATATTTTTTAAAAAGGGTCTGATATTCTCAGAGAGCTTCTCCCGGTTTGACGGGAGTTCAAGAGATCGGGCGATGTGTTCTGAATAAACCTCATTTCTTTTTTCGCCGGCTCCGGGGATGGAAATGCGTAAATGCTGGAGGTCGGGCCATTCTTTTTTCAGAACGGAAACGATCTGGCAGGCGCTGAAATCTTTCAATCCATGAAAATCCACGATGAGACAGGGAGCCTTTTCTTGAAGCGCCGCGACACCATGCCACATTGTCCGGGGGACCAGATAGGTCTGTTTAATGGTCCCGGCGGATGTTATCAGCCTTGCGTTCCGGTTCTCATGCCCGTGGTAATGAAATCCGGCATCACCAAAAAAAGAGGTGAATTCATCCAGGGCTTTTTGAATGGTTTGCTGCTGCATTCGGGCATAGGGATGCCGGGGAATATTTTTTGAAACCGCGCGTATCGCGGCCCAGGGGTCATCCCATGTTTTTTTATTTTGTACCGGATGCACTCCCATGAGATCGATGAGACCGCTCGCGAAAATAATTTCTCCGGTCATTCCGGTTTGTACCACGGAAATCCCGCGATTGGCGGCAAACAACGCGGACGCCATCCCGGAAATTCCCAATCCAATGATCATCAATTCACATTCGATGTCCGGTGCATTCGCGGAGCGCTGAAAATTCTTTAAGGGTTGTCGAATGTTCTCTGTTTGAGCACTCTGATTCATGCATCCAGCTCCAGTCCCAGAAGCCCGCAGTGAAGGGCTTCCTGGAGTTCAGACTGAACAAGGGCGGTACCCCAGAGAAGAGGGCGCTGGCCGCGCCACCTTTCACGAAGAAATGCCTTTATTTCCGAAAGTCCGCTGTTGTCCGTAAATTGTTCCCTGTCATACAGAAAAGACGTAAGCCTCAGGCTGCAGAAGGTCCCCTGGCATTGCCCTTTTCCGATTCGGCTCCGGAGACCAATAGCGGTAAGGCTGTTTGAACCTGGACAGGTGTGCATGGAAGACAGGATTGCTTCAACCGTACTTTTTGGAACCATTTCGCACTCACAGATGAGAAGATCTTCCGGATTCTTGTTACCGATCCACATTTTCGGCGCAGAGCCCGGTTCGGTCCATCTGGCATCCATGGTTTCCGGAAGCGGTGTGGTCCGGGTGGTGCACGGAATGGTTTCCCCAAGTCGTTTACAGACAAGATCCGCTGTTTTTTCAGCCATTAACCGATAAGTTGTCAGTTTTCCGCCTGTGATGGTTATGAAGTTTTCGAGCCCCTCTCCGGAATGATCTAAAAGCGAGAAACCTCTGGTAACATTTCGATCATCCTTTTCTTTCCGGGAACTGACAAGCGGCCTGACACCGCAGTAGGCTCTTATATACCGGGTGGAATCCAGGGCAGGGATCATTGCCGATCCTTCCCGGATGATCGTTTCGACTTCCTGGATACCGGGATGAATTATATCCGGAGATTCTGTTCTGATTGACGTGGTTCCAAGAATGGAAACCGTCCCTCCCGGAACAAGAATGTCTCCATTTGCCGGTTTGCGAAGACGGTTTATGACACGGTCGGTTATTCTGTTTTGAGTGACGATCAGGCTTCCCTTGGAAAAAACCATGTCGATTTTTATTCCGGCCAGAGAGGCGATCTCATTTGCCCATGCTCCGGAAGCATTGACAACCTGCTCGGTTTCAACAATCGTTTCTTTTTGGGATTTCGTGTTTTTGAGAATGGCTTTTTGAATTCGACCGCGTTTCGTTATCAAGGATGTAACTGCTGTGTGCGGTAGCCATACAGCGCCGAGCTTCCGGGCATCTGAGATGTTTTCAAGAGAGATCTTGAACGGATCGACAGAAGCGTCTTTGACGCTGTAAGCGGCAATAATCTGGTTGGAAAGCAGTGGTTCCATTTCCCTGGCATCAGCTATGTCAATGGGTTTTGCATCGATTCCACATCTGGCGCACATATCAGGAAAATCAGCCATATAGGATTCATCGTCTCCCTTTACGGCAACATATAGACCACCCGTATCTTCGATACAATGGGGAGCAAGCTTCTTCAGCAGTTCATTTTCTTTGGCGCACTCTTTTGCAGCTTCCGGATCAGATGCCACATATCGAGCCCCGCTGTGAAGAAGTCCGTGGTTGCCTCCTGATGCGCCGGCATTGAGATCTTTTTTTTCAGCCAATACGCATGAAATCCCCCGGAGGGAAAGATCCCGTGCGAGTCCAGTACCGGTAACTCCGCCACCGATTATGAGTACCTGGGTTTTCAGCAAGGACTTTTTCATCATCGATTACAAACTGTATCCTGAAAATGGTTTATAGATATTTTCGTTTTTTTTCATTCAGGGAAAAAACCTTTTAACTTGAGAAAAAACAATTGAGATGATATCAAACTGAACAGTGCATAATTATATCAAGTTTTATTGACGGATTGTGACATAAAAAAACCGTTTTGTCACGAATAAAATTTTCGAAAATCAACAAATATGCCTTTGAAAAAGTTCGAAAACGAAAAACAAAGAACCGGCAATGCGGCAAGTTTTAATCGTTTCATCAAATCGGAGGTGAAATGAAAAAAGGTACCGAAGGAATCGATGCAACTCATCAAAAAAATGGGAAATTCAAGGGGATCGTCAGGCGTCAGGAGCAGGTTCTCCATATGGTCAGGGAGCAGGGCTTTGTTACGATTGAAGCGCTTGCCGCTCGATTCAGGGTCACGCCTCAGACCATTCGGAGGGATATTAATACCCTGAGTGAAGACGGGCTGCTTCACCGGTATCATGGAGGCGCGGGCATCTCTTCCAGTACGGAAAACGTTTCCTACTCACACCGTAAAATAATGTGTCTTCAGGAGAAACGAAAGATTGCACGGATGCTTGTGGACACTATTCCGGATCATTCTTCCCTTTTTATTAACATTGGAACCACCACGGAAGAGATTGCAAAAGCGCTTTGCAATCATAACGGACTCCGTATCATTACGAACAACCTGAACGTGGCTTCCATTTTGAGCGGAAATGAAAATTTTGAAATCATCATAACCGGGGGGCTTGTGCGCAGCAGGGATTGCGGTATTATCGGAGAGGCTGCAATCGAATTCATCAAGCAGTTCAAAGTGGATTACGGGATAATCGGTATCAGCGGAATTGATATCGACGGCACGCTGCTCGATTTTGATTATCGGGAAGTCAAGGCGGCGCGGGCCATGATTGAAAATTCCCGAAACGTTTTTCTGGCTGCGGATCACACCAAGTTCGGGCGCAATGCCATGGTTCGCCTTGGATATCTATCTGAGATCACGGCATTGTTCACCGATCGCCCGCCATCGTCCGCCATTGTCGATGTGATTGCCGAGGCAGGCCTGAAGCTTTATGTGGCAACAGAGTAAAGCACATCTCAAGCATTACATTCGAAAAATTTTATAATACTTTGATATAAAACAATATATCTATAAGGTTGCAATCATTTCCACCTCAACTTTCGCGTCCATGGGAAGTGCTGATACCTGGAATGCGCTGCGGGCAGGCGGACTGTCAGGGAAATAGGTGGCATATACTTCATTAAACCGTGAAAAGTCATGGATATCGTTCAGGAACACCGTGGACTTCAGTACTTTTGTAAAATCAGAGCCCGCAGCCTCGAGTATGGCTTTCAGATTGGCCATCACCTGCCGTGTCTGTTCTTCAATCCCGTCGTGGGCTATTTTGCCGGAAGCCGGATGAATCGCAATCTGGCCTGAAGTGAAGATCAGGTTTCCGAAGGATACCGCCTGGCTGTATGGGCCTATCGATTTCGGTGCGTTGTCTGTCTGGATCGTTTTTTTCATGATGCCTCCAGGAATTGAGGTTGATTGTTGGTCATCGGGTTCAAAACAGGTTTGACAGCCCCATCTATAGGGAATCGCCATGGATTTTTCAAACCATTATTTTTTTGAAGATTGATGTTGTCTTGCAGTCAGGAAGTTGATTATGAAGAAGAGGGTATATGGGATAACTTTATAAGACAGGATGATATTGCTATGGAACACATTCTTTTAACCCGAGAAGATCATATCGCTGTATTGAAAATCAACAGGCCGGGCTCAAAAAACGCGCTTGACGGAAAGACTTATGACGAGTTCAAGGCTGCAATGGATGAACTGAAGCGTGACACCCGAACGAGGGCGCTCATTGTCACGGGGGTGGACAACTCTTTCTGCTCGGGGATAGATCTTGCGTATGCCGGTGATCTGAGGCAGCTCAGTCAGACGGAGTTTATGTCCATGATGAAAATGGTTCAGTCCACATTTCGTTTTGAAAGTCTCAGCATTCCGGTGATTGCAGCGGTGAACGGATATGCGCTCGGAAACGGATGTGATATCGCACTGGCATGTGATTTTATTTTTGCCGCAAAAAGTGCAGTTTTTTCAATGGCATATACGAATGTTGCCATGGTGCCCGATCTTGGCGGGACGTTTCGGCTGACCAAGCTGGTGGGTCCATCCATTGCCAAGGAACTGATTCTGACAGGGGAGAAGTTTGACGCGGAAAAGGGTCATGAACTTGGAATCGTCAACAGGGTTGTTCCGGATAGCGATCTGATGAAAGAGGTGATGCATTTTGCCGGAAAACTGGTACAACGATCACCCATTGCGCTGGCTATGGCCAAAAAGGCGATCAACAACAGCCACGGCAATAATCTTGACGCAACCCTTGATTTTGAAGCGTATAACCAGAGCCTGTGCATCAAAAGCGAGGATGCGAAGGAAGCGTTGAACGCCATGCTCCAGAAACGAAAGCCGGTTTTTTCCGGAAAATAGAACAAGAGGGCAGTCAAGAGAAAAGGATACCGGAATTCAATATTCTTGAAATTCAAAACGCCTGTTTCAGAATTCGGTATGCCCATCACGAAACCCGCTTTGGAGTTGTATCCGTTACTCCCGGACGCGTTTAATGTTCAGGCGTTTGAGACATTTCTCCTGACTCCTCTTAACATTTCCATCACCGGCAAAAGCACCAGCATCAGAACGTTGAGTTTACGCCTGCTGTCGTGCATTTTGAAATTCTCCTTGATACGCCTCACATCAGCAGGATCAGGCTCAAGATACTTTTCCCCCGGACAACCTCCTATTGCTGCATCATTTCAATATGGCATTCTTTCATGGTTATAGACACCTTCTTATAGACATCTGAAAACCGCAAGAGTCCGACAATATGATCCCCTTCAAAAACAAAAAGCGCGTCATGCCGATTCATGACGAACATGTGGAAGCACTTGGGCATGGAATCCTCCACGTCAACGGATTGCCCTTCGGAGGGGCTCTTGATGAAGTCTTTTACCTGGACTTCCGTGGCCTTTTTACAGAGATCCTTGAATGGATTTTCCCAAAGATGGTAGTCCTTCTGGATGGACTTCCAGACATTAAAAAGCCTGAAGCGGGAGAGGGTCTTTTCGGTATCTGCTCTCCCATAGTTTGTTTCCAGTCCCCGCAGGAGATCCATGGGACTGAGTTTTCCCATGATCTTTCCCTCCTCGTTTTCCACCAGAAGGATTCGCTGCTTGGATTCTCCGGACAGATAGCTTTTCTGCGCGGCCTCCAGAGCCGCAAGCGCCTCATAAAAACTCGCGCGGTTGGAAATCTTCGGAAACCTGTCTGCTGAAACCATTAAATCACGCACTTTTAAATTTTCCATCTTGTTATTCTCCTTTTTGAAAATGATGAGGCAATTCAGAGATTGCCGTTGTTGTGAGTATGGACACGGTTCTTGGGAAAACCAAACCCCCGGGTCAGCGCCTGCATGCTCAGAATCACCATCCGGTTCGCTTGGGTGAAAAACCGGTTGGCCATTAATAAACGGGTAACTTCGTGTTCCTGGATCGTTCCTCGTGAGACCGCCTTGGAACAGGATCCGATGAATCGTTTGTCTGCCTCTTCCACCGACTGAAAAAATCGTTCCAGATCCGTATTCACCGTTTCATCTTCGAGCGCCTGAGAGATCGTTTCAACAACGGCCCGCAGACGCTCTATCCGTTCCTTGAAGTCCCCATAGGCACCGACCATGAACGGGTTGTCATCCCTGCCGATATCTTCGATCTCGGAAAGCAGTTCATAAAAATTTTTGGTAGCATTCATGACGCTGCGACTCGACCGTATGACCGGTTCCAACTGTACAGCTTCCTGTTTTTCGATTTCGTGTGCCTGCATATGGGCGTAAAAGGCGAATATTTCGGCATGCAGCCGCTCCAGGTCGTCGTACTGGAGGGCTTTACCCATCGGCGACCCCTTCAAAGGCTGTTCGACGACATGCGCCTTCGGTCGCGGGTTCAGACGATACCTGTCGGCGATAAAATCCAATGATAAGGAAAGCTGATGCAATACTTCGTTGCGCAGAGCCGCGACAGCCGCCTCCGGCACCCGGGGGGATGTGTTGAGGATGTATCGGGTCAATACGGTTCGTTTTTCCGGAAACAGACGTTTCAGGTATCGCGTAAGCACGGAAATGGCTGGAAAGAAAAGCGCAACCCCGATAAGGTTGAACAGGGTGTGGAACGCCGCGATACCCAACACGGCATTATCTGCCGGATCGAAAAGACGGCCAATGATCCAGAAGATCAGGGGCAAGGCGGGCAACACCACCAGGGCGGTTCCCACGTTGAAAATCAGCGAACTGAGTGCCGTTTGTTTTTTGGCAGGTATGCCGCCGATGGCGCCGATCAGGATGGTCACCGTGGTCCCCACGTTGGCGCCGATCACCATGGCCGCTCCCTGTCCGAAGTCGATGACGCCGGCGAAAAGGGTGGTGAGAATCACGGCAATCGTGGCGGAACTGGACTGCATGATGGCGGTCAGCATGATCCCTGCCAGGGTATAAACCCATAGACCAAGGTTTGGCAGTGTCGACAGGTCGAAGGTGGCCGCAAGCGTTTCCACGCTGGTTTTCATATAATCCAGGCCCAGAAATAGAAATCCGAAGGCGACCAGAAGCTTACTGATATTGACGTAGCGGGGGGATCTTCCCAGCAGGATCAAGCCGAGCCCACCCACGCCGATTATGGGCAAGGCCAGCGAGTCGATCTTGAATGAAAATCCGAACACAGCAACGATCCAGGCTGTCAAGGTCGTGCCCACCATGGCGCCCATGATGACCGCAATGGCATTGCCCATGGTCAAGAGCCCGGCGCCCACAAAGGCCAGAACCATCAGCGAGACAGCGGAGCTGCTCTGCAAAACTGCGGTGCTGACAGCCCCGGTGAACAGGGCTTTGGTGCGTGTGCTGGTAAACCGTCGGATCATCGTTTTCAACGAACGTCCGGCAAGCAGTTTGATGGATTCCTCCATCATGAACATGCCGAACAGGAAGATGCCCAGTCCAGCCAGAAATTTCCATCCGTCAAACCATTCCAACATGTCTCGCGACCTCCACATTTTTTCCAAAAACTCATTATAATTGGAAGTTTTGGGCTTGACAACTGATCACATCGGCCAGAAAAAAAGGATCAGCGGCACGGCAACCACGATGACCACCAGAGAGAGCGGCAGGCCCAGTCGCCAGTAGTCGCCAAATTGATACCCTCCGGGGGCCATGACCAGTGCGTTGGATTGATGGCCGATCGGTGTGAGAAACGCACAGGATGCGCCCACGGCCACCGCCATCAGCAAAGGGTCTGCCGAAATCGACATTCCCCTGGCCAGAGTGATGGCGATGGGCGCCATGAGGACGGCGGCGGCGGCATTGTTGATTACGTTGGAGAGCAGCATGGTTCCCACGAGAAGCACCGCCAGTGTCCCCATGGGCGGGAGATAGCCGGATAGGATCAGCAGTTTTTCCGCGATCAGCCGTGCCCCGCCGGTGCTTTCCAGGGCGTGGCCCAGGGGAAACAGGGCGCCGAGAAGCACGATGATGGGCCAGTCGATGCTCTCATAGATATCCCCAAGTGGAACCAGCTTCGAAAGGATCATGATCAGGGCGGCGGCGATAAAGGCAATCTGGACCGGCAGCACGTTGAAAGTGGACAGAAGCATGGCTCCGGTGAAAATTCCGACAGCCATAATCACTTTGGAGGGCTGGCCGATGCGAAGTCCACGGTCCGCCAGGGGAAGGCATTTAAAGTCTTTAAGCAGAGACTGGAGGGCCTCGTCCGTTCCCTGAAGCAGCAGAATATCACCGATGATGAGCCGCGTCTCGCCGATTCGGCGCAGAAGCCGCTGGCCCCGGCGGGCGATGGCCAGCAGGTTGACCCCGTAAATTCGGCGCAGGTAAAGGTCTTTGGCGGTTTTGCCCCGCAGAGGTGAATCCGCGGAGATGACGACCTCCATCAACCGGACGTCTCCGGCTCCCAGGGTATTTCGAATCTGGTCTGCGCTTTCTGCGAGCTGAAGTCCCAGCTCATCGATGAGGGATTTGAGATCTTCGGGCGCGCCTTTCACCATGAGAATATCCCCGGCATTCAGAACCTCGTACCAGGACGGAGCTGCGATACTGAGGTCTCCCCGGATCATTCCAGCCACAGTTGCCTCGGTCTCTTCCTTCATGGCGGAGGTCAGATGAAAGACGGTCTGGCCTACGAATTTTGAATCTTCCGGAATGATGACTTCGCTGATGTAATTCTCGACCTCGAAAAGATCATCCGCGCCGCTCTGGCCTTCCCGCCGGGGGGTCAAGCGCCAGCCGATCAGGGAGATGAACAGCAGCCCGGCCAGGGCCACGCCCGCTCCCACCGGGGTGAAGTCGAACATGTCGAAAGCCGGGTTTCCCGTTTCTTCCCGGAAAAGGGCGATGATGATGTTGGGAGGGGTCCCGATGAGGGTAATAAGACCACCGATCATGGACCCGAACGCCAGGGGCATGAGCAGAAGGGATGGCGAGCGCCCGCTTTGGCGGGACATCCAGATGGCCACGGGCATCAGCAGGGCCAGGGCGCCTACATTGTTCATGAATCCGGAGCACAGGATGACAATGCCTGTCAGCGAAGCCACCTGGGCCATGGCACGGGTTCCGACCATGGTCAGATAGCGTGACAGGGTGTCGATCACCCCGGCATTGAGCATGCCCCGGCTGATCACCAGCACGGCGGCTACGGTGACGACCGCCGGATGGCCGAACCCCAGAAATAGCTGATCAGCCCGCACCAGACCGGCGATAAAAACCATCAGCAGGGCTGCCAGGGCCACCAGGTCGTACCGCCAACGTCCCCAGACAAACAGCACCAGCATTGCCGACAGAATACCAAAAACCGCCAGTTGATCTCCAGTCATATTTCCTGCTCCTCATTTTGTATGTCGTTTGTTTTTAATCCCCGGAACCAGGCCGTGGTGTCGCCCTTGCTCCAAAGCCCCACATAACCCGAAATGGCTTGTGGGGCGGTGAATTTAAGGAGGGTCCGGCCGTCCAGAGTTCCGGCAACTTCCTTTCCCATCACCGCAACTTCGAGCTGAAGCCACTGATCCATGGGGATTTCGGCGTTGATCCGTTCGCGGAAATGACGGACATTATTGATGAACTCCAGAAATTGCAGTTCCCCGGCAGCGGCATCAGCCGAAAGAACCAGGCAATTGCCCACATTACCAAGGTGAAATGCCAGTCCGGCGGCCAGATCCAGGCATCCGGCATCGATTCGGACATCGACCCGAATGCGACCGTCTTCGTGGCGGCTGTCCCGCTTTACCGCCACGGGATAGTAATGCCGGGCGTGCCGATTTTCCAGAAATTTTCGATACCGCCCGCCCAGGACTGTTTCCATGGTGTTGTGCAGCGAGCAGGAAACCGTTCCGGTCATGCTCGATCCGTCCTGGATGATCACCTCCCGGCCTTCGCGTTCCGCCAGCGACCATTCACCCACCGATGCATAGAAACCGGGAAGCCGCGTTTCGGAACGACCCATAAAATCATAGTCCTCCTTGAAAAAGAGCTCGGTCAGCCGCCTTACTTCGGCCTGATTGGGAATGGCGAGATCGAGCAGCCGGCTGCAGCCAAGAAGCCGCCCGGTCTGGTCGAGGAGTTCTTGCATGGCAGGGCAATCCAGCCCTTTGAGTGTCGCCTGGAGCATGTCGCCGCGGATTTCCACCTGGTATCCCAGGCGGGTCAACACACCGGCCAGAAACTCAATACGCAGAGCCTTGCCTGTGCCTGTGCCGGCACCGCCTGAAAACTGGAGCGAGAGGTTGTTGGCGTTGAGATCGTCCGAGCAGAGTGCTTCGAGGTTCGCGTAGTGGTAACCGAATTTTACACTCAGGTTGAGATAGTCTTGCGATACCAGGGCGTAAGAATTGATTTTGGGACGTGCGGCATTCTCAGGTCCGATACTGCCGGACATGAGTGCCATGAAATTGCCTGCATTGATATCCACGCCTCCGGACCAGGTGATACCGGGATGGGTGAAACCACGCCACAGGGCAGCCATCGGCCTGGAACGGATATGCTCGGGTAAAATCTCGTCACAGGTGGTCAATCCCGGGGCCAGTCCTCCGCCCAGGTCTATGAAATACAGGGCCAGCGGAATGTTGGCACTCATTTTTCGGGACACCACGGATGCATCGGCAAGCCTGGACAGGTTGAACATCTCCACCATGATCTTTTCATGTGTGAAACGGATCAGATCGTGCAGGGTGCGACATCCGTCCGGTGTAAATTCCGGCGCTTTGGGGTCGGTCAGATTCAACGGGGATATCCGATCCAGCAATTCCCGGAGGTGCCGGCCGATGGGACCGCGATCTTCATCCAGGCCCCGATCCGGAAGCTTCCGTGCCAGGTCCGATACCAAACCGGCATAGACTTTTCCCTCATCGGCCAGCAGGGTAATCTCCCGGCCGTCCTCAATTAAGGCCGTGCCCTCACGGGTGTCCATGAGGGCCGGCACATGATGTTCCCGGGCCACAGATGCCAGGTGGCTGGCCGCCCCGCCCAGATCCGTGATCAGCCCTCGTACCCGGCCCATCAGGGACGCGAGGTCAGGTGAGGCCGTTCGGGTCACCAGAATGGCGTTTTCGAACGCTTCCGGCTTTAACCCGGCTTTGGCATGAACCGCTGCTCCCGAAACGGCTCCAGGTGAAGCGGTCTGGCCGGCCGAAAACAGCAGCTTCAACCCGGAAACCTCAGATGATCCGGGCTTGGGGTCGTCGGCGGCGACTCCAAGAGGACGGGTCTGCAGAAAAAACAGGCCTCCTTCTTCATCCTCGGCCCATTCGATATCCTGTGGCGAACCAAAATGCCGTTCTATTTTCAGTCCGGCTTCGGCCAGAGAAAGCACGGTTTGTTCAGAAACGGCAGGGGATGGTTCCTCTGCCTCATTGGTTTCATCTTTTGGCTGAATGCTGCGGCGGCTGATCGCCAGAGGTCTTCGATCAACCAGAAAGACATCCGGCGAAACAGATCCGCCCACCACCTGTTCCCCCAAACCGGATGCCGCATCGATGCGGGCCTGACCGGATGCCGGCCGGGCCGGGTCCAGTGTATAGAGTACGCCGCTGGCCCTGGGTTGGATCATGACGACGGCGGCAACCGCCATGGGGGTGGCCTCGTCGGTGAGGCCGTAACGCAGCCGATAGACAATGGCGCGCGGGGTGTACTTGCCGGCCAGGACGGTCTTGTAGGCCGAATCGATCTGCTTTTGGTCCACGGAAAGGACACTGGTATACTGGCCGGCGAAAGACGCCTCGGTATCCTCCCCTACGGCGCTGCTGCGCATGGCCAGTTGCGGCATACGGCCATGGTGGGCGGCAAGTTCCCGGTACGCTTTCCGGAGTGCCTCAGCCAGGATTTCCGGCACAGAGGCCTCGCGGATCTTTTCCCGGATGCGGCGGCAAATTTCCTCAATATCATCTCCGTCCGGGTCGAAGGCGGCCAGCATTTCATCGATGGGGTTCAGCAGGCGGTTCTCCCGCAGAAACAGGTCAAAGGCCGCCGTGGTGACGACGAACCCGTCGGGCGCGGAAAAGTTCAACTGGTTGCGGATCCGCGCCAGGTTGACGGCCTTGGCGCCGGCCAGGGGGAGATGCGTGGTGTCCAGTGCCGAAAACGGCAATGTCAAGGGGCCGCTGATGACCCCGCGCTTGCGCTCCGTCAGTGGGGCCAGAGCCCCCGATATCCTTTCAAAGGCTTGGGCAAGTTCCGGGTAGCGATCTCCGGCCAACCCGCCGATCGAGACGACGAGTCCTGAAACTTCCGCAAGAAGGTCATTGACGCGATGCTGAATGGATGCCAGCGTCGCCAGTCCGGCCCCCCGGTCCAGCAGTTCCAGTTCGGCAAGATGCCGCAATGCCCGGTGGTTGTGATTCAAAAAAGCGTCATATTGAACGAAGCGCCGGGCAGCGGGGCCTGTCGAGTCGTCCAGTAATCGGCAAGAGTCTGCTTTGAAAAACATGGCGGTCCTCCAATGTGATCGTCGTTATTGCCGCTTTAATAATTTTTCCTTTTTGCGGTCGGGCGTATCGATTTTTTTAACGAACCCGATCGATACATTCACGGAGGTCATGGCACTTCATTCTGACTGCCCATGCACACGGCCTTGTCTTCCGGACCATTTGAACACCTCCATCACCAGCAAAACAACCAGCGCCATAGACAGCAGAAAAATCCATCGCGTGAACCCCACAGGCTCCGTACCCAGGATGGTTCGCATGAAGGGCAGATGCATGCTTACCATGTGGATGCCCTGTGCCGCAAGCACTCCGAATACCAGGATGACATTGCGCCGGATGGGTACCTTCAGGGCGGATACCGATTCAGAGCGGCAGTTGAACACATGAACGTTCTGCAGCAAAACCATGAACAGCAGCAAGAGATTGCGGGCCCCGGCTTCATTCATCATTTCCACCCGAACCAGCCAGTACCAGAACCCAAGGGCCAGGATACCGATGGTCACTCCCGAAACAAGGGTCTGCCAGACCATCTGTGGATCAAAAATCGTTTCATCCGGTCTGCGCGGTTTGCGTTTCATGGCACCCGGTTCTCCTCCTTCAAAAGCCAGGGCCACATCCTGAATGCCGTTGGTGACTAGATTGAGCCACAGCAGCTGAACAGCCATCAACGGGATGGGCAGTCCCGCCAGGATCGCCAGGATAAACATCAAGACTTCCGCGGCTCCGGTGGAGATGAGCAGGTAAATCACCTTGCGCACATTGTCATAGGCAAATCGACCTTCTTCAACACCGGCCACAATGGAGGCGAAGTTGTCGTCGGCCACGATCATCGACCCCACCTCCTTGGCCACGTCCGTGCCCGAGCCCATGGCCACGCCGATGTTGGCGCGTCGTAACGCCGGGGCGTCATTGACACCGTCGCCGGTCACAGCTACAAATTCCCCCCGGCGAATCAGCACATCGACGATTTCGAGTTTTTGAGTCGGCGACACCCGGGCGAACACATGGGTCGATGAAACCAGTTTTGCAAACGCAGGGCTGTCCGGGGTGCCGGCCTCATTCAACTCCCGGCCGGAAACCACCTGCTCATCCGCTTCGGACAGGCCCAGATCGCTTGCAATGGCACCGGCTGTAGCAGGATGATCTCCGGTAATCATCATCACCTGAATACCGGCTGTCTTGCATCTCTTCACCGACGCGACAGCTTCGGGACGCAGTGGATCGATGAATCCCACCAGACCGTGAAAGATCAGTCTGGAAAGGGTCTTATCTTTTCGGCTCTTTCCGCCACCTTTGGGAGCGGTTTCACCGGAGGCAACGGCCAGCACGCGCAGGCCGTTTTCCGCCATGGCTTCCGCCTGCCGTTCGATGCCCTCCCGGTCGAGATCCGCCTGCTCGCCGTTCCGGTGCATCCGCGTGCAGAAATCCAGGATCGTTTCCACGGCGCCCTTTGCGGCTGCATGTTCCGTCCCATCCTTCTCATACAACGTTGCCGAGAACTTGCGCTCAGATTCATAAGGGATTTTATCGGTAATTTTGAATTGCCGGCTCACTTCGGCCGGGTTCATGCCCAGCTTATACCCCACGGCCAGAAAGGCAACATCCATGGCATCGCCGTGATGCTTCCAGGTTCCGTCTTCTTTGACAAGAGACCCCTCGTTGGCCAGCATCGCCAATTCGGCCAGCCGCTTCAGATGATCTCGTGAGGTTTCGGAGATCTTCCCGCCGTTGCCTGCCGGCGAGACATCGCCCTCGCCGCTATAGCCCTCTCCGGAAAGATCAAAAGTTTGTCCGTCCGGAAAAGCGATGGCGCGGGCTGTCTGCTGGTTGACCGTCAGGGTGCCGGTCTTGTCGCTGGCGATCACCGTGCAGCTTCCCAGGCTCTCCACGGCGGTGAGTTTGCGTACAATAACGTTGCGGCCGGACATCCGTTTGGTTGCGATGGAAAGGGTCACGGTCAACGCCACGGGAAGTCCCTCGGGAATGGCCGAGACCGCAAGGGCTACCACGAAAAAGAAGATTACCGCAAGATCCTGGCCTTGAAACCACAGCATAATCGCCAGTCCGGCGCTGATCACCAGCACCAGGATGCTGATATGTCTGACAAACCGTTCCATCCGGATCACCAGAGGGGGCTTTCCGCTCTCCGACTCGGTCACGGTGTGGGCAATGATGCCCACCTGTGTTTCCCGCCCGGTGCCGATGACGATCCCGAGGCCTCTCCCGGAGGCGATGGTCGATCCGGCAAACGCCATGTTTTTGCGGTCGCTGATACCGGTATCTTCGGACATCGATTCGGTTGCTTTTTCAGAGGCCATGGATTCGCCGGTTAAAAAGCTCTCATCCGCCGCGAGGCTGTTCACTTTGATCAGGCGCAGGTCGGCCGGCACCTTGTTCCCCGATTCGAGCAGCACGATGTCGCCGGGCACCACCTCTTCCGCCGGGATATCCATCTCCTTGCCGTCACGACGCACCCGCGCCTTGATCTTCAGCAAACGCTGGAGGCCGGCCGCGCTCTTTTCGGCCTGATACTCCTGATAGGCCCCTAGGCCGCTGTTCAAGGCGATAACGACCAAGATAAACAAAGCATCGGCGGCTTCACCGATGGCGGCGGATGCCACGGCGGCGGCCATCAGAATAAAGATCAGGGGGTTGAGCACCTGGTGCAGCAGGATGGCCCAGATCGTCGGCGGTTCTTTGGTGGGCAGTGTGTTGGGACCGTAATACTTCAGGCGTTGCCTAACTTCTCGTTCGTCAAGACCTTCCGGCCCGGCCTGAAGCTGATCATAAACATTCTGTTCTTCCAGGGCGTGCCATTTCTCTTCGCACAACCGGCAGGCATGTATTTTTGGCTTCATGTGAACCTCTTTAGTATTGGTTGGAGAACCGTTTTATCGAAAAAAAATTTTCTCACACGGGATATTCACGAAGCATTTCATGAATGCCTTTGTGGATTTCGTACCAGAATTCGTAGGCGGCAGCATGTTTGTCTTGCGCGAAAAATTCAATCCAGCGATCCAGTTCAGGGTGGCTGACTCCATCGACCTGTTTTTTGTTTTTCAGGAATTCGAACACCATATCCATGTTGCGTGAAGACTCCCAGAACACCGATGCGTTTCGGCTGGTGATGCGGCTTGCGGTCAGGGTGATCGAACGCAGAAACGCGTCCCTTTCTCCGAAGAGGTTTTCCACGATGTCGGGAAGCAGGGTTTCCGCCCATGCCCGGTGAAAACGGCAGATCCCGAGATTGTCCAGCATCAGTTCCTTGAGCATGCGCCGGGCATTTTCTCTCCCCAGTTCACGGGGCGGCAGGAAATCCCGGCCGTAGTGCATGTAATATTTGCCCATGATGGCCATGGGTGCATAAGCGCCGGGTGTCCAGTACTGGTTGGGAACCATCCAGCCCTGGCGGGCAAAGGCATTGTATACAAACCGGTCAAGCACCTGGCGGCTCTTCTCCCGCGATAACCGGCGGGCCAATTTCCGGGCTCCGAATTGCATTGGCATTTTTCCGTCGAGCAGGATCATCTGATTCAGAAGCGCCATGCCCAGTTTGGCATTGTGCATGGAATCGCCTATCACGTCAAAGTTCGCCATCTCCCATTTGGGTGCTTGATCCACACCCAACTCCGGGGGTGTTATCAGGCCATCGTCCAGGCAGTCCATGAGCCAGGAAAGGATTCCACCCACGGAGATGGCATCGAAACCCAGGCGGTCCGCCTGGTGATTGAGCTGTTCCGCGGCCCGCTGGTCGAAAATGCCGCACAAGGGTCCCAAGGTCTGGTAGGGTTCATAGTCCTTCTTGAAGGGGCCGTTCATTTTTTTGCAGACCGCCGCGCAAGGCTCACCGCAATTGTGCTGTTGTTTGGTTTCTATGGTCTCCTGGTTGAACTGCCTGAGGTAATGATTCAGGATGAAGCGTTCGTGCAGGTCCCGTCGGGCTTCCTGGCTCCAGTAGATGGTGCGGTAATTGAACGCCAGGATGTCGCCGTCCATGCCGGCATAGTTCACGCCAAACGTGCCGCCTGTATTGAATTTCGGGTCGTAACGGTACTTGGTGGTGGATTCCATGTCTTTGGCGGCCATCCGTTGATTAAATTTGTCTTGGAACCATTGATCCGCCACGGACCGATCGCGGAAATCATCGCCGATATGGGTTCCTCCGTAGATGATGCCTACAATGCCGTGCTCCTGGAACAGCTTGCTGCCGAAGCCTCCTCGTCCGGCCCAGGTGTCCACCGGGGTCACCCGGCCCTTTTTCACCGGCGCGGATCCGATGGCGCCGAAATCGGTGAAGCAGGCAGCCGGGCCCACGGCCAGGACTCTCGGGTCGTTTTCATATTTTTTTCCGAACAACCCGATGGCATGGTCCATAACGGCATACACCCCTTTGCTCCCCTGTCCCCATATGGGTTCGGGTTCCACCGGGACCAGCTCCACCTCGATTTCTTCACCATGGTTTCGATTCAGGTACAGGATGGAGGGCCGCTGGGCTTTGCCCATCAGGCTGAGCATGTTGATGCCGAGGTTGTCAAAAACCAGGGCCGCACCGCCCATGGAGGAGATGTAGAAGCCGTGCCAGCAGGGGGAAATCCCGGCGAAGATCAGCCGGTTGGAACCGGGAAAAATAGATCCGGCCAAAAGCCCTGCACCGATGGTCAAGGCGTTATGCCTGAATGCCAGATGAATGCCCATGTCCACGGGGCCGAAAAAATCACCGATTCGGTAGCGCTGCATGCGGTAAAAACCGGTGGCGGCATCCAGCATCAGCACTTTGAGTTCATATTTGTTTTCTCGCATGTGTAACACCTCCTTGACAAGCCGCCAATGGGATGACCCGTTCGAATTCTCGGGCATCCGGGATTGTTTTCACCTGAAAGCCCGGTTTTTCCTCCAGCGCGAGCACGCTTTGGTTTTTACGCAAAACAGCGCCTGATCAAAAAAGCGGTTTACTCGAAGATAGAGAATGATCCATAGGAATTTAGCCCCATGAAACATCCTCGGTTCTTTTTGTCTGGGACAGCGGCGAATTTTGACCTAACGCGGACTATGGTTCAAGCTCTACCTTCAGTTCAAAGAATTTCATCATATCTTTCAGACTGATAATGCCGACCAGACGGTTGCCTTCTGTAACCATGAGCCGACTGGCACCTTTCCGGTTCATGAGCGCCAGTGCCTTCATGGCATCGGCTTTCAAATCAACGGTATTTTCAGGCGAGCAGTCGATGGCGATTTCTCCGGCTGTCTTGCTCCGCCACTTCGCTTTTGGGATCTCTTTAACCTGTTTTATGGTGACACACCCCAGAAGCCGGTTTCCTTCTTCAACGATTGGAAACAGTTTGAACTGATGGCGATAAATAAAGTCTTCCACCAATGCCTCCACGGTGGTGGAAGGTGACACCGTAACCGGGTTCCTGTTCATGAAACGCTGGACCGATTCACCTTCCAGAGCCTTTCGCACAAGAAGTTGTCGGTAGGACATGTTTGCCGCGTTTCGAAGAAACATGCCGATCAAAAACCACCACATCCCGCCAATAAAATTACCGCTGAAGAATTGGAAAAAACCCATAATAATAAGAAACAGGCCGAACCCGGAACCTGTTCCGGCAGCGACGCGGGTGGCCCATCGCAGATTTTTCTTCCAGCCCCACAGCAGAGAGCGGAGAATGCGGCCTCCGTCCAGTGGAAAGGCGGGGATGAGATTGAAGATAGCCAATATGCCATTGATCCAGGCAAGGTACTTGATGACCCCATAGATCGCCTCGGACCATCCGGCATTTTTTGTGATTTGAGAGATCGCGTAAAAGACCGCCGCCAGCACCATGCTGGAAAGAGGACCTGCAATAGCCATCACGAATTCCGCCTTGGGACTCGCTGGTTCCTTTTTCATCTCCGCAACCCCGCCAAAGAGAAAAAGGGTAATTCCCTTGATTGGCATCCCAAAGCGCACAGCAACCAGGGAATGGGCCATTTCGTGGACGATAATGGAGAAAAAAAGGCCGATGGCACCCACAATCCCCATGATCCAGTAAGTCTGGACTGACAGTCCCTCGTAATGGATAGGGAACAGCCCTGCCGAAAGAGACCATGCAATGAAAATTGCAAGGATCACCCAGCTCAAGTCAATTCGGATCTCGAAACCAAAAAGCGTAAACAGATCAATTCGTTTTCCAAACACAGCAGCCTCCTAACCATTTTTTTTGATTATAACAATGGCCATAAACAGGGTTACACCCGCCACTGCCCAAGCCTCGTCCGCCAGACCGTCAGGTATCGGAATCGGCAAAAACAGCAGAAAAGCCGTGGGCCCGAGAAACAGCCCTGCGCGTTGCTTCATGCCGTATTCATTGTCTGATTGTTTCGGCATCACTCTCTCACCGCAATCCATGACGGGTGATTGACTTCCGTCCGTCTCCAGCTATCCGCGCAGTGCCTGATACCTCATGGCGCTGGAACTCAAAAACGGCTATGCTGTAAACGTCTGCGGAAATGAACTCTTTCGCTCCATTCGGATGGGATTTGCCGGGACCACGCCTTTTTTCAGCCGGACAAATTCATCGAACACCGATCTGAAAGGACCGGTCAAGTGATTTTATGGTATCGATAATCTTTTAACGTATACCACAAGTCTTGAAAAGTGACTATGTGAAAATATTTCTAAACGCAATATTCTTAAACTTGAAAGACTCATCCCGGGTGATCCTGTCCTGAGATGGTTCAAATCCGGGTTGTGGCGGCGGGCCTGTTTTTAGCAGGAATCCCTGCAAAACGTCTTGACAAATAAAATTATTCAGTGATAAATGATCTCAAGTCGACCGAGCGCTCGATCAGTATGGATCGGAAAAAATACTTGAAAACTGAACCCGGATAGAAGATATTTTTACTATTTTTCAGTGTGCAAAAAGACCGGTTGCCACCGCAGGAGGAATATCATGGCTGAATGTTTATGGAAACCTTCGGAAGAGAGAATTCAAAAAACCAATATGTACCGTTTTATGAATGTTGTAAACGCGAAGTATGGTAAAACGTTTACGGAGTATGCTCCGTTGTATGAATGGTCTATTGAAAATATTGCAGAATTCTGGGAAACGTTTTGGGAATTTGCCGATATCAAGGTCTCTGCTCCTTATACTCAGGTTGTCGACGACCCGAACAAAATGCCCGGTGCGAAATGGTTTTCAGGGGCCAGTCTCAATTTTGCGGAGAATCTCCTGCGCTATCGTGATGAGAAGATCGCTCTGGTTTTCAAGAGCGAAGGCCGGGAATCAAAAAAGATAACCTATGAAGAGCTCTATGACGAAGTTGGGCGTGTGGCTGGAGCCTTGCGGGCGTCAGGGGTACAAGTCGGTGATCGTGTAGCGGGTTTTATGCCCAACAGGCCCGAAACCATAATCGCCATGCTGGCCGCTACCAGTATCGGCGCGACATGGTCATCCTGTTCGCCTGATTTTGGAATTAAAGGCGTTCTGGACCGGTTCGGCCAGATTCAGCCGAAAGTGCTTTTTACAGCCGACGGGTACTTTTTCAAAGGAAAGGCCATCGACTCGCTTGGACCGATTTCCGATATTGTTGAGCAGCTTCCTTCCCTGGAGAAAGTTGTGGTTGTCCCTTATGTGAATCAGGAGCCGCACATTGAAACAGTGCGGAATGCAATCGGTTTTCATGAGTACGGCCGGAGTACAGCCGGATCTGAAATCGATTTTCAGCAGCTTCCTTTTGATCATCCCTTGTATATCATGTATTCTTCCGGAACCACCGGCCTTCCGAAATGCATGGTGCAGTCCGCAGGCGGTATTCTGCTTCATCATCTGAAGGAGCTCAGGCTTCATACGGATTTGAAACGGGAAGACGCCATTTTTTACTTTACCACCTGCGGGTGGATGATGTGGAACTGGCTTACCAGTTCTCTGGCAACCGGAGCAACGGTTATCTTGTATGACGGCAATCCTTTTCATCCGGATGCAGGTGTTTTGTGGCAGATGGCCCAGGATGAGAAAATTACGGTTTTTGGAACCAGTGCGGGGTATCTCACCGCCTTGAAGAACACCGAAGTCAAACCGGTCAGAGATTATGATCTCTCCTCATTGAGAACGGTTCTTTCCACGGGATCTCCGCTCTCCATTGAGGGATTCAAGTTTGTTTACAGCGATATCAAGCCGGATGTTCAATTGTCATCGATTTCAGGAGGAACGGATTTAAACGGTTGTTTTGCTCTTGGAAATCCAATGGGGCCTGTCTATGCCGGAGAATTGCAATGCCGCGGTCTTGCCATGAAGGTCCAGGCATTCAATGATCAGGGAGAGCCTGTCATGAATCAGCAGGGAGAGCTGGTATGCGCTGCGCCTTTTCCCTCCATGCCCATCTATTTCTGGGATGATCCGGAAAACAAGAAATATCACGCCGCCTATTTTGATGTGTATCCCAATGTCTGGAGGCATGGTGATTTTATTGAAATCAATGATCGGGGGGGTGTCGCGATTTCAGGCAGATCCGATGCAACCCTGAATCCCGGAGGCGTTCGAATCGGGACAGCCGAATTGTACCGTCATGTGGAACAGCTCGATGAAATTGAAGACAGCCTCGTTATCGGACAGAACTGGAAAGACGATGTCCGGGTAGTTCTTTTTGTCAAATTGAAAGACGGATATGAATTAAACAATGACCTGAAACAGAAGATTAAACAAACCGTCAGACAAAATGCATCCCCCCGGCATGTTCCGGCCAAAATTTTGAGTGTACCGGACATTCCGTATACCCTGAACATGAAAAAGGTTGAGCTCGCCGTTAAAAAGATTGTTGAAAAAAAGCCTGTTTTAAATCGGGACGCATTACTGAATCCGGATGTTCTCGATTATTACGCTGAGCTGAAAGAATTACAGGAGTAGCGGCTTACCGTTCACTTAAACGTATTGCCGAGATCTATTGATTGAAGAACGGCGATCAGGAAAGAATATGATCCTGGTATAACCGGTGCACCGTCTGGGCATGCCATTGCCCCCGGTTTGAGAATGTTGGAAGTTTTTCATTTTCAAGGTAAAGGGCGATCTTGTCAAAGGTTTCTCCCTTGTTGCGCATATTGGCAATGACCTGCATGATTTTTTTGCGGTTTGCATCAAACGGTTTTTTTGTTTTCTTTCTCTTTTCGCCGCTTTCTTTTGAACTCATCAGCTTTTCCATGCCTTCTGATTTCAGAAATTCCAATAAACCCTCTAATGCCTTTGATTTCTTTTCTTCCGCCCTGGCCCTGATCTCTTCTACTTCAGCCAGGCGCTTCTGGTTCTCGGCAACGCTTTTAAGGAATATCTTGATCGCAGGAGATAATTCATAAAGCATCTCAGCAAGAACTTCTTTTGAATGCTGTTTATAATGTTTTTCCGTCCTTCTTTCTATTCCGACCCTTTTTTCATTACCGGAATAGGGACGGTTTCCCTGACTATAGGGTTTGCTCCTGTATCGGCCTGCCTGATTATCCTGACCGCTTCTGAGATTTTTCAAAAAATCACTCATTGTTTCCTCCCCGTGTGTTTGTTTTTACGCTCAAAAATATCAAAAATATTTTTATATCAATGGGTAACGTGATTCCGGTTCTGCCGTTCCACCTGCTCTCGCGGTGAATCCGTGTGGAAAAAGGACTCGGAAATGTGAACTTATTGCTTCAGCTGTTTTATGCCTTTTCTTAAAACGTTATCTTGCCAAATTTCTCAAAGGCTTACTGCTGCCGGCTAATTAGACTTTCGCGGAATATGAAATTGGGAAAAACGATGTGATGGCAAATTTTTGTGCGCTCCTGGCTGTATCATGATTTTTTTAGCTGAAAATAGAGAAATCGTTATTGGTCCGAGCATTGAAAAATTTTAAGTTCATTCTACCTCAACAAGTATCTGATAGTCAACCGAAAAAATTGCATGTGCTGTTCAGCGTCGGCTTGTGCTGTTGTGCGCCGGATAAAATTTTGAATTTGGGAAAGAATCCCGATTCCGGGATTTTTTCCCATAAAAATAAGATGATCGTCTTATGGACACGCAAAATGAACATGATAGTAAGTTGATAGCTCCGAAAGATCGTGACAACGGCCTGTTTTTTTTCATTGTGGATATCACCGGAATTTTTTGAATAAAGGAGGTAAACAAGCAGTGAGATCAAAAAAAAATTCTCAAAAAATAAGAACGCTGCCGGAATATTTTTTATGTGAGATAGACAACATTAAAAACAGCTGTGAAACACTGCTCGGCATATTGGTCGCCAGAGGCTTGAAACATGTTGAGATCCGGCAGTTTATTGTTGATGTAATCCATATCGTTGAATGTGGCGGCAGTCTCACGGTCACTTATGTAAATCATGCCCTGGAATCTCTGGGATGGCCGGAACAGGTTATGAATGAGCTCTCTTTTGAATTGATCATGGAGATTCTGGGCAGCATTTTTGAATACCAGGCTGAGGTTCATACGGTACATTGAATTGTTTTCAATCCGATAGAATATGATACCGCAGTTTGGATGCGCTTTCCATTTTACATCATTTTATTAGAGTCTTTCCCATTTGAAAAAGGAGCCGGCAACGGTTCCTTTTTGTGTTATATGCCGCAAGCAGTCTGAAAAGCATGACAGCGGTTTTAAAACCGGTTCCATGCAATTGCCCCAAAGAGGATTGATTTCAGATAAAATCTATTTTAGAAAGAAAAGATCGTTGCATCAGACCGGCCCTGTATAACCGATACAAACACGCTCATAGCGATGGAGGATATGTGTGAAGCAGAAAAAGAGTATTTTGATTGTCGATGATCATCCTCTTTTCCGTGAGGGTTTAAAGTCCATGCTTGAAAGAGACAGCAGGTTTGAAGTGACCGGAGAAGCCGGAACCGGACACGAAGGACTTACGAAAGCCGGACAGTTAAAACCGGATATCGTTCTGATTGATATCTCGCTGCCCGATATAAGCGGCATTAATCTGACATATGATGTTCGGAAACTGTTACCGAAAGCGTTTATCCTCATTGTCAGCATGCATTCCAAGATCGATTACATCGCTGAAGCCTTCCAGGCCGGGGCAACCGGGTATGTGTCCAAGGATTCCGCTTCCGAACGTCTTATTCAGGGGCTCGAAACGGTTTCAAAGGGGGATTATTTTATGGACAGCTCGGTTTCCCATAAAGTAATTGAAAAATTAATGCAGATCCCTGTAAAGGAGGCGAAAATATCCGATGGGGATTATAGCTCTCTTACGCCCCGGGAACAGGAGGTTATGCGCATGCTGGCCGAAGGTGCTTTTCCAAAGGAGATCGCCGCGCGGCTTTTTATCAGCCCTAAAACCGTAGAAAATCACAGAGCGAACATCATGAAAAAACTCGGTCTGCGCGGTACAATGGAACTGGTGAGGTATGCAGCCAGGATCGGATTGATTGATGTGGACCTCTGGAAAGAGTAAAAACGGTTCTATGCAAGGTGATCCGCAAGCTGAATCAGATCCGTGATCACGATATCCGGTGTCATATTTTTACAGCGTGGGTCTTTTGCCCTCAATCTGAGAGATCGTTTATCCCCCGCAAAAAGAGCTGTTTTAAATCCCGCCTCCCGGGCAGGATAGATATCGTTCAACATGTCATTCCCCGCATAAACCGTCGCATCCGGCGTGATGTTTTTTTCTGCGAGTTTTGATATTGCTTTCTGGAAGAGAAACAATGATGGTTTCGCATATCCGAATTGGTAGGAAAGAAATATAAGATCCGGGTCAAATCCAAGTTTTCCGGGCTCAGCATCTAAAAAAGCAGTAAACAGGTCCAGGGTGAAAAACTGGGCATTGGAGACGATTCCCATTACAATTTGTTTTTCTCTGCAGAAGGCAAGTGTTTCCGGAAGATGGGGCATCGGGAAAACCGGATTTACAATCATTTCATAGGAGGCGGCAAAGTGATGAATCGTTTCCCTGTCATCGATCCCCAGGACCTCCATCCATATCCGGTCAATTTCAATCTCCGGAAAATCAATTCCGCTTTTTTTCAGCCTGGCGTGCGCTTCTTCGATCGTGTGAAAGAAATGATTTAACGTTTTATCCACCGGTTTGTTTATTGAAAAACGGTTGAAAAGCTTTTCAAGGGGCGCTTTGTTTTTTAATTCTTTTTTCGCATTTCCGATATCACCGGAGTCACTGATAAAAAGGGTGCCATAGATATCAAACAGGATCGCCTTGACCTTTTCCGGAAGACGGCCTTTCGGGTGCAGGCCCGTAGCAATGGGGTAGAGGGGTTTGCGATTTACATGATCCGCATTATGATTCGGCATAATTGCTCCACTTCAGGAGATTGAGTCTTTCCGGATTGAGGAACAGGAAAAAAAGGTTGGTCTTGTCAATATTCTGAACAACCTTGTTCTTTTGAATTTTTTTATAAATTTTCAACAGATTGTTTCTGTAAATTTCTGTTCCGTAGTTTTCACGAATGGCGTTTTTGTTTTGTTTGATCAGATCCGTTGAAGCAGAACCATTGAAATTCAACAGACACGGATTCACGGAAATAAGCTGATCTGAATGTTTTCTTGAACAAAGGACTTTTGATATGATCTGTTTCTGAAAATTTTCATCAAGCAGTCCAAAGTCAACCCGGTTTTTTGCAATAATTTTTTCAAAGATGGTTTTTATATCAAGGTTTTCAGAGGAGTATTTGAAAAGCTCGCAAGCCTCTGCAATGGTCGATTTAATTTTCAGATAGAGTTTTTGCTTGCCGATCCAATCGATCGGTATGTTCAAGTCGGTATACAGCCGGTCGAGTCTGACGCCTTTTTTTTGAAAGTCAATCGTTATATCCGGTAAATTTCTTCCGGAGAGCGCCTTCCCGGCAGTCCAGGGCTCCAGAAAGGAGAATCCAAAACCTTCGGTGATGCTTGTTGTAATCAGATAGTTCGAGCCGCTTACAAGAGCCGGAAAATCATATTTTGCAGAAGCTTCAAACGCGATAGGGAGATTTTCCTTTTTGACAAATTTTTTCCATCCGTTATAGCTTAAAATGTCGGATCGGCTGTTTGGAGGCAGCGTAATTGCAAGGGTTTCCCTGTTCTTGAAAAAAAGAGATAAGAGGATTGCCTCGCCGATATTTTTTCTTCGAATTGCTCTTACGGGGTAGAGAACAAAATTTTTCAGTTCGCAGTCCGCTGCTTCATCACTCAGCGGGTTAACCATGTTGGGTATCAGGTGCAGCCCTTTTTTAAGAAGGCCGGTTTCGAGCAGGTTCCTGTAGTCTCTTGAATTGATGACGCCGTAATGACAGTCAGCAGGATATTCTTCCGGAAAATAGGACAGGGGGCGTCCATCCTCCGCAAAATCGTGAATCTGAAGAAACAACTTTATTCCTTCGGCCTGGAGGATCTTCAGCACCTGCAAAAAATTTTTATTTTTTGCAAGCAATGGATTATGCACATGGAGTATATCACACCCGTTGGGCCACTTTTTTTTTATCGAGGTGATAATCTGAGATGCGGTGGCTTCCGGTGAAGAGGAAAGATTTTTTTTACGATCATATGCAATCCCGGGAACAATGGTTACCGGGTCGTGAAATTCCGGGGTGGCTTCACCGGCAATGGCAAGGGTTTCACAATCATGTTGAATTGCCTCAATCTGCTGGCGGATAACGGTTGTTACACCACCTGTTTTCAGATGGTAATGGAGGAATGCAATTTTCATTTTTTGATCAATAATATTTTGTGGGATCTGTTACGCCTGCTTCTCGAAAACCTTTTTTTCTGAGAATGCAGCTGTCGCATTGCCCGCAGGCAAGTCCTTCCGGAGAAGGATCGTAGCAGCTGTGAGTAATACTGTAATCGATTCCCAGTTCCAATCCTTTTTGAATAATCTGAGCCTTGGTCATTTGTAAGAGCGGTGTTCTGATTTTGATCGTCGTCTTTTTCATAACCCCGGTTTTTGTGGCAAGGTTTGCCATTTTTTCAAATGCTTCGATATATTCGGGTCTGCAGTCAGGGTAACCGCTGTAGTCGATGGCGTTTACGCCGATAAAGATATTCGATGCTTCGAGAACTTCCGCCCATGCAAGCGCGTAAGAGAGAAAAATCGTATTTCTTGCAGGCACGTAGGTTACCGGGATATCGGTTTTCATTTCCGATTGAATTCTGTTTTTGGGAACTTCGATCTCATCTGTAAGCGCGGAGCCGCCTATTTTTGCAAGATCAATATTAATTACCAGGTGACGGATCGCTCCGAAAATGTCGGCAATTTTTTTTGCGGCTGAAAGCTCAAAGAAATGCCGCTGGCCGTAGAAAAAACTCAAGCTGAAAATATCAAAGCCTTCATCCCGGGCAATGGCCATGGCTGTAGTTGAATCCATGCCTCCGCTGGAAAGAACGATCGCGTTTTTATTGTCTTCCATGTTTATACGCCTCTTTTTACTTCAGGCCAGATTATTTTATGAAGCTGCAGGTGAAATCTGACATTGAGCCGATCTTTCAGAATCCATCCGGCAAGGTCGGAAGGAGGCAGCTTTTCGGTAACCGGAGAAAAAAGGATGTTGCCCCCTGTCAGGTGTTCACAGCGGGTTTTCACAATAGTCTTTGCATAACGATAATCTTCCCGGTTCTGGATTACAAATTTTATCTGATCATTATTGCTAAGATATTTTATGTTGTTCAGATCGATCTTATCCTTTTCATTGCTGGAAGGACATTTGATATCTACAATTTTGATGCATTCCGGAGGAACCATTCGGATGTCGATGCTTCCGTTTGTTTCCAGAAGAACCTGATAGCCGGTTTTCAGAAGCTCGTTGATCAGAAGCGGGGTTTCTTTCTGTATCAATGGTTCTCCACCGGTGATTTCGACAAGCATACACCTTAAATATCTTATTTTATCAATAACTTGTTCGATCTCCATCAAGGTCCCATCTTCCCAGGCGTAGGTTGTATCGCAGTATGCGCATCTGAGATTGCATCCGGCAAGTCTTACGAAGACGCATGGAATCCCGGCATAACTGGATTCACCCTGGATACTGAAAAAGATTTCATTGACGTTTAAGGCCATGACAGCACTATTTTTTCTTTTCCTGTTTTGCGGTAAGGTTTTCAGCGGGAATGCCTGCACGTTTATGAACTGCAAGCAAAGACAGACCCGTTGGCTGCATTTCGATTCATGGAATCCACATACCATGCTGCGGTCTCATTTTACGTCGTCTGGGGATATTTTCAAGAAAGAAAGATATTCGCTTCCGAAAAAGGCGCTATGAATAGCGTTGGACAGCAGGTTGTTTTTATCATAAAAGTATTTTATATCTGTATAATAAAATCGAACATATCGGCCATATGGTATCATTGAGGTGAGCATGGAATTGAAAATGAAAAAAGTTTTGATAACCGGAGCTGCCGGATTTATCGGCTACCATCTATCCAATCGTCTTCTTGAAAATGGGTTTCATGTCACAGGTGTGGATAACCTGAACAACTACTATGACGTGGGGTTGAAGGAGGCCAGGCTCAGCTTGCTGCAGAATTTCAAGACGTTTGCATTCCATAGAATCGACCTGTCAGACAGAGAGGGACTTGAAAATATTTTTAAACAGGGCGGATTTGAAGTGGTGGTCAATCTGGCAGCCCAGGCAGGTGTCCGCTATTCCTTGACCAACCCACAGGCTTATGTTGATTCCAATCTGGTGGGGTTTGTCAATATTCTTGAATGCTGCAGACGATTCCACATCACGCACCTGGTTTTCGCTTCATCCAGTTCCGTTTACGGCGCAAACACAAAAATGCCTTTTTCAGTTCATCACAATGTGGATCATCCCGTATCGTTATATGCCGCGTCCAAAAAAGCGAACGAGCTGATGGCACACACATACAGCCATCTTTTCGGACTTGCCTGTACCGGGTTGAGGTTTTTTACGGTTTACGGGCCATGGGGACGCCCGGATATGGCTCTTTTTCTATTTACAAAAGCCATTCTTGAGGGCAAACCGATCAAGGTTTTCAATCATGGAAAAATGAGGCGGGATTTTACCTATATCGATGATATCGTCGAGGGGGTTGTCAGGGTCATGCAAAAGGTGCCTGAACCGAATGCGGACTGGAGCGGCGACAACCCTGATCCCGGAACCTCCTATACACGATATAAAATTTATAATATCGGCAACAACAAGCCTGTCGAGCTGATGCGGTTTATCGAGGTTATTGAAGCGTCTCTCGGAAGAAAAGCCGAGAAAGAATTTCTTGATCTTCAGCCCGGTGATGTGCCGGCTACTTTCGCCGATGTGGATGATCTTATAAACGATGTCGGATTTAAGCCTTCAACCTCCATTGAGGAGGGAATAACAAAATTCATACGCTGGTATCGGGATTATTATCAGGTGAAATGATGTCTGTTCTGTTTACCTCGGAAAAAGTGGGAAACCTTACGATAAAAAATCGTTTTGTACATTCCGGAACCTATGAATGCATGGCAGCCGAAACCGGTGAGATCACGGAAAAGTTGATTCGACGATATCGAAATCTCGCGAAAGGAGACGTAGGCCTTATCGTCACCGGATATATGTCGGTAAAGAAAGATGGGCGGGCTGCGCGCCACCAGACAGGAATACATTCCGACAGATTTCTGCCCGGACTTGAAAAATTGTCGGCTGCCGTTCATGGCGAAGGAGGCCGGATTCTTTTCCAGCTGGTGCACGCGGGTCGGCAAACGCTTTCAGAGTATACAGGCGGAAAACCCATGGGGCCTTCCGCGATTCATCGGGACCCGACCTATCTCGTCAAGCCGCGTGAAATGACCGGAACGGAAATACGGGATGTGATTGCAGCGTATGGAAAGTCTGCAAAGCGCGCGATTTCAGCCGGAGCAGACGGCATCCATATCAGTGCGGCTGCCGGATATCTTCCGAATCAGTTTCTTTCTCCTTACCATAATCGAAGGAAAGATGAGTGGGGCGGATCTGTTGAGAATCGGTTTCGGTTTTTAAAGGAAACGGTGATCGCGGTAAAAGAAAACCTCCCCATCGGTATGCCTCTGGTCGTAAAGATAAGCACCAATGACCATACCCCGGGACCGGGCGTTACGCTGGATGCGGCAAAGACACACGCCCTCTGGCTGGAGGAACTGGGGGTTGACGGCCTGGAAATCGCTTCCGGCAACTTGTTGTATAAACATATGACCATGTGGCGGGGTGATGTCCCGACCCGTGAAATTGTTCGATCTCAGCCCTGGTGGAAAAAACCGGCGACCTGGATGGTGATGAAGCACATGGAAGGAAAATTTGATCTAACGGAACCCTGGAACCTTTCGGCAGCAAGAGAAATTCGAAAGGTTGTGAAGGGACTTAAAATATTTCTGGTCGGCGGAATACGAGATGTCGCGACAATGGAACGTATTTTGAAAAAGGGTGATTCAGACTTCATTCAGATGTGCCGGCCTTTTGTAAGAGAGCCGTTTCTTGTAAAAAAGATTCAAAAGGGCGAAATGGTCAAGGCATCGTGCAGAAATTGCAACCGCTGCCTTGGAGCAATTGCCAACAATATACCCATTGCCTGTTATTATAACGGGTTGCCCGAATAAATCGAAATAATTTCAGGATTTCAGAACGCTTCCCGGTTGCTCAGAACAATTCCGAAACCGCTGTCCACATAACTGATATCCAGTCTTACGTTTAATTTTTCTCTCTGGTTAAGCGCATAACGCAGACCCGCACCTGCACCGTACTTCCATCCGTCGATATCCAGATCGCTCAACTCATCGGCAACCTGCGCGGTTTCAATGAAAAAGGTTCCACCCCATTTCTCATAGATGCTGTACCGGTACTCAGCTTGAAAGGAAGCAAGATCCCGGTCGCGATAGCGTCCGCATTCAATACCCCGCAGCACATCGGTCCCATCCGGTGAACTCAAATCCTGAAAAGGAATATCGCCTCGTGCCATTCGTACATATCCTTTGAAAGCCAATCCGGTTTCATCGGTAATCGTGTGGTAGTAATTTGTGTGGAACTGAACGGTTCGGAACGTAAAATCGCTTCCAAACAGGTCTTCGAAATAGGTGGTCTGAAAATTGATGAAGGTTCCGGAACGCGGGTCATTGATATTGTCACGGGTGTCAATGGAAAGTGAGAAACCAAGTCCCGACCTGACTCCGCCCTCCTCACCGGCGAGAGAGTTATTAAAGTGCAGGCTGGAAGATTCCGGCTCGATTTCACTGTTATCGTATTGATATAATACCCCGGCATAAAATATATCCCTGAGCTTTCTTTCAAACAAAAGCTCCATGCAGATATCGGTAGATTCGTATGGTTCTTTATTGTCTTTGCTTGTATTGTTCCCGATACCATAAAAATTAGCGGGCCATAAACTTCCGCTGAAAAGGGTATTGGCATGATATTTCCCGCTTCCAAAATAGATATCAGGAGCTATTTTTGCGTAATACTGGCTGTTGGTTGTTCCAAAAGCGATAAGATCAATGGTTGACGTCCGGATGTCCGGATGATCCGGTTTGATGAAACGGATGGCCAGCGCTCCGAGCTGTAATCCCGTTTCCGCATTGCCTGCAACAACCGGAAAAATTCCCCATTCCTGAAATTTTTCTTTTTGTTCGGTTTTAAGGGAATCCTGCCTTTCCGCGGAAATCTGCGAATCTTCGGCATAAAGCTGCCCCGATTTTAAGGAAAAAAGAATAAGCAGGATGATGAATTTCCTTGACAGGAGTTCAACGCATAACGAGCGAATATAAGTTTTTTGAATCAAGTGGGTTGCCTCCTCACTCCTGGACTTCCAAATCGCTTTTTACGAAGCCGTAAAATTAAATGTTTTTACTTCATAGTGTCTCGTTATTTTTTTGTCAAAGGACATTTTTTTTGGTACGCTCAACCTGACGCATCAAGCGTTATAGCCAATGATTCCAGATTTTAATTTTCTGCCGGGGAAAAACGTTGATTGACAGCATGGAGTTTCAGAAAAATAATTTTGAGCGCAAAAGAGATGAGATTCTTGCCTTTATTTACCAAAAAGATTGTAACCATATTGAAGCGAAATACAAAGAGGTGCTGTCCCGGGTAAAGGATACGGACGAACTGTCGGAAATCGATCAAAAAGCACTGAACCAGATACAGCACGCGGTAAAAAATAAATCCCGAATGTTGAGTTCAGCATGCAAAAGCAACCTGCAGAAAATTTATCAGGCCATACGTAAAAGACTGTCGAACAGCGCGAGTCTCCAGATAAAAGAGCCTCGATACGTTTCCTGTGATTCATGGTTTCGTCAGCTCGGAATAACCCGAGATCAGTTCAAGGTGATGCTGAAAACGGTCATTTTGATTCAACTGTCCGTCGGTTGCAGCAATTTTTGCAGGCGATGCAATGAATGGGCTCTGCCGGGCCCAAGAAAGCACTTTACATTTGACGCGGTAAAAAAACTCATCAAAGAGACGGTTGAAACAGGCAATCGGGAATTTGTCCTCTACAGCGCATCCGATCCATTGGACTGGAAGCATGAAAACCGGAATATAACCGATATCGTTGAATTCATGGAAAATAATGATTTTCGCTGCGAATATGGTTTTCTGACAAAGGTTCCAAGGGGATTGAGACAGCTTGTTGAAAAACTTTTAGACATGGAAGCGGATTTTGCCGTCAGCATTACCGGGAAGAACCGGAAAAGGATAGAAGCAATCGAGAAATCGTCCTGCAAAAGGATAAACACCCATCATGATCTGGATGAACTTCTGATTGCTTCCCGCCTGGATGAAGATTTTGAAAGCATCAAGTCTTCCATTACGGACAATTATGGAACTGAAATCACACCGGAAGGCGCCTTCCTGATTGTTCCCGCATACACAAGCGCCCTGAATCCAACCGGGCAGGCCAGAATACCGGTAACCGGGAGGTCGAAATTTTTTTTGAAACGAAAAGCCGGTCGGGACGCACTTCCGATCGAATATTTTAAGCCTTTACAGGCTGTTGATCTGGATGGTAAAGAATTTGTGCTGGATAAGCTTCTTGACCCTCAGATCGAAAGTATCCTTCAGGAAAAGGATTCGGAAGACGCGACTCCGCCTGGAATGATGAGTTTTAAGGAGTTTTTCCAGATTTTTGAACCGGATGCGGTTTCAGCAAGAAAAAAATTGATTCCTGCTGTTGTCAACGAGCTGAAAGAACAAATGGTTTCGCGTTCGGAGATAAAGCCGGATGATCGCAATCGCCATCTTGCATTTTTCAGAAAAAAGGTCCGTTTATATGTGAAATTCTGCCGCATGGGGCCGGTTATGGAATATAAAAAAAATGCAATATCGTTTTATCTGAGATCCATTGCCGATTATTTGCGAAGAGAGCCGGTAAGGGGAGAGATCGTTTCCCATTTGCGGAAAAAAGACAGAAAGATGACGGAACGGATTGCTTGGTTTCAGCCCGGAGCAGCAGCCATCGATGTGGAAGGTTTTATAGAAGAGTCCGGAATGGAAACGTTTGACATGATGCAGGGTTTCATTTCCAGGCTGCTTGACAATTATCAGGATAAAGGGATACAGGAATTTATCGCGGGAAGAAAAGCGGTTTATGATTCAGATCAGGACAGGTTTGTAACCCTGTGAAATGGAGCCTTATGATGAAAACAGGAAACTGGATTATTCTAGCGGCATGTTTGATTCCTCTTTGCGTGCCTTGCAACATATCTGCCCAGAAGGCGGATTTCTCTGATGCGGATAAGGAATTTCTGGTACAGCTGGCTCGCAATACATTGAAAGGATATTTAAAGGATGGGTCAATCCTGAAAATCGATGAAAAGCAGGTAAGTGAAAGTATCAGGGCAAATGGCGCCTGTTTTGTCACGCTTGTTAAAAAAGGAACCGGTCTCAGGGGGTGTATCGGGACATTTGAAAGGAGCCTTCCGCTTTACCGGAATGTGATCGACCGTTCGATCAGCGCGGCCGTGCATGATCCGAGATTCCCAAAAGTCGGATATGATGAACTCAAGGACATTAAAATTGAAATTAGTGTGCTGACGGCTCCTGAGAAAATCTTGTTTCATTCGCCGGATGAGCTGCTGTCAAAACTTCGTCCGGAAAAAGACGGTGTGATTTTAAAAACAAGGTATGGAAGTTCGACCTTCCTGCCTCAGGTTTGGCAACAGCTTCCGGATAAAGAGCAGTTTCTGGCCTATCTGTGCAGAAAACAGGGAGCTCCGGAAACGGCCTGGAAAGACAGCTACAAAGATATCGAGGTACAGACTTACCAGACGATTTCTTTTGGTGAAGAGACCTATGGCGGGATCGACAAGGCCGGCAACAGTCAACATCAAGAATGACAGTCTCGTAAATAATCAAAGAAGGACCGGTCCGATAAGCAGGCACGATGCCGGCAATACGGTTGTTTTATGAAATTATCAGGATCAAAAAATAGCCTTTATAGACGATTGATAGACAGCTTCCTGCTGTCATGTCTGCTGTTGTTTGCTGCATCATGCGCACAGGTAGCCGGAGGGAAATCATCCCCTCCGGACAAAAAAAATTATGCGGAAAAAAAATATTCTCAAAATTCATCTACCCTGAAAATCGTTTCAAAAGGTACGATGTTAAAAGAGCTCAAAAACCCACGTATTTATTTTCGATATATCCAATACTCCGTTGACGGAATCCTGCTGGGGGCTCATAAGGTGAAAGATGATTACGAAAGAAGCATTCCTCTTTCAGCCGGCACCCATAAGCTTCATGTTGAACGGGCATTGAGAGGATTGCTGAGCGCCAGGGCATTCATTCTGGATGATGGGGACTGTTATATATTTACCTTATCGGACGGCCAGACCGGTACATTCGAAGGAGAGGCTTCTTCCGATGAAGAATGGGAAGCAATCGGGTTTTCCGGTGTCGAGTCCTGGGAAAAATTGGATAGTCTTGTAAATTGCCATGAGTGAAGGCGTCACCCGGTTTCATCCTCTTCGGCTTCAATCTGAATTGATTGATGACAATCACGATAACAGCCGTTCTGAAAATTCGGACTCATGAGGCTGTCCGCATCCATCCATGCGGGGAAGGCCATTCGATAATCCTTCAATACGGAATAAGAGAGAACAGCTGTATGGATAATTTCCTTGCCGCTCCGGTGAAAAAGAACTTTTCCAACCGGGTCGATGACGCAGGAATCTCCGATATAGGTCAGGCCTTTGCCGTCCCGGCCGACGATGTTTACGCCTGCGACAAAGCACTGGTTTTCGATGGCTCTCGCAGGTAGCAGGGCATTCCAGTGAGCGGCGCGCTTTTCAGGCCAGTTGGCGATGAAGATTGCAAGGTCATATTGATTGTTGAAATTTCTGGTCCACAATGGAAACCGCAAATCATAACAGATAAAAGGACGGATTTTCCATCCGCACAGATCAACCAGGACATGGGTCTCTCCGGCACTGAAAATTTTCTCTTCCCCCGCAAAACGGAAAAGGTGTTTCTTGTCATATGTGAGAAGGGCGCCCGTTGGTTTCGCCCAGACAAGCCTGTTAAAAAATTTTCCATTCTCCCGAACAATGAGGCTGCCGACAATATCGGCATTTTTCTGTTTTGACTTGAGCAGGAGCCATGAAATTGTGGGGCCTTCCATTTCTTCAGCCAGCTTTTCAGCGTTCATGCTGAATCCTGTTGAAAACATTTCCGGAAGAATAATCAAATCATTCTTTTTGTCTATTTTTTCAATTTTTTCATCCAGCATGGCCAGATTTTTCTTTTTATCCTCCCATGCCAGTTCTGTCTGGATTAACGTGATTGTCAAATTCTGCATAATATCTCCGCGGCCTTTTCAAGGGTGTCATCTTTTTTGGCAAAACAGAACCGGAGTACCCGGTTATCATCATTCTCATGGTAAAAAACAGAGGGCGGGATCGCTGCAATACCATACTCCCGGGTCAGGCGTTCTGCAAAAACAATATCCGGTTCATTTGAGATGGAAGCGTAATCCATCATCTGAAAATAGGTTCCCCGGCAAGGCAGTGCCTTAAATCTGGAGGATGTCGTAAGAGACAGAAACAGGTCTCTTTTTTTTTGATAGAAGGAGGGGAGGTCCAGGTATCGGCTTTTGTCTTCCATGATCTTTGCATATGCATATTGAATCGGAGTGTTGGAGGCGAATGTAAGAAACTGATGTATTTTTCGAAATTCTGTCGAAAGCGGTGCAGGCGCTGCGCAATAGCCGATCTTCCAGCCCGTTGTGTGGTATGTTTTGCCGAATGAACTGATTACAAAACTCTTTTGAGCGAGTTCGGGGTATCTCAGCAGGCTCTCATGGGCACATCCATCGAATAGGATATGTTCGTAAACCTCATCGCTGACCATAACGATGTCCGTGTCCCGGACAATTTCCTGAAGGTGATGCATGTCTTCCCCGGATAAAACCATACCGGTTGGATTATGGGGAGAGTTGAGTATGATCAGCTTTGTTTTGGAGGAGACGGCATCTTTCACCCTGTCCCAGTCGATTTTGTATTCCGGGTATGAGAGTTTGAGAAAAACAGGGATGCCCCCATTCAGCCTTATCGCGGGCAGATAGGAATCAAATGCGGGTTCGAACAGGATGACTTCATCACCTGGATTGACAATGGCGCTGATCGCGCAATACAGTGCTTCGGTTGCCCCGGAAGTAACCGTGATTTCCGTATCGGGATTACAGTCCGCATGATAGCGTTCCAGAATTTTTTCGGCGATTCGTTTCCGAAGTACCGGGACACCCTGCATGGGCGCGTATTGGTTGTATCCTTCATTCATGTATTTTTCGACAAGCTGGATGAGAACCGGGCTTGTTTCAAAATCTGGAAATCCCTGGGAGAGATTGATGGCATTGTACTCCAGCGCCAGGTTTGTCATGACGGTAAAGATGGTTGTTCCGATATCCGGAAGTTTTGATTTGATTTTCATAACGTTCTCTAACTGTTGTTCCATTTAAATGAAACAGAACCGGTTATAAAAAATAAGAGAGACATCCCGACCAGCATGAACAGCTGGTATTTGATTTCAAAAAGAGTCGCGCCATCGTTCATGATTCTGCGCGCTCCGTCAACCAGATGCGTCAGCGGCAAAAATGCGGAAAAGGTTTTTACCCATGGTTTCGCGCCTTCAAGAGAAAACCAGACTTCAGACAGAAACATCATGGGCCATGAGATCAGGTTCAGGACGCCGTTTGCGAACTCTTCGCTGCTGCTTCTTGCCGCGACCACAAGCCCGACAGATACCATGCTGAATCCGCCTAAAAAAAACACGGTCAGAAGGCTCAGATAGGAGCCGTGGCATTTAAAGCCGAAAATCAGCGTGCACCCCAGAAATACAATCAGGGTTGTGATGAAAAGAAGGTATATCCTCGAGATGATCTGCGCGGCCAGGAATTCATATGGTTTGAGAGGCGTGACGCTGAATCGTTTTAAAACGCCGTTTTTCCGATAACGAACGACCGTGTATCCCACACCATACAATGCACTGAACATGATGTTCATGCCCAGTATCCCCGGAAAAAGCCATTCCGAATAGGGGATTTCTCTGCCGGATATTTTTTTTTCTTTGTAGAGGGTTTTCCTGTCGTCTGCTCCCGCTTTGAGAAGCCTTTCCACGATATACCCTTTGGGTGAGGTCCTGCTGATCCAGTAGTTTTTTGACAGAGGATCAATCAGAAGGTCGATCCGGTGATGCTTCAGCTTGTCCAATGCGGGATTGAAAACGTCAAATTCGATAAAATCGATATATTTTGTTTTTCTGAAATTCCGGTACTGGCTGTCTTCGATTGCGGAAACCGAAACATCTTCCGAATTCCCTGCCTGTATTGCACTGCCGCCGGTGATTACACCGACCTTGTACAGGATCTGCCGGTCTTCATTGAACATGACGCTGAAACCGATAATGATCATAAACGGAAACAGCAGGTTCCATCCATATGCCGCTCTGTCACGGAAAAACTCCATATTTCTTGCTTTAAACAATGTCCATATTCTTCTGATCATTCAAAATCACCTGCTTTTATGCCCTGAGTCTTTTGCCGGTCAGTTTTAGAAAAAGATCTTCGAGATTCTGAGGGCGGATCGTCATCTTTGAAAGGTTTATGTCCAGATCCATGAGTGCTTTGATACAGGCATTCAGGTTTTCGGGGTAAATTTCCACCCCGTCCTTCATGCGGATCCAGCTGCCCTGAATGGCGTTGAGTGTTTTTTCATCGATATGTTCATGAAGTATCACGGCAATACCGTTGCACTGCTCTTCAAGAAGTTTTTCCGGTGGACCGGAAGCGATGATTTTCCCGTAGTCCATGATCGCTATGATATCGCACAACACCTGAGCTTCTTCCATATAATGCGTGGTCAGGATAACGGTTTTTTTCTTGATTTTGATTTTTCGGACAATCTCCCAGAGGTGTCTTCTGGATTGCGGATCAAGGCCTGTTGTCGGTTCGTCCAGAAAAAGCAGTTCCGGATCGTTGGCAAGCGCCATGGCCAGAAGCAGTCTCTGCTTCTGCCCCCCCGATATTTTCCGGTTGTCTTGGTTCAGTATCTCCTTTAGGTAGCAGGTTTCAACAAGCTCATCCATATCGGATTTGCGGCCATAAAGATTCCTGAACGTCTCAAGCGTCTCTTTAACTGTGAGGAAGGCCGGCAGTTCCGTGTTCTGGAATTGTATCCCCACTTCTTCCCGAAATCTTGCGCCTCTGGATTTTCCTCTGTACAGAATTTGGCCGGATGTGGGCGGCACGATCCCTTCAATCATTTCAATGGTTGTTGTTTTTCCGGCTCCGTTCGGCCCGAGAAGACCGAAGCAGATTCCCTTCTCGATGGAAAAGCTGACCCCGTTGACTGCTTTTGCCTCTGGATAAAATTTAGTAAGGTCATTAACTTCAAGAACTGTATTCATTGAAATACCATTTTTACGCTGATCCGCTCTTGAAAGCGGGTTATCCGGTATTGGATATGGCGCTTCAGAATGTATTCAATATCAGTTTAGATGCCGCCTTTGCAATGATTAATAGGCTGTCCGCGCGGGATACGGATGAGATGCCGGCTGCAGGATGCCTTGACTTTGCGGATCATCATGATAAGGGAACAGTCTTGGTCTTTTTTGCAGGTGTTTCAATCATTTTTTACCATTGTCCCGGCTTTGACAGCCGGCAGCTTCAGGATGGCATGCGGGAATGACAGGTTCTCTACGTGAAAAAACAATACGGTTGGCCGATAATTTTTATCTGATAACCGCGCCCAATAAATCGCAGTTTCCGTTTTGCAATACATTCCTGCTTTGCGGAAAGAAAACCGTTCTGATCGATGCTGGAATCGACAGGGAAACCCTCCTTGCAATCGATCGGGAAAAAAGAATCGATACCCTCGTATTCAGCCATTCCCATCCGGATCACATCCTTAACTGGCATCTTTTACGCGACAGGCAGATCCTGATGCCGAAAGAAACACCTGCTTCCGTATCGGACCTCAACCTTCTTGGTACACGCTTCATGGGTACCCCGGAAAAAGGAGCATACTGGGTGAAACTGATCGGTGAAGGCCTGGATCTTCATCCGCTGCGTGAGCCGGATGAACGGTTCTGCGATGGTGATCTGCTCGAAATCAGCGGTTTCCAGCTGCAGGCGGTCCATGCTCCCGGGCACTTGCACGACCATTATGCCTTTTTTGAAAGAAAAACAGGAATACTGCTTACTTCCGATATTGATTTTTCCGGATTCGGTCCGTTTTACGGTCAGCCGGAATGCAGCATCGCGCTTTTCAGGAAAAGCATCCAAAAGGTGATGTCCCTGCCGTACACGATGGTATGCTCTTCCCATAAAATGCCCATGCATGGGGATAGAACCGCTGATTTTAAAATATTTTCAGAAGGTTTTGAACGCCATAGAGAAAAAATCCTCTCCCTATGCGAGGCGCCGCATTCTCTGGACGAGCTGGCCCGTCTTTCGCCGGTTTATCAGGACAGAATGTCGGATAAAATTCTTCAGGAAACATTTGAAAAAGGTATGATTTCAAAAAGCCTTGATCTCATGATGCAGGATGGCCTGTTAAAGCGGTCCGGCGATAAATTTATTCAAATATAGCGGGTTGTCACACCCCCAAAAAGCCATACCGGAGTTTAAGCCCTGCCTCAATTTTTATCAAAAACATCGATACCCCATACAAAAAATCACTTTCGCATTGCCTTCTGCCGGGTGTCTATTCCTTTTTAGAGTTATTATTTGTAATTATTGGTCATAAATAGTTAATTATATTTTTTTATGGTGTAAATTATTGACAAAAAATATCTCATAAGGATATTGAAGTAGGTCCAACTTCAATTTCAATCCAAAAGAGAGGCTACATGAAACCCAGGGCACTGCCTGAACCATCGACAATCCTTTTATATCCGGTTGTTATGCTTGCGCTTGTTTTGCTTGCATCCGTATCCCGTGAAAACGCTTTGGCCGAGCAGGTGCTTTCTGCCGGATACAACGAGGGATTCTATGTAAAATCCCGGGAAGAGGGTGGCATGGAAGTTCGCCTTGGCGGTTCGTTTCAGGCCGATTACCGCTTGTATGCGGAAAGCGAACGGGCGGACAATCGGTTTGATATCCGGAGGGCCCGATTGAATTTCAAGGGATTGCTTACCAAATGGTTTCGATTCGGCATGGAATACGAATTCCAGGGCAACGAGACCAATAATCTTGTGGATGCCTATGGAGAAGCGGTTTTTGGACAGCACGCACTCCGCTTCGGGCAGTTCAAGGAACCGTTCAGCCTTGAGTGGCAGAGCGAAGACAAGGGAATCTGGTTTGCGGAACGGTCCATGGGATATCATCTCGGGCCGAACCGGGATATCGGAATCATGTTTTATGGTTCCCTGCTGAAGGAATCCGTCTTCTATTCCGCCGGTGTATTTAACGGAAACGGCAACGATGGATCGACCGCAGGAAGTGAGCGCGATGAACCGGAAGCTGCCGCAAGACTAGTGATATCACCCTTTAAGATCACATCGAGCCACATGCTGAATTCCTTTCAGGTCGGAATTTCCGGGGCCTTTGCAACAATCGAACCTCTCAATATGAACCTCAATGTTAAAACAACCGGAATGGAAGGGATGAGCCGAAGCATTTTTGTGTTGAGCCACAATACCAAATTCGGCGTATTGCAGGATACCGGAAATCGGATACGCGGCGGTCTGGAAACAGCATGGACCTTTCGATCTCTTGCGGTTCAGGGAGAATATTTTCGTTTGAAATATACGGACCTGGAGGCGGCCGGATCACCGCCTGCCGATGCTGATTTCTACTCCTGGTACGTCAACTCTGTATGGTGGTTTACCGGGGAAGAGCCTGTGCTGGCTGATGGGGCAATGAAGCCGGTAATCCCGAAAAGAAATTTCAATCCGGATGAAGGAAGCTTCGGCGCTGTAGGGCTGGCTTTGCGATTCAACCACTTTGAAGGAGACGAACACTGGATCAATCCGGCAGCCCATGTTTCCGTGAGAGATGCGGATGCGATTTCAGCCGCTTTGAACTGGGTGCTTTTCCCCATGCATCGTTTTATACTGGATTATACCCACACCGCGTTTTCGGATTTGATTCGCACGAGGGTTCGTCCGGACGGGCGTGTGGATTATGTTGATGAAGAAAATGTTGTAACGGTTCGTTTCAGTATTGATTTCTAAATAAGGAGGAAAGCGATGAAATTCAGATTGTTATTAAGTGTTATCTCGTTAATGTTTTTTTTCTGGAGCACAGCGGCATTTTCCGCATATCATCATGAAGGAGAAAGCGATGCAGGAAAGTTCCTTGCCGTTTATCCGGATACGGCCGGTACGAAACTGGATAATTGCGCCCTGTGCCATACAGGAGGTTCTTATGTAAACAGCAAGGGCAAAACAGTCGAGCTTGGAAGCTGCCAGTGGTGCCATGACGTCTATGGATATGACGGGGCCGGGAACATTGCCGATACGATGAATGTTTACGGCATTGCATACAAGGCTTCCGGCAGGAATAGCACAGCGGTTCGAGCGATTGATGGTCTGGATAGTGATGGCGACGGGTATGTAAACAGTGCTGAGATTACGGCAGGCACCTATCCTGGAAATTCCAATGACCATCCGGGCCTGACAGTTGCACCGTATCGAATTTACACCCGGGCCCAGCTTGAAGCCATGTCCGATCACACCCAGTTCCTTTTAATGAACACTTCCAGATCCGGCGACTTCTATGCGGAATATACCGGTGTGCCCATGAAGGGTCTTTTAGATGATGCCGGAATCCTCAGCACTGCGACCGGAATCAAGGTCTATGCCCCGGATGGATGGGGGCAGAGCCATCCGCTGGAATATGATGCATCCCTTGATATGTATCATGTTTATGGAAATGTTCCGGGAGCTTCTTATCAGTATCCGCCTGCAGCATATTACTATGATACGGAGGCTGATATTGCGCTTAACCCGGATTATGGCTGGTGCGATTACAGCGCCCCGTCCTGTGCAGGCAGGGTTTCGGGCGCACAGATTTATGTCGAAAACGGGCTTAAGGCGATTCTGGCATATAAAAGAGAAGGGGCCTATCTGGATACCGGAGTGCTGAGCGACGAAAACAAACTGGATGGCGAGGGACCCTTCCGGGTTGTGGTTCCCCAGAAATATGTCGGTCCGCCGGATCAGTCCAGCAATTCGGATATTCAAGATGTAATATGGCCGTATGATTATGACCTGGATCACAGTGCCGGTTCCTGCAGCCGCTCAGCTACAATCATCCGGGTGGAACCTCTGCCGGAAGGGACAACAGACATCGACGTTCTGGAAGCCGGCTGGAATTATGTGGATCAGGGAAAAATTATTGTTTACGGTGCCATTGACGGAACGGATTCCAATGGAAACGGCATCCTTGACAGTGAAGAAAAAACAGATCCTGCCGGTGATTTTGATGAGGATGGAACACCGGATTATCAAGACCAGGATACGGCAGTCATGTGGCATGCAAACGGCAGAGAAAGGGTCAGACTTCATACTTCAGCAGGGGCTTTTTCAGAGGTAAAAACCCTCAAGGATGATGATCCGGCGGTATCCGGCAGCGGTAAGCCTGCCATGAGCATTCCCTATGGTGTAAACAAGTTCAAGATAACGGGATTAACCCCGGGAGCATCAGTAACGGTGACCCTCGAATTTCCGGCAGCTGTTCCGGCAGGGGCAAAATATTATAAAATCGACAGTTCCGGCAACTGGCGTGAATTTCCCTTTACGCGAACAAACAATGAAAAAGCCATTGCCATTACATTGACGGACGGTGATTCAGAGAGCGATGCAGACGGGTTGGCAAATGGAATCATCGATGATCCGGGCGCACTGGCCGTCGATACGAGCGTAAGTGCTGATAGTGATGACGACTCAGACAGCGGATGTTTTATCTCCAGTATTGATGTGTTTTAAAAGAGAATTTTTTCTTTGCCCTTAGGTTGACGTTTTTTCGATTCGATTGTTTTTTGCATCCCCCTGCAATGCAGGGGGATGCTCCCCTGACAGCAGTGTCAGGGCATTGAATCCTGCCGATCTGTTTGTGTGCTTATCCTTGTTGCCATGATCATGTTTTAATTCATACGTTCTCTCAGAGATTGAAGGGCCTCTGTGTGGAGTCTCTCGAAGGCATTTTGTCGATTCATTGTCGTTTATCGTCATTTCCGGTAACTTATCGTTCATCCAGGCTTGACATTCAATCGATTGAAACCTATAACCTGCCATATCATCCGGACAATCCGAGGGAGGCCGAAAAAATGAAAAAGATGCTTTCGACCCGAGAGGTCGCGCAGTTTCTGGGAATCAACGAGAAAATGGTTTACAGCCTTGTATCGGAAAAAGGGCTTCCCGCATCCAAGGTAACCGGCAAATGGCTGTTTCCGATTCATCTTGTGGAACAATGGGTTGAAGTCAACACCGTGAATTATCCGGAAAACGCAAAGGGCCTTCCTCCGTATGAAGGTGTCGTGATTATTACGGGAAGCAATGACCTGCTGCTGGAGAGAACCATTTCTCTTTTTAACAAAACGCATCCGGATCAAATCGCGGTATTCGGGAATATGGGATCCATGGGAGGACTCAGGGCCCTCAGGCAGAATTTTTGTCATATCGCCACCAGTCATCTTCTTCAGGA
>JAWOIJ010000086.1:0-13785 GCA_046484745.1 Desulfobacterales bacterium | reverse complement strand
CACGCTCCCTCTCCTCTGGGGCCTTGTCGATCTGATCAAAGGGTATAAAATCAGCAAAACCTTTCAACGAGGCATGCTTGGTGATCGCCGCCGTCAATGTCGTCTTGCCATGATCAATGTGACCGATTGTACCTACATTCACATGCGGTTTCGTTCGCTCAAATTTTGCTTTCGCCATCTTCCCGTCCTCCTTTGGAAAAAGGATCTTAATAAATGATTTAAATATTTTTTACAATATAATTTATCGATAATTTCATTTTTATTCAGAACTTCCCGCTGTTCAGTTTATCTCCCTGCAACTTCTACCATCGGTAGTGAGCGAAGGCTTTGTTTGCTTCCGCCATTTTGTGGGTATCTTCTTTCTTCTTCACAGCGTTTCCTCTTTCATGGGAGGCGTCCATAAGCTCTGCAGCCAGTTTCCCCGCCATACTCTTTTCAGATCGGCTGCGTGAAAATGTCAGAATCCATCGAATCGCAAGTGCCGTCCTTCTGGAGGGCCTGATCTCGGTGGGAACCTGATAGGTGGAACCTCCCACCCTTCTTGATTTAACTTCAATCATGGGCCTTACATTTCCAACGGCTTTCTCAAAAACCTCAAGCGCCCCTTCATTCGATTTTTCTTCAATTATATCGAATGCCTCATAAAGTATTGATTCCGCAGTACTTTTTTTCCCGTCACGCATGATGCAACTGACAAAACGCGAAACCAGCTTGTTGTTATATTTAGAATCTGGAATTATTGTTCTGTTCGGAACTTCTCTTCTTCTCGGCATGCTTACACCTGCAATGTAACGTTAAATTTATGTTAAAATAATCCGATACCCGTATTATTTTGGTTTTTTTGCACCGTACTTGGACCGTCCCTGTCTCCGATCATCAACACCCAGCGTATCCAGCGTACCCCTTACAATATGATACCTCACACCCGGCAAGTCCTTGACACGGCCTCCCCGGACCAGTACAACCGAATGCTCCTGGAGATTGTGCCCGATACCAGGGATATATGCCGTAACCTCTATGCCGGTCGTCAATCGTACCCTTGCAACCTTTCGCAAGGCAGAATTAGGTTTCTTCGGAGTGGATGTATAAACCCTGGTACAAACCCCTCTTTTTTGCGGCGCACCCTTGAGTGCCGGTGTCGTCGTCTTCTTTTGAACCCGCTTTCTACCCTTTCTGACCAACTGGTTAATTGTAGGCATATCCTTATCTTCACTCCTTTGTTAAGACCAAATAAAAGACCCGATAAACAAAATGTTAAAGTCTATATTCATTCCTATATCATGTCAAGTATTTTATCTATTTTTTCTTGGCAAATGCTATGAAAACTGGAAACAAATTTGCTCCTTAGTTAATATCAATACCCTGCCTTTGTTTTTTCTTCACTTTGCTCAATTTCAAGACGCTGATATTCCCTCAAACCGGTACCCGCAGGTATCAGCCTGCCCATGATCACATTTTCCTTGAGACCCCGAAGTCTGTCAAATCGACCGCCCATTGCCGCATCGGTAAGAACCTTTGTCGTTTCCTGAAATGATGCCGCAGAGATAAAACTATCGGTTGCAAGGGATGCTTTCGTAATTCCCAGGATAAGGGGTTCGCCGGTTGCCGGCTTTCCGCCTTTCTCAACAGACAGTTTGTTGACATCTTCAAACCGCTGCCGATCGACCTGCTCTTCCGGTATCAGTTCAGTATCGCCGATATCCTTTATTTTCACCATCCGCATCATCTGACGAACGATAACTTCAATGTGCTTATCATTGATCCTTACTCCCTGCAGACGGTAGACCTCCTGAACCTCATCCACAAGATATCGTGCAAGCGACACCTCACCCTTGATGTTCATAATATCCTGCGGGTTTGCCGACCCCCCGACAATCTGCTCGCCGGCCCTTACATAATCCCCTTCATATACGTTGATATGTTTTCCTCTGGGGATCAGGTATTCTTTTTTCTCGCCCACATCCACCGGTGTAATCGTAACCTTCTGTTTTCCTTTTTTAGTTGTGGCCTTGGCAATCGATACATATCCGTCTATCTCACTCAAAACCGCAGTCTCTTTCGGTTTTCTGACCTCAAAAAGCTCGGCGACACGCGGCAAGCCACCCGTGATGTCCTTGGTTTTTGTCGTTGCTCGAGGCAATTTGGCAATAACATCCCCTGCACGGACTTCATCCTGTTCTTCCACAAGAAGAATCGCGCCGACCGGCAATGCATAACGGGCGATCCCGCCCGAGGCCATCACAGCGGTTTTTCCTTTATCGTCCTTAATTGAAATTCTGGGGCGAACATCTGCGGCCTTGCCCTCGATAACGGTACGACTGGACTTACCGGTAACCGCGTCAACTTTTTCCTGCATTGTTTTCCCAAGTTCAATATCCCCGAACTTAACCGTACCTTGCGTTTCCGTAATAATGGGTGTGGTGAATGGATCCCATGTGGCAAGAAGATCCCCGGGTTTCACTTCCTGGCCATTCTTAACCATTACATGGGCGCCATAGATTACATGACAGCGCTCACGCTCCCTGCCCAAATCGCTGATAATTGTAAATTCACCGCCTCTGCGGTTCATTACAACATTCTGCCCCTGGGCATTTTCGATGATATTAAGGCCTTCATATCTTATGGTGCCTTCAGCTCGAGCTCTGATATCGGCCTGTTCAACTCGCCTGCTGGCAGTACCTCCAATGTGAAAGGTCCGCATGGTAAGCTGAGTTCCGGGTTCACCAATAGACTGGGCCGCGAGAATTCCGACAGCCTGACCTATTTCAACCGTTTTCCCATGGGACAAATCCCTTCCATAACATTTTGCGCAAACACCATATCGGGTTTTACAGGTAAGAACCGACCGTATCTTTACTTTTGTCAGACCGGAATCCTCGATGATGGAAAGCGCATCTTCATCGATCTCTACTCCGCCCGGGACCAGCACTTCATCGGTGAAAGGATCGATAATCTCCTCCAAAGTCACTCTCCCAAGGATCCTGTCCCCAAGACGCTGGATAACCTCACCACCTTCCATCAACGCCTCAACTTCAATGCCCATCATCGATCCGCAGTCCGCTTCGTGAACCATACAATCCTGGGCGACATCAGCCAGCCGTCTTGTCAGATAACCCGAATTTGCCGTTTTTAATGCCGTATCGGCCAATCCTTTTCTCGCGCCGTGGGTGGAGATGAAGTATTGAAGAACCGTGAGTCCCTCTCGAAAATTTGCTGTTATCGGCGTTTCAATAATTTCACCGGAAGGCTTAGCCATGAGACCCCGCATTCCCGCAAGCTGGCGCATCTGATCCTTGCTGCCTCTGGCTCCGGAATCCGCCATCATAAAAATGGAATTCACTCTTTCCTTGATTCTAATTTTGTTGCCGTCTTCTTCATATGAAGGCTTGGTTTTCATAGAATCCATCATGGCATTTGCAATATCATCAGTTGCTTTCGCCCAGATATCGACAACTTTATTGTATTTTTCACCCTGAGTGATCAGACCTTCTGTGTACTGGTTGCCAATTTCCTCAACCTTGCTTTCTGCATTTTTTATAAGGTCCCATTTGGCATCCGGAATAATCATATCATCAATTGAGATGGAAAGTCCTCCTTCCGTGGAGTATCGGTAGCCGATATCTTTAAGCCTGTCAGAAAGAATTACCGTCGCTTTCGGCCCGGTGTTTCGGTATGCATAATCAACCAGATCGCGAAGCGCCTTCTTGTCCAACCCCCTGTTTAAAATGCGGAAAGGAATTTTAGTTCCCTTCTCTATCGCCTGGAATACATGGTAACCGTCTTCTGCCGTAATGACAGGGCTTATTTCTCCTGCTTCCAGAGAAAACACGATACCTGTATCCTCTTCGGACAGTTTAAATTTGGTTTTCAATTCCTCTTTTTTAAAGAGACCTGTTTTGCCGTCTCGACCCGGAACAGGGTCTTTGGAATATTTTTGAATTATTTCGGCAAAAGATTCCCCTTGCTCGATCTCCAAAACAGCCGCCTTCGCGTTCTTCTTGGCACTCACATGGATATGACGTAATGAGGCAATCTCTTCATTTGGAATAATTTCCCACAAAAGGATTCGTCCTACGGTGGTCTCAACCCTTTTCCCATTCATTCTGACAACAATTTTCGCATGCAGATCGACAGAACCGGAATCATATGCTGAGCGTACTTCATCTGTGTTGGCAAAAATCATCCCTTCGCCCTTTGATCCGGCAACCGCCGTTGTCAGGTAATATATACCCAGAACGATATCCTGGGTCGGAACAATTATCGGGCTTCCGCTTGCGGGAGAAAGAATATTGTTGCTTGAGAGCATCAACACACGCGCCTCTATCTGTGATTCCACTGACAGCGGGATATGAACCGCCATCTGGTCTCCGTCAAAATCAGCATTAAACGCCGTGCAGACAAGCGGGTGAAGCTGTATGGCCTTTCCCTCGATCAGAACCGGTTCAAAAGCCTGGATTCCCAGCCGGTGAAGGGTCGGAGCCCGGTTTAACATAACGGGGTATTCTTTTACGACTTCATCAAGCGTGTCCCATACCTCAGGGGTAAGCCGTTCAACCATTTTCTTTGCACTTTTTACCGTGGAAACCACCCCTTTATGCTCAAGCCGGTGGTAAACAAATGGTTTGAACAGCTCGAGAGCCATTTTTTTTGGCAGTCCGCATTGATGCAGCCTCAAATTGGGTCCGATGGTAATAACGGTTCTTCCCGAATAATCAACTCGCTTTCCCAGAAGATTCTGTCTGAATCGACCCTGCTTGCCCTTCAGGGTATCGGAAAGTGATTTCAATGGCCGTTTATTCGTTCCAGTCACAACCCGGCCATGCCTTCCATTATCAAAAAGAACATCTACCGATTCCTGGAGCATCCTTTTTTCATTTCGAACAATGATATCCGGTGCCTTTAATTCTACAAGACGATTCAGCCGGTTATTGCGGTTTATCACTCTTCGATAAAGATCATTGAGATCGGATGTGGCAAAACGTCCTCCTTCAAGAGGCACAAGAGGCCTCAGGTCCGGAGGCAGCACAGGTATCACGTCCATGATCATCCATAACGGACTAACTCCCGACTGTTTGAACGCATCAACTATTTTAAGCCGTTTTGCCAGCTTTTTACGCTTTGCTTCCGAAGAGGTGGTGTTGATATCTTCCCGAAGCTCTTTGTAGATTTGCTCCAGGTCAAGCTGTTCAAGAAGAGATCGAACCGCTTCAGCCCCGATACCCGCGTCAAACTTGGGTCCATAAAGATCCAGGGCCTCATGGTATTTCTCATCTGACAAAAGCTGTCCCCGCACAAGACCGGTTTCTTTCGGATCAATAACGACATAACTGTCAAAGTAGAGGATCTTCTCCATGTTTTTGAGAGTCATATCCAGGAGATTGCCGATTTTGCTGGGCAGGCTCTTCAGAAACCAGATATGGGCGACGGGGGTGGCCAGATCGATATGAGCCATTCGATCACGCCGAACTTTGGACTGGATAACTTCAACACCGCATTTCTCACAGATGACGCCCCGGTGTTTCATTCTTTTATATTTGCCGCAATTGCACTCGTAGTCTTTGGTAGGCCCAAATATCTTTGCGCAGAAAAGGCCGTCTCTTTCCGGCTTGAAGGTCCGATAGTTTATGGTTTCCGGTTTTTTAATCTCTCCGTGAGACCACTCCCGGATTTTTTCAGGCGAGGCAAGAGAAATTTTAACGCCGGAGTAATTTTTCGGATCTTTTGGCTTTGCGAAGAAATCGTATATCGTTTCCAATACTTTCTCCTTACTGTTTCTATTCTACTAGATTCACATCAAGTCCGAGGCTTTGCAGTTCCTTAGTCAAAACCCGGAAAGACTCAGGAAGACCAGGCTCAAGTACATTCTGCCCTTTTACAATCTTCTCATACATCCGGGTTCTTCCTGCCATATCGTCAGACTTGACCGTCAGGAACTCCTGCAGAGCATGTGCCGCCCCATAGGCTTCCATAGCCCAAACTTCCATTTCACCTAAACGCTGTCCGCCAAACTGTGCTTTTCCGCCGAGCGGCTGCTGTGTAACCAGGGAATAAGGCCCGATCGAGCGGGCGTGTATTTTATCATCCACGAGGTGATGAAGTTTCAGCATGTACATGGTACCGACAGTGACTTTTCCATCAAAAGGCTCTCCGGTCCTGCCATCGTATAAAGTGGCCTGCCCCGAGATATCAACACCGGCCTCATCAAGAAGCGTTTTTATTTCATCCTCCTTAGCTCCGTCAAAAACAGGCGTTGCCATGTGGACACCGTCGCAATAATATTTTGCAAAATCTGAAAACGCCTGATCATCCATGCTGTTAATATCTTCCAACTCGGAAGCCTTGGCAAAAATCCGATTAAATTTTTCCTTGAGTTTCTTATATTTTTTTTCCTGAAGCATCCTTTCAATCTGGATTCCAAGAGCATGCGCGGCCCTTCCAAGATGGATCTCAAGAATCTGTCCGACATTCATACGCGAAGGGACACCCAGCGGATTGAGAACCATGTCTACGGTGGTTCCGTCTTCGAAGTACGGGAGATCCTCCTGAGGCAAAATCCGGGAGACAACCCCTTTGTTTCCATGACGGCCGGCCATTTTATCACCAACGGAAAGCATTCTTTTCATTGCGACATAGACTTTAATGAGTTTAATTACTCCCGGAGGCAGGTCATCACCTGTTTCAAACCGGCCGACTTCTTCTTCAAATCGGGACCGGCTGGTGTCTTTTTGTTCACGGCAGAGATCAAGAATTTCATGGGCCTTTTCTGTGGCAGACGAATCTTTCAGAACGATGCCTTCAAAATCGGATATTTTGAGGCCTTCCAACACGGAAGCGTCAATATTCTTCCCTTTTGAAAGGATCATTTTTTTTCCCTTCTTAAGAGGCGTCACGCAAATCTGGCCGTCGAGTACTTTCTGGAGCTGTTCCAGCGCGATCTTTTCAATGATCCGGATTTCATCTGCCATATCCCGTTCAAGAGCTGAAATTTCGGCGTCTTCAATATTCCTTGTCCGATCATCCTTGTCCACACCCCTTCGTAAAAAAACCTTGGCATCAATGACAATACCCTCCACTCCCGGAGGCACTCGAAGTGAAGTGTCTTTTACATCGCCTGCTTTCTCACCAAAAATTGCACGAAGAAGTTTTTCTTCCGGGGAAAGCTGTGTTTCTCCTTTCGGCGTTATCTTACCCACAAGGACATCTCCGGGTTTAACCTCTGCTCCAAGCCTGATAATGCCGCATTCGTCAAGATCCTTCAGCGTTTCTTCTCCTACGTTCGGGATATCCCGTGTAATCTCTTCTTTCCCAAGCTTGGTATCTCTTGCGACTACTTCAAACTCTTCGATATGAACGGATGTAAATACACCATCCCTTACAAGACGCTCACTGACAAGAATGGAATCTTCAAAATTATATCCACCCCAGGGCATGAAAGCGACGGTTACATTCTTGCCAAGAGCAAGCTCACCCATTTCAGTAGCAGGGCCATCTGCAATAATATCACCTTTCTTTACAAACTGCCCTTTCCTGATAATTGGTCTCTGGTTGAAACAGGTGTTCTGGTTGGACCGAATAAATTTTGAGAGATTATGAATGGTAACAGGGCTCTTGTAACGCATATCGGACGGGTCATGTTTCAATACGATACGATCTGCACTGACTTCAACGACCTCGCCATCCCTTTTTGCAACAACCGTAACACCGGAGTCCTTTGCGACAACGCCTTCAATGCCGGTTCCTACCAATGGAGCCTTTGTCTGGGTCAATGGTACCGCCTGCCGCTGCATGTTAGATCCCATCAAGGCCCTGTTTGCGTCATCGTTTTCCAAAAACGGAATCAGTGAAGCTGAAACACTCACCAGCTGATTTGGAGAAACGTCCATCAGCTCGATCTCCTCTGCCCGGACCATCATGAATTCACCTTCGACTCGTGATGTTACGACCGGATTGACATACCGATTATTTGCATCAATTGGAGCGTTTGCCTGTGCGATGGGATGTTTCTTTTCTTCAAAAGCGCTCAGAAGTTTTACTTCTTCTGAAACAGTAGAATCTCTTACCACCCGATAAGGGGTCTCAATAAAGCCATAATCATTCACGCGTGCGTAAGTTGAGAGGGAGACAATAAGGCCGATGTTGGGCCCTTCCGGTGTTTCGATAGGACAGATTCGTCCGTAGTGGGATGGATGAACGTCCCTTACCTCAAATCCTGCTCTTTCTCTGGTAAGTCCGCCAGGGCCAAGCGCACTCAGACGTCTCTTGTGAGTTGTCTCGGAAAGCGGATTTGTCTGATCCATAAACTGTGAAAGCTGACTGGTCCCGAAAAATTCTTTTACAACTGCCGAAACCGGTTTTGGATTAACCAAATCATGGGGCATCAGCGCATCTACCTCCTGCATACTCATGCGCTCTTTGATCGCCCTTTCCATTCGAACCAGACCAATTCGATATTGGTTTTCCATGAGTTCACCGACCGCACGAACTCGACGATTTCCAAGATGATCGATATCATCGACAACTCCCTGTGTGTCTCTCAGTTCAACGAGGGTTTTCGCGGTAAGAAGAATGTCCTCCTTCCTGAGTGTTCTAAGATTGACGGGAGCATTAACGTTCAAGCGGTGGTTCAGTTTAATACGTCCGACACCGGAGAGATCATAATAGGCTGTTTTAAAAAAAAGATGGTCAATAAAATCCACAGCCACCTCAGGCGTTGCAGGATTTCCAGGTCTAAGCCGCCTGTAAATTTCAATAAGAGCCTCTGTCTTATTATCGACCTTGTCCAGAAAAAGGGTCTTTCTGATGGAGTCACTGCTGTATGCGGAGTCAACCAGAAGAAGGTCAAATTCCTTTATTTTTGCATCAAGCATCTTGTCGAGTGCTTCCTCATCAAGAGCGTCGCCAGGCTGGGCAATAAAAGTATTATCCTTTTTATCTAAAACAGATGAGGCAAAATACTTGAACAGGATATCCTCCCGTGAAATCGGCACCATCTCCAGGGTGGAACTCATAATTTGCCGAATCGCCCTTTTTGTAAAAATTCTTCCTTTTTTGACAATCACTTCGCCGGTTTCAGGATCCTTGACATCACAACTTGCCCGTTGCCCCTTCAGAGCGTTCTCATTGACCCCTCGGAAAAACTCCTTCTTTTTGATAAATATCTTTTCCTTTTCATAAAAATAATCAAGGATATCTTCCGTGGAGTATCCAAGCGCTTTGAAAAGGAGTGTTGCCGGAAATTTCCGGCGTCTGTCGATCCGGATATAAACGATGTCTTTCGGATCTATTTCCATATCGATCCAAGAGCCGCGTACCGGGATAACCCTGGCCGTGTAAATAATCTTTCCGCTGGAATGAGTCTTTCCTTTGTCATGATCAAAAAACACACCGGATGAGCGGTGAAGCTGGCTTACAACGACTCTTTCCGTTCCATTGATGATGAACGTACCTTTTTCCGTCATCAAGGGGATTGTACCAAAATAAATTTCCTGCTCTTTTATATCACGTATGTTTGAAATTCCGGTATCTTTATCCAGATCATAAACCACAAGTCGAATACGAATCCTGACAGGTATTTCATACGTCATTCCCCTGTGGATACATTCACTCACGGAATTTTTGACTTCACCGAAACTGTAAGAAACAAACTCGAGAGAGGCTGTTCCTGTGAAGTCGTTTATCGGATAAACGGATTTAAAAACAGCCTGAAGTCCGATATCCTCTCTTTTCTCAGGAGAAACATCCATTTGAAGCAAACGGTTGTATGATTCTCGCTGCATTCCAATAAGATCCGGGATTTCAACTATTTTTCTTATTTTACCGAAGCTTTTCCTTATTCGTTTATACGTCAAAGGCTTTCCGGACATACCATCTCCAATTCGATTTTCGGGTTGCTTAAAAAAGGCCAAGGGGGGGCATGTCTGCCCCCCTCATTGTTTTTTGTCTCACAACCCCGTTATTATGAAGAATGTGTTTTTATCAATAACGTTGTGTTTCGGATTATTTTATTTCGACCTGTGCGCCGGCTTCCTCAAGTTGCGCTTTTATCTTTTCAGCGTCCTCCTTGGCGATTCCTTCTTTAACCGGTTTTGGAGCTTCATCAACAAGGGCTTTTGCTTCCTTGAGACCAAGACTTGTAATGGCTCTCACTTCCTTGATTACCTGAATCTTCTTGTCCCCAGCAGCGACAAGAATTACATCAAATTCAGTTTTTTCCTCTGCCGCTCCAGCGCCACCGTCAACAGCCGGTCCGGCAGCCATCATTGCTACCGGTGCTGCAGCAGAAACTCCGAATTTCTCCTCCAATTCCTTCACCATCTCAGACAGTTCAAGAACCGTCATATTTGCGATAAACTCAATTACATCTTCTTTCTTGATATCAGCCATTTTTTCCTCCAAGTATTATACAAATCATGTTTTTTGTTTTAACAGTTTCTAAAAATCAGGCGGATTCTTTTTGATCCCTGATAGCCTGCATAACATTAAGCAGATTGACCGTCACGCCGTTCAGCACCCGAACAAAAGCCGTAGGCACGCCATTCATCGCCGACAAAAGCTGTCCCAGCAACACTTCACGGGACGGCAATGATGAAAGGGCTTTGATCTCATTCAGATCGAGTACCCTGCCCTCCATAACACCGACCTGAATCTCAAGCTTGTTGTTCTCTTTTGCGAAATCGACAAGCACCTTTGCAGGAGCGACCGGATCATCATAACTAAGCGCAAGCGCGCTAGGCCCCTTGAAGTAATCCTTTATCAGAGAAGCATCTGTATCTTCTGAAGCTCTGGTGATAAGCGTATTTTTTACCACCTTATATTCTACATCTACTTCTCTGAGCTTTTTGCGCAGCTTGCTGATAGCTGAAACATCGAGCCCTTTATAGTCAGTCAAGATTACAACCTTGGACTTTTTAAAGCTGTCATGCAGATCTGCTACAATCTTTTCTTTTTCAGTCCGTATCAATTTTTTTCCACCCCCTTCATAAATCTGCAAAAAACCGGAGGTACCCTTTCAACCAGAGAAGGCTGTCTCTGTAGGCCGGCTAAAGCCGATTAAACACGATTCGTGAACCTACGGTCTTTGACAGTAAATAATGTTATTTCCGGCAGCAACTGCTTGCCGGGGCCATTTTCATAAGCTTTTCGGTTTTAACGATTTTCCGTAACCGGATTATCTAGCCGTGTCCTTAGCCAGTGTGGTATCAATTTTAATCCCAGGCCCCATTGTAGTGGAGATGGCGATGCTCTTTAAATAAACACCTTTTGCTGAAACTGGTTTGAGACGAATCACTTTATCGATGAAAGACGTAAAGTTCTCAACCAGCTTATCCACGCCAAATGAAACCTTTCCGAGCGGTGCATGTATGATTCCCGCTTTTTCAACTCTAAAATCAATTTTTCCGGCTTTTAGCTCATTAACGGCTTTTGAGATATCAAAAGTGACTGTGCCTGTTTTTGCGTTTGGCATAAGCCCGCGCGGACCAAGAAGCTTTCCGATCTTACCGACATTTCCCATGACATCCGGTGTGGCCACTGCCTTGTCAAAACCGAACCAGCCACCTTTTATCTTTTCGATAATTTCATCATTTCCGGCAAAATCCGCGCCGGCATCGATCGCTTCTTTTTCTTTTTCCCCTTTAGCGAAAACAAGAACCTTGACTTCTTTTCCAAGGCCGTTCGGCAGAACAACTGTACCGCGAACCATCTGATCGGCATGCCTTGGATCAACTCCAAGCTTTACCGCGACATCGACGGTTTCATCAAATCCAGCATACGAAGAGTTTACCGCCAGTTCCATAGCCTCGGCAACATCATGCCGCTTTAACGTGACAACTTTTTTTCTTGATTCAACATATTTTTTACCGCGCTTCGGCATTTTCCTACCCGCTCCTTAAAATTATTTTTCGGAAATCTCAATTCCCATGCTTCTTGCCGTGCCAGCTATAATCTTGCACGCCGCATCCATATCATTTGCGTTCAAATCGGACATCTTCATGTTGACGATTTCTTCAATCTGTTTGCGCGTAACCTTTCCTGCTTTATCACGCTTCGGATCAGCCGCCCCTTTGGCAATCTTTGCAGCCTTCTTTAACAGCACGGCTGCCGGAGGGGTTTTTGTAATAAAAGTGAATGTCCTGTCCTGGTAAACCGTCAATACGACAGGTATAATCAGTCCCTCATCCTTTGCGGTCCTTGCATTGAATGCTTTACAGAAATCCATTATGTTTACGCCATGCTGTCCTAATGCAGGCCCGATTGGAGGCGACGGATTCGCCTTCCCAGCCGTAACCTGTAATTTTACCATGGCAAGAACCTTTTTAGCCATTTTTTCTTACTCCTAATTTATAATTTTGCAACCTGCACAAAATCGAGTTCTACCGGTGTTGACCTGCCGAAGATACTTACCAGAACCTTGATCTTCCCTTTTTCCGGATTTACATCTTCAACCGTACCGTTAAAATTTGTAAACGGCCCGTCAATGACTCGAATCTCATCACCCTGTTCAAAAAAGAATTTCGGCTGCGGTTGTGTCTGTCCGACTTCCATCCGGTTAAGGATCTGAGCCGCTTCCTCATCCGAAATTGGTGCCGGTTTATTTTTACCGCCCAAAAATCCGGTAACCTTGGCGGTATTGTTTACGATATGCCATGTCTCATCATTTAATTCCATGCGAACAAGAATATAACCCGGATAAAATTTCCGGGATGACTCTTTTTTTTTGCCTTTTACAAGTTCAACAACCTGCTCCGTTGGCACAAGCACTTCATCAAATTGCTCCGGATTAGAGGAAGACGCAATCCGTTCTTCCAAGGCTTTTTTCACCTTGTTCTCAAACCCTGAGTAAACATGCACAACATACCATTTAAGAGCCACGCTATATTCTCCTCGGCATTAATGAAGAATCAATTGAACCAGGCCTGATAACCCCATGTCAACCAGACCGAGAAAAAATGAAATAATAATGACAAGGATTAGGACAACTGCAGTCGAACCCATTGTCTGCGCCCTTGAAGGCCAAGTCACCTTCTTCAGCTCAATCCTGACTTCCCTCAAAAACTGCAATCCCTTGTCCCAGTATCGCGGTGTCGCATTTGCAGGCTTTGCCGCACCTGATATTTTTTTCCGGGGGGGAGGCTGTTTTTTCTTGTCTATGGAAAAATCCGTAAGCGAAACAACCTTGTTTTCGGCATCTGCAGCGACAGTGCTCTGATCGCCGTTCCCTTTTTTCTTTTTCTTGCTTACCGGCTTTTTCCGTTGTAACCGTCCCATTGTTCTCCTAAGTACTGGAAAGCATCCTCACATCTCATGCTCCCCTTAAATGGTTTGGCAGGCCAGGCAGGACTTGAACCCGCAGTCTTCGGATTTGGAGTCCGCTGCATTACCAATTATGCTACTGGCCTGAATTATAGCATACAAACAGCCTCGAATTATTTTGTCTCTTTGTGAGCGGTATGCTGCCTGCAGAACCGGCAGTATTTCCTGAACTCAAGTTTGTCCGGGGTTGTTCTTTTGTTTTTTGTCGTCGTATAATTTCTTCTCTTGCATTCCGTACACGCAAGGGTAACTATTATTCTCACCAGCTGACTCCCTTTGCCATTATTCGATTATATCGCTGACCACGCCGGCACCGACAGTTCTTCCGCCTTCACGAATCGCAAACCGGAGTTCCTTCTCCATCGCTATCGGGCATATCAGCTCGCCTACTATCGTTACATTATCTCCCGGCATTACCATCTCTACTCCCTCGGGAAGACTCAATATCCCCGTAACATCCGTTGTCCGGAAGAA
>JAWOIJ010000037.1:0-3663 GCA_046484745.1 Desulfobacterales bacterium | reverse complement strand
ATAATAAAGTCTGGACCAAACAGGAGTGTGTATCTCATATCTGTCCGTTATTATCGGTGCAAGTTCGTTTCCATCATACGTGTACAGGTCTACGGAGGTTGAAAATACGACCTTCCCGCCATCCGGAGAAAGTGAAGGGAAGTAACAATTAAATGAACTGCAGTTATAAAACAGTTGATTGTTCGTCCCATCCGAATCCATTATCCGGATGCCATCATATGTTCTAATTTCGGTATCTGGATAGTACATCCCTTCAATATATACAACTTTTTGACCATCCTGTGACCAGTTCGGATGGGTATGGATAGGGAAATCGTCTGGACACGGGCATTGAGTTTCGATAAGGGTTGTTCTTCCCGTACCATCCGCATTGATTACATTGATTTTAACAGCATTGACATTATACAGGATTTTATCCTCGATCGGGGACCAGCGCGGCATTTCAACGGCAGGCCATGTTTCATCCAGAAGCGTCCAACTGCCGTCATCGATCGTAAAAATGACCATCTGTGAAAATAGTGCCAACTCGTTCCCGTTAACAATTTCTCTTCTCACGGCGACGATTTTCGTACCGTCAGGAGAAATAGAAGGCATGGTATCGGCGTAAAGGGTTTCGCCCTCGCTTGAATCCAGAATGGTTACAATATTATCCGGATATGGCTGATCCGATGTCATATCCAGAACAATGATGTTGGGATTATAAGAAGTGAGAGGATAGGAGGCATCAAATGCGAGCATGCGTCCGTCTGTCGACCAGCTAGGCGAAAATTTATAGGGCAGGTTGTCACTGTTGTTGGTAATCGGTGTTTCCCCGGTTCCATCTGGAAAAATGGTGTATATATTGCTGACATTCGGCGGTCCGCCGGCCTGGTGATAAAAGGCAATTCTTGATGTCAAGGCTATGGTTTTGGCTGCCACGGCATCGGCTTCATTCCCCAGAATCCCTTTATACACAATGGTTATGGATATATCATCCGCACCAGGCGGTATGGGTTCAGAAAAATTGATCTGCATGGGAACAAATCCTGAATTGATTGGATTATAACTGTTGTCAACGATATAAACGTTTTCAATTGCATGAAAAATGGGTGCGGATGAGCCTGCGGCCGTATATTGATACGCGAATGACAAACTGCCACCTACCATCAGCTCGATTTGATCGTTCGGAAGAGGGGTGGAGTTTCTCACTTCCACACTCATCCCGGTAATGCTTCCGTTGCCATCCACATTTGGGAAAACATGTTTTACCTCGATAACACCCCTGAAAAAATATTTCAAAAGACCTGCTGCATAGCCGATGGCTCTGGGAATCAGCTTCTGGGCATATTCTTTGTGGCATTCCGGATCAAGACCAACCGGCAGGAATTCATTTGAAATTTGCGGAAAATATTGTTTTCGATAAAAATCGATATAACTGACCACGGCCAGATGTTCTACCGGCTCTCCAGGATGGCCATTGGTGCTTGAAAGGTATTTTCGATCCAGATCCGGCAGGCCGTCATCCGGGGGATTTTCCAGACGGATTTCACAATGCTCTGGTTTCGGGTATGGATAGTCCTTGAACATGGTATCCGCACTTAAAAAATTTGCATTGGTGTATTCCGACAGGCCGATGGTTGAAAATTCGTCGCCCGGAAAGAACGTCACACCCGGATCAGGAACCGGAAGAACGTATTCATTGGTATCCATCAGATTGGCAATGGGTACTTCAGCGCCTGCAAAATCACCCGGCATCTGGGAAAGAAGATCGGGTGAAAAAAAATAAGCGTTGCTGTCTATGATTAATGGATCTCCGTTGATGGTTATATTTCCACCCTCTGCTCTTATCACATTCGCTTTAACCCATTCTTCATATGGATTGCGAAAATAGTGGAAATCATCCCGAGTATGTTCCGGAACAGAGGCATCCTCCACTAAGTGCATCAACTGCCCGAGTCCCCTGAACATATGAGCAAAATATTCCTCCTGGTCATCATTTTCCGATGATGTCAATGCAAGGTAAAAATCGTTCCGTACATCATGCCAGGAATAATACCCGAAATATTGCTCACCCATGGGTCGTTGCGCCCACAAAACAGAGGATGCTTTCGCCGATAAATACCCTTCATTGGTCAGGGGGTCATGAAAATGGTTCAAGGAACGAACGTATGGAATAGCGTAATCGGGCTCGTCTTCTTGAATTCCACCTTCGCCGAGCCACCTGAAGACTTCATTCGAATTAATGATCTCTGTTGCACCGTCCTTAAAATTCAGTTTATCTTTCAGACAGGCACCCAGAGAAAAATCGATCAAGGTAAAATTATGCATGGCAATATATTCATTCATTTCTCTATGGTTTCCCACCTCCAAAGCATATGCAAAAGGCATAAAAAACACGGCTACTATGATGTGGCAAAACAGTTTTTTCATATCAGCTCTCCTGTTATTTTACTTCCCCTCTTCCAAACCTTTTATTTTCTTCATTGATCGCTTTATATAAAAGCGGCAGGTCATCAGAATTTGTAAGACCTGGCCTGCTCGGCATTGCCCGCAATCTCTCTTTTCTGGTGTTCTTCACTTTTGGCATTTCCACCACCCCATAGGTAATCATCACTTTTTCTCGGGTTGCATCTGATTTGAGCGCTTCCGCCCTTTCGCCGATCTCCCGGGTAAAAAAATTTTCCGGATATCTGCCAAAATAATAAATCGGCGAATCATTAACAGCGCCAGGTGCATATCCGGGCTTATAGAAAATAAAGCTTGTTTTGTCCTCTATGCTGAACGGATCGATTATCGTATAATAGGACGGGATCAGAAACTCCCCTTTCTCGTCTGTGAGGGTTTCTCTGGTGTTGCAAATCTCTGTCCCGGCCCCAAGCAAGTGATAGGAATATTTATGATAAATGGCAGCCACGACCGCTCCCTGGATGGGTTCTTTGGTTTCTGCATCCAGTATCCGGCCCTTGAACTCCGGCTTGGAAAAAAAGAGCCATCCAGCATGGCTGGTGGAGGTGCTTGCTCCGACAAGGAAAATCGACATCAGGATAATGACAGATACTTTTTTCATAAAAGTTTTTCCCGTTAAAAAAAGCGGATCCTCCAGATTCCATCAGAATCTTTTTCAAAAACAACATAAAAGGAGTATTGCTGCCCATTTTGTTCGCCCACCATGGTACATTCCGCCATTCCGTCATGTGACTGAACAAGAGTCAACTCTTGCATTCCAGCCTCCATTTCAGCAAGATGGTCCTGCAGCAGATTGAAATTGAAAGCATACATTCCCTGTTTATTGCTTGTAATATAACTCAATGCGGTTTCAATGTCTCCGGCCAACATCCCCGCCTTCATCCCGTTCCACTTGGCCTGGAGCAGGGCGTTCAGCTCAGAGGCATTTTGTGCCAGCACAGCAACGGTATCGGTATGTGTATTGCTGTAGCTGTCGGTAACTTCAGCGGTCAGATAATAAATCCCCTGTGCGGTGAGCCGTATCGGATACCGGTCGACTCCGTTATCCAGAAACTCGACCGGCTCCGGCCCGGAATAGGAGACAACAGAGTTGCCAATACTGAATGTCCCTCTGATAGCAAGCGTAACCGCAAGCGGTGAAAGCCCGGATTCCGGGTTGGCGAGGATACGGATATAACCTTCGGCGGTTTCAGCATCGATTGTCTGCTCCACGCTGTA